>CAZDZJ010000126.1:0-8686 GCA_964509895.1 uncultured Gemmatimonadota bacterium
CCGGGAAGTGCTGGAGAACGAGGCCTGGACGCGGAGCCTGGCGAACAGCCTCGTGATCGGCGTCTCCGCCACGGTGCTCGCGACCGCGCTGGGGACCGTGGCCGCCCTCGGGCTCTCCAGCCCCGCCATGCCGGCCCGCCGTTTCGTCACGGGGCTCCTGATCTCGCCGATGGTGACGCCGGTGATCATCTCGGCGGCGGGAATGTTCTTCTTCTACACGAACGTGGGTCTCGCCCAGACGCACCTCGGACTCATCCTGGCCCACGCCACGCTCGGCATGCCCTTCGTCGTGATCACGGTCGTCGCCACGCTGTCGGGCTTCGACCGCAATCTCACACGGGCCGCGGCCAGCCTCGGCGCCGGACCCGTACGCACCTTCCGGAAGGTGCAGCTGCCCCTGATCGCGCCGGGCGTGATCTCAGGGGCCCTGTTCGCCTTCGCCACCTCGTTCGACGAGGTCGTCGTCGTCCTCTTCATGGGCGGGCTGGAGCAGCGGACGATCCCGCGACAGATGTGGGCGGGCATTCGGGAACAGATCAGTCCCGCGATCCTCGCCGTCGCCACCTTCCTCGTGGTCTTCGCGCTCGGACTCCTCCTCACCGTGGAATGGCTGCGCCGCAGAGCGAGCTGAAGCGCGTGACCTGTCTCCCGGGCGCGCAGCTCCGCAGCGGCGCGTTCACGGTCATCTGCCGCTATCGTGGCGCGGTCGCCGCCCGTCAGTTGCTCTCGAGGGAGAGGTTCACGAGTTCACGGAAGCGTTCGAGGCGGGTCCCCCGGTTGTCACCGCGCGGCGTCTGCGTGAACACGAGACCGATGATCTCGCGCTCGGGATCGAGCCACCCGTTCGTGCCGTCCGACCCACCGTGGCCGTACGTACCGTCGGCGATGCGCCAGCCGTATCCGTAGTAGCTCGCGTCCTCGCCCTCTCCGGAGATGTGGATTTTCGGCGAGGTCATGAGTTCGACGGACGCCGGCGTGAGGATCTCGGCTCCATCATAGGTGCCGCCGTTCAGGAACATCTGGGCGAAGACCGCATAGTCCCAGGTCGTCGAGATCATGCCGCCCGAGGCACGCGCGAAGGGATAGGCCACCGGCCCTCCCGGGGTTCCGCCCGGAGCCCAGTCACCGTCGGGCCCGCGCTGGTAGTAGACCGCTCCCATACGGTAGAGCTTCCCGCCGATGGGGTGCCCGGCGTGGTGGTTGTAGCTGTCCGCCATCCCGAGCGGCCCGTAGACCGTCTCCATGAGCCGGTCCTCGAGCAGCTGGCCGGAGGCGATCTCGACCAGCGCGCCGAGCGTGTTGTAGCCCGGATTGTTGTAGGAGTAGGTCTCGCCCGGCGTCACCTCGGCCCCGATCGCACCGAAGCGGGCCGATTCGCTCTGGAGCGTCGGGTTCTCCCCGAGCGGCTGCAGGAAGAGGGTGGGGATCCGAAGCCCGCTGCCGTGTGACAGGAGGTGGCCGACGGTAATGAAGCCTGCGCGATAGTTGTCCCACTCGGGGATGTACTCCCGGACGAGGTCGTCGTAGGAGAGCCTGCCCTCTTCGACGAGTTGCGCGATCGCGGTGGCCACGACGGGTTTCGTGTTCGATGCCATGCGGAACATCGAGTTCCGCTGCATCGGCAAGCCATTCTCCTTGTCGTGCATCCCGACCGCCTCGTGGAGCACGATCTTCCCCTTGCGTGCCACCAGGAGGACGGCGCCCACGATGTCACCTCGCTCGACCGCCTCGTGGTACAGGCCGAGGGCGCCCTCGAGCACGGCGCGGGACATGCCGACGTCCTCGGGTTCGCCATAGGAGAGCGTGCGCGCCTCCTGTGCCTCGAGCGCCGGCGCAGGAACCGTCGCGCCCGCGAGGATCGCCGAGGGCAGGATGACCGCGAGAAAGAGCCACCGGGCGGCAGGGATGCCGCGAACTCGCCGCGAAACCTTCATCGGTCCTCCGGAAGCAGAAGGAAACGGGCCCACCGCGGGACCCACGCGCTGAACGCTAACGTGCCCCGAGATCGTGAACCAGATCGGGCACCGCCTTGCCCCATGCACCCGGGGCGGACATCTAGTGGGCCGGCGCGTGGCGCGGCGAAACCGTCGGCGATTCCCGAGAGCGGAGGGGTTACAGACCATCATCGTCCATCTGAACGGCGAGTACCTCCCGATCGGGGAAGCGAAAGTCTCCGTGAACGACCGGGCCTTCCTCTTCGCCGACGCCGTCTACGAGGCGGTGCCGGCGTACGCCGGGCGCCTCTTTCTCCTCGAGCGCCATCTCGCCCGGCTCGCGTGGGGGCTCGGGGCGCTCCGGATCGAGGCGGATGTCGAACCGCTCGGCCAGGTCGGAGACGAACTGATGGCGCGCAACGACCTCCTCGGCGCCGAGTTCTCGGTCTTCTACATGCAGGTGACGCGCGGCGCCGCTCCCCGCACCCACGCCTTTCCGGCGCAGCCGGTCGCGCCGACGGTCTACGCCTTCGCGAAGGCGCTCGCGCGCACGACGCCGGAGCGGTGGGACCGGGGGTTCGCCGCCATCACGGTGCCCGATCAGCGCTGGGCCCGGGCGGACATCAAGACGACGAACCTCCTGCCCAACGTGCTCGCCCACCAGGAGACGGTGGAGGCCGGCGTTGAGGACGCGATCTTCATCCGCGAGGGCATGGTGCTGGAAGGGACGCACAACAACGTGTTCGCGGTCATCGGCGGGGAGGTGACGACGGCCCCGGCCACGAACCACATCCTGCACGGCGTGACGCGGGCCTTCGTGCTCGAGCTGTGCACCGGGCTTGGCATCCGCGCCCGTGAGCGCGCCTTCACGGTGGACGAACTCCGGGCGGCGGAGGAGATCTTCTTCACCGGGACGACGACGGAGGTGCGGCCGACCGTGGAACTGGACGGCCGCCCCGTGGGAAGCGGACGCCCGGGCGAGGTCACCCGGGCGCTGTCGGACGCCTACCGGCGGGCGGTGTCCCCCGGGGGGTCGTCCGCCGTCTGACGCGTGAAGCCTGGCGCGTAGCTAGCGCGTAGCGACCGGCTCCAGGCGCACGATCGCGGTCGCCTCGCCCCGGCGCCCGTCGATGGCGAGATAGATCAGCCCGTCCGGGCCCTGCCGGACATCGCGGATGCGCCCCAGCCCCTGCACGAGCGTCTCCTCGCGCACGACCTCCTGGCCATCGAGCGTCAGCCGCGCCAACTGCTCACCGGCCATCCCGCCCACGAACAGGTTCCCCTTCCAGTGGGGGAAACGGTCGCCCGTGTAAAACAGGAGTCCGGAGACTGCGATCGACGGCACCCAGAAGTGGGCCGGTTGCTCCATCCCCTCCTTGTGGGTCCCCTCGTGGATCGCGGTGCCCGAGCCGTAGTTGACGCCGTAGCCGACGATCGGCCAGCCGTAGTTGAGCCCCGGCTGGACGAGGTTCAGTTCGTCCCCGCCCTGCGGACCGTGCTCCGTGGCCCAGAGGTCGCCCGTTTCCGGGTTCATGACCATGCCCTGCTGATTCCGGTGTCCGTAGCTCCAGATCTCCGGGCGGATGTTCGGGTCGTTCACGAACGGATTGTCCTCGGGGATCCCTCCGTCCTCGTACACACGGCTGACGGTGCCGTGATGGTTCGAGGGATTCTGGGCCGGGTGGGCATAGAGATCGCCGCGCGTGGAGGCCTGGCGATCTCCGACCGTGATGAAGATGTGTCCCTGGCCGTCGAACACGAGACGGGATCCGTAGTGGCCGCGCCCCTCGGAGACGGCGAGGAAGATCTCTTCGATGTCGGTGAGCGCACCGTCCGCGTAGCGTCCGCGGATGACCGCGGTCGTCCCGCGCTCCGTCTCGTCGGGCTTCGAGTAGCTGAGATAGAGGAGCCGGTTGTCCTCGAAGTCCGGGTGCGGCACGACGTCCAGGAGCCCGCCCTGTCCCGCAGAGATCACGTCGGGCACGCCCTTGACCGGATCGGGGAGGAGCAACCCGTCGCGCACGACGCGGAGGGTGCCGGCCTTCTCCGTGACGAGCATCTCGCCGTCCGGCAGAAACGCGATCGACCACGGGCGCACAAGTCCCTCCGCGACGGGGACGAGCCGGTAGTCGTGGTAGGCCGACTGCATCACGTCCTGGCCCAGTGCCGGTACTGCGGTCGACACAAGAAGCCCGGCGGCAAAGATCGTCAGAGGGGTTCGCTTGCTCATCTCAACTCCCGGGGAAAAATCACGTCGTTCATGGCTGTGGTCGAAACTAGTGTAGTGTCGCAGAGACCCGAAAAAACTGTCGCGCGCGGCCCCCGGGCAGCAAGGCTCGCCGGACTTTGCGGCGGGCACGCGCCGGCACCACCTCCCGGCCCACGGCCCACGCATCTGTGAACACCCATGCGCGGAGCAGCGTTTCCCCGACGCGAGCGACTTGCCAACCGGGGTCGCGGGCCGAAAGGTGGGCGACGCGCGACGGACCACGGGCGCACCGCGGGCGGGTCTGCGGGAGTACGCCGGCGCGGCGCCGGGACCCCCGTCCGGAAAGGGAGCTGCATGCGGAAGATCGCCATCATCGGCGGAGGCGTTTCCGGCCTCGGGGCCGCATGGGCGCTCCATCACGATGCGGACCGGTTCGATTTCCGGCTGTTCGAGGCCCGGGAACAGCTCGGCGGCAATGCCGTGACCGTCGACATGCCCCAGGCGGACGGCGGCACGATCCCCTTCGACATTTCCGTCACGGCCTGCATCCCGTCCGTATATCAGCACTTCGTGGTGCTGCTGGAACAGTTCGGCATCGACCTGATCGACACGAGATTCAGCTACAGCGTCAAGTATCGCGGGCAGACGTACGCCCACGATTTCGATTCGGACATCCGGCGGCAGCTGCAACCGGAGATCGAGAAGTTCCAGCGCATCCTGCGCATGCTGCACCGCTTCGGCCGGCTGACCCATTCGCGGTCGAAGTTCCTGAATGCCCTCAATCCGTTCAACTACATCAGCATGGGGACGGTTCTGAACCTGGCCGGCTTCTCCGGTGACTTCAGGTACAAGGTCCTGAAGCCGATGTTCGTCAACTTTCTGATGGCGACGAACGTCTTCGACATGCCCGCTTCCCTGTTCTCGAGGTATCTCGAGTTCTTCGACATCGAAGCGGCGACGACGATGCAGACGTGGGACCAGGGAACGCGGCGGATCTACGAGAACGTGTCGGCGGGGTTCCGGGAGAAGATCTATCTCAACCGGCCCGTCCGCAGGGTGTATCGGCGGCCGTCCGGCGTCGTGGTCGAGGACGAGAAGGGCGCGGAGGAGAGCTTCGACGCGGTGATCTTCGCCAGCAACGCGAACCAGACGCTGATGATGCTGGATGAGCCGTCGTTGCTGGAGCGCTACATCCTCTCGTCGATCCGCTACGAGAGCGAACTCCACAACCACACGGTCGTGCATTCGGACGCCTCGGTCCTGCCGGACGACGAGGTGAGGGCGCTGGAGACCCGGAGCAACCACATCGAGCAGTACGGCGCCCGGCCGGACAACTACGAGATCACGTACATCATGCACAACCAGCAGCCGTGGGCGAAGCGGTCGGACAGGCCCTGCCTGGTCACGTACAACCCGATCAGCGAGATCGACGACGCGAAGGTCATCGAGCGCTGGTGGTTCCAGCACATCGTGCACGACGTGCGCCACGTGGCGTGGATCGTCCCCCTGTTCCGCTTCATTCAGGGCAGGAAAGGGAGTTGGCACTGCGGCGCGCACACGCTGATCAACAGCCAGGAAACGGCCTTCGTCAGCGGACTCGCGGCGGCGAGGCAGATCGGGGCGGACTACCCCTTCGACGATCCCGAGGCGCGGAAGATGTTCAACTACTACGGCCGCGTCATGTACGGCTGGCGCTTCCGTGAGGCCTGAGGCTCAGTCCCCGTCCTCCTCGGCGTGTCGGCGGGCGATCCGGGCGAGCTTCGGCTCGATGGACGTCATCACCGCCGCGAACAGCACCAGCGCCCAGCCGACCGAAAGGATCAGGTGCACGCCCACCAGCATCCGGGCGCTCGCCGACGCCGGTACAATGGCCGCGTAGTCCTGGGCGAGGGCGGTGAAGAAGGCGAAGGACACCCAGTCGGCGAGGCCCACGCCGGCATTGGTGAACGCGCCCGGGCGAAAACGTTCCAGCGTCCCGTAGAAACCCGCGAAGAGAAAGATGATCGTCATGTACCCGATCGCGAACCCGCCGATGGGGACCCACATGACCCGCAGGTAGGCGGCGAGCTGCCCGTAGACCTGAAGCCGCGGCCGTAGCCAGGTGGCGGCGGCGCGCCCACCCAGGAATGCCGCCACCGGGATCACCACCAGGGACAAGATCAACGTGATGACGATCCACACGATCCCGGCGATGAGGGGCAGCCCGACGTCTTCCTGTATCACGCCCGACCCGAACGCGACGCCCATCAGGACGGGCAAGGCGCCGGCACCGATGATCAGGAGTCGGGGAGGCCGCGCGTCGCGCCAACCCTTGCGGCGATGGCAGAGCAGGCCGACCAGCAGTGCCGTCCAGGGCATGGACAGGAGGGGGTACGCCGCCACAAGCGGCCAACTCGGGACGTCGCCCACGACCAGCGCCGGGATGAAGCCAAGGCTCAACAGGACGGCCAGGATGAAGGTCTCGCGGCTGACGTCCCGGTACCCGGAGAGGGACGAGCGGCCGAGTCCGTCGATGAGGCCGATCGCCAGGGGAGTGCTGGGCGGGATGATGAGGCCCCAACCGAGATTCTGAGCGCCGGTCAGCGTCGCGGTGACGACCCCGAGCACCGAGCCGACCAGAATACCGGTCCACAGGCTGCCCTGCGCGCCTCCCCGAAGGCCGACGCCCACGCCGATCGCCAGCCCGCAGCCCGCTCCCAGCCAGACGTCGGTGTGGTCTCCGGTGATCGCGTACCCGAAGGTCACGACGACGAGGCCGACGGGGAGCGCAATCCGGACCCCCGGCCAGAGCAAACGCATCATGATTCTTCCTCCGCGTGGCGTCGGGCGATCCGTTCCAGCCTCGGCCCGATGAATGACATCACCGCCGCAAACAGTACGACGACCCACCCCGCCGAGAGGATCAGGTGGGCGCCGACCAACACGCGCGCACCGTCCGACACCGGGACGATGGTCGCGTAGTCCTGGGCGAGGCCGGTGAAGAACGCGAAGAAGAGCCATTCCTTGATCCCGACGGCGGCGTCGGCGAACGCCCCGGGGCTGAAGCGCTCCAGCATGCCGTAGAATCCGGCGAACAGAACGATGATCATCAGGTAGCCGACCGCGAACGCGCCGATGGGCACCCACATGATGCGCAGGTAGTCGGCAAGCCGGCCGTACACCCGAAGCCGCGGCTGCAACCACATGACGGCGACGCGCCCAAGCAGAAACGCGGCGGCGGGAACTGCCGCCAGCCCGAGCCCCAGGATCCCGGCGTATTGGAGGACCGGGACGACGCGTGGGGTCGCACCACCCAGTCGCACCTGCTCGCCCACCATCAGATAGAGCAGGGAAGCAAACAGTAGCACTGCACTCACGACGAGCAGTCGCGGAGGACGCGTGTCGTGCCATCCGTTGCGGCGGTGGCTGAGGAGGCCGGAAATCAGCGCGATCCAGGGCATGCACGCGAGCAGAGCCACCGTGAACGTTGCCGCGAACGCCAGCCCTTCAAACGCGACTACGCCGGGCAGGAACCCCAGGGCGAGCAGGACAGACACGATGAACGTCTCGCGGCTCATGTCCCGATAGCTGGAGAACGAGGTCTCGCGGAGTCCGTCATGCATGCCGACCGCCAGAGCCAGGATGGGTGGGACAAGAACCGCCAACCCGTCCCAGGGGGCCACGCCGGCAACCAGGGCGGTGGAGATCCCGACGATCGAACCGATCAGGATCCCCATCCAGGGACCGGCCTGCGCACCTCCCCGGAGGCCGATGCCCACGCCGATGGCGAGCCCGCAGCCGGCTCCCATCAAGACGTCCTGATGGACCTCGGTGATTGCATAACCGAAAGGCACCACGACGACGGCCACGGCGGCCGCGGTCCAGGTCGCCCGCCAGACCAGGCGGCTCAGGACTTGCCTCCTCTCGGAACGTTGTTCCTCCGGGAGCAAGCCTTCAGGCTCTCTGGCAAGGGTCCGTCCCGGCGCCGGAACTGATCGCCTTATCCCCGCAAGTGATCGTTGAAGAACGCGATGGTCCGCTCCTGCGCGAGGCTGGCGGCTTCCTGGTCGTAGCGTGGGGTGGTGTCGTTGTGGAAGCCGTGGTTGGCTCCCTCGTAGACGTGGACCACGAAGGACTTTCCGTGCGCCTCCAGCGCCTCCTCGTAGGCCGGGTAGGCGGCGTTGATCCGCTCATCCAAACCCGCGAGCTGGATCATCAGGGGCGCCTGTATCGAGGGCACGTCTTCCGCGGCCGCGGCCGACCCGTAGAACGGCACACCAGCGCCCAGATCCGGCAGGCGGACCGCGAGCTGATTCACCACTCCGCCGCCGTAGCAGAACCCGACGGCCCCGACTCGCGCGGTGGTCGTCTCGTGGTCGCGGAGGAACCGGAACGCGGCCACCCAGTCCTCCATCATCACGTCCCTGTCGAGCTGCCGCTGCATCGCCCGGCCCTCGTCGTCGTTGCCGGGATAGCCACCCAGGGGGGTAAGCGCGTCCGGCCCCAGCGCCACGAAGTCCGCGGCGGCGAACCTGCGGACCACGTCTTCGATGTAAGGGTTCAA
>CAZDZJ010000127.1:0-13916 GCA_964509895.1 uncultured Gemmatimonadota bacterium
CGGCGCTGCATCTCGCCTGAAACGCTGCGCTTCGCGTCGCTCCTCGGTCACGTAGCGCTGCTATGCTCCCTCGTCGCTCCTTATCAGGCGAGCGCTTCACCGCTCTCGGCGCTGACGCGGGGTTTTGCCACGGCCTGCTAGCCGTCTCGGCTAGAAGCGCAGGCCGCCCCCGGCGCTGAAGGCCCACCTCGATCTTTCGCTGTCACCGATCCCTCCGCCGAACCGGTAACCGAAGTTGAGATTCGTGACCTGCGCGAAGGAGGACAGCGGAGAGCCGCCGAACAGGGTCACGCCGACGTTGCCCCCCAGTCTCGCGTCCTGGTCCGGATACCAGGCGCCTCCGTAGTCGACGAACGCGCCGATGCCGATCCCGGTCAGATTGACGAAATTGTCGACGAGATAGGAACGATGTTCGATCGTGGCCTGCACCGTCCGGGTCCCTATGAAGGCGTGCGGCCCCCACAGCCGGGGGAGGATCTGGAAGCCGATGTCGTATTCGGACCCCGGCCGGGGCGACTCCTGGGCTCCCCCGATGGCGCGCAAAAAGGTCGTGTTGCGGTCGGTGGTGCGAAGGGCCGCCGTTCCGCTGCCGTAGACATAGCCCGAGTCGAGACCCGCCGAGTTGAACAGACCGCCCCCGTCGAGCGCACCCTTGAGGATCGCCGAGCCGGCCCGCCTGCCCGAGGCGAGGAAGAGGCGCGCGCCGACCCCCGTGGACTCGTACCCGAACTCCCTGTGCGCGAGCTTCACGGAGAACCGCGCGCGGTCGCTCAGGTCCACGTCCTCTTCGGCGAAGCCGTTGAAGTGCTCCATGCGTTCGAACCGCGCGCGCCGCCACTCCACGAACACGCCGACGAGACCGTAGACCGAGTCCGGCACCGTCGCATCGAGGCTGTCGACATTCACGTTGGGATGGTCGAGGCGCAGGTGCTCCTCGTGGCGCACTTCCAGATCGGCCCCCAGGCGCAGAAACCCGCGCGCGTTCGCGATCGGCGCGATGGAGCCCGTGACGCGGTTGATCAGCGCGCGCCGCCGCCACTCGGTCGTCTGCAATACGTCCGGGTCGTATCGGCGGTATTGCGGGATCCGTCCGCGGAAACTCCGCCCCTCGTACCAGAACGCCGAACGATCCGAGAGCGCGCGGTAGGGGCTCGAGACAATCCACGAGACGACGTCCCGGTCCGACAGGTTCTGCCACGTTCCGCTCGCCTGGATCCGGGTCGACCCCACCCGGTTGGACGTGAGCCGCAGGTCCACGCCGTCTCGGTCCGTCTCCCGCACGTACCACACGCGCATCGCGTTGCCGGTCCCCGCGAGGTTCGTCTCCGTCACGCCGAACGTCCCGGTGACCGTACCGTCCGCCGCGAGCCGGCCGGTGAACCGGGGCTGCAGGCTCCACGCTTCGCGCGTGCGCACGTCCAGCGCCAGCCTGCCATCGTCGAGCCGCAGCGTGTCGACCCGAACGCGGTGGAAGAGGCCGAGGCGGCGGAGGTTGCGTTCACTCTCGGCAACCAGCAGCGAGTCGGCCGAGGATCCGGCCCCGAGGAGGAGTTCGCGCCGGACCACCCACGCATGCGTCATCGCGTGGAGCCCGTTCCCCAGACGGTAGATGAAGTTCCTTTCCGCGTCCTCGGGGAGAAAAACGTCGCGCCGGGTGATGAGGACGGTATCGATGACCGCGGTGGCCCCGGTCGTATCCCCGTCGGGAGGGGATGCCTGCGCGCGCACCGCGGGTGCGGCGACAAGGCCCATCAGAAGAAAGGTGTGGGCGACCTGCAGGCCCCGGAGCGGGGCGGGGTGAGGGCGCCTCACCCGGGGGACTCCGACCGGATCATGGGACCCGAAAGTACGGCTTCGCCGGGATCACGGCCACCGGACATCTTCACGCCTCGCAATGCCCGGTACTTCACCGAAACGAGCGGCGATCTCACCGAGTGTCAGCCCCTCCGTGGGGTGCCGGAACGCAGGGGCCACATCCGCCAGCGGCAGTGCCAAATGGGCCCGGATCAGGATATCGGGATCCGGCAATCGCAGATCCTCGCCCTCGATCACCAGCCCCTCCACGGCTGCGAGGTCTATGTCTATCGTCCGGGGCGCGTTGGGGTCCTCGGTGCGAACGCGTCCCAGACGACGTTCGAGCGGACGGATGACCCTGAACTTGAGGTCACGGGGCGAGACCGCGGTCCTGATGCGCACCGCCGCGTTCAGGAACCGGGGCATTCCTGGGGCACCGACCGGATCCGCTTCGTAGACGGACGAGACCACCTCGACGCCGAACCGCTCGTCGATCGCGTCGAGGGCGGCGACCATGTTGCGCTCCGGTTCGATGTTCGATCCCAGCGTGAGGAGGGCCGTGCGGGGCATGGCGCTCACGCGTAGTCCGCCGCCGTCCGTTCGACCTCGATCCCCACCGAACGGGCGTAGCGCAGCGCCCCGGGCTTTTCCACGCGGACCCTCGCCCTCCGCGCACCGAAGTCGACGACCGCGATCCGCGCCAACTGGTGCGCGAGGGCTTCGACGAGATAGGGCTTCGCCGATTCGACATGGGCGATCACGCGCTTCGTGAGGGTCCGGTAGTTCAGGACATCCGCGACATCGTCCGACTCGCCGCCCGCGCGCGCGTCCACGGAGAGGGACATGTTGATCACGATGTCCTGCTCCTTCTCCCGTTCCCAGTCGTTGACTCCGATGATGCCCCTGACGAGCAGATCCCGGATGAGGATGGTGTCGGATGCCGCCATCAGGTCCTGCTTGCGGTCAGCAGGTGCTCGCCGCCATCCACGTGGATCGTCGCTCCCGTCACGTAGTCGTTCTCCGCCAGGAACCGCGCCGCGTGCGCCACGTGTTCCGGCTCGCCCGTGCGCCCCAACGGGACGCGCCGCCCCTTCTCCCGCCACGCAGGATCCCCCGCCGACTCGCCGGGAGGCGGGAGGATCGGTCCGGGGATGATCGCGTTGACGCGCACCTCCGGTCCGAGTTCGCGAGCAGTCACAGCCGTCAGGTGGAGAAGCCCCGCCTTGCTGACCCCGTGCGGCGCAAACCCTCGCCAGGCCGTGATGCCGGCCATGTCCGACATGTTGATTATGACGCCGGGCGCCGGAAGTTCCCCTCGACTTCCGGGACGGTCCTTCACCGCGAGCATTCGAGCGGCGGCCCGCTGTGTCATGAGAAACGGAGCGCGCAGGTTAATTGCCTGCACGGCATCCCATGCGGCCACCGTCACATCGGTGAACGGCGTGCGTTCGAAGCTGGCCGCGGAATTGATCAGGATGTCGAGGCGTTCGCACTCCCGGTCGAAGGTCTCGAACAGACGGTCGATCTGCTCGGGGTCCGACAGATCCGCGCCGGCCGTCCAGGCCCGCCGCCCGAGTGCGCGCACGTCTTCCGCCGTCCGCTCGGCGGCTGCGGCCGAGTTCAGGTAGTGGATAAAGAGGTCGCAACCGGCCTCTGCCAGGCCGAGCGACAGCGCACGGCCGATGCGGCGCGCTCCTCCCGTGACGAGCGCGGCGGTCCCTTCGAGCTTCAACTCATCCCTCCGTTTCTCTCGGTTCGTGACGCACGTCGGCGTCGACGAAGCCGGCAATGTACAAGGATCGACGACGGGGGCATTGCCCCGGCCCCCGGCGCGCGCCCGATTGCGGCGCGTGAGAGCTATCTGGTATGAGACGACGGGTCCAGCCCGCGAGGTGCTACGGTTCGGGGAGAGGCCGATACCCCACCCGGCGCCCGGAGAGGTGCGCGTCCGCGTGGCGGCATCGGGCGTCAACCCGTCCGATACGAAGCGGCGGGCCGGGTGGCTCGGGATGAAGGTGCCCCATCCCCGTATCGTGCCACACTCCGATGGAGCGGGCACGGTCGACGCCGTGGGGGAGGGGGTGAGCCGGACCCGGATCGGCGAACGTGTCTGGCTGTGGAATGCCCAGGGCCTCGGCCGCCCGTTCGGGACGGCGGCGGAGTACCCGGCGCTGCCGGCCGTGCAGGCCGTCCCGCTACCGGATGTCGCCTCGTTCGCCGACGGGGCGGGGCTCGGCGTTCCCGGCTGTACGGCACACTATGCGGTGTACGGGGACGGGCCGGTCGGCGGCGCGCGCATCCTCGTGCACGGCGGCGCCGGGGCCGTCGGCCACCTGGCGGTCCAGCTCGCCACCCTCGGCGGCGCCGAAGTCATCGCCACGGTGAGCAGCGCGGCCAAGGCGGAGGCGGCGCTCGCCGCCGGCGCGCGGCACTCGATCGACTACCCCCAAGAGGACGTGGCCGACCGGGTCCTGGCACTCACGGACGGAAAGGGCGTGGACCGCGTGATCGAGGTGGATCTCGCCGCGAACCTGGAGACGGACGTGGCGGTGCTGCGCGAGAACGGCACCATCGCATCGTACTCGTCAACGTCCGGTCCGGAACTGCGGCTCGCGTACTATCCGCTCGCCTTCAAGGACCAGCGCATCCACTTCGTCCAGGGCTACCTGCTTCCCCCGGCGGCCCGGCGCGCCGCGGTTCGCGATCTCACGACCTGGCTTGCGGCCGGTCAACTCGACGTGCGGATCGCCGCGACGTTTCGGCTCGCCGACACGGCGGAGGCACACGAGACCCTGGAGTCGGGGGGCGCGGAGGGGAAGATCCTCGTGGAGGTCTGACGACGAGGCTTCGCGCTACTGCGTCCGTTCGAAGCGCAGGTCCCAGACCCGGCCCTGGCTGAGGCTCGCCTGCGTCACGCGACCGGAGTCGTCCCTCCGGAAGATGAACGTGCTGCCACCCTGCCTGAACGCGTCGGGATAGACCGGCTCCAGCGACTCGCCGTCGCCGTACCGGTCCTTCAATACGAGGGCGCCGTCCTCGATTTCCACCCAGTACGTCACCTCCGCTTCATCGCTGTGGTACGCTCCCACGTACGCGGCCAGGTCCGTGGCGGACGGTTCGAAACCCGCGACCGGTTCGATCCGCACGCCGTCGGCGACCGGGGTGTCCATGACCGCCGCCGGCCGATCTCCGCCGCCGGCCGGACCCTCGAAGACGATGGAGATGCCGCTTGCGGATGCGAACTCGGTTTCGCTCATGGCCACGAGGGACAGCCCGCCCGGTCCCGGACCGAGGCGGAGCGAGGCACCATCCGCCGCAAGCTCCATGTATTGGCCCGTGCGCGTATCACGGTATCCGCCGGCGAGGGCGGCCACGCCGGCCGGGTCCACGTCGGCCCCCGCCGGATCTTCCGGCGCCTCCTCGCTGACCGCGTCCGCGAGGTAGAGTTCGGCCACCGAGCGGGCAAGGCCGCCGGGGTTCGCCTGCGCCGCGTTGCACATCACGGAAACGGCCACGCCGTGGTCGGGGAAACGCGTCAGGAAGCCCCGGTACGCGGCGGTGCCGCCGGAGTGCTGGACCTCGCGCACCCCTTTGTACTCGCCCACGAAGAGTCCACCGGCGTAGCTGATCTGTCGACCGGAGTCGAGCGTCCCCTGCTCGTGCATGAGGCGGACGAACTCCGGACCGCCCACCTCCCCCGTGTCCAGGTTGTGGGTGAACCTGAGCAGGTCTCCCACCGTCGTGAGCAGGCCTCCGTTCCCGTGCACGTTCTCGAACGGCATCAGCATGTGCCACTCGCCGTCGTCGCCGCGCCGGTATCCGATCGAGCGTTCCTCCACGATCTCGGTGAAGTCATCGCGCCACTGCGTCTTCGTCATGCCGAGAGGCTGGAAGATCCGCTCCTGCGAAAACTCGTCGAAGGTCTGGCCGGTAACGCGCTCCACGAGCATCGCCTGGAGGTTGTACCCGGTGTTCGTGTACGAGTAGTAGCGGCCCGGTTCGTAGTTGAGGGCGCGCTGCCGGCTGGCGATGTCGAGCGCATGCTTGTGAGTGTGGATCCGGGTCGTCCGGGCCCAGCCGTGGATGCCCGCCACCGACCCCCAGTCGCGCAGGCCGCTCGTGTGATGAATGAGCATCCGCACGGTGATGGGCTCCCCGTAGTCGGGCATCTCCGGGAAGTACTCGCGGATGTCGTCATCGAGGTCGATGCGTCCGTCCACCGCGAGCAGGATCGTGGCCGCCGCGGTGAACTGCTTCGAGACGGATCCGGGCTCGAACACCGTCTCGGGGGTGTTGGCGATGTCCCACTCGAGGTTCGCCATGCCGTACGCGCGCGTCATGACCTGCTGGCCATCCCTCGACACGGCGAAGGCGCACCCGGGGCCGTCCGGTGCACTGTGGTCCGCGAACACGGCATCGAGGGCCGCCAGTTCGACGGTACCCGCCGGTCCGTCTCCGGAATCCGCTTCCGCACAGGCGAGTCCCGCGGCGAGGGGAAGGATGAGCGTCCAGAACCGTGTCTTCATCGACTTCCTCCTGACTGAATTGCGGCACGCACGGTGTCGTCGGTGGTCCGGGCCGCCCGAACGGCCGGATCTGCAATGTCGGTCCCCGGACCCGTCTCGTCGAGATCCGGGGAGCGAGCCATGGTCGCCCGCGAGGGGGGCGACGCCCGGCCTGGAGCCGGGGCCCGGGTTACCGCACGCGCTCGAAGCGGAGGTCCCAGACGCGTCCCTCGCTCAGACTTGCCTGCGTGACCCGTCCCGTCGCGTCCCGGCGGAAGACGAACGTACGGGAGTCCCCGGCGAACGCGTCGGCGTACAGCGGCTCGAGCGCCGCGCCGTCCCCGTACCTGTCGCGAAACACGAGACGGCCGGCCTCGACCTCGAAGCGGTAGGTCGCCTCGGCCTCGTCGCTCCGGAAGGCACCGACGTAGTCGGCGAGATCGGCGATGGTTGGCGCAAACGGATCCACGGGCTCGATCCGCACGCCATCCGCCGCGGGCATGTTCATGAGAGCGGCGGGCCTTTCGCCTGCGCCTGCCGCGCCCTCGAACGCGATGGAGACGCCGCTGGCCGAGGCGAACCCCGTCTCGCTCACAGCCGAGAGAGGCGGCCCGCCCGGCCCTCCACTGAGGAGCAGGGATGAGCCGTCCGCGGCCAGTTCCAGATACTGTCCCGTACGCGTATCCCTGTATCCGCCCGCGAAGCCGGCGACCCTCGCGGGGTCGACATCCGGCCCGCCCGGTTCGATGGCGGCCTCCCCGGCCATGGCGTCCGCGAGGTAGAGTTCGGCGACCTGGTGCGCGAGTCCGCGCGAGTCGGCCTCGCGCGCGTTGCACATGAGGGACACCGCGACACCGTGATCCGGATAGCGTGTGAGAAAAGCGCGGTACGCGGCGGTCGAACCGCCGTGCGACACCTCGCGCACACCCTCGTATTCGCCCACGCGGAGCCCGCCCGCGTAGCCGGTTCCCCAACCGGAGTCGAGCCTCCCCTCCTCGTGCATGAGACGGATGAACTCGGGGCCGCCGACTTCGCCGGAGTCGAGATTGCGCGTGAACCGCAGGAGGTCACCCACCGTCGTGAGCAGACCGCCATTGCCGTGCACGTTCTCGAATGGCATCAGCATGTGCCACTCGCCGTCCTCCCCGCGCCCGTAGCCGACCGAGCGTTCCTCCACGATCTCGGTGAAGTCGTCGCGCCACTGGGTCTTCGTCATGCCCAGGGGTCCGAAGATCCGCTCCTGCGAGAACTCGTCGAACGTCTGTCCCGTCACTCGCTCGACGAGGATCGCCTGGAGGTTGTATCCCGTGTTGGTGTAGGAGTAGTAGCGGCCCGGCTCGTAGTTGAGGGCGCGCTGCCGGCTCGCGATGTCGAGCGCATGCTTGTGCGAATGCACGCGGCTCCAGCGGGGCCATCCCTCGATGGCGGCCACCGACCCCCAGTCCCGGAGTCCGCTCGTGTGGTGGATGAGCATGCGGACCGTGATCGGCTCGCCGTAGTCGGGCATCTCCGGGAAGTACTCGCGGATGTCGTCATCGAGGTCGATGCGTCCGTCCAGTGCGAGCAGGATCGTGGCCGCGGCGGTGAACTGCTTCGACACGGACCCGGGCTCGAACACGGTCTCGGGCGTATTCGGGATGCCCCATTCGAGATCCGCCATGCCGTACGCGCGCGCCATCACCTGCTGTCCGTCCCTCGAGACGGCGAAGGCGCAGCCGGGTCCGTCCGGGCCGCTGAACTCGGCGAAGACCGCGTCCAGCGCCGCCAGATCGGGGGCCCCCTCCGCGGAGCCTCCGGGATTCGCGCCCGCGCAGGCAAGTCCCGCGCCGAGCGGAAGGATCAGCGTCCAGAGCGGCTTCTTCATCTTTCTGTCCCCTTGCTTCTGCCCCCGATGGCGAGGTCCCGGAACGGAGCGGTCCGATCTCGCCGGTCTCACCGCGCGATTTCGATGACGCCGGCGTTCCCTTCGATGCGGAGTGTGGTGCCGAACTCGGCTGAGCGGGTCCGAATGTCCTCCAGCAGTGCGCGGGCGGCTTCACCTTCGAGGAGGTATGGCTGCGACAGCGCATCGCCCCGGCCGGCCACCGGGAGGACATCCAGGCGGGTAGCGCCCTCGATCCCGATGTGGAGGCGCACCGCGATGTTGTCCATCCAGTAGTCGTGCCCGTGCCCGAAGATGAAGTTCCCCATCGAATAGACGATCGGCTTGCCGTCCCGAACCTCGATCCCGCGCGGGACGTGCGGATGGTGTCCGAGGATGGCGTCGGCGCCCGCGTCGAGGACGTCGTACGCGAAGTCGCGCATTCCCGGATGCACTTCCTGGCTGTTCTCGATGCCCCAGTGGAAGCTCACGGCCACGAAATCGACGCGGTCGCGGACGCGCGCGATGTCTTCCCGAATCAGGAGCGGGTCCATGGGGACGACGCCCGACTGGTTCGGCGTCGCGAAGGAGGAGCCCCCGTCGTTCACGAACTGGGCGTAGGCGAGAAACGCGATACGCATCCCGCCGCGCTCCACGATGTAGGGGCGGCGGGCGTCGGCCAGGTCGCGGCCTGTCCCGGCGTGGCCGACGCCGGCCCGGCGCAGGTGGTGGATCGTGTCGAGGAGCCCTTCTCCCTCGGCGTCGAGCGAGTGGTTGTTGGCCGTCGCCACCACATCGATCCCCGCCCAGGCGAGCGCGTCCGCGAAAGCGGCGGGTGTGCGGAAGGCGCCGCTCCAGCGCGCGTCGTCCGAGAGAGGCGTCTCCAGGTTGCCGAAGGCGATGTCCGCGTCGCGCAGGAAATCGGCGGCGCCGAGAAACGGATGGCGCGCCTCTTCCTGGCCATCGTCGAAAGAGAGGCCGTAGTGGTGGGCCCGCAGGTGATGCGCGTCTTCCGTGATCAGCGTCGTGTCGAGCGCCGTTTCGAGCCAGCCGCGGGAGTCGGGCGTCGCGGCATACGGGACGCGGATCCAGCCATCCTCCCGGTGCCAGAGGATGTTGCTCCGCCCCGATGGGGGGGCATCGTAGAAGATCGATGGCGGTTTCGTGGCCCGCGACCACTCGATGTCCCCGACGGCGACCAGCGTGATCTGTTGGCCGGAGAGCGGGCCGGGCGCCAGGGCTGCCGCTGCGCAGCCGGTCGCCAGGAGCGTTCGGACGACGGTCTGGTGGCATGCGTGCATGGGGCGTCTCCGGCTACTATTCGGTCGGTGCCGCGGCCAGGATCCCGGCGGGATCGAGGGCGCGTCCGCCGCGGACGACGGTCCGGATCCGGCGCGTGTTGCGGATGTCCTCCAGGGGGTCCGCCTCGAGGAGCACGAGATCGGCGACCAGCCCCGTCTCGATGGCGCCGCGGTTCGCTTCTTCGTTGAGGATCCGCGCGTTCTCCAGCGTCGCGGCGGAGAGGACCTCCGCGGACGGCATCCCGGCTTCGACGAGGAACTCCATCTCGTGGTGCAGGGAAGCGCCCGGCGCGACCTGCGGCTCCGGGGCGTCGGTCCCGACAAGCAATTGCACCCCGGCCTCGTGAAGCATCCCGGTGAGGCGCAGGTACTTCTCCCATGTTCCTTCGCGCACGGAAACCGGGGCCGCGCCCCAGTCCAGACTCCGCCGCTCGCGGTCCCTGTCCCAGAACGCCTTCAGGCGCGCGGGCATGGGGTCGTGGTCGGGATGCCCGTACACCTCGGGGAGGTCCATGAAGAGGAGCGTCCCCCAGAAAACCATCAGCGTCGGATCGACGCGCGTCCCGTGCTCGGCGATCACGTCGACGAGACGCCGCGCCTCGTCCGAGTCGAGGTTGATCGAGTGGCGGTCATCGGGATCGTCGAGCAGGAAGTTGGACACGGTGTAGATGTGCTCGATGCAGTCGAGCCCGTCGCGGACGGCGTCCGCCGTGTGGTAGTCGAGGAGGTGTCCGCTCACGACGAGGCCGTGCTCGTGCCCGGCCTCGATCACTCGGCGCCCGACATCTCGCCCGGTGCCGACATAGATCTTCAGCGTCTTCACGCCCCACGCCGCCATGTCCGCCACGAAGGGGTCCACGTCGGCGGGACTCGCCAGGTACCAGCCGATGTCCGGGTGCCACGGCGGGTTCCTGTCGATCAGGAAGCTGCAGCGGAAGACGTTCGGCGAGATCTCCGGGTGGTCGTCGGCATAGCGTTCGATGAGGCGCTGGGCCGGGACGTTGTCTCCCGTGCTCCGGATCGAGGTGACGCCGTGCCCGAGGTAGAAGGGAAGGACCTCGTCGCCGGTCATGTGCGACTGGTAGAGGATGTGCGTGACGTGTACGTGCGCGTCGATGAGTCCGGGGAGGAGGAAGAGACCGGACCCTTCGATGCGCGTGGCGCCCCTGGCGGCGTCGGAATCCGTGTGCAGTTCGGCGGCCGGGGCGACGGCTTCGATGCGGCCGGCCCGGATCAGGACGCTCGTGTTCGGGCGCATCGCGCCGGCGCGGGCGTCAAAAACGCCGGCGCCGTCGATGAGCAGCGGTGGGGGTGGCGCGGACGTCGCGCCGCCCCGGGCGTCGGCCCCGGGGGGCGCGCCTCCCGCCCGCTGTGCGTCCCCGCCGCAGCCGAGGGCCAGCCCGGCGCCCGCCAGCGCGGCGCCCTGGAGAAAGTCGCGACGGTCGACGATCGTCATGACGCGACGCGTCCGGCGCCCGGAGCGGCCATCGAGGTGTCGATGCGGATCGAATTACCCGGCGTCAGCTCCACCATGCAGGTCCTCCGGCCGCCATCGCCGGTGAAGAGGATGATTCTCAGGCCTTGTCCCATCCTTGCCGAGGGTGCTCGGCGACGTCAAGCAGCGAACGCACCGCTCCCGGTTGATGGCGCGTTGCGTCCGCGACGATAGGTTGTGTCCATGCCCGCGCCTTCCGCCCACTTCATCGTCTCGCCAACCGCTGCCGTGCGCCTCGAGGCGGCGCAGAGATGGCTCGCGGCGCAGCCACCGGGCGGGGGCCTGACGGTCGTCGGTGAGACGCTGGACGGTCCTCGCGAACTTCTGCTCCGCGGCGTCGGGATGGTTGGAGCCGCGATGGGGTGGCGCCGCACGACGCTGGGCCTCCTCGCTCGCGATCTCGCTCTCTCGAGGCTCGCTCTCGGCGGAAGGGCGGTGGGGGAAGCGACGGCCCGGGATGCCATCGTGGCCCGGGCGCTGATGGGGTTGGATCCGCGGGAACTCGGCCGCCTCGCGGCGGTTTCGGACACACCCGGCTTCATTCGCGCCATGGGCCGGGCTCTCGATGTGCTGCGGATGGCGGAGGTCACGCCCGCGGAGATCGCCGCGGTGGACGCGGATCTCGCCGCGTTCGCCGGGGCGGTCGACGCGGAATGGCGGGCGGCGGGGCTGGCGGATCGAGCCGGCGTTTTCGAGACAGCGCTGTCGGTCCTGGGTGATCCCCGCGCGCGGCATCCGATGATGGACGAGCGTTTTCTCATTCTGGATGCCCGCATCTGGACGGCACTCGAGGGGCGATTCGTCGCGGCCCTGATCGCGCGGGGGAGCGAGGTCTTCGCGACGGTGCCGGAGGGGGACGGCCGCACGCGGCTGGAGCTGGAAGGAGCGGGCGCGCGTCTCCTGGACCCGGTTCCGGGCGCGGACGCCTCCGGCGGGATGGCGGCCGATGGAGTCCCCCGGATCCATCCGGCGATCGGGCGCCTCCACGCGCACCTCTTCGGTCCGGCGCCTCCCGTCTCCCGCGCGGACGAAGCCGTGACGGTCTTCTCCGCCCCCGGCGAGGGTCGCGAGGCCGTGGAGATCGCCCGGAGGCTGACGGCCCTCGCCGAAGGCGGCACCCCGTTCGACCGGTGCGCCATCCTCCTCCGCCAGCCCGAAGACTATCGACCCTATCTCCAGGAAGCGCTGTCACGCGCCGGAATCCGGCCCTGGTTCGCGCGGGGTGTCCGGCGCCCGAATCCGCCGGGGCGGGCGTTTCTCGCACTCCTCCGGTGCCGGGCCGACGATTTTTCCGCGCTCCGCTTTTCCGAATACGTCTCGATCGGCGAGGTGCCGGACGATGAACGCGTGGGAGATGAGGAGGGTGACGGGGAAGAGCCCCCAGCGGAGCAGCCGCGGCGAGTGCCGCGCCGCTGGGAGCAGCTGCTCGTCGATGCCTCGGTGGTGGGCGGTCTGGATCGCTGGGAGAGGCGGCTCGCGATGCTCGCCGACGAACTCGAGTTCAGGCGCGCGGCGCTGGAGGCGGAGGATGCCGAGAACCCGCGCCTGGCGTCGATCGACGGCATGCGGGCGAATCTCGACGCGCTGCGGGAGTATGCGCTGCCGCTCCTGGCCGAGCTGGCCGCGCTGCCCGCGAAAGCCCGCTGGGACGACTGGCTCGCCGCGCTGAAGGCCCTTGCGACCCGCTCGCTTCGGCGGCCGGACAGCGTGCTCGCCGCGCTGACTTCGCTGGCTCCGATGGGCCCGCTGGGTCCGGTGACGCTGGAGGAGGTCCTCCGCGTTCTCGGGCCCCGACTGTCGGAGGTTACGGAGCCTCCACCGACGGATCGTTACGGCCGGGTGTTCGTCGGACCCATCGATGCGGCGCGGGGGGCCGCCTTCGATGTGGTGTTCATCCCCGGCATGGCCGAACGCATGTTCCCTCCCAAGATCGGAGAGGATCCGATCCTGCTGGACGCGTTGCGAAGCCGGTTGGCCTCCGGCCGTCTCCCGATCAACCGCGACCGCGTCGATGAGGAACGGCTGGCCTTCAGGATGGCCGTCGGGGCGGCGCGCAGGCAGGTCGTCCTCTCCTACCCGCGCATGGACGCCATGAAGACCCGCCCCCGGGTCCCTTCGTTCTACGCGCTCGAGGCGGCGCGCGCCTGCGAGGGACGGCTTCCCGGCTTCAAGGACCTGGAACAGCGGGCGGAGGAGGTCGCCGACGCGCGGATCGGCTGGCCGGCGCCCAGATCGCGGGAGCAGGCGATCGACGAGGCGGAGTACGACCTCGCGGTGCTCGACGAACTCGACAGGCACGACCTCCGCGGAGGACGAGCCGTGAAGGCCGCGGGTCATCTCCTGCACACGAACCCCCACCTGGCGCGCGCACTTCGTTTTCGCGCCTACCGCTGGGAGGTGACGCGCTGGACCTGGGCGGATGGCCTCGTCCAGCTCTCCGAGCGGGGGGCGGGCGCGCTGGCCGAGCGGTCACCGGATGTGCGGCCCTATTCGGCCACGGCGCTGCAGAACTTCGCGGCGTGTCCGTACCGTTTCTACCTCCATGCGATCCAGGGGCTTCGGCCGCGCGAGGCCCCTGTCGGGATCGAGGCGCTCGACCCGCTCCAGCGCGGCTCGCTCGTGCATCAGGTCCAGTTCGAACTCCTGACCAGGCTGCAGGCCGAGAGCACGACAGAGAGACCGCTTCTGCCGGTGAGCCGGAAAAACCGGGCGCGGGCGTCCGAACTCCTCGAGGAGGTGATCGAGAAGGTCGCGGCAGACTTCCGGGACCGGCTGGTGCCGGCGATCGATCGGGTCTGGCTCGACGGCATCGAGGCGATCCGCCAGGATCTGCGGGAGTGGCTGCAGCGGGCGAGCGACAGCGAATCGCCCTTCGAGCCGTGGCGGTTCGAGCTTTCCTTCGGTCTCCCGCGGGATCCGAACCGGGATTCGCACTCCGTGATGGAACCGGTCGAACTCGA
>CAZDZJ010000128.1:0-42221 GCA_964509895.1 uncultured Gemmatimonadota bacterium
GGACTGCTGACCGCGGCCGCGCAACTGCTCGCCCCCGGCGGCGGCCCCGCCCCCCTCCTCGAAGCGCTCCCCGCGGCCGCCACCGACGACGACGAGGGCAACGAAGCCGCGCAACTCCGCAGGCGTCTCCTGCACCGCCGGAAGCGATACCGGCGGCGTGCCGCCGCGCTCGAGAGGCAGCTGGCCGCCGCCGGGCCGCCGGACGAACCCCGCCTGCTCGGCCAGATCCTCCTTGCCCACAAGAACGAGGTGCCGAAGGGCGCCTCCACTCTGACCCTGCCGGACTTCGACGGGGCCCCGCGCGAGATCGCCCTGGACCCCGCGCGCGATGTCGTGACCAACGCGGAGGCCTTCTTCGACGAGGCCCGGCGACGGGGGCGCGCGCTGCAGCGGCTACCCGGCGCGATCGAGGAGGCCTGGCGGCGCGCAGCCGAGTTCGACATCCACCTCGAGCGGCTCGCGGAGACCGGTCCGTCGGACGCCCTGTGGGCCGCCGCCGGTGGAAGGCCGGTCCGCGCGGGCGTGAGCGGACGCCGGGCGCGCGACGCGGAGACCCGTCTCCCCTACACGCGCCTGCAGTCCTCCGGCGGGCTGGAGATCCGCGTCGGGCGCGGCGCCCGGGACAACGACGATCTCACCTTCCGCCACTCGGCGCCGGACGACATCTGGCTGCACGCCTCCCAGGCTTCGGGCGCGCATGTCATCCTGCGCTGGGGACGGAAGGACGAGAATCCGCCGCGGCGCGACCTGCTCGAGGCGGCGATCGCGGCGGCGGTCCACAGCGGCGCCCGCCACAATCGCACGGCACCCGTCGTCTGGACCCGCCGCAAGTACGTGCGCAAGCCGCGGAAGTCCCCGCCGGGCACGGTGGCCCCGACCCGCGTTCAGACGATGTTCGTCAAGCCGGATCCGGACCTCGTAAAGGCATTCGCCCGGCGCATGGAGGAATCGTGACGGCCCGATCGGCGCGGTCGATGGCGGTTCGAGGCCCGCGGGTCCGTGGAGGGCGTCCTACATCGTAGAGTCCACTTCCACCACTTCAGAGGACGATTGCGGGTCGGGGATCGGGGTTCCATCCTCTCGCATCCCGTCGATATGAAAGGCGATAGCCTCGCGGATTCTCTCGGCGACTTCGCGCTTCGTGTCGCCAGTGGCTACGCAGCCCGGGAGATCAGGAACGTACGCCGAGTAATTGTCTCCGGCTTTCTCGATTACGACTGCATACTTCACCGCTGTCCTCTCTCCTCAAGCCCCGCTTGGCGCAGGATGCTCCTCAACGTTCCGATCGCCAGGTCGTCGTTCAGGTTTCCCGGTATCGTAACGCGTCCGACCTTCACGGGGTGCCTGTACTGTCGGTGGCTGCCCCGAACCCGGATCAGCCGCCATCCATCCCGCTCTATCCACCGTATCGCCTCCCTGACCTTCGTCATACCCCCTCGACTGACGAGCAGATCCGCGTCCTGCCCCACAAGATCCCCTTGTCCGTCAACGGGCTGTCTACAGGCTGTCCCCCTCCCGGAAGGGACGCGTTCCCGGCTTCAGCGGGCCTCCAGGAGCGCGCGGATGGCGGCGAGGTCCTCCCGGATCGCGTTCAGCTGCCCGTCCTTCGCGTCCTCCCGGGGGCGGATCGCGAGCCGGCGCGATCCGGTGTTGGCGCGATCCGTCCGCCCCTCAGAGACCGATCGAACCCTCGAGGCAGGACCGCGGGACCTCGAACGCGTCGACGAGGGGGATGGCCTGCGGCCGGATCTCGGCGCAGAGCGCCGTCACCGTGCGTCGGATGGCCTTGCTCTTGGGCGGATCCAGGTAGCCCTGTTCCAGGAACCACGCCGCCTCGCGCTCGATCGTGGACAGCGCGTAAAGGCTGCGGAGGCGCTCCAGCCATTCCGCCACGCCGGAACTCGGGGTCCGCCGCTCCGCCGCGATCATCGACTGCAGGATCTCGCATTCCACGTGGGCGCGGGCGGCCGTGAGCGCGTGATGCTGGCAGTCTGTCAGGGCGTCGAACGACGTCATCCCGCCGCCGACCCGGGACCGGATCCGCCGCGCGAGCGAGAGGACGAGGTCCGAGCGGCGGGCATCGAGGACGGTCTCGTGGAACGCCGGATCGCGGAGGTGGGCCTCGTTCGTCTTCCGCGCGATGACCCAGTTGCGCTCCGCCATGGCGCGGCGGGCGCGGCGGGCCGCGAACCGGGCGATGCCCAGCGCGCCGAGATCTCCGAACTGCTGACGGAAGCCGGTAAGAAGATCCTTCGCCACGAGTTGCATGAGGACCGTGTTGTCGCCCTCGAAGGTCGTGAACACATCGCTGTCCGCCTTGAGCGCCGCGAAGCGGTTGTTGGCCAGATAGCCGCGCCCCCCGCACGACTCGCGACACGCCTGGATCGTGTCCGTCGCGTGCCGCGTGGCGTAGGCCTTGAGCCCCGCCGCGGCCGCCTCGAGGCGCCTGCGATCGCTCGCGCCCGTGGCCTCCGATCCGTCCGAATCCCCCGCCTCGGCCGCGGTCGCGGGCAGCAGCTCCGCCTGCAGGTCGTGAAGCGCGAAGTTGAGGGCGTAGGTGCCGGCAAGACGGGGAAGGAGGCGCCGCTGGTGCGCCGGATAGTCGAGCAGGATGCGCTCGGGCTCCCCGGGCGGACCGAACTGCCGGCGCCGGGCCCCGTACCGGACGGCGATCGTGAGGGCGACCTTCGTCGCGCTGAGCGCCGCGCTCCCCACCGCCACGCGACCGCCCACCAGCGTGCCCAGCATCGTGAAGAAGCGCCGGCCGGGGCTGGCGATCGGGCTCCGATAGGCGCCCTCGTCGTCGATGCCGGCGAAGCGGTCGAGCAGGTTCTCCCGCGGGACCCGCACGCGGTCGAAGTGGAGGCGCCCGTTGTCCACTCCGTTCAGCCCCAGCTTCTCCCCGCAGTCCTCGATCGTCACGCCGGGTAGCGGCTCGCCGTCCTCGCCACGGATGGGGACGAGGACCGCGTGCACGCCCCGCCCTTCCCCTTCGACCTCCAGTTGCGCGAACACGGTCGCGAGCCTGCCGTCCCGCGCCGCGTTGCCGATGTAGTCCTTGCGGGCTCCCGGCACCGGCGTGTGGATCTCGATTTCACGGGTCTCGTGGAGATAGACGGCCGTGGTCTGGATGTCGTACACGTTGGACCCGTGAAGCGTCTCGCTCATCGCGAAGCAGCCGGGGAGGGCGAGCGTCCCCGCGTCCCTCAGGTATTTCTCGTGGTGCCGGCGGGATCCGAGCTGGTGGATGCTGCCGCCGAAGAGCCCGAACTGGACGCCGAACTTCACGAGCAGACTGAGATCGAAGAAGGCGAGCGTCTCGAAGGTGGCGCCGAAGCCCGCGGGATCGCCGCCGCCCCCGAATTCGGCGGGGTAGCCGAGGGCGCCGAGGCCCTCGTCGGCGAGCAGCCGGCACCACTCCGAGACCTGTGTGCGGTAGTCGGGCGTGGAGAGGCCGGAGGCCGCTTCGAACCGGCCATCCGAAAGGAGCGCGAGCACGCGCTGCCGCGTCCGCGGCGCCGGTCCGTCGAGAAACCGGGCCATCCCGGCCGGGTCGAACCGCGGCTGGACCGCGGGCAGGGGCGCGATCGGCCGGATCGGATCGAAGAGCGTCGCCACGGCGTCGGGACCGTCGAGTCCCAGCGCGCGTTCGATCCGGAGGATGGCCGCTCGCTCCTGGCGCGTCGGGTGCTCGCCGTCGGCCTCCGCGAGCGCGATGCCGAGTTCGGTGAGCGAGCGCCGGCGCTCCGGCGAAACCTCGACCGCCCGGCGCCGGAGATCGTCGAGCAGGTGCAGGAGCCGCTCGGCCGACGGCGGGGCTCCCGGGTCGAGCCACTCGGCGAGGGCCCCTTCGGACAGGCCCGCCTCGCGCACCCGGCGGCGCAGCATCTCCAGTTCTTCGGGCGCGAGTTCGCCGTCTGCCCACGCGACGTAGAGGAGAGGGTAGAGGGAGAGCGCGCTCAGAGACCCTCCGCCTCGAACCCGTTCGTCTTGTGCGACCCATCGCAGAACGGCTTGTTCGCCGACGCCCCGCAGCGGCACAGCCAGGGCTGACGGAAGCGTGCGGACCCCTCATGACCATCTCCGCCGATCTCCACGACCCCATCGAAGTGCAGCGGACCGTTCGCGTGAGCGGTCACGACCAGTTCGCCGGCCGCCTCGTCCGCCGTGCGATCCGATTCGGAGATCGCGCGGGCGGTGTCGATCGGCCCGGCGGCCCGGAATTCGAGGTCGCGGTGCGCCCCATCGCAGAACGGCTTGTTCGCGGACGCCCCGCAGCGGCACAGCGCGGCTTTCGGTTTCTCCACCTCGTCCTCCGCTCCCGGTCCGCGCACGCGCAGCGGGGTCCGAACGAGTAGCGGGCCGTTTTCCCCGCAGTAAACGATGTGTCCGTCTGCCGTCATCTGATCTCCCGTCGCGTTGGGTCGGCCTTCAGGGCACGAGTTCGGTGCGTCTCGGTTTGGGAATTATATACTTAGCTTGAATGATTCCCGTCAGACTCGCTGCCCAACTCCTTCGGCATAAGATCTACATCCCGAACACGGTGTCGTGTAACAAAGAGATTCTGCACGTCTCGAACTATGCGCCAGCAGACCCGTACAGCAAAGCTAGCAGATCCGTACAGCACGACTTCGGTAACGCTGTACCATACGTACCGTCCCGGCGTCGGCCATGTGATATCGAAGATCCGCAAGCTTGCAAGACCCCAGAGCACTAGGATCATCAACAAGAGCAGCACAGCAAGCTGAAACTCCCAAACGACTCCGACTAGCCCGCCTCGCATCCTTCTGGCAACACCTTCGATCTCGGGTGTGTGGAGAATCGCGTTGGCGTTTGCAACCCACGCAAAGGAAATACCGATCATTATTCCTACAACAGGGAGAAGAAATGTCCTTGCCGCTTCAGCAAGTGGGATAGGTGACAGATACATGAGACCAAGACCAAGTACGGCATCGACGGTAAGACCCCAGTCCATGTAGTACGTATACCCCGACGAGCCTTCACCCTCTCCGGATGCGAACCAATGCCAAAACCAACGATTGAACGGGCCTCTAGGCTTCCTCATCCTCTTCTTTGAGATTGCTGTACCGTCGCCGGATAAGTTCGAGAGCTGCTCTCTTTTGTTCGTGCGTTTCAACATCTCTGTCCCCTACAATCATCGGGTTGTGTTTTGGTTTTATCGTACGCCCCTTCGCCCCTCTTTGCGCTTCAATGCGAGCGCTGACATCCCTGCCTCTATCCAAGGCCTCTCTTATCTGTCGCTCAACCCTATCTGGATTCAACGAAACACCCGTAGCATACAAGCGAACGTAGCTTGCGTTGGTCTCACGAGCGTATTCCTCTGCGGCGTGACCAAGTTCAGATGGGTCCGGAAAATTCGGACGTCGAGCGGTGAAGGAAAACCGTCTTATTGCGTATGCTTGCCGTACCTGGGTTACGAAATCATCCGGGTTTGAAATCTCAGCAACATAGAACGTATAACGTTGTGCCATGGTCCGTGAAGCATTTAGAAGCATAGCAAGTCTGTTCCCCAACGTGCGTACTGTTGATGCTATGTCCGGATTCAGAGCCAACCCACAAACCTGCGTAGTTAGATCTAGTAACGCATGCGTATAGGGAGCAGGTTCCGCTTCCACATCGATGAAATCTTGACGATCTGGATCCCATTGAGGTTCGATCCGCTTGGTAATACGGCCTAACTTGAAATAGTACCCATGTTGATGTAACGGGATTAGGCCACCAATATGCCACTGTCCAGAACTCCGGGAGTGTGCTGTGGGGTTTTCTTCCAAGGCGCTGAGAATTGGCGAATCGGTGGCAGATGATTCGAACCAAAGATCAGTCTGACGAGATGCTTCAACGCGAACACGGAACAAGTGAAAATCCGGCATCGCGTGATCTCCTTGTTTGATGTGGAAGAATAGGCTCGTGGCGGCACAGGATAGGATGCAGAATCGGAGCTCGTCAAGCGGGATCGGATCGGTCGCAGCCGCCCGCAGATCTATATAAAGAACTTGACAAAACCGCCCTCCAGCGCGTATACTACTCCCCGTACACCAAGCAACCAACACCAAGGAGGAAGTACATGAACGAACCCGTTACCACCCGAACCCGTCACCGTGCCTAGGGAATTCTCCGGGCCAGGTCGATCATATCGCGAAGGCATCAGCCTTCTCCAGCTAGCAGAACTCTTTCCCGACGAGGACGCCGCCCGTCTCTGGTTCGAGGCCCAGATGTGGCCCTCGGGCCGGTGCTGCGGGAAGTGCGGTTCCGTCAACACGCATGAGGTCAAGGGCCACAGGCCCATGCCGTACCGCTGTCGCGACTGCCGGGGGTACTTCTCCGTCCGTACGGGAACCGTCCTCGAGTCCAGCCGTGTCCCGCTGAGGAAGTGGGCGTTTGCCATCTACCTCTACCTCACCAGCATCAAGGGCCTCTCGTCGATGAAGCTTCATCGCGACATCGACGTCACGCAGAAGACTGCTTGGTTCATGCTGCACCGCATCCGCGAGGCCTACGCCTTCGCGTTGCCGGATGAACCGTTCCAGGGTCCGGTCGAGGTCGACGAGACCTACGTCGGTGGCAAGGACAGGAGCAAGCACGCCTCGAAGCGACAGGGCAAGCGGGGTACGGTCGGCAAGACACCCGTCGTCGGGGCCAAGGACCGGAACAGCAACAGGGTGTCGGCCCATGTCGTCGAAGGGACGGACGCGGGGACGCTACAAGGGTTCGTGTCGGCCCATGTCGGCGACGATACGACCGTCTACACGGACGGTTCCGGTGCCTATCGCGGGCTGCCGAATCATGAGGCGGTTTCCCATTCGATTGGGGAGTACGTCCGCGGAATGGCCCACACCAACGGCATCGAGAGCTTCTGGGCGCTGATGAAGCGCGGATTTCACGGCATCTACCACAGGATGTCGGAGAAGCATCTTCAGAGGTACGTCAACGAGTTCGCCGGACGGCACAACGTCAGGGACCTCGACACGCTGGACCAGATGCGGGAGACCACCGCCGGCATGATCGGTCGGCGGCTGATGTACCGGGATCTAACGGGCTGACTGAGCCACGAACGAAAAAAGTTGACGTTTGGGGGTGGGCTCCTAATGATGCGAGAAGCGGGCCGGGGTTGGTGGCCCCGGACCCGCTCTCTGGCCCCCCGTGGCGCAGTCTGGACAGCGCATCCGCCTAGCGAACGGAAGGTCGTCGGTTCAAATCCGACCGGGGGGATTCGTTATCGTGTTTGAGCTGTCGTTTCGGGCTTCGTGTCCCGTACGACGGGCTTCTTGATCTTCTCCTCGGAGAAGGACTTCACGCGTCGAAGCAAGGCCTTGGCCAACCGCTCCGGCGTCACGTCGCCCTTGTACTTGTGTTGCTGCTGTTCCAGCACAGCCACCTTCGGTTTTTCTTCCTCTTGGGTAAACGCACCAACCCCATAATATCGGACCCTTGGCTTGTGTTGCAAACCTACCTCACCAACTCCTACCTTGTCGCTTGCACGCTCCACATGCAGAGACCCGAGTCGGGTCACTCTGCTGAATACAACAGCCGATGTACCAGGCAGTCGAGGGGTAGCTCCCCGAGGCGCTGGCGAATAGGCAGGGACCTTCCGCTTTCTCTGCGTGTGGGTGTGCAAGGCCCGACACCCATCGCGGAAGGAAGGAGTTCCTGCCATGCATCGTTTCGTTGCCATCGGTTTGCTCATCATTCCGCTCACAACTGCACTGGCCTGCGGCGGTGAGCAGCCATTCACTCCCGGAGCACCTCCGGGCTACGATCCCGAGCGGTGGTTCCTGGCTGTGGACATCGAGCTCAATCTGGACTGGGAGGTAAGTCGTGGAGGATCGAAGGAGGTCCAGGTTCTCATCCCCGGTCCTGTGACGCCTCCGGGACCGCCGAACGAGCCGAGGCCGCAGATAGGTGAGTTCTTCCTGGTAGGTGAACCGGAACCCATGTCTGATTCTCCGATTCATATCCAGCAATTCATACCGGACGGGAACGGAGGGTGGAGGGCAGAAGCATGGGCGGTAGCCGGTGCGATCAACGATCTAAATCCAGCAGGACTCTACGAGTACCGGATCGTGGAGTTGACGGTCAGCGGACGTCGAGTCATCAGCAACCGCGCCCGGTTCTGCGTCATCGTTTGTCCGTAGGAGAGGAGAATGGCCGAACACCGGAAGACCGAGATGGAGTTCCACAAGGAGATGGTGAAGCTATACCACAGGCATGTCGATGAGCTTGGGCGTAGACCAAGTCGTTTCATCCAAGGCGTGATGCGGGAGGGAGGGCTGGCCTATGCCAAGAGACTTCTCGGTAAGGCCGGGCTATCGGCCGGGTTTGAGGCAGCAGCCAAACGGCGTCGTCCAGACCTCACGGTTGAGTACGTCATCGTCGAGGGAGGCTACCAGCACCTCTTCGGTCCGTTCGAGATTTTGACGGCGAAACAGCGGTTGGATAGGATTGTCGCAAGCGAGAAGGTAGGTGTTAGGTCGACCACAACAAAGGAGAGCAAATGCGAGTTCCGGCGTTTCACAGCGACGAGGATGACATCGAGGTCTACCACGTCTGCACCAACTGCGGACCCGGTAGCCTAATCAAGGATAAGAACAAGGTATCCGGTACTGGCGGCTACGACCTCTGCGACGTGTGCGAAAAGCTAATCATCAACGGGACGTGCTAGCACAAGCTCCCATGTAGGCCCGATAAGCTCGTTGTCCATCACCCCCCATCTCCGGCGTAGTTCCGAGACTGGAAAGCCATGCTCAAGGGCGATGTACAAGGCCTTGTATCCATCCGCGTAGGTGCCCTTGAAGCGGACGGTCGGGTCTGGGAAGGCATGATTCCGTCCGTGGCGTAGATCGATCGGGGGTCTGCCTTCGCACGACTCGTAGGTGTGGATGCCTTCCTTCTGTAACGTACGGACGACGTGCGCGATGCCCTCATCCAGTTCGTTCGAGGCGTAGTCGCTAGGCTTCTTACGTGCTTGGGCTTTGTTCACCCTAGCTCCTCTTCTATCAACGTTACCCATATCATGTCGATGGAAGAGTGGAGGGTCTCAAGCTAAGTATATAATTCCCCTCGGTTTCAGGAGGAAGACCCCCTCCAGCATGCTGGTCACGAGCACCGTCTCGCTCTCGAAATACGGAAAGGCGGTCCACGCCCCGTTGAAGCCGGGCGGGTCGGCACCATAGGGCGTCGTGTCGAAATAGCCCACCTCGCGGAGGTTCTCCGGATCGCTGATGTCGATGACGCGGAAGCCGGCCTGGTAGTTGGCCTGGTACATCCGGTCGCCCTTCACGTAGAGGTTGTGGTCCGTCGCGTTGTTGGGGCCGTAGTAGTCCGCGATCACCACCGGGTCATCGAGGTCCGTCACATCCCAGACGATCGTTTTCGTGCGGTCCGTCGTGCCCACGAGTTCGTCGAGTTCGTCATCGAGATAGAAGTGGCGGCGGTCGTCGCTGAGCCACCCCTGGTGGATGTACGCGACACCGGGGTACGCGGCCGCCGAAATCGGGCGGGGGTTCTCCTTGTCCGTCACGTCGACGATCCGGAGCGCGGTCTCGTTCGAGGCGAAGCAGAGTTCCCGGCCCCGGTAGTCCATGTCGGGACCGTCGTAGACGAGGCACTGGGCGTCGTGCGTCCGCCCCTGGAAGATCAGCCCCTCGGTGTCCGTGTAGCAGCCCGCGAACTCGGGCGCGAGCGGCCGGCGGATGTCGATCATCACGAGGCCGCCGCCGCAGGTGTGCCCGTCGCCGCTTGTCGAGACCGTGAAGGCGGTCCCCGCGCCGGTGTCGATGATGAGGTTGTGGGCGCTTCCGATCCCGTCCCAGCGCAGGTCGGCCGCGAACTCCGCGGGGGGGTTCGACACGTCGCGCAGGCGCGTGAGGTCGAACACCATCAGGCCGTGATCCCCCGCCCCGTCGCCGGTGAAGAAAAGGTGGTCGGCGTAGACCTTGAGGTCGCGGGCGCCGCTCCGGTTCGCGGGAATGACGCCGAGATACACGGGATTGACGGCGTCGGTGACGTCGACGATGGCCGCCCCGCCCGAACGGCCGACGAGCCCGTATTCGCGGCCGGTCTCGGGGTCGGTCCAGCCCCAGGCGTCGCTCACCCGCTCTCCGGGTTCGGCGCCGATGGCGGCCAGGGGAAGGTAGGCCTGCAGGTCGACGTCCGAGCAGTCGAACCCGGCCGCCCTGTCCTCCTCGCAGCGGACTTCCGCAGACGTCACGGCCGCTGGCGGCGTTCCGGCGCGCAGCCATACCGGCCGGGACCATCCGCCGTCCACGCCGGCTTCGTAGACCGCGGTGAGTCCCGCGCTCCCCTCGGACCGGGGGCCGCCCACGACGGCAAGGCCGGGGCGGAGCGCCACCGCGGCCCCGAATCCGGCCGCCAGATCGGCGCCCTCGGGCATGAGCGCGCCGGCGCCGCGCCAACCGGTCCCGGCAGCCGGGCGAGTGAAGGCATCCACGCGACCGCGACCGTCGTCCGCCCCCGGCGCGCCCACGAGCAACCGGACGCCGGTAGCGGCGAGGGCGGACCCGAAGCGCTGGCCCGCCCCGGGCGCGCTCGGCGCGAGGACACCGGTCCCGACCCACTCGCCGTCGGTGCCGCGGGCGAACCCCAACACCCGGCCGGCCGACCCGTCGGCGGACGGCGCCCCGACGACAAGCTCCTCGTCCGTGACGAAGTGGAGGCTGGCACCGAACTCGGCGCCTCGGCCCAGTTCCGACGCCTCGAGGGCGGCCTCGCGGCTCCAGCTTCCGTCCGCCGCGCGCGCGAACACGTACACGGTGCCGGAAGCTCCCTGCCCCGGCGCGCCGACCGCCGCGAACCCGCCACGGACCGCCATCGCCGCCCCGTACCGCGCGTTCGCCCGGACATCTTCCACCTGGAGCGAGCCCGCCGCGCTCCACGCGCCATCCGCCCCGAGGCCGTAGACGCGCACCATGTTTCCGGCACCCTGCCCACCGGGCGCCGAGACGAGCGCCACGCTCCCCTCCGCCGCGACGACGCGCGCGGGAGGCTGGAGGATCGCCATCACCCGACCCATGCTCATCTCCTCGGGGGCCGCGTCGGCTTCGGACCGAAGCGGCAGCGTCCCCGACTCCGCCCAGGTGCCGTCCTCGTCCCGGGCGAACATGTACGCGCCGATCATCACCTGCGGATCCCCGCTCGCCGCGAGGAATCCGCCCTCCACCGGCGCCAGCGCACGGCCGAACGACTCCCCGAGGAGCGACCCCGCAGACCACACTTCCTGGACCTGCGCCCAGCCGGCGTCGCCTTTCTCGAACACGAGCACGGACGCCGGCCCCCGGCCGAACTGCGGCTTGAGCACGAGGATCTCGTCCGCCGCCGGCGCCCAGACCGCGGCCCCGAACCCGTCCTGCGCCGCCGCGGGGCCGGCCGTCGCGGCCCCGGCTGTCGCGGCCACCAGCATCGCGGGCCAAGGAACGCGTTTCGTCATGCTGCTCCCTCTTTCATTGGATTCCGCCCCGCGGGCTTCCGGCGGTGCGCCGCCGCGGCCAGGGCGGCGGACAGTTCCCCGAACGCGGCCTCGCCGCGGCCCAGGGCGGCGATGAGGGCGGACCCCACGACGACGCCGTCCGCCATGTCCGCCACCGTCGCCGCCTGTTCCGGCGTCGAGATGCCGAAGCCCACCGCCACCGGCAGCCGCACCATCTTCCGCAGGCCCGTCACCTGCGCCTCGAGCGAGGCGTCGAGCGCCTCCCGCGCCCCCGTCACGCCGAGGCGGGAGATGTAGTAGAGGAACCCGGAGGCGTGACCGAGGATCGTCTCCAGCCGCCCCCGGGGCGTGGTCGGAGCCGCGAGCGGGATGAGGTCCAGTGGACCCGAAGCGAGTCGGCGCTCGAGCGGCGGATGCGACCCCACGGGAAGATCGGTGACGAGCAGACCCGCCGCTCCCGCGGCCTCGGCCCGCTCCAGGAAGCGTTCGATCCCCATGCGGAGAATCGGGTTGAGGTAGGAGAAGACGACGACGGGCGGGAGATCGGCGGAGACCTCGGCCAGCTGGTCGAGCGTGGACTCGACCGTCACGCCCTGCTCCAGCGCGCGCCAACTCGCGGCCTGGATCGTCGGGCCGTCGGCGAGCGGATCGCTGAACGGGATGCCGAGTTCGATGATGTCCGCCCCGTCCGCCGCGAGCCGCTCCAACAGGCGCGGCGTGTCGGCCGGCCGTGGATACCCGCTCGACAGGAAGGGGATGAACGCCGTTCGCCCCTCGAACGCCCGCTCGATCCGCGATCCCGCCTGTATCAACGGCCGCCGCCCTCGCCATCCTCCGTCGTCACCGCCGCCCGGTGGGTCCCCCACTGCTCGAACCACTTCCTCAGATAGAGCTGCGTGCGGAGGAAGTTCGAGGGCCGCGAGCTCGTCCCGTGCCACTCGTCCTGGAAGCGGACCATGACCGTGGGCACGCCCTCGTAGTGGAGCGCCTGGTAGAACTCCTCGGTCTGCCCCATCGGCGTCCGCAGGTCCATCTCCCCCGTCATCAGCATCGTCGGCGTCGTCACGTTCTCCACGTAGAAGATGGACGACCGGTCCATCCATTCCTCCTCGTCCTCCCAGAACGGCTTCTCGAACGTGCGCAGGTAGCCGATCGCGTCCGACGTTCCCATGGCGGACATCCAGTTCACGATCGGGCAATTGGCCGACGCGGCGCGGAAGCGGTCGGTGTTCCCGACGATGTAGGAGGTGAGGATGCCGCCGCCCGAGCAGCCGTACACGAAGAGGTTGTCTCCGTCGATGTAGCCGCGCCGCAGCATCTCATCGACACCGCCCATGAGGTCCGGAAAATCCGCCCCCGGATAGTCGTGGTTGATCGCGTTCGCGAACTCGGTGCCGTAGCCCGTGCTTCCGCGCGGGTTCGTGTAGAGGACGACGTAGTCGTTCGAGGCGTGTTCCTGGAAGGCGAAGTTGAACCCGCCGTTATACATGCTGTGCGGCCCCCCGTGGATGGCGAGGATGAGCGGGTACTCTCGCCCGGGATCGAAGTCGGGCGGTTTCACGATCCAGCCCTGGACCCGGAAGCCGTCCGTAGACTCGTACCACACCTCCTCCACCTCCCCCAGTGTGACGCCGTGCAGGACGTCGGCGTTCACCTCCGTGAGCCGCGTCGCGTCGCCGGGATTCGAGAGGGAGAAGCGGTAGATGTCGCCGGGCTCGTGGTCGGTCGAGAGCGTGCCCACCGCCATCCCGTCGTCCGAGAAGGATGAGAGCGAGAAGAGCTGCTTGCCCTCGGTCAACTGCGTGACGCCGCCGTCGACCGAGGCGAAGTGGAGCTGCCGGTAGCCTTCCCGGTTCACGTTGAAGTAGACGCCGCTCCCGTCCGGGGCCCACTGGAAGCCGCCGGACTGCCGGTCATAATCCCCGGAGATGAGCCGCGAGCCGGACCCGTCCCGGTTCATGACGTAGATGCGGTTGTTCCGGTAGGTGTCCCGGTGTTCGTCGCCCGCCGTGTAGGCGATGAGGCGGCCATCCGGGGATGGGACGGGGCCCGAGTCCCCGCCGCGCCGGTTCGTGAGCCGCCGGATCTCGCCGGAAGTCACGGACACGGCGTAGATCTCCGACTCCTGCCAGTTCGAAGGACGATCCCAGTCCGGCTCCCGGTAGGAGGTGAAGTAGATCTCGGTCCCGTCCGGACTCCAGGCGATGCCGCCGTGATTCCAGTCGCCGCCGGTGAGCTGGCGGGCGGTGCCGCCGCTGGCCGGAACGACGAACACGTGCGTCCATCCCGTGTCCACGTAGCCCTGCCGGTCGCGCTTGTAGCCGGCGCGTTCGACGATCTTCGGGCCCGCCGTCCACGTCGCGCCATCGGGACGGGACGGCAGGTCGACCCCCTCGAAGTCGGCGCGGTCGTCCACGCGGCTCGTGAAGGCGATCCAGTTGCCGTCCGGCGACCAGCGCGGCGACGACGGCCCATTCCCGAGACGCGTGACCTGCGTCGTCGCGCCTTCGTCGTCCATCCAGCGCACGAAGATCTGGCTCCCCGAGGGCTCGCCCGCGGCCGTGAACAGGATGCGGGTCCCGTCGGGCGACCAGCGCGCCCCCCCGCCCTCGGCGAGGTGCCGTGGCCGGCTTCCGTCCGCGTTCATCATCCGGAGCGAGGATTCCCGCCGGTCATTGAGCTTGTCCACCCAGCCGCGGGTGTAGACGATCCGCGATCCGTCCGGCGAGATCCTCGGATCGGACACCGATTCCATGTCCATGTAGTGGTCGAGCGACAGCCGGCGGGTCTGGGCCGCCGCGTCCGCGGCGAACCCGCCGCTGGCAACGGCCACGATCGCGGCCATCAGGCCGGCGCATCCGAACTTCGTCTTCATCCTTCGCTCCTTCGGCTTCGTGAGCAGCCCGTGGTGGGGTCTGCCATTATCGGAGATACGAGAAGGAGCGGCCAGCGGGACAGGGATTGCGGCGGCGGGTTCGGCTACAGAATCGTCGCGCCGAGGGCGGAGGCGACGAGGCCGACACCCAGTTCGGCCGTCTGGTTGCGGTCGTCGAGGACCGGGTTGAGTTCGACGAGCTCCAGGCTGAGCAGCCGCCCGGACCGGGACGCCTTCTCGCACACGAGGTGCCCTTCCCTGTAGGTGAGGCCGCCGCGGACGGGGGTCCCCACGCCGGGGGCGATGCGGGGATCGAGCGCATCGAGGTCGAAGGAGAGATGGAAGCCGGCGGTCCCGGCGCCGGCGCGTGCCAGCGCCTCATCCATGCACGGCGCCACGCCCCGTTCGTCGATCTCTGACATCGTGAACACGCGCACGCCCAGCTCCCGAATGAGCCGCTTCTCGCCGGCATCGAGCGACCGTGCGCCGAGGACGCTCGCGTTCTCGGGACGGAGGCTCGGCCGGCCGCGCGTCAGCCGCGGCTCGCCGTGGCCGAGCAGAACGGCGAGGGACATGCCGTGGATGTTGCCGCTGGGCGTCGTCTCCGGGCGGTTCATGTCGGCGTGGGCATCGACCCAGATGACACCGATGGAAGCGCCCTGCGGGCGGTAGTGGTCGGCGACCGCCGCGACGGAGCCGATCGAAAGGGAGTGATCACCCCCCAGGACGAGCGGCGTGCAGCCCCGGTTCAGACCCTGGCCCACGAGCGCGCGCGTGCCCTCCGCGACGTGGGCGACCTCGTCGAGGAAACGGAGCTCGCTCTCACCGGCCGCGCTTGTCTCCAGCCCGCCGGCCGTGAGCGTGCCGAGTTCGGTGACCGTGTGCCCGACGGCTTCGATCTCCCGGCTGATCCCCGCGATGCGGAGGGCGGAGGGGCCCATGTCGACCCCCCGTCGGCCTGCTCCGAGGTCGATCGAAACCGAGATCAGCGCGATGTCGCGATGGTTGGCCAAGGATCGTTTCCCGTTGGTTGGTCGCGAGTGCCAGCCCACACTACTATGCCTCTCGTACGCTTTCACCCCGTACACAGGATAAGGGTTCAACCGCAACTTTCCGGAAACGGAGTCGGCGCATGCTGTCGTCCCACCCTCGCCCCCGGGCAGCCGCCGTGCTGCTGCTCGCACCGCTGCTCGCGCCCCTGCCCGCCGCGGCGCAGGAGGAAGAGAAGCTGGACCCCGACCGGGGCCTCCCCCTCGAACCGGCGCGCTGGGCCCGGTTCACGACGAGCGAGGGGACGTGGATCTCGCTCGACGTGAGTCCCGATGGCGAGACGATCGTCTTCGACCTCCTGGGCGACCTCTACAGGATGCCGATCACCGGCGGCGAAGCGACGCGGCTCACGAGCGGGCTGCCGCACGACATGCAGCCCCGCTTCAGCCCGGACGGGACGCGGATCGTCTACGTCTCGGACCGGAGCGGCGACGAGAACGTGTGGCTCATCGACGCCGGCGGCGGCGAGCCGACGCAGCTCAGCAAGGGAATCGGAAGCGTCTTCCTCTCGCCGGAGTGGATGCCGGACGGGAAGTACGTGGTCGTCTCGCGCTCGCGGGCCTTCTTCGGGCTTGAGAAGCTGTGGCTCTATCACGTGGACGGCGGCACCGGCCTCGAGATGGTGGGAGGAAGCGGAGCGCAGCGCATGCTGGGTGCGGCGGTGGATGCCGACGGCCGCTACATCTGGTACGCGCAGCGCCTCGGCACCTGGCAGTACAACGCGATTTTCCCGCAGTACCAGCTCTGGGTCTACGACCGGCGGACCGGGACGCGCACGCCGATGACGAGCCGCTACGGCTCCGCGTTCCGCCCCGCCCTCTCACCCGACGGGGAACTGCTCGCCTACGCGACCCGCGAGGACACCGAGACGGGGGTGCGGCTCCGCGACCTCGACTCGGGGGAGGAGCGCTGGCTCGCGTACCCGGTGCAGCGGGACGACCAGGAGTCGACGGCCACCATGGACGTGCTGCCGGGCTACTCGTTCACGCCCGACTCGGAAGCGCTCGTCATCTCCTACGGCGGGCGCATCTGGCGCGTCCCGGTCGACGGCAGCGACCCCTCCGAGATCCCGTTCACGGTCAATGCGGAGGTCGCGGTCGGCCCGGAGGTCGACTTCGAGTACCCGATCGAGGACACGCCGACCTTCGTCGTGAAGCAGATCCGAAATACCCGGCCCTCGCCCGATGGGACGCGGGTGGCCTTCACCGCCCTGGATCGGCTCTACGTGGCGGACCTGCCGGACGGGACGCCGCGGCGACTCACGGAGGACGAGGTGGGAGAGTACCACCCGGCGTGGTCCCCCGACGGACGCTCCGTGGCCTACGTGACGTGGGATGACGATACGGGCGAGGGGCACATCCGCCGCGTGCCGGCGGACGGGGGGGCAAGCACGAATCTCACCCGCGAGCCGGCCTACTACCAGCAGCTCGCCTGGTCCCCGGACGGCGGGCGCATCGTCGGCATCCGGTCGTCGCGGCGGAACATCCAGGAGGCGGTCGACCCGTTCATCGGATTCGGGCTGGACTCGGAGTTCGTGTGGGTTCCGGCCAATGGGGGCGAGCTGACGAGGATCGGGCCCACCGGCGGACGCAGGGCGCCGCACTTCACGGCGGACCCGGACCGCATCTACTACTACGGGCTGGCGCGCGCGGACCCGGTGCCCGGTTCGCCGAGTCCGCCGATCGCCACGACCGCGCTCTCGTCCGCCCGCTGGGACGACACCGACCGGCGGCAGCATCTGGCGGTCACGGCGCGGGCGAACCTCGAGGCGGGCGGCGTGCCGGCGGCGGTTGAGCGGTACGAGCGCTCGCCCCGGTCCGACCTCCCGATGCCCCGGATGCACGACGACGACGAGCCGCGCGAACTCATCCTCCGGCTGGGCGCCGGCTCCGTCGTGATGGCCCCGCAGGGCGACCTCGCGCTGGCCCAGGTGGGCGATGATCTGTACGCGGTGACCGTGCCGGATCTCGGCGCCACGCTGCCGCGCATCGATGTCGCGAAACCGGACTCGGCCGGCGTGCCCGCCTGGAAGCTGAACGAGCTCGGGGCCGAGTTCCCCGTGTGGGGGGCGGACGGGCGCACGGTCCACTGGTCGCTCGGCAACGCCCTGTTCACCTACGACCTCGACGCGGCTCTCGCGGACACGGCGTACGCGCCGGAGGAGCGGCAGATCCAGGTCACGGCCGAGCGCGACATCCCGCGCGGCACCGTGGTCCTGCGCGGCGGCCGTGCGATCACGATGGACGGCGACGAGATCATCGACGACGCCGACATCGTCATCACCGACAACCGCATTGCGTCGGTGTCGGCGGGCGCCGGCGAGGTGCCCGAGGGCGCGCAGGTCATCGACATCAGCGGCAAGACGGTCGTGCCGGGGTTCGTGGACACGCACGCCCACATGTGGAATCTGTGGGACTTCCACTGGGCGCGGCCCTGGATCTACCAGGCGAACCTCGCCTACGGGGTGACGACGACCCGCGATCCGCAGACGGCCACGACGGATGTGCTCTCCTACGAGGACATGGTGCGTGCCGGACGCATGGCCGGTCCGCGCGTCTACCATACCGGACCCGGCGTGTTCCAGTTCGACTTCATCCGCAGCTACGAGCACGCGCTCGACGTGCTGCGGAAGTACAGCCGGTACTACGACACGAAGACGTTCAAGATGTACATGTCCGGCAACCGCAGGCAGCGGCAGTGGCTCATCATGGCGGCCCGCGAACTCGGGCTCATGCCCACCACCGAGGGCGGCCTCGAGTATCGCCTGAACATGACGCACGCGATGGACGGGTATCCGGGGATCGAGCACTCGATGCCGGTCGTCCCGGCGTACAACGACGTCGTGGAACTGTTCGCGACCTCCGGGACCGTGAACTCCCCCACCCTCCTCGTCTCGTACGGGGGGCCGTGGGCGGAGAACTACTTCTACACGCGCTGGGACATCTTTGGCGACGAGAAGCTGACGCACTTCACGCCCAAGCGGGAACTCGACATCAAGGCGCGCCGCCTGGGGCTCTTCACCGGCCCCGGGCCGGGCGGCTGGTTCCACGAGGACGAATACGCCTTCCCGAAGCACGCGGCCTGGCTCGCGGACCTGGTGGAGGGAGGCGGCCAGACCGGCGTCGGCAGCCACGGCCAGCTGCAGGGTCTCGGCTACCACTGGGAGCTGTGGGCCCTCCAGAGCGGCGGCATGGACGAGCACGACGCGCTGCGCGCCGCGACGCTCATGGGGGCGGACGCGATCGGCCTGAGCGGCGACCTGGGTTCCATAGAGCCGGGCAAGCTCGCCGATCTCGTGATCCTCGACGCGGATCCGCTCGAGGACATCCGAAACACGAACACGATCGACATGGTGATGATGAACGGGCGACTCTACGACGGCGACACGCTCGACGAACTGTGGCCGCGACAACGGGCGGCCCCCGACGAACCGTGGAGGGATACCGCGCCCGCCGTAACGACCTCTGTAAGCCCTGGCGTGCGGGGAGGTGACCGATGAGCCCCCGCGAGAGGCTGGCACGGACGGGGAGGGCGGTCGCGCTGGCCGCGCTGGCGAGTTCGGTGGTCGCGCTTCCCGCGGCGGCCCAGATGAGGATCGGTCCGGGTGGACCCGGGGGCCGGCAGCCGCTGCCGCTCAGAAGCGCGCGCACGGCGAGCTTCACGGCGACCGAAGGCACCTGGATCTCGCTCGACGTGAGTCCCGACGGGTCGACGATCGTGTTCGACCTCCTGGGCGACCTCTACACCATGCCGATCGAGGGCGGGACGGCGTCGCCCCTGCTCACGGGGATGGCGTACGAGACGCAGCCCCGCTTCAGCCCCGACGGGGAGTCGGTGGCGTTCATCTCGGACCGCAGCGGAGGCGACGCGCTGTGGAAGATGCGCGTCGACCTCACGGACACGACGCGCGTGGCCGGAGGCGGGTCCAGCCTCATGCTTTCGCCCGAATGGAGCCCCGATGGGGTGTACATCGTAGCGAGCCGTTCGAATGGGTTGGGCGGGGCGGCGCAGCTCGCGATGTACCACGCGGAGCGCGGGTCTCCCCTGTCCTTGCCCGGATCCTCGTTCCAGAAGCGGATCGGCGCGGCGTTCAGCCCGGACGGCCGCTACATCTGGTACGCCGCGGGTGCCGGCGACTGGACGTACAACGCGGTGCTTCCGCTCTACCAGATCTACCGCTACGACCGCGAGACGGGCACGACGACGACGATGACCAACCGGTACGGATCGGCGTTCCGCCCGGCGATCTCGCCCGACGGCCGCTGGCTCGTGTACGGCACGCGCCACAACGCGGACACGGGGCTGCGGAAGCGCGACCTCGAGACCGGCGAGGAGAGCTGGCTCGCCTACCCCGTGCAGCGGGACGAGCAGGAGTCGCGGGCGCCGCTCGATGTCCTGCCCGGCTACGCCTTTCTCCCGGACGGCTCGGCGATCGTCATCTCCTATGGCGGCAAGATCTGGAACGTCCCGATGGATGGTAGCGGGGCCACGGAAATCCCGTTCGAGGCCGAGGTCGAGCTCGATGTGGGTCCGCAGGTGAAGTTCGAGTACCAGATCGACACCACGGCCATGGTCACCGCGAGCCAGATCCGCAGTCCGGTCGTTGGACCGGGTGGCGACCGGGTGGTGTTCACGGCCTTCGACCGCCTCTGGATCCGCGACCTGCCCGATGGCGAAGCGCGCCGGCTGACCGATGGGGACGTGGGCGAGTTCCACCCGCAGTGGTCGCCGGACGGCCACTGGATCGTCTACACGACGTGGGACGACTCGGACGGCGGCCACATCATGAAGGTGGATGCGGCCGGCGGTGAAGCGTTCCGGCTGACGGCCACGGCGGCCCTGTACTACAACGTCGCATGGTCGCCCGACGGCGAGCGAATCGTTGCCTCGCGGGGGGCCGCCCGCCAGCTGAAGGAAGCGGCCGGGGCCTTCTTCGGCCCCATCGGCGGCGAGTTCGTGTGGGTTCCGGCGGTGGGGCCCGAACCGGCCGAGGCGGAGGTGATTTCGCCCACCGGGCTGCGCGATGTCCCGCACTTCGCGGCGGATGACCCGGACCGGATCTACGCCTACAGCCCGATCGAGGGCCTGGTCTCCTTCCGCTGGGATGGGACGGACGTGAAGCGCCATCTCATCGTGCGCGGGCGCCAGGGGATCGCCGGCATCGGCGACCCGCACCCCAACCAGTGGGAATTCCTTCCCCGCCGCGTCTTCCCCTGGCGCCAGGGACCGGACCCGACGGACCCGGATCCCCCCGCGGAACCGGGAGGGCCGGCGCCCGCGGGCCTCATCATGCTTTCCCCCGAGGGGGACCGCGCCTTCGTACAGTTCGGACGCGACCTCTACGTGGTGGACATGGCCGAGATCGGGGAGCAGCCGCCGACGATCATGCTGATCACGCTGGATTCCGCTCCGCTGCCGATCCGCAAGGTCACGGACGTTGGCGGAGAGTTCCCTTCGTGGGCGCCCGATGGCGGCGCCCTGCACTGGGCCCTGGGGAACGTGCTCTTCACCTACGACCTCGACCACGTCGAGGCGGAGGAAGAGGAGGAGGAGGAGACGGCGCGGGGGCGTGCCCTGCTCCGCGTGAGGGCGGCGGCGATCGCCGACACGCTTGCGGAGAAGCGTGCCGAGGCGGACAGCATCGAGAACGCCGATGAAGAGGTGCCGGAGGAACTCGAGGATGAGATCACCCGGCTCCAGGCGGACTCGGTCCAGGTCGTCGCCGACTCGCTGCTCGCCCGCGCCGATTCGATCCGGCAGGCGGCGGAGGAGGTGGCCGAGAAGTCCGCGGCGGTGCGCGCGGGCGACGAGGAGGTCCTCGCCGACACGACCGAGACGTACGAGGCCCGCGAGCGCCGCATCGAGGCTCAGCTTCCGCGCGACATCCCGCGCGGCACGATCGCGCTGCGCGGCGGGCGCATCATCACCATGACGGAGGTCCCCGACGACGCGCCCGCGACGCCGCCCGAACCGGCGGGGGCGCCCGCCGACACGGCCGGGGCGGCTGCTCCGGACGATCCGCAGGAGGCCCCGCCCGAACCCGAGGCGGCGGCCGCGGACACGGCGGCCGAGTCGGAGGGTGACGCCGAGCCGGAGCCGGAAGAGCCCGCCATGAAACCGCTCGTCATCGAGGACGGCGTCGTGCTGGTGACGGACAACCGCATCGTCGCCGTGGGGCCGGCCGACTCGGTCGAGGTGCCGGACAGCGCCACCGTCATCGACGTGAGCGGGAAGACGCTCGTCCCGGGCTACGTGGACACGCACTACCACGCGCAGTGGCTCGTCCCCGAGGTCCATCCTGAGGAGGTGTGGCAGTACCTCGCGACGCTCTCCTACGGCGTCACGACGACGCGCGACCCGCAGACCGCCACGACCGACATCCTCAGCTATACCGATCGCGTGCGGACGGGCGGGATGACCGGCCCGCGCATCTACTCGACGGGACCCGGCGTGTTCACCGGCGAGAACATCCGCGACGCGGATCACGCGAAGACCATCCTGCGGCGCTACGCGGAGTACTTCGACACGAAGACGCTGAAGATGTACATGACGGGGAACCGCCAGCAGCGGCAGTGGATCATCCAGGCGGCGCGCGACCTCGAGCTCATGCCGACGACGGAGGGCGGGCTCGACTACAAGATCGACCTCACGCACGCGATCGACGGATACCCCGGCATCGAGCACAACCTCCCGATCGCTCCGATCTATTCGGACGTGGTCGAACTCTTCAAGACGTCGGAGACGACGAACAGTCCGACGCTGCTCGTTTCCTACGGCGGACCCTTCGGCGAGAACTACTTCTACACCCACGAGGACGTGCTGGGGGACGAGAAGCTCGCGACGTTCGTTCCCAAGGCGAACATCGACGCCCGGGCCCGGCGGCGAGGACCCGGCGCGGGGGGCAGTCCCGGGGAAGGCGGCTGGTTCCTGGAAGAGGAATACGTCTTCCCGCGCCACGGCGAGTTCGTGAAGAAGATGCTCGAGGCGGACGCCCGCATGGCCGTGGGGAGCCACGGACAGATCCAGGGCGTGGGCTACCACTGGGAGCTGTGGGCGATGGCGGCCGGGGGCGCGGAAAACTACGACATGCTGCGGGCCGCGACGATCCTCGGCGCCGAGGCGATCGGCTTCGGCGAAGCACTCGGGAGTATCGAGGAAGGAAAGTTCGCCGACATCGTGATCCTCAACTCGAACCCGCTCGACGATCTACGCAGCACGGTCGACATCCACTACGTGATGAAGGATGGACGACTGTACGACGGCATGACGCTCGACGAGATCTATCCGGAAGAACGTACGCTGGACCGCCAGCGCCCCGCCGAGGAGAGCGCCTCGAGCGCCGCCGCCGGGATCCGCGGGAACTAGCCGGCCGCCGGGGCCGTCCCCATCAGCGCATGTAGCAGGGGACGGCCTCGGCGACGGCCCATGGGTGGATGATCCGGAGGGCGAGCCCTCCGGCGCCGTCGTCCTGCCATTGCACCTGAAGCCCCTTCAGCCGGCGCTGCGCACCCGCGTCCGGGTCGCCGAGCGGAGCGACGCGGTAGGGCCCCAGCACGGTCTCCGTCTCCGCGGCGAAAAGGAAGTCGCGGAGCGCCGCGTGGTCGGGGTCGCCGTCCGCGGATAGCGTCCGGTCGAGTCCTTCGGCCAGGAGTTCCACCGCGGCGAACCCTCCCGCCGCGTGATACCCGGGCGTTTCTCCGAACGCTGCCTCGTAACGGCTGACGAAGGTCTCGCTGTTCGAGATGAAGCCCGCGGTCCGGACGGTGGGGTGCCAGGGCGCGTTCCCGGCGACGCATCGGGCCGCATCGCCCACCGCGTCTGCGAACTGCGGCTGACCGGGACCGAGGATCAGACTCATCAGCAACGGCCTGTAACCCACGGCGGACGCGGCGGTTGCGAAGCCGACGGCGTCGCCGGTGTAGCCTCCGCCGATGAAGAGATCCGCGCGCGCATCCCGTGCCGCGGCGGCGATCGCTTCATGGTCCGCCCCCCCGACCGGATAGGCATGGTCCATGACGATGTCCAGTCCGTGGGCCTGTGCCGCCTCGCGCACGCCCTGCAGCACCGATGCCGGGAACGAGGTGTCCTCGTATGCGATGGCCACCGTCCGGGCGCCACCGAAGGCGGCCGCCTCGACCGAACCCTTCAGGTACGTGGGGCCCGGATTCAGCAACTGAGCGTTCCATTGCCGCCCGCGTCCCGCCCAGATCCCGGGCGCCGCCGCCATCGGCGCCACCATCGGCACGCCGGCGGCTTCGGTTACTGCGACCACGGCCTCGGTGATCAGGCTGCTGAACGGGCCCAGCAGCGCGTCGACCGTATCTGACGCGATGAGCGACGCGTAAAGGCGCGCGCTTCGCCGTGCGTCGCTGCCATCGTCGCGAATCCCCAGCTGTACGGGCCGCCCGCGAATCCCGCCGTTCTCGTTGAGCATCTCGACCGCAAGACGATACCCTCGCGCGACATCGGTGCCCTCGAGGCTGTGGCGCCCGCTCTCCGGCAGGGCGGCGGCGAGCGTAATCGGCCCGGCATCCGGATCCGGCTCGGGCTCCGGCCCCGCGGGCTCGTCGATGCACGCCGCCGCGGCCAGCAGCAGCAGGCTCAGACCCGGGAGGGTCCCCCGGCTTTTTCCATATCGATCGTTCATGTCGCCTCCGTGCGGCTGCCGAAGCTCCACGACACTAGCGCAACTCCACTTCGTCGCCTCGGGGAGTGCGGATCCCGGCCACGAGCGCGGGCTCCGGCCCCTCCTCCACCTCAAGCGACAGGTCCAGCGACTCGAGCGTGGATCGTACCGCGGAGGGGTCCGGATGTTCGGCCCTGAACCACAACAGTTGTCCGCCCGCGGGCGTGGCACGGGCCGGATGAGGCGTCGTTCCCCAGTCGATGAAGAAGGGGACGAGCCCCTCGTGCAGAGAGGTCGTGAGGGCCGTGATTTCCCAGCGCAACTCCCTCCCGTCGGGCCGCATCCGCGAGCCCGGCCGCACGTCGCCGAGGGGTACGCCCCGGGCCGAAGCGCGCGCCACGACCGCCTCGAGGTCGCTGCCGCGGGCCGCCCACGTGACGAGCCCGGGCTCCTCGAGTGCCTCGATCCCGAACGGGAGAGGGTCGTCCCGGGGGGACGCCTCGGGGTCCGGACCGATGATCTCCAGATAGATGTCCTCGCCGAGCGAGAGCAGGTAGTTCGCGGTACCCAGATTCTCGTGCCGGCCGCCGAACGTCGCCTCGACGCCCAGGCGGTCCGTCACCCACGTCACCCCCTCCGCGAGGTCGGGGGTTCCCAGCAGCAGGTGGTCGAGGTCGGGGGGCACGCCTTGGGGCCCGACCGGCGGGAGCATGGCCACTTCGTCAGCCTCCGTCGTTCTCGAGTTCCACGCCGAGTCCATCGGCGATCCGGTTGACGAACGCATAGTAGGCGGTGACCGCGCAGATGTCGTGAATCGCGCGATCGTCGAAGCCGTTCGCCTTCAGCGTCTCGACGGTGGACCCGCGCACCTCTCCGGGGAAGCGGGTGAGCTGCGCCGCGTAGTCGAGCATCGCCCGATCGGCCTCGGTCAGTTCGGCCGCGGTATGGTCCGTGGCCAGGGCATGGATGAGGTCCTCCTGCTCCTCCCGGGAACGTCCGCCGCCGGAAACCGCGAGCAAACGACGGAGACCCTCCCCGTGATGGACGATTCAGTAACGGCAGGCGTTGAGTCCGGACACGGTGATCGCGATCATCTCCCGCTGCGTCCGCGAAAGCGGCCCCGGCCCATACATCAGTTCGCGGTAGAGATCGTAGTGGAGCCGGATGACGCGGCTGTGGACGCCGTGAATCCGGATGATGTTGTCGTCGTCCGCGACGCGGTCCTCCTCGGGGATCCCCGCCGCATCCGGATAGTCGATGAAGGCCACGGTCAGTCCCTGTCCGATGGCGCGTCGCCGCGACCGGCCAGGATGCGCGCGACTTCCTCCACATCCTTGTCCCCCCGTCCGCTGAGACAGATGACGACGCGGCGCCCGGCCCAGCGCGCGGCTTCCCGCCGCAGACCCGCCAGGGCATGGGCGCTCTCAAGCGCCGGGATGAGGCCCTCGAGCCGGCACAGCTCCTGGAAGGCGGCGAGGGCCTCGTCGTCCGTGACCGACTCGTACCTGACCTGTCCCGTCTCCTTGAGCCATGCGTGCTCCGGACCGACGCCGGGGTAGTCGAGGCCGGCCGATACGGAATGCGCGGGGATGACCTGGCCGTCTTCGTCCTGCAGCAGGTAGCTGTAGTTTCCGTGGAGGACGCCGGGCTCGCCGGCCGTGAGTGACGCGGAGTGTCGTCCGGTGTCCACGCCGTGCCCCGCCGCCTCCACGCCGACCAGGGCGACGCGCTCCCCGGCCGGCCGCTCGTGGTTCCGTTCGAGGAACGGCGTGAAGATGCCGATCGCGTTCGAGCCGCCGCCCACGCACGCGAACACCGCATCCGCCGTCACGCCCCGTCCGGCGAGCTGTTCCACCGTCTCGTCCCCGATCAAGCGCTGGAAATCTCGAACCAGTCCCGGATAGGGAGCCGGACCGACGACGGACCCGATGATGTAGTGCGTCGTGTCGACGTTCGTGACCCAGTCGCGGATCGCCTCGTTCGTCGCGTCCTTGAGCGTCCTGCTTCCGCTCGAAACCGGGATGACCTCGGCCCCCAGCATCTCCATGCGCTCGACGTTGAGCGCCTGCCGGCGCATGTCCTCCTCGCCCATGTAGACGGCGCACTCGAAGTCCAGAGCCGCGCAGGCGGTGGCCGTCGCCACGCCGTGCTGGCCCGCGCCGGTCTCGGCGATGATCCGGGCCTTGTTCATCCTCTTCGCGAGGAGCGCCTGCCCTATCGTGTTGTTGATCTTGTGCGCGCCCGTGTGGTTGAGGTCTTCCCGCTTCAGCCACAGGTCGAGCCCGAGATCCGCCCCGAGACGGGGGGCCCGGTAGAGGGGCGTGGGCCGGCCCACGTAGTGTGCGAGGCTGGCGCCGAGGGCCTCGCGGAAGGACGGATCGTCGCGGGCCTCCGCCCAGGCCGCGGTCAGTTGGTCGAGCGCGGGAATCAGGGTCTCGGGCACGAACTGCCCGCCGAACTCACCGAACCAGCCGGCGCGGGCATCGCGAGCCGGGCGGGTGCGGCTGCCGGCCCCGGTCGAGGTCCTCACGCGCGCACGCCCGGGACCGCGGAGAGGAACTTGAGGATGCGTTCCATCGATTTCTCGCCGGGGGCACGCTCGACGCCCGACGAGACATCGACGATATCGGGGCTCACGCTGCGGATCGCACTCCGAACATTTCCGGCGTGGAGCCCGCCGGCGAGCGCGAGTGCGCACCCGCCCCGATCCAGCCCCGTCAGCCATTGGTGCGGAAACGCGGCGCCCGTCCCTCCCGGCCCGGCTTCCGAGAAACCCTCGACGAGGATCGCGTCGGCGACCGCTCCGTAGCGCCCCCACTCCCGGTGCAGTTCCTCGTCCGATCCGGGACGGAGCCCCTTCCACACGCCGAGCCCCTCCGTGCGGAGCGCGTCGCATACCTCCGGCGGCTCGGCGCCGTGGAGTTGGGCGATCTCGAAACCCGCGATGTCCCGGCGCCGCAGGATCTCGCCCGGGAGGGCGTCCAGGAATACGCCCACCGCCCGCGTTCCGCCGGTGAGCGCAGCGACGACGGGCGCCGCCGCCTCGGCCGAGAGTTCCCGTATCCGGCCCGCGAACACGACCCCGACATAGTCCGCGCCGGCGCGAGAGGCCGCAGCCGCGTGCCGGGGATCCCTGAGGCCGCAGATCTTCACGCGGACCGCCGTCACCGCGCGCCCTCCGGCATCGGAGCACTGCGCGGACGCTTCGGGTGGCCGATCAGGGCTTCCACCCCCGCCGATGGAGCGCCTCCCATCAGCCAGCCGCCGACCAGCACCGCGTCCGCCCCCGCGGCACCGGCCGCCGCCGCGTCGTCCGCGGATCGGATCCCGCTCTCCGCCACCGCCACGACCTCTGCCGGAAGCCGTTCGATCAAACGCAGGGAACGATCCAGATCGACGGTGAAAGTCGCGAGGTCCCGCGCGTTGACACCGACGATTCGAGCCCCGGCCTCGAGCGCGCGGTCGATCTCCTCGTCGTCGTGTGCCTCCACGAGCACCGCGAGGCCGAGTTCGGCCGCGAGGCCGAGCAGCTCGCGAAGCCGGGCGTCGCCGAGCGCACGGACGATGAGCAGGACCGCGTCCGCGCCGGCCGCCCGCGCCTCGTACAGCTGGACGGCATCGAGCGTGAAATCCTTGCGGAGGAGCGGGACCCCGACGGCGCTCCGCGCGGCGCGCAAGTCATCCAGCGACCCGCCGAAGTAGCGTTCATCGGTGAGAATCGAGACCGCCGCCGCCCCTGCCGCGGCATAGACGCTCGCCACGCCGGCCGCCTGTGCGTAGGGGCTGATGTCTCCCGCGGAGGGAGAGCGACGCTTGAACTCCGCGACGACGGCGACTTCTCCGGGCCGGCGCAGAGATGCCTCGAAACCGCGTGGAGGCGGGGCCTCGTCCGCCTGCGCGCGAAAGGCGCTCCGGAACAACTGGAGCCGCGCGACCTCTTCCCGCTTGGCCGCCAGGATCTCTTCGAGAATCGTGTGGGGTGCCATGGCGCAAAGCTGCGACCGTCGGTAGCCCGCCGCAAAACCCGGACCCGTTGGGCGACTTCGCCGAGAGCTTGCGCTTCGGTGCATATTCGGGTATGGTTTCGGGGCACATTCGGCCGGCAGCAGGGATCACCGCGGACCACACGCCGGTGGAGCACGAACGGGAGAGAGAACGATGGCGCTTACGAAGCGACAGCGCGAGATGCTGGACTTCGTCGAGGGCTTCATACGGTTTCGGGGGTATTCTCCGAGCTTCGAGGAGATCGCGCAGGAGTTCGGCTACCGTTCCCTCGCGACGGTCCACGAACATCTCGAGAACCTGCAGGCGAAGGGATACATCAGGAAGAACTACAATGAGAGTCGATCGGTCGAGTTGGTGGAAGGAAAACTCCAGGTCGCGGCGGTCGAGCTCCCGCTTTACGGCAACGTGGCGGCGGGCCAGCCGATAGAGGTCATTCAGGAACAGGAAACGGTCTCCGTCCCCGAAGACATGATATCGGGCTCTCTGAGTGAACATTACGTGCTTCGCGTGCGCGGCGATTCGATGATCGACGAACAGATCCGCGATGGCGACTACGTCATCGTACAGTCGCGGGAGACGGCGCATAACGGCGAGATGGTGATCGCGCTCATCGACGGCGAGAACGCCACCATGAAAAAGATCTACATGGAGCCCGGGCAGATTCGGCTCCAGCCGGCGAATCCGGCGCTCACGACGATGTACCTGCATCCGTCGCAGGTCAAGGTCCAGGGCGTGGTGATCGGCGTCATCCGGCGCTACTGAGACGGAGGACCGCTCTCGACTCCCCGAGAGTTACCGTCCCGACGGCCACCCACCTCCCACCATGAAACCGTCGGGGCGGAGGTTCCCGTCCGCCGCGCGTGTGACGGCCCCGTCAGTCTTCGTCCAGGAGCGGCTGTACGAACTCCGAAACGAACGCCGCAAAGAGTTGATCGGGAGCCAGGCGTTCGAGTTCCCTGAGCGTACATCCCGGCCAGCGGCGAGACTTGCGATTCAACGTCGCGTGCGCGAATCCGAGACGGCTGCTCGCGTTCCCCCAGCTCGATCCGGCGAGGCGCAGCTGCTGCGCGCGGAGAACGACGAGACCGCCGAGGAATCGGCTGAGCGTCGTCCTGCCGCGAGCGCGCGCGCTGTAGGCGTGGGACAGCGTCACGGGGGAACTGCGAACGTCGGATGCCAACTGTTTCACGCTGCGGACGGGAGTGCCGCTCGCCCTGCGAAGACTGTAGGCCAGCGCCTGGCGAAGGGCCGGAGGCAGCGCGGAGCGCTGTAGCCGCGACGCCAGATGGGCGAGGACGGTCGTGGCACTGGCCGCGTCGATCCGTGACTGGAGCTGCGTCTCCACATCCTCGAACCACACGAGGGCGGAGACGCGCACGTTGCTGAGGTGCCGGGCGACGCCGGCGTCGCGGTCCGTCACGAGAATGACGGGAACCCACGGCAGCCTCAGTTCCATTTCAGCGAGCAGATCGATCCGCTCCGGCAGGAACGGTCGCCGGCATCCGACGATCAGGCAGTCCATGTCGCGATCCCCTGCCGTGATGTCGATCGCGTCCGTCACCACCTGGCCAGTACCGCCGATCACCCGGTTTATCCGTTCCGCATCGCGATGTGTGTCCGCGAGGATCCGGATCATTGCTCTGTATTCTTTCCGGGAGGCGCAGAGAGTTCACTTCGCCGCCCCTCCTCTGTTGGTCTGTTGCCGGCCTTCGGCGTCGCCCCGGCATGACCGAATTCAGGTCACGCCACTCACGCGGTCGCCCGGAACGATTGCAGGACCTCGAGTCGGTCCCTCGCTGCCCCGGAGTCGATGCACGCCTCCGCGGCTGCGACACCGCCGGCCAGCGAGTCGACGAGGCCGGCCGCCCAGTAGGCCGCCGCTGCATTCAGCACGACGGCCGCGCGACCGGCTCCGCCTTCGATACCGGAGATTACCCGCCGCACGCGTTCGGCGTTCCTGGCGGGTTCGCCGCCCGCGAGGTCTTCCGCCGCAAAGTCCGGCCAGTCGAAGTCGGAGGGAGAGACATCGAATTCGGTGAGGGCTCCCGCCTCGACCTGGAAGACGCGAGTGGGCCCGAGCGGGCTGAGCTCGTCCATGCCCGGCTCACCGTGCACGACGAGCGCGCGCTCGTGGCCGAGTTCGAGAAGAGCGTCGGCGACGAGGCGCTGGATGTTCGGATGGGCCACGCCGACGACCTGCCGTCGCACACCGGCCGGGTTCGCCAGCGGGCCGAGCAGGTTCATGATGGTGGTCACGCCGAGCGCGGCGCGGACGGGGCCGACATGCCGCATCGCGGGGTGGTGGTCCGGCGCGAACATGAACACGAACCCTGTCTCGTCGAACATCCGTTTCTCGTCCTCGAGGGGGAGCTGGATGGGGACGCCCAGGGTTTCGAGCACGTCGGCGCTGCCGCACTTCGAAGTGAATGACCGGTTGCCGTGCTTCGCGATGCGGGCGCCGCCGCCGGCCGCCACGATGGAGGCGGCGGTCGAGATGTTGAACGTGGTGAGCGTCCCTCCCCCCGTGCCGCACGTATCGATGATTCGGTCGTCGTCCAGAACGAGCGGGATCATGGCCTTGCGCAGCGCCCGCACGCCTCCGGCGACCTCGGCGGGGGTCTCCCCCCGCATCCTGAGCGCCGTGAGGAGCGCGGCCATCTCGGCTTGCGTGGCCTCCCCGCTCATGAAGCGATCGAAGGCGGCCTCCGCCGCGACGGCATCGAGTGTCTCTCCGGAGAGTACGCGACGGATGGTATCCTTCACCTGGATTGCCCCCTGGCTTCTCCCTGGTTTCCCTTTGTCGGCCGGAAGTCGCTAGTCTTCGCGGATGTCGGACTCCACGGCGTCTCTCGTCCGTTTTCGGGCCACGATCGAGTACGATGGGACTTCGTTCCACGGATCCCAACTACAGCCCGGCGTGCGCACCGTCCAGCGCGAGCTGGAGGAAGCGCTGGGTAAACTCTTCGATCGGCCCACCCGGATCGACCTCGCCGGGCGCACGGACGCGGGGGTGCACGCGACGGCGCAGGAGGCCGCCTTCGGGGCTCCGCGCCGCTGGGATCCCGACGAACTGGCGCGTGCCCTCGGGGCCGTCCTGCCCGATGATGTCACCGTCCGGAGCGTGCTCCCGGTCTCGGCGGACTTCCATCCGCGCTTCGATGCCGAGGCGCGCCGGTACCGTTACGCGGTGGCGTCGGGACCCGCGAGACGGCCCCTCTTGCGCCACCGCTGCTGGAGTCCCGGCTGGCCGCTCGACCTCGACGCACTCTCCGCGCTCGCGGCGGCCATCCCGGGAGAGCGTTCGTTCGAACGGTTCGCCCGCAGCGGGCAGCCCGAGCGCGGGACGCGCTGCCGGGTCGTGAGCGCCGAATGGCTCCTGGACCGTCCGGCGTTCGCATTCTTCGAGATCGTTGCCGACCGTTTTCTCCACCACATGGTGCGGTATCTGGTGGGGACCTCGGTGGAGATCGCGGCCGGACGCCGCCCGTTAGCGGACTTCGAGCAACTGCTCGCGGGAGAAGCGGGGTCGAGAGCGGTCTTCCCCGCCGCGCCCGGCGGCCTCTATCTCACGGGCGTCCGCTACGCGAACCGCTGGAACGCGGACGCCGACCTCCCGTGGTGACGGGTGAGCGATAGGTTTGAACCCATCGGGGTGGTCGCGCGTACCATCATCGTATCCGGGGTGTCGGGTGTCGTGGACGGTGGATGGCAGGCGAACCGGTTGACGGATCATGTCCATGAGTGAGGAGACTCGAATCGGGAGCGCGTGGCGAGCCGTTGCACGCGTCTTCGTCGCGGCCACGGTCCTGGTGTTCGCCGGCCTCGGAGTGGGGGCGGTGGTGACCACGCTGGGGAGCGGACCGGCGGCGGAGGAGGCGTCGAGCCGACCTGCGCCCGCTCCGTTTAGCCGGACTTCGCTCGCCGGGCCCGCGGGCGCCGAGACCTCGAACGTGGCTCAGTCGGTGGCCGACCTCTCCGGAGCCCGGCGGACGCCCACGGTCGTGGCCGCGGCGAGCGTGCTTCCCTCCGTGGTGAGTCTTCGGACGGAGCGGACCGTTCAGACGCAGGACCTGTTCAACCGCTTCTTCAGCCGGCGCGGGCGGTCCCGGGTCGAGTCCGGGCTGGGATCGGGCTTCGCGATCGATGACGCGGGGACGATCATCACCAACGCCCACGTCGTGAGCGGGGCCGATCGCATCGAGGTCGTAGACCGGGATGGACAGCGTTTCGAGGCCGAGCTTGTCGGTTCCGACGAACTCACGGACCTCGCCGTGGTTCGGATTCCTCCGGGCCGGGTCCCCGCAGCTCCGCTTGGCACCTCCTCGAATCTCTTCGTCGGGGAACCCGCGGTGGCGCTCGGAAACCCGTCCGGCTACGCCCTGCGCAACACCGAAGCGACCGTGACGTCGGGGGTCGTCAGCGGCGTAGGGAGGGACATCCAGTCCTCAACGGGACAGGAGGTCCTGTACGCCGACATGATCCAGACGGACGCCTCGATCAACCCCGGGAACTCGGGCGGTCCGCTGGCCAACGCGGATGGCGAGGTCATCGGAGTGAACAGTTCCATCTTCTCCCGCTCCGGCGGGTCGGAGGGGCTGGGCTTCGCGATCCCCATCGACCGGGCACTGGTCGTCACGGCGGAACTCCTCGAGTTCGGGCGCGTGCGCCGGCCGTGGGCCGGAATGCAGGTCCTCACGGACCGGCAGGACCCGGAATCGGTCTTCGGGCGCCCGCTGGTCGTGGAAGTCATGGAGGACACGCCGGCGGCCGGAGCCGGTCTTCGGGCCGGAGACGAGATCGTGACCCTCAACGGCCGCGTCATCAACCACGATCTCGACTGGCAGGTGGGACTCGTGGATGCCGGCGTGGGTTCGACCGTGGACGTGACCTTCCGCCGCGGCGGACGCGAACTCCGGACGCAGTTCCGCCTGGACGAGCTGCCCACCGGGAGAGCGGCGCGAATCGAGGTGCTCGCGGGCCTTCGGCTGATCACCGTGACGCCGGAGATCCAGGCGGAACTCAACCTCCGCGTCGCATCCGGCGCCCTCATCGCGTCCGTCGGCGAAGAAGCGCGAGGCACGAGGCTGCGGGAGGGCGACGTGATCCTCAGCATCAACCGCAACGAGGTGCATTCCGCCGAGGACGCGGGTGAACTCTTCGAGTACTACGCGCGGTCCCGAGACGGCACGGTGCAACTCTACATCGCGCGCGGGACCGAGATCGGATACCTCCAGGCCTTCCGCGTCCGCTGACCCGCCGACGACCCCCGCCGCCGAACCACCGCGCGGGGCTTTCACCGGAGGCCGCCAGGGGCTAGACTGCGGCCTTACGGCGACCGAGGTCGCCCCGGGAGGGCCGCTGGATCGGACAACGCCCGCTAATGGCGGAACGTCACTACCCACATCCTCTCATCGACCGCTACGCCTCGGGCGAGATGGCGGCGATCTTTTCCCCTCGCATGCAGGCGCTCGTCTGGCGCGACCTGTGGATCGCGCTGGCCGAGGAAGAACGGGCGCTCGGCATCGAGATTCCCAACGACGCGATCGTTGCGATGCACGCGGCGCGAGAGCAGATCGACCTCGACCGCATCGCCGTCATCGAGCGCGACCTCCGGCACGACGTGATGGCGCACATCCATCACTTCGGCGAGGTGGCGCCGGAGGCCCGCAAGTACATCCATCTCGGCGCGACGAGCGCCTTCGTGGGCGACAACCACGGCCTCATCCAGCACCGGCAGGCGCTGGACATCGTGCGCGACCGGCTGCTGGGGACGATCGAAGACCTGGCCGCATTCGCCCGCGAGCAAGCCGCCGAGCCGACGCTCGGCTACACGCATCTGCAGCCGGCCCAGCCGACGACGATCGGGAAGCGGGCGTGCCTCTGGCTCCAGGACCTTCTCTTCGACCTGGAGCAGATCGAGGCGGTGCGGACGGAACTCCGCTTTCGCGGCGCGCGCGGCACGACGGGGACGGAGGCGACCTTCCTCGAACTGTTCGACGGGGACGACGGGAAGGTGGACCGGCTCAACGAGCGGCTGGCCGAGCGTTTCGGCTTCGCCGGCACCTATGACGTCATCGGCCAGACCTATCCGCGCAAGGTGGACCACCGGGTCCTCGCGGCGCTGGCCGGGATCGGCGCGTCGACGGCGCGATTCGGCCACGACATCCGAATCCTGCAGGCCTTCGGTGAGATCGAGGAACCGTTCGGCAAGCGCCAGATCGGTTCGTCGGCGATGCCCTACAAGCGCAACCCGATGCGGAGCGAGCGGATCTGCGCGCTGGCGCGGCACCTCTGCACGCTGGAACTCGACGCCTCGTGGACCGCCTCCGTGCAGTGGTTCGAGCGCACGCTCGACGACTCGGCGAACCGGCGCATCTCGCTTCCCGAGGGCTATCTGTCCGCGGACGCGCTGCTCATCCTCGCGCGCAACGTGAGCGCGGGACTCGTCGTCCACCCGGCCGTCGTGGCGCGACGGCTGGGCCGCGCCCTTCCCTTCATGGTCACCGAGGAGATCCTCATCGCCGGCGTTCGGCGCGGCGGCGACCGGCAGGACCTGCACGAACGGGTGCGCGGCCACGCCCTGGCCGCGCGCGAACGGCTCGACGAAGGTGCGGACGACAACGACTTCTTCTCGCGCATCGCCGCCGACGGCTCCTTCGGGCTCGGCATGGAGGAACTCCGCGCGCTCGCCGATCCGCACCGCCTCGTCGGCCGCTCCGCCCGGCAGGTGGAACGCTTTCTGACAACCCGAATCGACCCGCTGTTCGAGGCCGCGGATGCGCCGCGGCCCGCCGAGGAGGTCCGCGTATGAGGCGCCGTTGCCGCGTGAACGCGACCGGACACGACACCGCGACCCTTGCGCCGGTACCGCCGGCAGGGACACTCGAAAGGACGCCATGACCCTCACCCCGACCGCCACGACCACGCCGGACGCGAATCCGCCGGCCGCGCTGCACGACATCGATCTCCCGCTGACGCTTCTCCGCAAGGGGAAGGTGCGCTCCATGTACGACCTCGGGGACCGCATCCTCATGGTCGCCAGCGACCGCATCAGCGCCTTCGACTGCGTGATCCCGAACCCGATCCCCCACAAGGGCGCGGTACTGACCCAACTCTCCGCGTTCTGGTTCGACCGCACGACGGACATCGTGGGCAACCATCGCATCGCCAGCGACCCGGCGCCCATCGCCGAGGCGGTGCCGGAGCTCGCCGGTACGGACGACGTGTGGGGACATCGCGCCATGCTCGTCGAGAAGGCCCGGCCTCTGCCCGTCGAGTGCATCGTGCGCGGCTTCATCTCGGGCTCCGCGTGGAAGGAGTACAGCCGCCACGGGACGCTCGCGGGCGAGCCGCTGCCGCAGGGGCTGCAGGAGTCCGAGGAATACCCGGAGCCGATCTTCTCGCCCTCGACGAAGGCCGAGCAGGGACTCCACGACGAGAACATCACCTTCGACCGCATGTGCGACATCGTGGGGACGGAGCTCGCGGTGGAGCTGCGCGACATCAGCCTCGCACTCTACGCCAGGGGCCGCGACACGCTCCGCGAGCGCGGCATCATACTCGCCGACACGAAGTACGAGTTCGGACGCGGCGCCGACGGGCGGATCATCCTCATCGATGAGGTGATGACCCCCGACTCCTCCCGCTTCTGGCCCGCGGATTCGTACCGCATCGGAGGCGGCCAGCCATCGCTCGACAAGCAGCCGGTGCGCGACCACCTGCAGGCGATCGTCGGGCGCGGGGAATGGGACAAGACGCCGCCGGCCCCGGCGCTGCCCGAGGAGGTCATCCGCACGACCTCGGAGCGCTATCTCGAGGCCTTCCGGCGCATCGCGGGCCACGAACTGTACGAGGCGCCTTCATGAGCCCGGTCTGGTCGGTGGACGTCCGGGTCACGCCGCGCGAGGGGATCCTCGACCCGGCGGGGGAGACGATCCGCCGGGCGCTCGGGAACCTCGGCTACGAGGGCGTGCACTCGGTGCGGGCCGGACGGCTCATCCGCCTCGAGGTCGAAGCGGACGGGCCGGACGCCGCGAAGGCCTCCACGGAGAAGATGTGCGAACAGCTGATCGCGAACCCGATCATCGAGGATTACGTCGTGCGCGTACGGGAGGGGTGAACGGATGGAGGCGGGGATGAAGGTTGGGATCGTGCGGTTTCCGGGCTCGAACTGCGATGCGGACGTGTACCGGGCGGTGACGGAGGGGCTGGGAGAGAGCGCCGTCTACCTGTGGCACAAGTCCACGGACCTCGAGGGCGTGGACGTCGTGGTGCTGCCGGGCGGGTTCTCGTACGGGGACTACCTCAGGGCCGGAGCCATTGCCCGTTTCAGCCCGATCATGGGTGAGGTCATCGACTTCGCGCGCGGCGGAGGGCTCACGCTGGGGATCTGCAACGGGTTCCAGGTGCTGTGCGAGGCCCACCTCCTGCCCGGCGCGCTCGTCCGCAACCGGAACCTGCGCTTCCGCTGCCACGACGTGGGGCTCCGGGTCGAGAACGCGGGGACGCCCTTCACGACGGCGTACGCCGAAGGCGATCTCATGCACATCCCGATCGCCCACGGCGAGGGCCAGTTCGTGGCCGAGCCGGCGACGCTCGACGAACTCGAGGCGGAGGACCGGGTCGTGTTCCGCTACGTCAACGGGCGGGGAGAGGCGACCGACGCGGCGAACCCCAACGGATCCGCGCGCAACATCGCCGGGATCATGAATCCGGAGGGCAACATCCTCGGGCTCATGCCGCACCCGGAGCGCCATTCGCTGGCCGTCCTCGGCAGTACGGACGGGCTCGGCGTGTTCCAGTCGCTCCTCGCGGCCGTCGCCCGCGCGAGAGGGCGCCGAGGCGACACGCCCCCCCTGGAGGCCCGGGAGGTCGCGGCGGGCGCGGTGGCCGGAGCGGGAGTGTCGTCATGACCCCGGTCTCGGTCGAACGCGCGGAGGTCCGGCCGGGCGACCCCGTCATGAGCCCCGCACTCGTGGCGGAGCACGGGCTGAGTCCGGAGGAGTGGGAGCAGATCCTCGACATCATGGGGCGGGAACCCACCTTCACGGAGCTCGGCGTGTTCAGCGCCATGTGGTCGGAGCACTGCGGGTACAAGAACTCGCGGCCGCTGCTGCGTACGCTTCCCACGGAGAGTGCCGCCGTCGTCCAGGGTCCGGGCGAGAACGCGGGCGTCATCGATGTGGGCGGCGGCTGGGGCGTCGCGTTCAAGATCGAGTCCCACAACCACCCCTCCGCCGTCGAGCCCTACCAGGGTGCGGCGACGGGCTCCGGCGGGATCCTGCGCGACGTGTTCACGATGGGCGCGCGTCCGATCGCGATCTTCGACAGCCTCCACTTCGGCTCGCTCGATTCGCCGCAGTCGCGCTACCTCTTCGACGGGGTCGTGCGCGGGGTCGGCGATTACGGGAACTGCGTCGGCGTCCCCACGGTGGGAGGCGAGGCGATCTTCGACCCGGCCTACGAGCGGAACCCGCTCATCAACGTGATGTGCATCGGCGTCCTCCCCCTCGACCGCCTCATCCGGGGGGAAGCGCAGGGCGTCGGAAATCCCGTGATGGCGGTCGGCGCGCGGACGGGGCGCGACGGGATCCACGGGGCGACCTTCGCCTCGGAGGAACTGGACGAGGAGGCGCTCGACAGCCGGCCGCAGGTGCAGGTGGGCGACCCGTTCACGGAAAAGCTCCTCCTCGAGGCGAGCCTCGAACTCATCGAGCGGGATCTCCTCATCGGCATCCAGGACATGGGGGCGGCCGGACTGACCTCGAGCGGGACGGAGATGGCGGCGCGCTCGGGCTCGGGGATCGACATCGACGTGGCGTGCCTCCCCGTCCGGGAAGACGGGATGACGCCGTACGAGATGCTTCTCTCGGAGTCGCAGGAGCGGATGCTCCTCGTCGCGAAGCCCGAGTACGAGGCGGCCGTGCGCGAGGTGCTGGAGCGCTGGGACCTGCAGGCGGCGACGATCGGGCGGGTCACGGACGACGGGATGTTCCGCGTCCGTGAAGACGGCGTGGTGCGCGTCGAGATCCCGGTGAAGCCGCTCGTGGACGACTGCCCGACGTACGTTCGCGAGGGGGTGATGAGTCCGGCCACGGTCGAGGCGCGTGGAACCGACCTCGGCCCGTACACGTCCTTCGAATCGGACGCCGGGGTGGAGGCGGCGCTTAGGGCGCTCCTGGACTCCCCGTCCGTCGCGTCGCGGCGCTGGATCTACGAGCAGTACGACACCACGGTGCAGACGAACACGCTCGAGGGACCGGGCTCCGACGCGGCCGTGCTGCGGCTGCCCGCGGACGGACGGGCGCTCGCCGCCTCGACGGACGGGAACGGGCGGCACACGTGGCTCGATCCGCGGACGGGCGGACGGGCCGCGGTGGCCGAAGCGGCGCGCAACGTGGCCTGTTCCGGGGCGCGGCCGCTCGCCGTGACGAACTGCCTCAACTTCGGGAGTCCGCTGCGGCCCGAGGTGTACTTCCAGCTCGCGGGCGCCGTGGCGGGAATGGGCGAGGCGTGCCGGGCGCTGGGGACGCCGGTGACGGGCGGGAACGTGTCGCTCTACAACGAGACGGGCGGCCAGCCGGTCTACCCCACGCCGGTCATCGGGATGCTGGGCGTGATCGAGGATCTCGAGCGCCGCGTCCCATCGAACTTCCGGCGCCAGGGGGATGAGATCTGGGTGGCGGGCGTCACGCGGGACGAAATCGGCGGCTCCGAGTATCTGGCCGCCCGTCACGGCCTCGTCGCGGGACCGCCGCCGGCCGTGGACCTGGAGGAAGCCTCGGCCCTGGTCGACTTCCTCGTCTCGGGGGCGGCGGACCGGGCGTTCGCCTCGGCGCATGACTGCTCCGACGGCGGGCTCGCCGTCGCGCTTGCGGAGTGCGCGATCCGCGCGATGGGCGGGCCGCTCGGCTGCACGGCCGATCTCGACGCGGCTCCGGCCGGGTCGGGCGTTACGGAAGCGGCACGCTGGTTCGGCGAGTCGCACTCGCGCGTCGTGCTGACCTGCGGGCCCGGCGAGGGCGAGCGGATCGCCGCGCACGGGCGGCGCCACGGCGTGCCCGTGGCGCGCGTGGGCACCGTGGACGGGCCCGGCAACCCGGTCCGGCTGACCGGCGCCGGCCACGCGATCGCACCACCGGTCACGGAGCTGGCCCGCCTCTACGAGGAGGCGATCCCGCGCCGCATGAGCGAGGAGGCGGGCATCACGTCATGAAAAAGCTCCCCACGACGCCCCCCGCGAGCGCGGTTGCCCGGGCGTTCGAGCCGGACAAGCCTCGGGAGGAGTGCGGGATCGTCGCGGTCAGCGGCTCCGGGGCCGCCGCCGAACTCGCGTTCCTGTCGCTGTACGCGCTCCAGCACCGCGGCCAGGAATCCGCCGGGATCGTCACGGTGGACGGCTCGGGAAGCTCGCGGGTCCACAAGGGGATGGGCCTCGTGGCGGACGTGTTCGATGACGAAGTGCTCGGGGGGCTGGAGGGCTCGGTCTCCATCGGACACGTGCGCTACTCCACGGCGGGAGGATCGAGCCTGCGAAATGCGCAGCCGCTTCTCGTGCAGTACGAGGACCGGCCCTTCGCGCTCGCCCATAACGGCAACCTCACGAACGCGAACCAGCTCAAGCGCTCCCTGGCGCGCGACGGGTCGATCTTCCAGACCGACTCCGACTCCGAGGTCATCGTCCACCTCATCGCGCGCTCCCGCCGCCGCGATCTGGACGGGAAGATCGACGACGCCCTCTCGCAGGTGATCGGCGCCTTCTCCATCCTCCTGTGCATCGGCGACACGGTGTACGCGACGCGGGATGCGCGTGGCTTCCGGCCCATGGTGATGGGACGGCTCGGGGAAGCCGTCGTCTTCGCCTCCGAGACGTGCGCTCTCGACATCATCGGGGCCGCCTACGTGCGCGACGTGGAGCCGGGCGAGGTGCTGAAGGTCCGCGACGGCCACGTGGAATCGCTCCGGCCGCTGCCCCCCGCCGAGCCCAGCGCCTGCCTGTTCGAACTCGTGTACTTCGCGCGTCCCGATTCGCGCATGTGGGGGTGCAGCGTGGACGAGGCGCGGAGGGCGTTCGGCCGCCAGCTCGCCCGCGAACACCCGGCGGAGGCCGACTGCGTATTCGCGGTGCCGGACTCGTCGAACTCGGCGGCGCTCGGGTACTCGGAGGTCAGCGGCCTCCCGTTCGAACTCGCGCTCATCCGCAACCACTACGTGGGCCGGACCTTCATCCATCCGACGCAGAGGGGGCGCGATTTCAAGGTGCGGGTGAAGTACAACCCCGTGCGCGAACTCGTCGACGGCAAGCGCATCGTCGTCGTGGACGATTCGCTCGTCCGCGGCACGACGAGCAGCGGCCTCGTCCGGCTCCTCCGGGACTCGGGTGCGCGGGAGGTGCATTTCCGGGTCGCTTCTCCGCCGGTGCGTTCCCCCTGCTACTACGGCATCGACATGCCCACGAAAGAGGAACTCATCGGCTCAAGCCACACGGTCGATGAGATCCGGCAACACCTGCAGGTCGAATCGCTCGGCTATCTGAGCATGGAAGGCATGCGCGACGCGGTCGCGGAGCACGGTCCCTTCTGCGACGCCTGCTGGACCGGCAACTATGCCGCGCCGCTCGTGGACATGGAGCGGTCGCGGGCGTTGCAGACGGTCTGATGCCGCACCGTCCCGCCGCCCGTCTCAAGCCTGCCCTCGCCGCGCTCCTCTGCGCCGGCGTCGCGGCCTTCCCGGCGTGCGCGCCCGCGGCCCCGGCGGCCTGCGCGCTGATCTTCTCCACCAACGATTCGCACGGACGGCTGCTGCCGGCGGAACAGAGCTGGTCGGAGGGACGCCCGGTCGGCGGAGCAGCCGCGCTCGCCGCCTACGTCGCGCGGGAGCGCTCGACGACTCCCGAGTGTCCCCTCTTCGTCGTCTCCGGCGGCGACATCATGCAGGGCACGCCGATCTCGAACTTCACGGATGGGCGCTCGATGATCGAGGCGATGAACGGGATCGGCTACGACGCCGTCGCGATCGGAAACCACGAATTCGACTGGGGGGTCGACGTCCTCGTGGCGCGCATCGCCGATGCGGACTTCGCCATGCTCGGCGCGAACATCTACCTCAAGGGCACCGACCGGCACCCGGAGTGGGTCCGGCCATGGACGATCGTCGAAAGGGACGGCGTCCGGGTCGGCTTCATAGGCGCGACGACGCGGTCCACGCCGGTCGTGGCGCGGCCCTCGCTCGTCGCGGACTTCGACTTCCGGTCCATCTCGGAGGCGCTCGACCGCTACATCCCGGTCGTGCGGGCGGCGGGCGTGGACTTCGTGGTCGCGGTCATGCACGAAGGCGCCTTCTGCGAGGTCGGCGCGGAGGATGCGGCGGGAGGCGGGTGCCGGGGCCCGGCCCTGGAGGCGCTGGCCGCGACGACGGAACGCTTCGACTACGCGGTCACGGGACATACGCACTCCCGCCTGGAGACCGAGATTCGGGGCGTTCCCGTCATCCAGTCGTACTCGAACACGATGGCGTACGGACTCGGCCGCATCGACCGGAGCGCGGAGGAGGCCGTGAGCGCGCAGCGCCTCGGCGTGCGACAGGCGTGGGCGGACGAGGTCGCGCCGGACCCGTACGTGGAGCGGCTGGTCGCCTCCTACAGCGCCGAGATCGCAGGCATCGTCGACCGCGTCATCGTGGACCTCCCGGAGGCGCTTTCCGCCCCGCGGGACGGCGACTTCCCCCTCGGCCGTATCGTGGCCGACGCGCAGCGGCACGCGAGCGGGGCCGATGTCGCCCTCATGAACAACGGCGGCATCCGCCGGTCGCTGCCGGCCGGACCCGTCACCTTCGAGGATCTCTTCGAACTCCAGCCCTTCAACAACATGCTCGTCCGCCACACGATGACCGGCGCGCAACTGTTGCGGACGCTCGAGCACTCCGCCCGGGGCGGGGACGTCGACCTGCACGCGAGCGGCATCGTCGTCCGCTACGACCCGGCCGCCCCCCTGGGCGAGCGGATTCTCGACGTGACGTTCGACGACGGATCGCCGCTCCGGCCGGAGGGCCGCTACGTCGTCACGGCCAACGATTTCATCGCGGGCGGGGGCGGCGGCTACACGACATTTGCCGAAGCCGAAGTCGTCGACGCCATGGAAGTCGCGGATCTGGAGGCGCTCGTCGCCTACCTCGAGGCACAACCGCAGCCCCTTCCCATCCCC
>CAZDZJ010000129.1:0-15637 GCA_964509895.1 uncultured Gemmatimonadota bacterium
GCTCCCGCCCGCCGAGGCGGAGGTCGTGGCCACGGAGGACCTCAGGCTCGCGGCCATCGCCGGGGCCCTCGTCGAGGCCTACCGCGCGTACGGACACCTGGGCGCCCGCATCGACCCGCTCGGTTCCGAGCCGCCGCGCCACCCGCTGCTGGAACCGGAATACCACGGCATCCGCCGCGAGGAACTCTCGCGCGTGCCCGCCTCCGCCGTCTGGCTGAAGCACCTGGGCGGTAACGCGGCCGAAGTCCTGGACCGCCTCGAGGAGATCTACTGCGGTCCGATCGGCTACGAACTGGACCAGATGGAGAACCCGACCCAGCGCGACTGGCTCGTGGACTACATCGAATCGCACCGCCACCGGCTGCTGATGAGCCGGGTGCGCGCCGAAGCGTGTCTGGAATGGCTCACCCGCGCGGAGGGGCTCGAGCGCTTCCTTCACCGCACCTACCTCGGGAAGAAGCGGTTCTCCGTCGAGGGACTCGACGTGCTCGTCCCCATGCTGCGCGGGATCATCGGGGGCGCGGGACGGCGGGGAGCGCGGCAGGTGTTCCTGGGGATGGCGCACCGCGGCCGTCTGAACGTGCTCGCTCACGTGATGGGGCTCTCCTACGAATCGATCGTGGCCGAGTTCGAGGAGCAGGAAGCGCGCGGCATCATGACGGCGCTCCCGGAGCACGGGTCCGGCGACGTGAAGTACCACATCGGGAGCAGATCCCAGGTGGCGGAGGACGAAGTCGATGTCGACGTGCGACTGGCCCCCAACCCGAGCCACCTCGAGCATGTGAACCCCGTCGTGCTCGGCATGGCGCGGGCCGCGCGTTTCAGCGGGGCGGCCTCCGATTCGTCGGCCATCCTCCCCATCCTCATCCATGGCGACGCCTCCTTCGCCGGGCAGGGCGTCGTGGCGGAGACGCTGAACCTCTGCCGGCTGCGCGCCTACGAGACGGGGGGCACGCTCCACATCATCACGAACAACCAGCTCGGCTTCACGACCCTCCCCGGGGACAGCCGGTCCACGCGGTACGCCAGCGACCTGGCGCTCGGCTTCCGGCTCCCCGTGGTGCACGTGAACGCGGACGATCCCGAGGCGTGCATGGCCGCGGTCAGGCTCGCCGTCGACTACCGGTTCGAGTTCGGCGAGGACCTGGTCATCGACCTCGTAGGCTACCGCCGCTACGGGCACAACGAAGGGGACGAGCCGGCCTACACGCAGCCGAAGATGTACGAGCGGATCGCCTCGCACCCGCGGGTGCGCGCGCGGTTCGCGGATGCCCTCGTCGAGCGCGGGCTCCTCACGCGCGACCAGGTCGATACGATGGTCGCGGATGTGGAGGGGGAACTGGAGGCGGCGCGGGGAACGGTCGCCGAGCAGAAGGAGGCGGACGCGCGAACGGGCGCCGCGCCCGATCCGAAGCGGCTCCTGGATCCGGCCGAGCAGGCGCGCTCGACCGCCATCCCCGAGGTCCGGCTGCGGGCACTCAACGAGGGCATTCACCGCTGGCCCGACGGGTTCCAGCCCTTCCACAAGCTGGCGCGGCAGCTGGAACGGCGTCGCGCGGCGCTCGACGGCGGGATCGACTGGGGGCATGCCGAAGCGCTCGCCCTGGCGGGCCTCCTCACGGAGGGCGTCCCCGTGCGCCTCACTGGCGAGGACACCGAGCGGGGCACCTTCAGCCACCGCCACCTCGTGCTGCACGACGCCGAGGACGGCCGGCCGTACACGCCCATGGCCCATCTCGAGGAGGGTCAGGCGTCCTTCCGGATCGCGAACAGCCCCCTGTCGGAGATCGCCACGCTCGGCTTCGAGTACGGGTTCTCCACGATCGCGGACAACGCGCTCGTCATGTGGGAGGCGCAGTTCGGCGACTTCGCCAACGTCGGACAGGCGATCATCGACCAGTTCATCGTCTCGGGCCGATCAAAGTGGGGGCTGGAGTCGCGGCTCGTTCTCCTCCTCCCGCACGGGTACGAGGGACAGGGCCCGGAGCATTCGAGCGCCCGCCTGGAGCGTTTCCTGCAACTCGCGGCCGAGGGGAACATCCGCATCGTCAACTGCACGACGCCCGCGCAGTTCTTCCACGCCCTGCGCTGGCAGGCGCTCCGCGAGACCTGCCGCCCGCTCATCGTGATGACGCCGAAGAGCCTGCTCCGCCATCCGCGGGCCCGCTCGACGATCGGCGACCTGACCGGCGGCGCCTTCCGTCCCGTCCTCCCGGACCCCGATTTCCAGGCCGATCCGTCGCGCGTGAGCCGGGTCATCGTGTGCAGCGGCAAGGTCTACTTCGACCTGCTCGCCGAGGCTCCCCCGAGGCACGACATCCCGATCCTGCGCGTGGAGCAGCCCTATCCCTTCCCGGCGCAGGAACTGGCCGCCGCCCTGGCCCCGTATCCGCGCGAGGCGGAGCTCTGCTGGGTACAGGAAGAGCCGCGGAACATGGGCGCCTGGACGTCCGTGCGCCCGCACCTGCGCGAGCTTGTCGGGGGCGAGCCCGTCTACATCGGCCGCCCCGAGCGGGCGAGTCCGGCAGAGGGCTACTTCGGCAAGCACATGCGGCGCCAGCGCCGTTTCCTCCGCGCCGCGCTGAGGCTGGACTGACGACGAGTCCCTGCGTGTGCCGGCGCCGAAGGGTCGTGCCATGACGACGCACTGGGCCATCGATCTCGGAACGTCCAACACCACGATCTGCGAGGACCGGTCCGGCCGGCCGCACACCGTGAACCTGCCGGACGTCGCGAAGCTCGAACCTCTGACGCAGACCCCGGTCGTGCCGTCCTGCGTATGCGTCATGGACCGGGAGGGCGAGGAGGTTCTCATCGGCCAGAAGGCCGTCAGCTACAACTGGGACGGGCAGGCCAGGGGCTTTGCGCGCGGATTCAAGCGCTACCTCGGCATGGAGAGCGGCCGGGCCCTGGCGCGCGCCGGGGGCAGGGCCTTCACGGCCGAGGACGTCGCCTCGTTCTTCCTGCGGGAGGTCATGGGCCAACTCGAGGCGCAGTTCGGGGAAGAGATCACCGACCTCACCATCGCCACGCCGAGCGGCTTCTACGAGACGTACCGGGCCCAGCTGCAGGCGATCATCCGAGGCGTGAAGCGCCGCGGCTGGTGGGTGCGCCTGTGGGCGCGTCTCCGTCGAAAGCCGAGCCGGCTCGTGTTCCGCACGCTCGACGAACCCGTGGCCGCCGCCCTCGGCTACGGCGTGGACGTCGGCCGCCCCACCACCCTCGTCGCCTTCGATTTCGGTGGCGGCTCGATGGAGGCCGCCGTCGTCAGGACCCACGGCGCGCGCACGGTCGAAACGGGCCGGGCGGAAGTGCTCGCGAAGCAGGCGGTCGAACTCGGCGGCGACGATGTCGACCGCTGGATCCTGGAGCGGTTCGTTCCGACGGCCATGCACGACTGGCCGGAATGGGAGGTCGCGCTCCAGTGGGAGGCCGAACGCGTGAAGCTGCTCGCCAGCGCGGGGAGCGAGGGGGATTTCACCTTCCGCAACGAGACGTACGGGAGGCTGGACTACGAGGCGCTGAGGGCGCTCCTTGCCGAGCACGACCTGTACGCGCGAATCCGGGAACTTCTCGGCGCCCTGCTCGACGAGTTGCGCACCCGGCACGGCGTGCCCGCTTCCGGCATCGAAGACGTGATCCTGGAGGGAGGCTCGACCCTCCTTCCGGAAGTCCGAAACGTCGTGGGCGACGTGCTCGGCCGGGACAAGGTGCGCGAGTGGCTCCCCTTCGCGGCCGTCGCGCGCGGAGCGTGCATCTTCGCGGGCGGCGCACACGTCGAGGATTTCATCTACCACGACTATGCGCTGCGCCTCCTGCCCGAGGACGACGATGCCGAGCCCGAGTACGAGTTGCTCATCCCCGGCGGCACCTCCTTCCCGACGGTCGACAACTTCGTCACGCGCTACTACGCCCCCGGATTCGACGGCCAGCAGCACATCAACCTCTTCATCTGCGAGGTCGGGCGCGTCGCCGGACGCCGGATCGCGTGGACCGAGCGCGCCAGCGGCTCCCGGTATTTCGTGCCCCGGACCGGGGGCGAACGGGCCTTCTGCCTCTGCCTGAACGAGGCGGATCCAGCGCTGCCGCTGACCCCGCCCGGCAGAGGAACCGCGCCCCGGCTGCGCGTGACCTACTCGGTGGACGAGAACCGCTGGCTGTGTGTAACCGTTCACGACCTGCAGAAGAAATCGGACCTCAGAGTCAGGCACCCGGTGGTGAGATTGCGATGAACGTTCTCAGAGCCCTGCAGAGCCTGTTCGGACCGTCGCGGCGAGAGGTCTGGCGGCAGCTCTCCAGAGAGCTGGATGGCCGGTTCCACGAAGGCGGCATGTTCAGTCCGTCGGCCGTCCAGGCCCGCAGCGGCGACTGGACCATCACGCTCGACACCTTCACGACCGGCGACGGCAAGTCGAACCAGACCTACACGCGGCTGCGCGCCCCCTGGTTCAATCCGGAGAGCTTCAGGTTCACGGTTTATCGGGCGAGCGTCTTCAGCGGCATGGGGAAGGCGCTGGGCATGCAGGATGTCGAGGTCGGACATGCCCGTTTCGATCGGGACTTCGTGATCAAGGGCACCTCGGCCCGGCGTCTGCGGCAGCTCTTCGACAACCGCAGGATCCGTCATCTCATCGACACCCAGCCCAGGATTCACCTTTCCGTCAAGGGGCGCGACGGGTGGTTCGGCAAGTACCCGCCGGGCATGGACGAACTCCACTTCCAGGCGCTCGGCGTCATCAAGGACATCGCGCGGCTGCGGAACCTGTTCGAGCTGTACACCGAAGTGCTGTGGCAGATCAGTCACGGGGGAAGGGCGCACGAGGACGATGTCCGGCGCCACATCCGGCGTCTCGGGGCGCCCGGCGGCCGCATCCGGGACAAGTACGACCTCTGGGACGGGGACGGACCGCGCCGCGACGCGGCGGTCTCCCTGGGCCGCCTCGCCGACCCGACCGGGATTCCGGCCCTGGCGGATGTGCTGTGGGACGAGGACGGCGTGCTCCGGGCCCAGGCGATCCAGGCCCTCGCCGCCGTCCAGCACCCGGATGCGATCGCTCCCCTCATCGGCCTGCTCGGAGACGGCAGCGAAGCCGCCGGCCGACGCGTGCGGGACCGGGTCGCCGACGCGCTGAGGCAACGGGGTGAAGGCCCCCTGGTCGACACCGTCCTCGCCGCGCTCGGGGGCGATTTCACGTCCCTCAAAGCGCGAGGTGGCGAGTACCGGGCGGAGATCATCGAGGCGCTCGGCCACGCGCTCGAGGGGCTCTCCGGCGAGCACGCGGCGAACGCCCTCGCGGAGATCAAGGCCGTCGAAGCGCTGCCCCGGCTCCGCCAGGTGCTGAGAAGCGCGCGCGCCGATAGCCGCGGGGCGCAGGCGATATCGAGCGCGGTCAGGGAACTCGAGGCTCGGGCCGCGCTCCCCCGCGCCGCCTCCGCGGCCGACATCGAAACCGACACGCTCCCACGGTCCGCGCAGGACCCCTCCTGAGAGCCGGCGCTACACCGGTTACGTCACCAGCACCACGTGTCGGCGCTCGATCTCGCGGTGAAAGGCCTCGGGGAGACGCGCCCAGTCGTGTGCTTCGATCAGGAAGGGGATCGAGGAGTCGCGCAGCGCCTTCACCAGCTTGTCGATCCGGTCGTCCGGGATTTTTCGCAAGCTCGGGCCCCGCAGGACCAGATCGAGGTCGCTGCCGTCGTGGCCGCGACCGGTGACGCGGCTGCCGTATGCCCAGACTTCGACGCCCGGAAGATGCTGGCGGAGCAGTCGCTCGAGCGCCTCGCGGTGACGCGGCTGAAGCCGCAATCGGTCAGCCACCCCCAGCCTCCTCGATCGCGTCGGCGAGCGCCAGGGCATCGACGACGAAACCCGGCAGAAATCTCAGCGTAGCCTCGGCAAAATCCTTGCCGTATTCGTGCGCGGTGCGGTTCCGGTGGTCGCGATACCCGAGCCAGCGCTCGGCGGCATCCACCTCGATCAGACTGTGTTTGGCGGCATGCCGGAACAGGTCCTTGAAGTCCAGGCGGTCGGCCTGACGATTGCTCGCGAAGAAGTCGGCGAGCCGCTTCCGCAGCAACTTGCCGCTCTGTTCCAGCACCAACTCGAATTCCTTGACACAGGCCGCGCGAAAAATGTCGTACGTGATTTCGTCCGGCTCGCAGCGCTCAAGTCCCTCGAGCGCCCGTTCCAGCGTCTCGATGCAACGTCGGAGAAACGTCGTGTCGATGTTCATGCCGACAACGCACCCGCCGGGGCCATCAGGCGTCGTCCGGGATGAGCAGGGGTATGACTCGACGCTGGTGTTGCCGGTAGACGCGGAAGTCGGAGTCGAGCGTCATGACCGAAGCTTCTTCACGTGACTCGACAATGCGTACCAGGCAGGCATCCGCCAGCGACATGGGCACGTTGGCGTATCGCCGCATGAGCCGGGCCACGGCCGCGGCATCGTCAGCGGACCTGAGAAGCGGCGCGATCTGCAATACGCCCCGCTCGATCAGCCGGAGGGGGAGGCTGCGGTCGGCGCCCACGCGTCCAAGCACGAAGGCGGTCTCCGAGAGTACGGCTTCACACGTGAGGAGCGGTGCCTTCAGCGTCTCGAACTGGAGCCGCGCCCAATCGTGCCGGGCCTCGCGACGGTCGAAGAGGGCGACGATAGGGCCCGTGTCAACGACGACGGTCGGCGGCAACGTAATCGGCCTCCCGAAGCATGGCCTCGTCGAGCAGACGTTGGTCCGTACCGAGATCGGAGTGTCCGCTGTCGAAGCAGCCCACCAGGTCGCCTGCAAGCTCGAGACAACTCGGCGACGCCGGCCCGGAGGCCGCGTCGAGGGCTTCGCCGAGGATGTCGCGTACAAGCGCGGACCGACTGACGTTACGTCGTTGCGCCTCTCTCGAGAGCGCCGCGTGCATCGCGGCCGACAGCTTCACGGAAAGCGAGTTCATGCACGAGCGTACTACGATCTGCTGCAGATCGCAATACCATCACTGTGTGTGGAACGTCAGCGGATGCGGGTCTGGATCGTCCGCTTCATGTCCGAGAGTTCGGAGACCACCTTCTGGTGGAGGACGCCGAGGGCCTGGCTGTTGCCGTCTTCCTCGGAGTCGGAGAGTTCCTCCAGCCGCGTCTTCGCTCCATCGTATTTGCGCTCCAGCCGGTCGATCATGGCCATGATCTGAACCTTTCGGCCGGCGCGGGCCTCGCGGAGCTTCACCCTCAGCTCCTCGGCCCCTTCGCGGTACTTCTCGACCGTCGCGGTCGTCCGCTGCAGCATCTGCTCGTAGTTGTCGGAAAGCTCCATCCAAACCGCCTCGGTCAAGAACTGCGCGGTGCGAACCCGGACCACAACGGCAGGGTTCGCGCCATCACCTCGCACTGCGAACGTTGAAAATAGAGGCACGACGCCACGCGGGGCACCCCCTCCCGGACAGGTGGCTGTCGGCGGGGCGTTACGGGCCGCGGCCGGGACTCCCGAGCGCGATCGTCTCGCGCATCGGGACCTTGGGGAAGGTCGTCGAGTAGGCGCCGTACGCGAGCGCGAACAGGCCCAGGAAGCCGACCGAGATCATCGCTTCCGGCACGCCCAGCGGCAGCCCCTCTCCGTGCCAGATCGACGGCGCCACCATGTTCCAGCGCTCCACCCAGAAGCCGCTGAGGATCAGCAGCCCCACGAACGCCAGCCAGCGCGGACGCATCTTCGGGCTCCGGCCCAGGAGGAAGGGGAAGGGGAGCGCGAAGATCAGCACCATCTGGAGCCAGAACATGAACCCGAAGGCGCCCGTCGAGCGCGGGATGAAGAAGTTCGCCTCGCGCGGGATGTTGCCGTACCAGATCACGAGGTACTGGGCGAACCAGAGGTAGGTCCAGAAGGCGACGAAGGCGAAGGTCAGCTTGCCCAGGTCGTGGAAATCGTACCTGCCCCACAGCCGGAGCCCGCCGAAGCGCCCGTTGAAGTGGCAGGCCATGATCCCGACGAGCGCGAGCATGCCGAGCCAGCCGCCGATGAAGTAGTACGGCCCCCACACCATGCTCACGAAGCCCGGCGTGAGCGACATGCCGAGGTCGAACGAGAGGAGCGAGAAGATGACGGCCCAGCTCAGGATCAGGACGGCGGAGAGCCGGCCGATCCGGCTCCGGCAGCGCGCGACCTCCTCGTCGTCCCCGCGCCAGCCGCGGGCGAAGAGAGAGACGACCGCCTTGCGCCAGCCCCGGTTCTCCGCGGCGACGAGCGGCGCGTCGGCCCGGATCGAGTAGAAGAGCCACACGAAGCCGAGCAGGTAGAGCACCGCGAGCAGGACGCCGTTCCGCATGAAGACGCCCTCGACCGTCAGCCAGTCGCGGTTCAGGTGCTCCGTCTCCACCGGTCCGATCCAGGGGAAGACGTGCTCGGCCCCGAGGCGCAGCGCGAGGAAGAGCGCCAGGGAGATCGGGAGGAAGGCGCCCGCGGCCTCGGCCAGCCTCCGGAATCGCTTGCCCCAGTGCCCCTTCGCCACCTGGAGGACGGCCCCGAACACGACGCCCGCCATCGAGATCGCCGTCCAGAAGAGGAAGTTCGACCACACGCTCATCCAGGCCCGCTGCGCGTCGCCGCCGACCGTCGTCGCGAACCCGACGGCTCCGATCGCGACCGCTGCCAGCCACACGCCGAGCCACAGCATCGGGATGCGGCCGCTGATCGTCTGCAGCGCCTCTTCCGTGGAGAGGACCGGCCGGCCGCCGCCCCCGCTCACCGGCTTCCTCCCGTGCCGGAGGTATCGTTCCCCTCGGGTACGGTCTCCGCTGCGGCCGCCGCTTCAGCCGCCGCTGCCTCGGCCGCCGCCGCTTCGGCCTCCTCGGCCATCGCCTCGGCCTGCAGTTGCCGCACGTACGCGACCAGGTACCAGCGGTCCATGGCCGGAATCCGCCGGTAGGGCGGCATCAGCCCGCGACCGTTCGCGATCATGCCCCAGATGTAGCCGTCCGTGTACCCGCGGGTGAGTTCGCCGCGGATGTTGAGGAGCGGGATATTGGGAATGCGGTTCTGTCCCACGACGGAGCCGTCGCCCACGCCCGTCACGCCGTGGCAGGGCGTGCAGAACTGGCTGTACAGCTCCGCGCCCCGGGCCAGGTCGGCCTCGGTGCCCGCCAGCGGGCTGACCAGCAGGGTGTCGGCCGCCATCAGGTCGTACGTGCGCTCGCCGTCGATCGGCATCGTGCCCGGCACCGGTGCCCGCGCGACCTCCTCGAACGCCTCGACCGACGGCTGCCACGACATCGTGTTGAAGAACGGCGTCCGCTGCTCCAGGTGCTTGATCTGGTCGTCGCACGCGCCCAGCGAGACGGCGGCCAGGACCGCGGCGGCCGCGGCGGTCCGGCGGGTCATTCCTGCACCTCCACGTCCACGGCGGCGGTCTCCCGCACGAGCGCCTCGGCGGCGGCCGTGCCCTCGCCGTTGGCCGGCACGAAGATCCCCCATCGGTCCACGGAGAACGATGTGCGGTACGCCGGGTCGAGGTTGATCACCGGCCGCCGCGTGTGTACCAGCAGCGCGACGAGTCCGAAGATCCCGGTGAGCAGCACCGTGAGCTCGAACATGAAGACGACGAACGGAGGCAGCGACACGAGCGGCTTGCCCTGCGTGACGAGCGGGTAGGCCAGCGAGGTCCCCGCCGTGAGCAGCACCCCGAGCGTGCACCCGGTGATCGCGCCCGTCAGCGCCCACACCCGCACCGGCGAGGAGTGGATGTCCATCGCCTCCTCGATCTCGGGCGACGGAATCGGCGAGAACACCTCGATGTCGCGGTGCCCCGCATCACGCAGCCGCGCGATCGCGTCGAGCGTGCCCGGCAGCGTGTCGTACTGCCCCAGCACGCCGCTACTCATCGTCATCCCCGTGTGCGTGCGCGTGCTCGTGCGCGAGGTGCTCCTTCACCTCGGCGATCGAGATCACCGGCAGGCTGCGCGAGAAGAGCAGGAACCAGAAGAAGAACCAGCAGAAGCTGCCGACAAGAATCGACATCTCCACCCAGCTCGGCGTGTACAGCCCCCAGCCGCCCGGCTCGTACTCGTGGGCGAGCGACGTCACGATGATGACGAACCGCTCGTACCACATCCCGATGTTGACGAAGATCGTGAGCGCGAACAGGGCCGGCAGCGTCGTGCGCACCTTCTTGAACCACAGCGCCTGCGGCACGACGACGTTGCAGAACACCATCACCCAGAAGGGGAGCGCGTAGTCCCCGAGCGCCCGCCAGCGGAAGCTCTCGATCTCGATCGGGTCCGCCGAGTAGTAGGCGACGAAGAACTCGGTCGCGTACGAGAAGCCGACGATACACGACGTCAGGAGAACCAGCTTCGCCATGTTCTCGAAGTGCTTCTCGGTGATGTACGCTTCGAGCCCGAATGCCCACCGCAGCGGGATCATGATCGTGATCACGAGCGCGACCCCGCTGAAGATCGCCCCGGCCACGAAGTAGGGGGCGAAGATCGTCGAGTGCCACCCCGGCACGATCGAGAGCGCGAAGTCCCACGAAACCACGGAGTGCACCGAGAGCACCAGCGGCGTCGCAATCCCCGCCATGTAGAGGTAGATGCGGCGGTAGTGCCGCCACTCGCTCACGGTCCCCTGCCAGCCCAGCGAGAACGCCCCGTAGATCTTGTACATCCAGCCCTTCGCCCGGTCGCGCAGGATCGCGAAGTCCGGGATGAGGCCGGTGTACCAGAAGAGGGCGGAGATGATGAGGTACGTCGAGACCGCGAACACGTCCATCACGAGCGGCGACCGGAAGTCCGGCCAGATCTGCCGCTGCGACGGGTACGGCATCAGGTAGTAGAAGTACCAGACGCGGCCCAGGTGGATGAGGGGGAAGAGCCCCGCCGTCATCACCGCGAAGATCGTCATCGCCTCCGCGGTCCGGTTGATCGTCGTGCGCCAGCCGGAACGGAAGAGGTAGAGGATCGCCGAGATCAGCGTCCCGGAGTGGGCGATCCCGACCCAGAAGACGAAGGTCGTGATGTACACGCCCCAGAACACCGGGTGCGTGATGCCCGCGACCCCGATGCCCGCCCCGATCTGGTAGAACCAGGCCCCGAACATGAGGGCGAGGCCCGCGGCGGCGACCCCGAGCACGAGATAGAAGCGCTTCTCGGGCATCGCGATCGGCCGCGTGATGTCGCGGTTCGCGTCGGCCAGCGTCGGATGGGCGGGCACCCTCTTCTCCGCGGTGGCCATCAATGCGCCTCTTCGCCTTCGCCGGCCGCCGCCGGCTCACCGTGCCCGCCGGCCGCCATGTGCTTGTGCGTGACGTCCTCGAGGTAGGTGATCGCCGGGCGCACCCCGAGTTCTCCGAGCGCGTGGTAGCCGCGGGCGCTCTTCGCCCTGCGGGAGACCTCGCTCTGCGGGTCCTTGAGGTTGCCGAAGGTGATCGCGTTCGACGGACAGCTGGACTGGCAGGCCGTCATCACCTCGCCGTCCCTCACCGTCCGCCCCTCCTCCTTGGCGTCGATCTTCGCCTTGTTGATCCGGTGCACGCACATCGTGCACTTCTCCATCACCCCGACCTCGCGGACGGTGATGTCCGGGTTCAGCTGGAGGTTCAGCGGCCAGGGGAAGGCCTGGTCGTCGCCGCGGCTGGGCGAGTTGGCGTTGTACCAGTTGAAGCGCCGCACCTTGTACGGGCAGTTGTTCGCGCAGTAGCGGGTGCCGACGCAGCGGTTGTAGACCTGGACGTTGAGCCCCTCGGGGCTGTGGTACGTCGCGTACACCGGGCACACTGGCTCGCACGGCGCGTCGCCGCAGTGCTGGCACAGCATCGGCTGCTGGACCGTCTGGAAGCCGCCGTCGTCCGTCTCCTCCTCGAAGCGGTGGATCCGCATCCACGACATCTCCCGCCGCAGATTCGCCTGCTCCTCGCCCACGGTGGGGATGTTGTTCTCGGAGTAGCAGGAGGTGACGCAGGCGCCGCAGCCGGTACAGGCGTTGAGGTCGATGACCATGCCCCAGCGGTACGGGCTGTTCGGGTCCGAATCCCACGCGGCCTCGACCATCTCGACGAGGTCGATCTCGTGCGCCTCAACCTCGTGGAGGGCGTCCTCGACGTTCATTGCGTGGACGATCTCGCGGTCGAGGTCGTCGGTGGAGCCCTGCGTGATGACGAGGCGGGCGCTCTCTCCGGTGGCCGTGACCGTGACCGCCGTCCCGGCGTACGCCAGCGCGCCGGAACCGGGGTCCGCGTCCCCCGCGAGCAGGTCGAGCGGGTTCACGCCGCGGTTGCGCGCGTGGCGGCCGTACTCCGTGTGCCCCTGCCCGAGCGGGATCGCCACCGTGTCGGGGCGGATGCCGCGGTACACGTACACCGGCGCCTCGATGGCGCCCTGGGCGGACTCGACGCGGACGACGTCGCCGCGGTCCACGCCGAGTTCGGCGGCCATGTCGGGGTGCATCTCGACCCACGAGTTCCACACGGCCTTCGTGATCGCGTCCGGCTGCTCCTGCATCCACGAACGGTTCGCGCCGCGGCCGTCGTAGAACTGGGCCGTCGGGTAGACGACGAGTTGCGTGCCGGAGGAGGCCTGCGGGAGCGCGAAGCCGCCCTCGCCGCCCATGGGAGCGTCGTCCGCGCCGCCTTCCGCGTCGTCGGCGCCGGCCCATGCCGCCGCCGAGGCGCCGCCCCGCCGGAGGGCGTCGAGCCACGCCGCGTCGCCGCCGAGCCGCTCGGTCCAGGTGTTGCGCAGCACGGTCGCGTAGTCCGTCGCGCCGAAGGCGTCGCCCTGTCCCGCCGCGTTCGCGACGTCGAGCAGCAGGTCTTCGCGTTGGCGCGTGTCGAACACCGGGTGCATGAGGGGCTGGCCGAGCGCCATCGCGCCGCCCGCCAGCTCCGCGTCGCACCACGACTCGAGCGCGTGGTGGCAGGGGAGCGCCCAGCCGCAGGCCGAGGCGGTCTCGTCGAGGTGCGGCCCGATCGCGATCGCGTTCGCCACGTTCGCCATCGCGTCCGCGAACCCGGCCGCGGCGGGGAGCGCGTAGGCCGGGTTGCACCCGGCGACGATCAGCGTCCGCACCTGCCCGGCCCGCATGCGCCCGATGAGCGACTGCATGTCCGCGAAGCTCGCCGAAGCGCCCTCCGGCGCGCCGTCCCCCGGGAACACCCGCGCGCCCACCGCCCCCAGCACCTCGTTCAGCGCCGCGACCGCCTGGTGCGCCTGCCGCGCATCCGCGCCCTGCGACTCCAGCCCCGGCGGAATCGCGACCGCGGCCTCCGCTGCGGCCAACTCCTCGCCCAGCGCCCGGATCGCGTCGGCCGAAACGCCCGCGGCCTCCGCGACCGACGCCGGCGACACGCTCGGCACCCCGCCGGGAAGCGCGACGCCCCGCGCCGCCGCCACGACGCCGGCGACCGCGAGCGCCACGGCGCCCTCCGTCCCTGCGCGCGCTTCGATCCACTCGTCCGCGTTGGCGCCCGTGAGCGAGAGGCGCGGTCCGACGAAGGTGAACTTCGCGTGGTGGTGGGCGTCGATGTCGCGCGCCGCCGCGAAGCCCGCCGACAGTTGGGTCGGCGCGAGCCACGTGCCCAGGAAGTCGGCCCCGAAGCAGGCGATCCGGTCGGCGGAGGAGAGGTCGAAGCGCGGCATGCCCGCGCCGCCGCTCACATCGGCCGTGCCCGCCGCCAGCGCCCGGTTCGAGAACGGCTCCCAGGCGATGTGCTCGACGCCCATCACGCGCGCCCATTCGGCGATGAAGCGGCCCGTCGTGCCCGTCACCCGGCCGGTGAGGAGCACCGCCCCGCCCACGCGCACCGCGTTGGTCAGCGCTGCCGCCGCGTCGTCCCAACTCGCGTACTGGAAGGGAGGCGCCCCCTCCTCGGTCGACGGATTGCGCCGGATCGGCTGGCGCAGGCGGTCGGGATCGTAGAGGTCCTGCAGCGTCGAATGCGTGAGCGACGAGAGCCCGCTCGTGCCGCCCCCGAACCGGGAGTTCGGGCTCAGGCCGAGGACGCGCCCGTCGCGCACCTGCGCATGCACCGGCACCGGTTCCGGCCCCGCGTCGGGCAGAACCGTCGCGTAGGTGTCGGAGACGCCCGGCGTGATCCCCTCTTCCTCCACGAGGCGGGGGATGAGCTTGTCGCCGAAGTCGGGTGGCCCGCACGCCGCCAGCGTCGCCGCTCCGGCGCCCGACGTCCCCAGCACCTTGAGGAACCGGCGCCGCGATGTTCCCGTCCCGTTCGCCGCCGCCCCGTTCAGGGCCTCCGGCTCGGGCCCGGCGCCGCCGGAGCAGCCCCCGCCGCCACCTCCGCAGCCGCAACCCCCGCCGCCGTTCAGAAGTGACATGCCGCGCAGTCCGTGGGGGCCCGGGTCTGGCCGTAGTCCGTGTCGATGTTTCTCGGGTACAGCCCCTCCGGCTGGCGGGGCGCCGGCGCCTGCGGCGGCGGGTTGTCCCGCGCCAGCGAGTAGTCCGTCGCGATATCGGCCTCGGACGGAGCCTGGCGGTGGCACTCGAGGCACCACCCCATCGTCAGCGGCGCCCACTGGTACACCCGGTCCATCTCCTCGACCGGCCCGTGGCAGTCCTGGCACTCGAGGTTCCGCAGGTGCGCCTTGTGGCTGAACTGCACGAACTCCGGCAGCTTGTACACCCACTCCCACTCGATCGGTTCGCCGCGCGCCTCGTACTGCCGCAACTCCTCGACCGGCGGCAGCCCCGTCCCCGCGATCCGGTGGCACCCCATGCAGACCTCGACCGACGGCACGATCCCCGACACCGACCGCTCCGTCCCCACGTGGCAGTACATGCAGTCGATCTGCAGGTCCGTGACGTGGAAGCGGTGGTTGAACGGGATGGGCTGCTCCGGCCCGCGCGTCGCGTTCTCGTGGTCGTAGATCGCGCGCCACTGCGCCGGCATCGTCGCCAGATCCTGCTCTTCGGCGAACTGGACGGCCGCGGCGGCCGTCTCCCCTTCGCCCGCCGCCTGCGGATCCGCGCCCTCCTGCACGTGCAGGAACGATGACGGATCGAAGCTCGCCGCAGCGATCTCGAGTTCGCCGGTTGAGGGCCGGTACAGCGCCAGAGCGGTGACGCCGAGGGCCGCGGCGAGGACGCCGGCGGCCGCGCGAGAGCTTATCTTCATCCGCCTCTCTGAGGGGGAATCGACGATGTGATTCGCCCGGCAGCCTCCGCCGTCGGAAGCGCGGGTCGCGAACAAGGTAAGACCCGCTCCGGTGGATGCAACCGTCGCTCCGGACCGCCCATCCAACGCCCGTCGAGGCACCCGCCGAGGTTGACCGATTCGGCCCGTTCCTTTAGCATTGTGTCGTCCGAGCGGGCTCCCCCCCGGGGCCCGCTCGTCGTGTCTTTCGGAGGGGCCTTAGCTCAGATGGCTAGAGCGCTACGTTGACATCGTAGAGGTCACTGGTTCGAGTCCAGTAGGCCCCATCGAAACGCCGCTACAGGGGGCTGTAGCTCAGTCAGGTTAGAGTGCCGGTCTGTCACACCGGAGGTCGCGGGTTCAAATCCCGTCAGCCCCGTTTTTCCAGGAAGCAGCAGAGAAGCGAAGAGTGTCGAGCGAGGGGCCGTAGCTCAGTTTGGGAGAGCGCTTGAATCGCACTCAAGAGGTCGCGGGTTCAAATCCCGCCGGCTCCACTCCCGTCGCCGCCCACCCCCGCAC
>CAZDZJ010000130.1:0-23379 GCA_964509895.1 uncultured Gemmatimonadota bacterium
CGCTTCGGCTCAGCCCCTTCTTCCTACAAGAACTCTCTAGTGGGCGCACCGGTTCGAATGGGGCTTGGAACAACATCGGCAACTCCTGTCGATTCTGCTTGTGGGCGATGCGGCACGCGATGGATGCCGGGCTCGGCGCGGCTAGGCTCGGCTCGGCTCGGCTCGGCTTAACGATGAGTCACAACGCTCGACCCGCATCGTGTCAACCCCTTGGGGGCAGGAGGTGCCGGATGTGCCGATAGTGTCGGTTCCGGCGTGCCAAGTAAACTGAGCCGGACTCCGGCTGTCAATGGCGCCGAAAATGTCAGTCCGAACGGAGGCGCCCCCCGTCCTCCACCGCGCCGACACCGGCGCGGAAACCCGGGGGTCGTAGGGGAGCGGAGCGCTCCCCTGGCCAGCCGCAGTGTTCAACACTGCGTCGGCTGGCTGCGGCACCATAAAGGTGCTCCCGGCCAGCTCCGTGGCCGCCTCCGAAGCGCCCCTCGGCGCACCGACCGAATCAACGGACGAAGGCCTGCCCCTTACCCGCCGGATGGGCCCGCGCCGTCATCCGCGAACGGGCATCTTCACCCGAAGGAGCGGTGCGCCGGCACGCGGCCCCGACCCTGTTCCGAGCGGATCGCCAGCGCGGCGTCAGCCTCCTCGCGAGTGAGATTCGTTCCCCGGTCGCCCGGCCGGGCGCCGACGCCCGGAGGCCGCGATGCCCGCCGCGCCATTGACCCGGCCTCTTCGCGGGCGCTCTCTTGAACGCGGAGGGACAGCCGATGAACGAGATCGACGAAGCCGTCATCCTGCGGGCGCACCGGTTCCGGGCCGACTTGGCCGGATACCGGATCGAGCGGGGCCACTACATGGACGGCGAGGACGACCGCGCGGACCGGTGGTACGTGGTGCCCTCCTCCCAGGAGGTCTCGACGGACGCCGACCGATCGGGACCGGGGTTCCGCACGGTCGCCGAGGCGGCGGACGAGGCCGTGCAGCTCGCCGACGAGAGGCGGGGGCCGATGCCCGGCGCCGATCGCCCGCCGGGACGCTCGTGACGGACGACGCCAAGCGGGTGCTTGCCGCCGATCCGCTCATCCGCCACGAGTCCGGCCGAACCCCGAGTACGACAGCTACGAACGCCCCGGCCGAGCAGGTCCGCGTTGTCGGCCGCGGTCTGGATCTCCAGAAGGCTGTATCCCACGCAGGGGCGGATGGCGTGAACCCGGTCAGACAACGGGAGCCGAGGGCGGCCTCGGGTCGAGTGTTGATTCGGCGGCCTCATCCAGGATCCCGGCTATTCGTTCCAACTCCTCCGCACAGCTGTCCGGATCCGCGGGCTCCGCTGCCACGACTCCGACCCATAGGCCCTTACCAAACGGCTTGATGTACGGGGCCATGCGTTCCTTCAGGGTCGGCATGATGCGCTCATGCCAACCCTGACTGTCGGGGTCATTCCATCGCTCAACCCAGATCCATAGCGGCGTCACCTTGAACTCTTCGTGCAAGTCGGTGTTGAACCCCAACCACACGCCGAGCTTGGCGCGGCGACCGAGCCTCACGTAACGCCCGTAGCCGTGAGAACTCGGTGATGGTCTAAGACCGTCGTCGTCGATCCAACCCGAATCTCTGCCGGTGGCGGCAACCTGCTTGACGAGTGCCTCGCCGGCGTGCTCTGACTTCGGTGCATTCTCCTCCGCGAACCGCGCCAAACCAATGAGTTGCAGAACGTCCGCCAAACCTTCCCCGGAGCCCGCCAGCCTCGCCTCCATGTTGTGAAGCAACGTCGTCCAGTCGGTCACAAGAACATGCTTGCCCGTCCCATCGATCGTGAGGTGTCCGTCCCCGACAGTGACCCGCATGCCCGCCTTGTCGATCCGGTGAAGCAACGCCGCCCTGAGCGTCTTCAAGCGCGAGGAGGGGGCCAGGAACACGAGCGCGGAGACACCATCCTTGGGCAGCCGTCTCAGGTAGGGCACCGGCTGGTTCGGCGTAAGCGGTGCGTGGAACTTGGCCTCGATGAAGAGTCGTTCCTTCCCGTCGCCTCCCGTCTGCATCACGTCGGGGCGCGTCCCATCCGGAGCGCCGGCCTCGGTCTCGAACGGCCCGTCCGACAACTCCAGGCCTGGAACAGCCTGCTGCAGCACGTCATTCAGCCCCTGTCTCGAAGCGGGATAGCGGTTCAGGATGTGCGCCAGCGCCTCCACGGCAACCTCCTCGGTGCGTGGGTGGAACCGCCAAGCGAGGTGAGCCAGCAGCGGTCTCGGCATCTCGGTGTCGCTCACTGCTCCGCCTGCAGCTTCACGCACAGCCGATACATCCGCTCGACGTTTTCGTCCGAGGCATCGCCGAGAAGACTGCCGAGCCGCCAACCGAGGTTGTTCCAGGTCAACCTGCGTAGCGTCGCTTCGGAGTAGGTGTCGCCCCGTACGGCATCGGCCCAACCGATCCTGAAACGAGCCAAACGGTGGCCGGAAGCGTCAGGACATTTGTCCCGGTCATCGACCTCGAAGGATTTCATCGTCGCTCCTGCCGGTGTTAACCTGACGCGTCGCCGGTCACGGCGCGGGAGAAGCATCAGGCGCGAGTGGTGCAGGAACATACTCCTTCGGCCGAGCCCGCGCCGTTCAACAAATGGAGATGGCCGCTCGTGTGAGATGATGCGGTGGCCGTCGTGGTGCGAAGCAACACATGGCCGCGCGCTCGATTGAGAGGAACGGACGGAGCGCCGTAGGGGCCGCAAGCGACGGAAAGCGACGAACGGCGCGAGACCACCGGATGGAAACTCGGGAACGGCCCCCGGCGAGGAGGGCCGCGCGAAGGAGGACGCCATGAGGAAGCTCGTGCTGTTCGCCGTGGCGCTTATCACGGGTTGTTCGTCGGAACCGGAAGAATGTGTTCGGGCAGCGGTCTTGACCACGGTTGCGGATTCGCTGGACTGGGAGGTTGCGCAACGCAACGGTGATGCGACCCGTGCGGCCGAAGAACGTGCCGTGCGTAACGATTCGCTACTCGCGGCAGCCCGTGCGCTTACGGATTCAGGCGTTGCCGTGGCGATCCCGACCTACACTCGGGCGAGGATGACCGCTGATGTGTTCGACCGGGTAGACAAGGCTGCCGATGACTCGGTTGACCAAGCATTGCCGCGCATCACAGGGTCGACGGCGCGGACCAGAGAAGCATCGCGAAGGAACCTGCGTCAACACTTGTGGAACGTGTTTGAGCAAGCCATGCGTGACAGTATTGCGGCGGTGAACCAGCGTCGTTCCATGCCTGCGAGAGCCGCCATGGCGCGACGGGACCGGTGGCTGGATTCGTCCAATGCGGTCCTTGCCATGATCGACACACGATCAACGTCCGACGTGGAGCGCGCGGCTGCCTCCTACGCCCGAGAAATCAATCCTCGAATCGCGGACTTGCGGATGGAAATCATTGAACTCCGCGCACTCTGCGAGGAACTGAAGTCCTGAAGGAGACCGAAGTGATCGAGTCTCTCGTGGGCGCGAGGCTGGCCCGGCCCGCGAACCGCGACGGAGCCACGCTGTACAAGCTCAGCGCCCGGGTGCGGGATCTGGGGTCGGCGGTATTGGGATTGCGCGCGGGCTGGAGGGACGATCACAGCGCGCGCCACCAGCACGGCATGGATCACAGGCACCGACGCTGACCGGGAGGTGGGACTCGACCGCCTCTTCGGCGGAGCCCGTTGCCGATCCGGAGGTGCGCATTTGACATCGGGGTGCGTGTGCAGGGAAATCGCGCTCGGGCGTGCGAACAGGGAACTCCGCAAGTCGCCGGACGGTTTGGGGTTGGGCCACGGCCAGCGGATCTCCGGTGCCGATCCGCCTCTCCGGGCCGTGTCCGGGAGCGACCCGGCCCTTCGGGATGCCGGTGCGGCATCGGGCGGGTTCGGCATGTGCAGGCCCATGCCGCCCTCCCCGAAGGGTCGCTCCTTGGCAGCAATCCCTTGCGGGAAGGCCAACGCACGCTTCTCCGGGGAGAAGGGTGGTTCCATGAGCGGCCCTCAACGGGCGAGATAGGCCGCCCAGTCGGCCATGAGCCGTCGCCGCCGCTCGAACAGGTCCGTGCGCCGGTACGCCGCCTCGACCTGATTGCGGACCTTGTGGGCGAGCGCCGCCTCGGCCGCCTCGCGCGGATGGTCCGTCTCCTCGGCCGCCCAGTCCCGGAAGCTCGACCGGAACCCGTGCGGCACGGCCTCGACGCCGCAGGCCTTGAGCAGTTGCCAGACGGCCGTGCGCCCGAGCGGTCGTCCGCGCACGCCCGGAAACACGAGCGGGCCACCCCGGCCGATCCGCCGCGCCTCATCAAGGATCCCGAGCGCGCGGCCGCTGAGCGGAACACGGTGCTCCCGGTTCCCCTTCGTGCGCGGGGCGGGGATGGTCCACACCGCCTCCTCCACGTCGATCTCCCTCCACACCGCCCCGCGGACCTCGTTCGAGCGCGCCGCCGTGAGCACGAGGAACTCGAAGGCCAGCTTCACGACCGGACGCCCGCCGGACGCCCCAACCGTCCGGATCGCCGACGCCACCTCGCCGTGCGGCAGCGCTTGGAGGTGTTGCGTGCGGTTCCCCTGCACCCCGAGCACCGGGCCGACCCGGTCGCACGGGTTGTCCGGCCTGAGACCCATCGCCACGGCCCACTCCATGACCGCCCGCATGCGCTGGCGCAGTTTCCGCGCCAACGCCGGCTTCCCGTGCCACATCGGAGCCAGTATCCCGATCACGTCGGCGCTCGTCACCTCCGAGACCGGCATCTCGCCGATGCGGGGGAAGACGTGGCGCTCAAGGCTGTTCAGCCAGACCTGAGCGTGACGGTCCGAGCGCCAGCCCGGTCGAAGCTGCCTCCAGACCTTGTCGGCCGTCTCGACAAAGGTGGGCATCGACTCGGCCCGCCGCTTCTCCGAGAGCGGATCGCCGCCATCGCGGGCGAGCTTCCGGTTGAGGAACGCCTTCTCCCGGGCTTCCTTCAGCGAAACCAAGGGGTATCCGCCGAGCCCGAGCTCGGTTCGGCGGCCCCGGATCGTGAGGCGCTGGATCCAGCCCCGGCTCCCGGAGGGGCGGACATCGAGGTACAGGCCGTTCCCGTCGCAGTACCGTCCGGCCTCCCGCACGTTGCGGACGAAGGCGGGCGAGAGCGCGTTGTGGGGGTGCCGGCCTCGTGGCTTGCGTTTCGGGGGTCGTCGCGGGAGCGCCATGCCCACCATAATACACACCACATGGTGGGAGATGCAAGGGGACGGAGCTAGCCGCTCCGGGACGAGAGGAACGTTCGTATCGCGCGACAAAACAATGATATAAAGCCAGTTATGGACGACATGGGACGTGGCTGCACGACGCGAACGTTCTCTAGAATACAGCCCCGCGGGAACGTCTTCAGTCCCCGAGGTCCAGTTCCGGGAAGTAGCTGGAGAAGAATCCGCGGTCGCGGGTGAGGAAGCGGTCGGCGCGTGCGATGGCGTGGGCGCCGATCAGGAAATCCGTGATGATTCGATCCCGGGTGCCTCCGGATTGGCGGTAGCGTCCCCACCGGTGACCGGCATCGTGCGCCATCGCCGCGTCGATGGCGGATACGACGACATTCACCTCCCGGAGCGTCCGGTCCAGCGTTTCCCGGTCCGGGAAGGCGGGGGCCAACTCGCAAGCCGTTGCCGGGGGACACGCGTTCGGACAGCATGGTAGGGGGGACCGTCAACTGCGGATCAACTACGAGGGGATCGGGGGTAGCAGCCCACCATGAAACGATTCGGAAGGCGCTCCGGGCGGCTCGCGCTTTGCGCCGGGTCCCTCGCGGCCGCGGGGATGGCCGCAGCGGCGGCGGTGCCCCACGCGGGCGGGATCCTGGCGCAGGAGCGGCCGCCGGAAGCGTCCGGGGAGTCTTCGCAGGAGCCGCTGGTTCTCATGCTGTGGGGGGGCGTGCGGGAGGGCGAACTCGTGCTCGAGCCCGGGTTCGCGTACGAGGGCATCCCTCGGCGTCCCGGGGCGCCGGGCCCCTACCGCGTGCGGGGTCTCGACGCCGAGGGGGAGACGCTGTTCCTCATCAGCTTCACGCCGGGCGAGATCTCCGACGGAAGCAAGGGTTTCTCGTGGTCGATCCCCTTCGATACCGCGTGGACCGAGGCGCTGGACCGGCTGGAGCTCAGCGGGCCGGAAGGGGTCACGACGGTGGACAGGGAGGCGGGCGCCCGGGCGATGATGGTGATCGACCGCGAGACGGGGCAGGTCCGGAGCATCATGCGCCGGGGACCCGTCGCGCTCCCCCCGGAGTTGGCGGCCGACAGCTCCCGGGTCAGGATCCTGCGCGGACTGCCGCGACCGCTGCCGCGTCCGCCGGGCTGACGTGTTAGCTTGAGTCGCGCCGGGCGGGTCCTCTCACGTCGGCCTCGCCCCGGGCCTCGGCCGGGTAGCTCAGTTGGTAGAGCAACGGACTTTTAATCCGCAGGTCGTGGGTTCGATCCCCACCCCGGCCCCTTCCTCCGCCGTTTCCGGAAGCAGGTTCCTCACCGTCAACAGGCGGGCTACCGGCTCCAGCGGTATGCGAGACGGGCGTAGTAAAAGCCGCCGTTGGAGCCGAACGGCGACCCCGGACCGTAGCGGTTGCCGGAGAACGTCGCTCCCGGATTCTCCTCCGGATAGGTGTTGAGCGCGTTCTGTCCGCCGACGGCGAGCGTCATCGACTCGCCGATCGACCAGGTCGCCTCGATGTCCGCGAGGTACGCGCCGGGATAGGCGTAGTCATCCCGCGCGTCGAACCACCCGCCGAACCAACTCAGGCGCGCGAGCAGCCCCATCCGCCCGAAGGCGTGCTTGCCGGTCAGGATCCAGCGCGTGGCGGGCAGGGCTTCCTCGAGCTGCCGGATACGGGTCGCGTCCACCTTCTCCGGGTCGAACTTCGTGACCTTCGTGTTCGTGCGGTTGAACGCGAAGCTGATCGAGGTTCCGCCCTCCGCGGAGGCCGGCGCCCAGGTCGCCACCACATCGATGCCCTGCGTCCGCGTGCTGAAGTCGTTCGTGAAGAAGCGGAACTCCTGCAGGTTGCGCGCGCTCACGATGCCTTCCTGCACCAGCCTCGTCTGTTCGTCCGGCGTGAGGGAGAAGCGCTGCGTGAGCGCGAGGCGGTCGGAGAGCGCCACGCGGAAGTAGTCCGCCGTGAGGAGGAAGTCACCGCGCTCCAGCACCGCGCCGCCCGCGAAGTTGCGGGATTTCTCGGCGTCGAGCGGGACGCCTCCCCGGAGCTCCGCGACCCTGGAGGTGGAGGGGATCGTGCCGCTGTTGACGAGATCCCCGAGTTCGCGGTCGAAGATGGTGGAGACGTTGAAGGCGTTCTGCTGTCCCGGGGTGGGCGCCCGAAAGCCCGTGCTCAGGCTGCCGCGCAGGGCGAGGCCGCCGGTGAGGCCGTAGCGCCCCGCGAGCTTGCCGTTCAGCGTCGACCCGAAATCCTCGAAATTCTCAAAACGGAGCGCCCCGCCCAGCGTCCAGCGGTCGTTCCGGTAGTCGTGGAGTTCGGCGTCCGCGTAGAAGGCCGTGTTCGTCCGGTTCCAGTCGCCGGCCGCGATGGGGCTGAAGCCGGGGAAGCCGTTCGACCCCGCGCTGAACCCCTGCGGCGCGAGGGGCCCGAGTCTCCAGGAGGCTTCGTCTCCGAGCCCGATCGTGAAGTGCTCGTTCCGCCACTCCACGCCGCCGGCGAGGTCGAGGAGGTCGCTCACCGTGTAGGCCGCGTCCACGTGCAGGTCGACGTCCACCTGCCGGTAGAGGCCCGGGTCGAACTCGACCGGCGTCGCGGGGCCCAGCGAGGCGTTCACCGTATTGAAGATGAAGAAGTCCACCTCGTTCCGGCCCCAGTTGGCGCTCACGTCCCAGTGCAGGCGTCCGGCCTGTCCCTCGACCCCCGCGACGAGCGAGGCGTCCGTCACATCCGCCCCGAATTGTGGAGTGAAGCCGCCGGGGAACCGTTCTTGGAAGGTGAAGCAGTTGGGGTCGGAGAGGACCTGGTTCAGGGCGGCCTGATCGGGGAGCCCGTTGTCCACGCGGACGACCGGACACCCGGCGGAGCCGTCGAGGACGCCATCCTGCGCGTCGAGGAGGTCGCCGACGAGGAGCGTCTCGCCGGCGTCCAGGCTGAACACGCCGCTCCGTGTGTTCGGGTTGCGGAAGAAGAAGCCCCCGGTCACGCGCTGGCTCGCATGGTTCGCGTGTGCGTAGGCCTTCGTGGCGCTTCCGAGGAAATAGCCGAAGTTGCCCCACAGCTTCAGGTCATCCTCGATCTCGGGCGCGCCCCAGATCTGCGCGGGATCGCGCACGTGCGTGTTCCCCCTGGAGACGAGAAGCGCCGCGTCCGCCCGCTGCACGCTGCGGCTCGTCGAGTTCGAGCGCCCGTACTCGGCGCTCAGATTCGCGAACCCCGTGGCGCCGAGGGGTAGCCCCGTGTTGCCGGAAACCGTGTAGCCTTCGCCGCCGCCGTCGCCGAACCCCCCCGCCTTCACCTCGAGGGCCCCGCCGGAGCGGGCGTCCTTGAGGTGGAAGTTCATCACGCCGGCGATGGCGTCGGAGCCGTACTGGGCCGAAGCCCCGTCGCGCAGCACCTCGACCTGCCGCAGGGCGATGGCGGGAATGCTGGAGAGATCCGGACCCTGCGCGCCGTCGGCGACCCCGTTGCCGATCCAGAGGATGGCGGCGGCGCGGTGTCGGCGCTTCCCGTTGACGAGTACGAGCGTGTGGTCCGGGGCGAGCCCGCGCAGGTTCGCCGGCCGGATGATCTTGGCCGCGTCCCCCGTCGCCTGAGGGTTGATGTTGTACGAGGGGATCGTGGTCCTGAGCAGGTCGCCGATGTCGGTATCGCCCTGGTCGACGAGCTCCGAAGGGGCGATCGCGTCGATGGGGACCATCGATTCGGTGGCTGTCCGGGGCCTCGAGCGGCTGCCGACGGCGACGAGTCCCGCCACGGAGATGACGGTCTGCGTCAGGGGGATGTCGAGTACCACGACGGAGTCCTCCAGGACGGTCGCCTCCCGCCGCTCGATGCTGTAGCCGAGAAGCCGCACCTCCACCGCGACCGGCCCCGGCGGAAGTTCCGCGATGTGGAAGTGGCCTTCGACGTCCGTGATGCCGCCGTAGCCGAGGCCCGGGAGCGTGATCTGCGCCCTCGGCAGCCCGGCGCCCGTCTCGGCGTTCCGCACGATGACGTCCAGCCCGCCCTGCGCGAGGGTTTCCGCCGGGGCCGGCAGGATCGCGAGAGCGGCAACGAGAAAGATCCGACGCATCCACGCCTCCCGCGCCGCGTGTTCTCCGCATGTACGTGGGTGCCTCATAGCCGTCCGTTTCGACACATTCGCACCTGAATTCGGGGGTGAATGTGTACGGCCCGGGCGGACGATGGAAGGAGGCGGCGGCGGAGCGCCACGCGGAAAGATGGCGCAACCGCGTCCCGCGACGCAGCTTGTCCAGACCCTCCATGACGGTCCGCGTGTGCGAGCCGGGGCCGGTGCGGTGACGGACGACAGAACAAGGAGCGGGATGTGAGGGCCAACAGGTGGCTGGTAGCGCTCGTGGCGGCGGCGCCTCTGCTGTTCCACGGATCCGTGGCGGGGCAGACCGCGATCGGCCTACGGGGGGGTGTGACCTGGGCCGACGCGGCGTTCATCGACCAGTTCACGTCGGAGGCCCTGCTCCGCAAGGTGGCGGGCGGGTTCGTGACCCTGCCGGTGTCCGAGCGCGGGGACGTGCAGCTCGAAGCCCTGTACATCGAACGGGGGTTCTCGACTTCGGGACTGCACCACGACGGTTCGAACACGAGGATGTCCTACCTCGACTTCCCCATCCTCCTCCGATTCCGGCTGACGCCGGGGTTCTCGCGCGTGCGGCCGATCGTCCTCGCCGGGGCGTACTGGGGCCATGAGGTCGGCTGTCGCTCGGAGGGCGGCGTCGCGCAGTTCGAGGAAAGCCACAGTTGCGAGGGGCGCTTCGAGCTGCGGGGCGTGGCCGACGTCGGTCTCGCGCTGGGGGCCGCCTTCGAGGTGACGATAGCCGATCCCTGGTTCCTCACGCTCGAGTCGCGCTACCACTACGGGGTGCGCAACCTCCACTGGGATCCCGCGTCCGATGGCTCGATGACGCGCAACCTGACGGCGATGGCCGGGGTCGGGATCCGGATCGACCGCTAGTTGCCGGGGGTCTGCCAGGCCGGCGGCGGCGTGACCGGAAACGCCTTGACCGCCTCCACGATCCCGCGGGCGGCTCTTTCGGGCGCCTCGAGGATGATCCCGCGATCCCGCGCGCTGGTGATGAACCCGGTCTCGATGATGACGCCGATCGTCATGGGGTGAAGCGCGTGCCGGTACCGGCGGTAGTTGAAGGCGTAGTAGTTGCGCATCCGGCGGGTTGAGACCGGAAGCTGGCGTAGTCCGGTCGCTTCTCCGTACTTCTCCCGCAGCAGGCGCGCGATCTCCGGGGCGCGCCCCGTGGCGTCGCGGCGCGGGGAGGCGACGCGATAGCCGGAAGCCTGCGGGCTGTCGCTGCCGTCCGCGTGGATCGCGATGAAGAGGTGCGCACGGTAGCCGGGCGGAACGACGGCCGGAAGGATGTCGACCTCGTAACCCAGCGCCTCGAGTTCGGCCGCCGCGAGCCGGGCGATCTCGAGATTCGCCTCCCACTCGGCGGTCTGGCGCCACCGGGTGCCGTTGTACCTGATGCGGCGCAGTTCGCGCGGGGCTTCGTCGGCGCGCCAGTGTCCTGCCTGGAGCCCGATGCGGATCGGGGCGGCGGGCCCGGGCACGGTCGCGTGCCGGGGCGCGCTCGCCGCGCCCCCCGCGGCGCGTCCCGGGACGGGCGGCGATTCCTGGGCGACGGCGGACCGGGGCGCCTCGTGTCCGATGGCGAGGGCCACGACGACGGCGAGCATCCCGAGCCTCGAATTCGGTCTCAAGTGCGCGATCTCCTCCCGAAACGATCCCGGCGGGCACCTCCACAGCCGGCCCCGGGCCAAGACCATTGACGCTACCCGCGGCCAGTCACGCGGGCAATACGCGCACCGGCCGACCCGGGTTCCCGCTCAGCGGCAGCGCAGGCCGGGGCTCGCCGGGAGCCGTTCGGTGGCGGAGGCCGCGAGGGCGTTGAACAGGAGCTTGAAGGTGTTGCGCGGCTGGCCGCGGAAGTGGGGCCGGAAGGCGAAGAGCACGACCTGGCCCGCGCCGACTTCGACCTGCGCGACGGCCGGATAGCCGGCGAGCACCTCATCGCCGCCCAGCGTCCAGCCGCTGACGAGGAAGTCTGAGGCGGCATAGCAGACGGGCGTCGAGATGGCGCCCAGGCTGCTGCCGCCGCCGCGCGGCCCGCCGGTGCGCTCGAGAACCTGGCTGCGCGCGAACAGGGCCGCGGCCTTCTCTCCCATCCCGTACGCGAGCGGGTGCGTCGGATCGACGTCGAGCCGGATGACGGAGCCCGGGATGAAGAACTCCTGCGAGGACAGCCCCCGCGTCCGGTTGCGGAAGGGGAGGCCGAAGGTCTCGATGGCGTAGTCCACCGCCTGGTCGAAGGCCAGCAGCCAGCCGCCCGCTTCGACGAACGCCCGGAGCGCGGCCGCGCCCTCCGCGCCGAGTCCGCCGGTGTACGCTTCCGGCATGGAACCGGGCGCGTGCCCGTTCGCGATCCCGCCGGCTCCCTGGGAGGGGAGGAGGATGACGTCGAAGCGCGACAGGTCCCCGCTCCGCACGTCGGCGTCCCATACGTTCTCCCACTCGAAGCCGTACTGGTCCAGCACCCAGCGCGTCCAGCCCTCGGGCATCGGGGCTTGCCACGAGCGGTAGATCGCCACGCGCGGCGCGCTGCCCGAGGCGATCGCGCCGGAGGGCGGGGGATCGGTCAGGCCGGTCAACGTCACGCCCTGCGATGCCGCGAGCGTGCGCGCGTCGCCGCTCGGCAGCTCCGGCAACCAGTAGGAGCCGGCGGAAATGTCCCCGTTCGGCGTCGAGAGGTCGCGCGTGACCCTGACCCTCTGTCCGGCCCCCATCGCGCGATGGATCCAGTTCGAGTTGCCTTGCAGGGCGTAGCCGGCCACCCCCTCGCCCCGCACCTCGCCGATATCGGACGAGACGTCGCCCCACATGCCGCGCGGCATGTCGAACGGTTCGTCCACGTTCACCGCCTCCAGTCCCATTTGAAAGCGAAGCTCGTAGCCGGTCATGTCGTACGGCGGCTCGGGCGGCCCGCCGGGGTACTGGCGCCGGTCCGGATACTCCTTGGGTTCCATCAGGTCGACGACGTAGGGCCGAAAGGCCTGGGGCGGAATCACGTACGACCCCGCGGGGAAGGCGAGATCTCCCGCCGAGAAGTCCTCCGAGGCGCGCAGGAATTCGATCCCTGACTGCGACATCAGGTTCATGAACTCGACGACCGTCCCCGGGTCGTGCGATGCCCGCGGGTCGAGCACGTAGGCGAAGGGACCGCCTTCGGCCGCGTTTCCCCGCTCGATCTGGCGCCGGCCCATGCGGTAGTGGTTGAAGAGGTACTCCTCCTTGAGCTTGGCGCCCATGTCCGCCACGGCCCTCGCGGCGGTCATCATGTAGTCCATGGCGTCGCGCAGATGCCAGCAGCCGCCGAGCCACGGGTTGTTGTAGTTGGTCGAGGGCGTCTTCGCGGGCAGGTTCCCGGCGCGCGCGCCGAAGGTGTCCGGGATCTCGTCCTCGTCGTAGCAGCGGGGCGTCGCGTAACCGGCGCCGGCGGTCTCCGTGAGGAAGCCGAGCATGTTGTGATAGTCGGGCCCGCCCCGCATCGAGCCGTTCCACCACAGGTCGAACACGATGTCGCTGTTCACGCCCGGCTTCCCCTCCTCGTCGAACCGGCGCCGCATCGAGTGTCCCATCTGGTTGATCGAACTCACGACGAGCGGGTCGAGGTGGGGACTGACGGGGTTCTCGAAGGGCGGCATCCAGATGCGCCCGGGGAAGGGACTCGACTGGTGCTGGTTGTAGACGATCTGCGGGAACCAGTTGTGGTAGAGCTGCCGCGTCACGGCCTGCGTCTCGACCTGCGTCAGCATGTACCAGTCGCGGTTGTTGTCGTGCCCGATGTAGTGGTGGTACAGCTCCGGGACGCGCGCCATCTCGAACTCGCCGCCGACGTTCGACATGTACCAGTCGGCGACGATGTTGAGCCCGTCCGGATTCATGTTCGGCATCAGCAGGACGACGGCGTTGTCGCGGATCCGCCGGGTCTCGGGGGATTCGTCCGTCACGAAGTGGTGCGCCATCTCCGGCATCAGCTGCCCGTGCGCGACCTCGGTCGCGTGCAGTCCGCCGTCGATCCACACGACCGCGGCGCCTTCCCGGGCGAGCGCTCGCGCCTCCTCCTCGTCGAGCACCGACCCGTAGCCCACCTCGGGATCGCGCGCGTAGGCCAGCGTCCGCGTGATCTCCTTGATCCGCTCCAGGCGCCGGAGGTTCGCCGGCGAGGAAATCGCGGCCAGATACAGCGGCTCGCCGCGGGTGCTCTCGCCGATCCGCTCCAGCACCATGCGGTCGGTCGAGGCGGCGAGCGCCTCGAAGTAGGCCTTGATCCCGTCGTAGTTGCTGAGCTTGTAGTCCTCGCCGGGCGCGAACCCGATGATCTCCTCGGGCATCGGGACGTCGCCGCTCCCGCCGCCTCCGGCCGCGCACCCCGCCAGCAGCACCAGGCCCGGCAACGCCCATCCGAGTCGGCGTGAAGTCACGAATCGCATGCTGTCCACGCGATACCGGGAAGAGATGGTAACGATCCTCATGTTGCAATCCGTCAGTTGGGGATGACGCGAACGACGCGGCCGTCCGGGTCCACCACCGTGATCGGCCCTCTAAGGATGTCGTCGCCGTAGGGGATCGCGCGAGCGGGGGCGGCCCGCGCCGCCGCGTCCGGCTGCGGCAGCTGATACCATTCCGCGAGCCCCACCCTGACGGTGTAGCCGAGGTCCGCCATCGACTGGACCGTGATCAGGCTGAGGAGATCCCGCTCGCCCACCGTCTGGTAAGGCGTGAGGAGTTCGCTGCCCAGCACCGACTCGCGCCAGTGGGAGTCCGCCGCGCCGGGTCCCGACTCGTTCTCGACGGGCACCTTCTCCCCGCCGCGGTAGTTGTCCCCGCCCTTCTCGTCAAAGGCGGCGATCGCCAGAGGACCGACGAAGTGGGTGTCCGCGCCCGCGTCGTGAACCGAGGGGTTCCGGAGCAGCCCCTGCCGGGTCCAGACCGTGCCGAACCCGAGGACGTGGCCGATCTCGTGCAGGATCACCTCCTCCACGTCCTTCGCGTTCCCCGCCTCCTCGAGCTCGGCGAGGTCAGCGGAGTCGAGCTCCAGCGCGCCCAGGAAGGGCAGTCTCGACACGTTGCGAATCCCGCACGGTCCGGCGCGTGCCAGCGTGCCGCCTTCGCCGTCGATCTCGCGGACGGTGGCCACGATGACGACATCGTCCACGGTCCCGATGCGCTGGCCGCTCATCATGTCCCAGCACCCGGGCGCGCGGTCCTGTCCGAGGGCGACGTCCGACAGCTCGGTGTCGGCCAGGATCGCCGACCAGAAGTCCACGGCGTCCTCGAAGGCCTCCGCCTGCGATGGCGTGAGCTCGTCGAGGAGGATGAGATCGATGTCGAAGGGACGGGGGTTCGCTTCCCGCACGATGAGGGGGAACGAGAGTTCCGCCGTCGCCCCTGGCGGGTCGATGGCGGTGATGGTCGCCACCGTCGAACCCGCCCCGGTCGGGGTGAGGGTCACGGTCCCGCCCTCGACGGATGCCGTAGCTACGCCGTCATCGGCGGTTGTGGCCGCGAACCGCAGTTCGGCCCCCTCCGGGTCCCGGAAGTACGCCGTCCCGGTGAGGGTGGTCGGATGGCTCCCCGCCTGCAGGCGCTGCGGCGCCACCTCGCGCGCGGGCACGGGCGGACCGTTCGTCCCCTCACCGAAGAGAATGAGAGGGTCGCCGATCCCGATCTCGATACCGGTGACGCTCGAGGGGACCGCGGGAGCGGGGCCCGCGACGACCTGCACCTCGTCCTGGCCGCCCGCCGTCGCCGTCACCGTGATTTCCGCGCTGCGCTCGCTGCCCGCCGCGAATTCCGCCGTGTCCGAGGAGAGTTCCCCGCCGCGGGCGGTGAGCGGGATCCGCATGCCTAAAGGCATCCCGGCGGCCGCCGTGAGCGCGATCCGCGCCGGGCCCGCGGCCCGCGGATCCGGGTCGTCGGTGCGTTCGATCTCGAGGCGGATGGAGAAGGGCGCCCCGGGGTTCCCGGCGAGGAGCAGGGAGTCGAGGCTGGACGCGCCGACGAAGAGCCGCACCGGCAACGCCTCGAGCCGGTTCCGGTCCAGCCGGAAGACGCGGAGCGAAGAGAGTCCGGCGAGCGGCTCCGGCGGGAGCGCCTCGAGCCCGTTCCGGTACAGGAGCAGCGTCTCCAGCCGGGTGAGGCCCGCGAATACGCCCTCGGGCAGCGTCTCCAGTTCGTTCCGGTCGAGGCGCAGCTCCCTGAGGCTCGTGAGACCCTCGAACACGCCGGCGGGAAGCGTCCGGAGCCCGCTCTCCTGCAGCAACAGGCTCTCCAGCCCGGCGAGTCCGGAGAAGGTGCCTTCCTCCAGCGCCCCCACACGGCCGTTCCCCAGGTACAGCCACTTCAAGCCCGGCAGCCCCCCGAAAGCCCCCTCCTGCAGGATCTCGAAATCGTTCGCGGCCAGGTTCAACCGTTCCAGGCTCGTGAGCCCGGCGAACACGCCCGCGGGCAGCCGGACGAGCCCGGTGGCGCGGAGTTCGAGGTTCACGAGGGTCGTAAGTTCGGCGAGAGCGCCGACCGGCAGGGTCGTGAAGGCGTTCCCGCCCAGGTCCAGCGTCTTCAGGCGCGAGAGTCCCTCGAACGCGCCTTCGGGCAGGGTCTCGAAGCCGTTGTCCCTCAGACGCAGCGTCTCGAGGCTGGCAAGGTCGGAGAAGGCGCCGGCCGGGAAGGCTGTGAAGCCGACGCCGGAGAGGTCCAGGATTCTGAGGTTGAAGAGGCCGGAAAGGTCGCCCGGCCGCATCGTCGGAATCTCGACTCCCGCGAGGTTGAGCGTCGTGATCCCCAAGTGCTCGGTCGTCACGGCCTGGCACGTGGCGGCGCGGCTCCGCACCACGAGCGCGTCCCGGAGTTCGGGAGTACGGTCGCAGACGCCCTCGGAGATCGTGACCGGTGTCGAGGCCGCCCGCCCGAGTTCGTATCCCGCACCCTGCGCCGGCCGATCCAGGCTGAAGAGAAAGGCCTCGCGCGCGGGCTCGATGTCATCGTCGTCGACAATCGCGATCCGGACCTCCGCGAGGCTCGCGCCGGCGGGAACGGACACCGCGCCGTCGGCACGGTGGTCCGCGGAGTCGGCGTCCGCCGTGAACGGGTCGTCGTCCACGCCCAGCGAGTAGCGCACCGTGATGGGCGAGGCCGGCGCGGGGTCGATCCGGATCGGCACGATCGCGTCGAGGCCCTCCGATGCGCCCGCGGCCTGCGTCCCGACCGTCACCACCGGCGTGGGCGCGGGCCCCGGCCCCGGCACCGTGCTGCCGCCGTCGCAGGCGGCCAACGCGAAGGCGGCCGCGAGCACCGTCCATGTCCTTCCGGTCAGATCCATGACCTCGCCAACGTCAGATCGTCGTGTTCGAAGGCGGATTCCATCCGCCCGATGCTCGTTGCGGTAGCTCCCAAGCCGGCTGCCTCCGCCCGCCAGGTCTGGACCGCTGCCGCAACCTCGCCGGCAATCCGCTTCGCCTGATCAAGATCGAGCCCATAGTACGCCGCAGTTGCCAAGGCACCGTCCAGAGAAGCCGTTCCGTCATACTCGTCGATGTAGGTGCGCAGCACCCGCGGGCCGATCTGCGTAGGGGTCGGATTGAGGTCGTAGGCTGGCGATAGATGCCAGCCGTGGGGGTGGTCGTAGAGGAATCCGTGGTTGCGGAGGTGGTCGTCGGTGTTCGAAATGAGGATGTTGAAGACGATTCTTCTCCAAAGTTCGGCAAGGCCGAGCTTCGCCGCGGCGCCGTGGCGCCGTAGGGCGTCTGCGATCTCCAGATAAGACCTTTCCTCGTGGTCGTTCGCGTCCAGCATGCTCATCGCAGACAGAAAGGGCACGCGAAGGGTGCCTTCGCGATCGAAGCGACGCAGGATCAGAACACGCCGCTCGTCGACCTCCTCAAGACGCCAGCGGGGGACCTCGATGCCAGCGCGTCCAGCCAACGAAAGGGCGACACCTTCCCATGATACGATGTCGTAGTCGTCGGCGTCGTGCGGAAACTTGGCGATGGCCAAGGCGCCATCGGCGTCTCTCACGGTTGCTTTCGGTCGGGCTCCTCCGAGCGAAGCGCCGGGCCCCAGGAGCAGCCGCAGATCATCATCTCCTTCCTCTTCACGTGTCACCCGTGTAGAAGCGGCCAGGAGTTCCCGCAGGTCGACCAAGGGAGGAATTCGGTTCTGGCGGGGCTCGGCCAGGAAAGGTCCGTCCCGGCGTGTCGAGAACCTGAGCGCCCCCATCCGCACTTCATCGTCCACACGCAGGAGGAAGTCCGATTCGAATAGCGTGCGAGGCGTGCGCTCCTCGCGAGCAGCGCGTCGAACCTCGTCCCGCTTCACGAGCGCGCGTCCCCAGCGGTCGGGCGTCGAATCACCAATTGATCCGCACAGTGCGCGCGCGGTGTGAAACGGACCTGATCCGAGTGCCAGCGCTGGCTCGAGCGCAAACCGCCCAGGGTGGTCAAGCCAGCTTGGATCGTAGTTGAACGACGCGTTCTCTTTCCGACGATCAACTCTCACCCAGAGCCGTCCGACAAGAATCGGCACTCCGTGCAAGTCCACATGGACCCGGATTTCGCTTGTCACGGGGTCGTTAGTCCTGTGCGGACCTGGGCCCGAATCGGCGCGTAGCAACGCGGACACGCTGCGGCAGGCGCTCCTCAAGCAGATCAAGTCCCAAGCCGTCGCGGCTGCGATCAGCCAGTTCCGCTAGACCGTCTTCCATCCCCATGACGAAAAGGACGGTCGCGTAGTTGCCCATCGAGACACCCGGGTCGCCCCGTTCGACCTTGCTGAGAGTGGTCCGGCTGATTAGCGCCCGTTCTGCCATCGTCGAGGCGCGAATGCGGCGGCGGAGCCGAGCATCCCGGATGTCGGAGCCGAGCTTACGGAGGAGTCGACGGACCGGGAGCGGCAAGGTGCTGTGCACGTTTCTTCTCATCGTAGTGACCATTATATTGAACGTTAAGGTCGTTAACGTACATTTTTATGGTCTTTAACGCAACGTTGGCGTTTGCTTGTACACCCGCGTTGCACTATCGGTTGTCACGTAGCCGTCGAGGACATCCTCTCCGACACGGTCGGCCGGTCGCCGGGAGGGGTCGCCGAGTCCGCCGCCGCCTGGCGTTTCGAGCACGATTCTATGGCCTGGGGGCACGACCTCGCGCCCCTTGGGCCGAAAGTCGCCCACGCCCGGCACGTGGACGCGGCCGGCTGCCCCGTCCCCACCGCCGTCGCGCCCGCGAGCCGGGTTGCGGACGCGTTCGAACATCTTCGACACGGCGAAGGCTTCGCCGCCGGCGTGCGAGACTTCCATGACCTGGCCCAGCCCGCCGCGGAACTCGCCGGGACCCCCGGAGTCCGGAAGATATTCCTTCCGCCAGAAGATGAGCGGCGCGACCGTCTCGGTGATCTCGATCGGGGTGCTGCGGACCCCGGAAGGGAAGGCCGTCGCCGACAGGCCATCCTTCCCCGGGCGGGCGCCCGTGCCGCCGGCGTGGAAGGGGTTTACGACGAAGTCCTCGCCGCCATACGGGTGTGAACCCGTCAGCCCCGGGCCGGCCATGATGACGGGATTCCAGAGGCACGACGCCCCTTCGGCGGGGACGGCTCCCGGCTCCAGCGCCTGCTCGAGGCAGCCGAGCACAACGTCCGGCAGCATCTGCCCGATTGCGTGCCGCGCGGAGACGGCCGCCGGAGGGGGCGCGTTGAGAAGCGATCCCGGCGGGGCGGAGACGTCGATCGCCGCCAGCGACCCCGCGTTGTTGGGGACCTCGGAGCCCACGATGCAGCGCACGCCGAACGAACTGTAGGCGCGCGTATAGGTCACCGGGACGTTGATGCCGCGCGGCGACATGGGAGACGTGCCGTCCCAGTCGATCTCGATGGTCCCGTCCGTCCGGACCGTGAGGGCGCACACGAGGTCGAGGTCCTCATCGTAGCCGTCGATCCGCATCCGGTTCCGGTACGTCCCCGGACGCAGCGCCCCGATCCGCTCCCGCATCGCCCGCCGCGAGGCGGAGATCATCGTCTCCGCCAGCGGCTCCAGGGAGTCGATCCCGAACTCCGTCATCATCGCCACCAGGCGTTCGCAGCCCGTGCGGTTGCAGGCCGCGAGGGAATAGAGGTCGCCCTGGGCCACGTCCGGGTCGCGGACGTTCGCCCGCACCAGCCGCATGAGCGTGTCGTCCACCCGTCCGCCGCGGATCAGGTAGCCGATCGGAAGGCGGATCCCCTCCTCGAACACCTGGTTCGCGTCCGCCCCGAAGCCGCGCCCTCCGACATCGGCGATGTGGCTGGTGGCCGCGAACAGGGCCACCGGGCGGCCGTCCAGGAACGTCGGGGTGACGACGGTGAAGTCGTTGAGGTGCCCCGTGCCCTCCCACGGATCGTTCGTGATCAGGACATCGTCCTCGCCCAGCGTCTCCACGGGGAAGTCCCGGAGGAAAAACCCCACGGAGGCGGCCATCGCGTTGACGTGGCCGGGCGTGCCCGTGACGGCCTGTGCGAGCATGCGCCCGGAGAGGTCGAACACGCCGGCGGAGAGGTCGCCCGCCTCGCGCACGGGGGTGGAGAACGCGGTACGCACGAGGGTCCGGGCCTGTTCCTCGACCACGGAAAGCAGCCGGCTCCACATGATCTGCCCCTCGAGCGCGGCGAGCCCCGCCTGGGCGCCGCCGGCTGCCGGCGCGCCCGCCGCCGTACCGACGGCCTGCCGCTCGACGAGAAGGTGACCCCCTCGGCCCACCCGCGCTTCCCAGCCTGCCGGGACCACCGTCGTCGTCTGATGCTCGGCGATCAGGGCCGGGCCCTCGACGCCGCTGCCCTCCTTGAGCGCCCCTCGCGCGTGAACCGCCGCGGTCATCGGCTCTCCGCCGGGTCCGTCCCAAAGCTCGGTCCATCGCTCGGGCACCGGTTTCGGTGCTGCGGCTCCGCCCGCGAGAGACGTTCCCGCGGGAACGCTTCCGGCCGCCGTCGCGGGCGCCGACACGACGAGCGTCCAGCTCAGCACCTCGATGTCCAGCCCGGGGATCGTGCGTCCGTACACCGTCTCGTAGCCGCGGTCGAACGCCTCGCGGAGGGCCGCTGCGTCCTCCACATCCCGCGGAAGGTCGACGCCGATCTCGTGCCCCTGGCCCACGTAGCGCATGTAGGCGCGCGCCGTCTCGCTCGTCGGCGCCCCCGGGGCCCCGCGTGAGACCACGGCCTCCGCCTCCGCCCGCATCTCGGCAAACACCTCCCGGACCGCCGACGCGTCGAACCCCGAAAGGCGCATGTAGCGGCTGCGCACGACCTCGTAGGAGATGGGCGCGAGGAGGAAGCCCACGGCCGAGCCCACCCCCGCGTCCGCCGGCACCAGGAAGCGGTCCACCTCCAGCTTGTCGGCGAGCCGCGCCGCGTGGATCGGCGCGGAGCCGCCGAAGGCGATCAGCGTGCGGCCCGCCACGCCCTTCCCCCACTCGATCGCGTGGGTGCGGGCGGCGTTGGACATGTTCTCGTCCACCATCTCGCTGATGCCGAGCGCGGCAAGCTTCGCGTCGAGTCCCAGTTCCTCCCCGACACGGGATTCGATCGCGGCTTCGGCCTGCCCGCGATCGAGCGAAATCGAGCCCCCGGCGAACAGTTCCGGGTCGATCCGTCCCAGGACGACGTCGGCGTCCGTCACCGTGGGTTCGTCCCCGCCCCGGCCGTACGCCGCCGGCCCCGGTTCCGACCCCGCGCTCCCCGGCCCGACCTGGATGCGCTCGAGGTCGTCCACGCCGGCGATGGACCCGCCCCCGGCCCCGATCTCGACCATCTCGATCACGGGGATCCGCACGGGCAGTCCGCTCCCCTGCTTGAAGCGGTAGCTGCGGGCGACCTCGAACGTGCGGGAATGGAGCGGCCGCGCGCCGTCGATCACGCACAGCTTGGCGGTCGTTCCGCCCATGTCGAAGGAGAGGACATCGCCCAGTTCCAGGTCGCGGGCCAGGTGGCTGGCGAGGATCGCGCCTCCCGCAGGCCCGGATTCCACGAGGCGGACGGGCGCGGCGACCGCCGTCTCCAGCGTCGTAAGGCCGCCGCCCGACGTCATGAGGAGGAAGGGACAGGCGAGCCCCGACTCCCGCAGCGAGTCCGCCAGCCCGCGCAGGTAGCGCGCCATGAGCGGCTGGACGTACGCGTTCGCGCAGGCGGTCGACTGTCTCTCGTACTCCCGCACTTCGGGGCACACGTCCGAGGCCAGCGTCACGGGCAGCCCCGGTCGCCACTCGTCGAGGATCTCCGCGATGCGTCGTTCGTGCGCGGGGTTCGCGTAGCCGTGGATGAGTCCGACGGCCACGGATTCCACCCCCTCGGCCTCGAGCGTCGGGAGGACGGCTCGCACCGAATCCTCCTCCAGCGGGATGAGGACGCGCCCGCGGTGGTCGACGCGTTCGACTACCGGGAGCCGGAGGCGGCGCGGCACCAGCGGCTCGGGACGGTCCACCCCGATGTCGTACTGCTCGAACCGGTTCTCGTGCGCCATCTCGAGCGCGTCGCGGTGGCCCGATGTGACAACGAGGGCCGTCCGTGCGCCCCTCCGCTCGATGATCGCGTTCGTGGCCAGCGTCGTACCGTGGATGACGAGACGGACGGCGGAAGGCGGAACGTCCGCCAGCCCCAGCACCTTGTGCACACCCTCGAGGACGCCCCGTTCCGGCGCCGAGGCGGTCGTGAGCACCTTCGTGGTGACGAGGCGTCCGCCGGCCTCCAGCGCCACATCGGTGAAGGTCCCCCCGATGTCGATTGCGAGCCGAGCTTCGGGCATTGGTCCGCCGCTCACCCGTCCTCTCGCAGCGGGACGGTGTAGTTCAGCGCCAGGCGTCCACCGTCCGGATAGATCGTCTCGCCCGTGAGGTAGGAGGCGTAGTCGCTCGCGAGGAAGACGGCCACGGTCCCGATCTCCCCCGGATCGCCGAACCGTCCCAGCGGCGTGCGGGACAGGATCGTGCGGCGCGCCTCCTCGTCGGCGATCACCGAGTCGAGGATATCGGTGACGATCGTCCCCGGCCCGATCGCGTTGACCCGGATGTCGTGCGGCGCGAGCGCGAGCGCCATCACCTTCGTGAGCTGCATGACCCCGCCCTTGGAGGCCGCGTAGGCGAGCTGGTTCGGGATCGTCACCACCGCGTTCGTCGAGGACATGTGGATGATCGACCCCTTCACGGCGCGGGCCACCATCTGTCGCGCGACGAGACGTGAGAGGAGGAAAGTCCCGCGCAGGTTGACGCCCAGCACGCGGTCGAAGTCCTCGACCTCGGCATCCAGGATCGAACCGGCGGCGATGATGCCTGCGTTGTTGAGCAGGATGTCGCAGCCCCCGAACCGTTCCGTGCAGGCGTCGAGGAGAGCGGCGCAGTCTCCGTCATCGCTCACGTCGGCGCGTACTGCCAGCGTCTCCCGCCCCGTCTCCTCCGCGATCCGGCGGGCCGTCTCGGCGCAGCGGTCCTCCAGCACGTCTCCCAGCACCACATCCGCCCCGTGCCGGGCGAAGGCGAGGGCGCACGCCGCGCCGATCCCTTTCGCCGCCCCCGTGACGATGGCGGTCTTCCCCTCGAGTGTGATCACGCTGAGCCCTTCCTGATTCGACCCTGGTTCACCGGACGCTCTCCGCGGCGACGTCTCGCCGGTGACAGCGCCGGGATGCCTGCCCCCGAAGCCGGCCCCCGCGTGGATGACCCCGCCTTGATCGCCGAAGCGAAGCTGGGGAGGTCGGCGCGGCGGCCCCTATCGTATCGACGAAAGCGACGCGTGGCATGCAGGTGTCGTCACGAGGAGGAGCAACGCCGCGGGGACGGATGCAGCGGCGCTCGAATGACTGCAGGATTTCTGCGACACTACACTAGGGGACCAGCGCGCCTGGCTGCCGCTCCTGCACGTGACGGCGCATCCAGTCGAACATCTCCCACACGGTGTGCAGGACCGATTCGCGGGCCCGGTAGCCGTGGCTTTCGTGGGGCAGCATCACCAGGCGGACGGTGCCTCCCAGACCCTTCACGGCGTGGTACATGCGCTCGGACTGGACGGGGAAGGTCCCGGAGTTGTTGTCGATGACGCCGTGGGTCAGGAGCAGCGGTTCGTTGATCTTCTCCGCGTGCATGAAGGCCGAC
>CAZDZJ010000131.1:0-12392 GCA_964509895.1 uncultured Gemmatimonadota bacterium
GGCGCGCAGTGGGGAGACGAAGGGAAGGGGAAGATCGTGGACGTGCTCGCCGAGCAGGCCACGATCGTGGCGCGCTACCAGGGTGGCGCGAACGCCGGGCACACGGTGCGCGTCGGGGAGGGCGCGGCGGAGGAGGAGTTCATCCTCCACCTCATCCCCTCCGGCATCCTGAATCCGGAGACGCGCTGCCTCCTCGGAAACGGGGTCGTGGTGGACCCGTGGGTGCTGTCGCGGGAGATCGCCACGCTCCGCGAGCGCGGAATCGACCTCGACGGGCGGCTCGGGCTGTGTCGGCGGGCACATCTCGTCCTCCCCTATCACCGGCTTCTCGATGCCGCGCAGGAGGACAGCCGGGGTTCGAGGAAGATCGGGACGACGGGGCGGGGGATCGGTCCGGCCTACCGCGACAAGATCTCGCGCACGGGCCTGCGCGTGGGGGACCTCGGGAACCTGGACCGCACGCGCGAGATCGTGGCCGGGGCGGCGGAGCGCGCGAACGTCACGCTGGCGGGGCTCGGCGACGAGCGGCGCGTGGACGCGGACGCGGTCATGTCGGAGCTGGAGGCGGTTCGCCCGGCGATGCTGGAACTGTTGACGGACGCGGGCGACGAGATCCGCGGCGGGCTGGCGGCCGGCGGGCGGGTCCTGCTGGAGGGCGCGCAGGGGGCGCTCCTCGACATCGACCACGGGACGTATCCGTTCGTCACCTCCTCGACCACCACGGCGGGAGGCGCCGCCTCGGGCGTCGGGATCGGTCCGACGCTGATCGACGAGGTGGTCGGGGTCGTGAAGGCCTACATCACGCGCGTGGGCGAGGGCCCGCTGCCGACGGAGCTTCCCGAGGCGGAGGCCGAACGCCTGCGGCAGCTCGGCGGCGAGTTCGGCGCCACCACGGGGCGCCCCCGCCGCCCCGGCTGGTTCGACGGCAGCGTCGCGCGCTACGCGGCCGGCGTGAACGGCCTTACCGCCCTTGCGGTTACGAAGCTGGACGTACTCGATGAGTTCGAGAGGATCCAGCTCTCAACGGGCTATGAACTGGGGGGCGCGCCCGTCAGCTCGTTCCCGGATTCCGTCGCGGACCTCGCCCGCGTGTCGCCCGTCTACGAACGCTGGCCGGGCTGGGCGGCGGACACGCGGGAGTGCCGGACTTTCGCCGGTCTCCCCGGCGCCGCGCGCCGCTACCTGGCCCGCATCGAGGAGGTCTGCGCCGTCCCCATCCGCTTCGTCGGCGTCGGCGCCGCCCGTCGCGAGACGATCGCCGTGCCCCCGGTCGCCGCGGCCTGAATCGCAGCCGCATTCGCTGGCCCCCGAGTCGTGGTCGCACTCGTTGCCTGGAGTCGCGGAAACCCCTAAAATTGGCGCCCTGTTACGGATCGGGTGCGGGCGGTCGGCGCCTTCTCGAGACGCGAGTGGAGACCTTCCAATCGCGTTTTTTTTGATCGGCTGTTGAGAGCGGTGGATGTTCGAACGTCTGGGTGACCGGCTGGACGGTGTGCTGGGCAGGCTGCGCCAGCGCGGCGTCATCACCGAAAAAATGCTCGAGGACGGGCTGCGTGAGGTGCGGCGCGCGCTGCTCGAGGCGGACGTCAACTTCCGCGTCGCGCGCGACTTTCTCGCGAAGGTGAAGGAGCGCGCCCTCGGCGAGGACGTGCTGAAGTCGGTCCGGCCGGGCGACCAGGTCGTGAAGATCGTTCACGACGAACTCGTCGCCCTGCTGGGAGAGGCGGCGCCGGAAGCCGAGGAAGCCGCGGTCCCGCCGACCGTGATCATGCTCGTCGGCCTGCAGGGGTCGGGCAAGACGACCACGGCGGCGAAACTGGGGCGGCGCCTGGCGAAGGACGGCCGGCGTCCGGGGCTCGTGGCGTGCGATCCGTACCGGCCGGCGGCGCCCGAGCAGCTGGAGGCGCTGGCGGCCCGTGTCGGCGTCCCGCTCCTGGCGCGGCCGAGCGGCGAAGACATGGCCGAACTCGCCCGCGGGGCGCTGGACGAGGCGAGGCGGAGCGGGGTCACGCACCTGCTCCTCGACATGGCCGGCCGCCTGCAGGCGGACGAGGCGTTGCTGGACGAACTCCGACGCGTGAAGGCGGCGGTGGCGCCGCAGCAGGTCCTGCTCGTCGCGGATGGCATGACCGGGCAGGAGGCGGTGCGGATCGCCGAGGGCTTCCACGGTGCGGTGGGCCTCACGGGGGTCGTCCTCACGAAGATGGACGGGGACGCCCGCGGGGGCGCGGCGCTCTCGATCTACAGCGTGCTGGGCGTGCCGATCCGGTACGTCGGCGTGGGCGAGCGGCCCGAGGATCTCACGGTCTTCGACCCGGAGCGCATGGCCGGCCGGATCCTCCAGATGGGGGACATCGTCGGCCTCGTGGAGCGCGCGCAACAGACGGTCGACCTCGGCGAGACCGAGCGGTTGCAGAAGAAGATGATGGGGGGGAAGGGCGAGTTCGATCTCGCGGATTTCCTGACCTCCATCCAGCAGATCCAGAAGATGGGACCCCTCAAGGGGTTGCTGAAGATGATGCCGGGGATCGACACGAGCGCGCTGGACCAGGCGGACGTCGACCCTCGACGGGTGAGGCACCTGGAGGCGATCATCCTCTCGATGACGCCGGAGGAGCGGCGGCGGCCGGAGATCCTGAACGGGTCGCGCCGGGCGCGGATCGCGAGGGGATCGGGGCGGCCGGTGCACGAGGTGAACCGCCTCATCAAGCAGTTCCGCGAGATGCGGAAGATGATGAAACAGATGAAGAAGCTCATGCCCCGGATGATGCCGGGCGGCCCGGGAGACCTCGGGCGGCTGATGGGCTGAGCCGGGACGGACTCAGGACTGAAATCGGAGAACCGGATGCCGACGACAATCAGACTCAAGCGGCGGGGGGCGAAGAAGGCGGCCTCGTTCCGCATCATCGTCACGGATTCGCGGGAAGGGACGGCGGGCGCGTCGATCGAGCGCCTCGGCCTCTACAACCCGCGCACACAGCCGTCGCTCGTGCGGATCAACGCCGCGCGCACGCTGCACTGGCTCAACGAGGGCGCGCAGCCCACGGACACGGTCCGGTCGCTGCTGCGGAAGACGGGGGTGTGGAAGCAGTTCCACGACGGCGTGGATCCGGGATCGCTCGAGACGGCGATCGTCGAGATCGGTCCGCCGCCGGGACAGCGCGGCACGTCCCGGCGTCCGATGCCGAGTGCGGAAGCGCCGCCGGAGCCGGAGCCCGCGCCGGAGCCCGCGCCCGCAGCGGAACCGGCCGCGGCGGAGGACGCTGCTCCCGCCCCGGAGGCCGCGGCGACGCCCGAAGCCGAGGCGCCGCCGGAAGCCGAGCCAGACGCGAAAGCCGAGGCGAGCGCGGAGGCCGAGGCGGCCGCTCCGGCCGAGGAAGCCGCCGCCGAGGCCGCAGGCGATGCGGACGCCGAGGCCGCCGACGATGCGGCCGAGGCCGACGACAAAGCCGACGACTAGCCGCGCCGCCAGCCCCCGTTGCCGTGATGTCCGAGGCACCCGTGATCGTGGCCCGCATCGCCCGGCCGCACGGGATCCGCGGCGGGTTGCTCCTGGAGGCCGAAACCGATCACGCCGAGGCGCTCTTTCGGGCGGGCCGGCGGCTGCACCTCATCGATTCGACCGCACGGCCGGCGGATCCGGTGACCATGCCGCAGGGCGGGGTGCTCCGGCCGCGGGCGCTCACGGTCGAAACCGCCCGGCGCCACGGGGGACGCTGGCTCGTCGAGGCGCGGGAAATTGCGGACCGCACGGCGGCCGAGGGGCTCCGCGGCGCGCGCCTCGGCGTACCCCGCGATGAACTGCCCGATCTGCCGGACGGAGGCTACCTGCTGCACGACCTGATCGGCATGTCGGTGAGCGACGCCGGCACGGCGGTCGGGGTGATCCGGGACGTGTACGATCAGCCGGGCGCGCCGCTCCTCGCGCTCGAGGTGGGTGGACGCGAGCGGCTGATCCCCTTCCAGGCGGAACTCGTCGAGCAACTCGACTTCGAGGCGGGGGAGGTGCACATGACGCTACCCGCCGGCCTGCTCGACATCTGACCCGCGAGATCCGATGCGCATCAACGTTCTCACGATCTTTCCCGACTACCTCGAGGGTCCGCTCAGTCTCTCGATCCCCGGGCGCGCGCGCGAGGCAGGGCTCGTCGAGTACCGGCTCATCGATCTTCGCGACTACACGTCGGACCGCCACCGGACCACGGATGACGAGCCCTTCGGGGGCGGGGGCGGCATGGTGATGAAGCCGGAACCTTTCGGCGCGGCGCTGGAGGCGCTCGCACGCCCGGGGCGCGTGGTCTCGCTCTCGCCGCGCGGCCGGCCGTTCGACCACGAAACGGCCGTGCGTTTCGCGCTCGAGGCCGATCTCACGCTCCTCTGCGGGCGCTACAAGGGGATCGATGAGCGGGTCATCGACGCCCGGGTCGACGAGGAGATCTCCGTCGGCGACTACGTCCTCAGCGGGGGCGAGCCGGCGGCCCTCGTCGTCATCGACGCGGTGGTGCGCCTGCTCCCGGGCGCGCTCGGCGACCACGACTCGGCCGCCTCCGACTCCTTCTACGAGGGTCGGTTGTCCGCTCCGGCCTACACCAGACCCGCCGAGCTCGGCGGCCGATCGGTGCCGGACGTGCTACGGTCCGGTGATCACGCCCGCATCGAACGCTGGCGCGCCGCGCAGGCCGATGCGGCCACCCGCCGCCGCCGCCCCGACCTCCTGGATCTCGACGCGGCCGACTGACCCGCATTTTTGGCGCCGGCCCCGCCCGAATGGTATACTAAACGGCTGTGGCCGCACGATTGCCACATCGCCGCGACCCTCCCGTGACACAGCTTGACGCAGAGCCTGATACACGACGAGAAGCAGAAAGAACCAAGGATAGACGAACGATGGATCCCAGAATCGCCGGTATCGAGGAGGGATATAAGCGCACGGACCTTCCGGCCTTCGCACCGGGAGACACGGTGCGCGTCCGCGTGCGCGTGAAGGAGGGCAAGAAGGAGCGCATTCAGCCCTTCGAGGGCGTGTGCATCGGCCGTCGCGGGGCCGGGGTCAACGCGACGTTCACGCTGCGCCGGATCTCCGGCGGTGTCGGCGTCGAACGCATCTTCCCCCTCCACTCCCCGTGGATCGTGGGACTCGAGGTCGTGCGGCGAGGGGATGTCCGGCGCGCCAAGCTCTACTACCTGCGCAACCGCCGCGGCAAGCGCGCCCGGGTGCCCGAGCGCAAGTGGTGGCTCGACAAGAAGCAGGACGACTGACACCCCCGACGCCCCCTGCAGAATCGCTGCCGCCGGCTCCGACCGCGGCGGTAGCTACGAGCGCGATTACGGCGCCGCTCGACTACGAGGAAGAAGGCTGGGCTTCCGGTCTCCGCGTGGTGGTCGGCATCGACGAGGCCGGGCTGGGTCCGGTGGCGGGCCCCGTCATGGTGGGCGCCGTCGCGCTCCACCCCGGCCAGCGGTTCGAGGGGTGCACGGACAGCAAGCAGGTCTCCCCGGCCCGCCGCGAGGCACTCGCCCGGCGCATCCGCGCGGAGAGTCTCGCCTGGCGCGTCGCGGCCGCCTCGACCCGTGAGATCGAACGCCTGAACGTGCGGGCTGCGACGATCGTGGCCATGCGCCGCGCGCTCGACCGCCTCCCGCACCCCGCCGATCTCGTGCTCGTGGACGGCAACCCGGTCCCGGAACTCGGCGACCACCGTTCCATCGTGGGGGGGGACCGGGTCTCTCATTCCATCGCCTGCGCCTCGATCCTCGCGAAAGTCACGCGCGACCGCCTCATGCGGCGCCTCGACGCCAGATACCCGGTCTACGGCTGGGCGTCCAACAAGGGATACCGGACGCGCGAGCACATGGAGGCGATCCGGCGGCATGGTCCGACGCCGCACCACCGGGTCACGTTCCAGGGCGTCCTGCAGACGGAGTTCGAGTTCGATCCGGAAGGGTGAGGGGAGGGGGCGGGCCGGCGCTCGCGTCGCCGCCGTACCAGCTCGCCATGACGGTCTCGGCCGGTTTTCCCTGCGGCGAGTAGTCGGTCGCGATCCATTCTCCGGCCGGAGAGCCTGCGTACCACTTCCACGCGAAGCCGCCCGCGAACCACGGCCGGTCCCACCACACGCGAAAGAGTGCTTCGTAGGCCGCGGCCTGCGCCTCGTAGTTCGTCGGCAGCCCGCGCGCGCGGCGGCCTTCCGGCAATTCCCACTGCCGGCCCGCCGCCCCGTCCACGCTGCGGTAGCCGAACTCCGCGAACAGGATCGCCTTGCCGGTAGCCGCCGCGACCTCGCGCAACTCCTCGCTCCATGGCTCCCATGCTTCGACCAGCGTCTCCACGTGCGGTGAGGCGTCGCCGGCGAGCGGGAAGTAGGCGTCCACGCCCACGAGATCGAGAGCGTCCCAGAACTCGACGCGGGCGAACTTGTCCCAGTTCGCGGCGTAGGTGAGCGGGCCGCCGTAGATCGCGCGCACCTCGGCGATGAGCGACCGCCAGTATCCGGGCCGCGCGAGCGCCACGAGATCGACCTCCGTCCCCACGCTCAGCATCTCGACGTCCATCGAGTCGGCGATCTCGGCGAAGCGCAGGATGTACTCCCGGTATCCCGACAGGAAGGTCTCCCAGTCCTCCTCTGTGCCGGGCTCGAACTCTCCCGGCCAGCCCTGCCCCCGCACCCACAGATGCGGCTTGAGGAAGACGGACAGACCGCTCTCCCTCGCGTATTCGATCGTCTTCGCGACGCCCTCCGTCCTTTCTCCCCAGAACTGCCGCTCGCGGTCGAAGGCGACGCGGGGATCGGCGGGATCCACGAAGGCGTAGGGAATGACGGCAACCCAGTTCGCGCCGGCGAGGGGGATGGAGGCGAGCGCGTCCGGCGCCATCTCGCGTCTCGGGGCGGAGAAGGAGACGCCGCGCATCTTCTCCTCCGGGGGGATGTTCGCGGCAAGGGTGACGGACGCGCCCGAGCGCGGCGGGTCGCTCCCCGCGCCGGCAGCGCCACACCCGGCGAAGGCCGGCATTGCGGCCAACACCGAAACCAGAAACGCGGCCCTCACGCGGGCCACCACTCTTCTCATACTCATTCTATACCATCGTGCCGTTCGGCGGTCTGAGTCTCAACGTGTCCGCGACCCTTCGGATATGGGCCACACCATCCGTACGAGCGGCGACCTCGTGTCGGGTTCACGCACCGTGCCGCCGCAACGTCACACTTGAACCTGGCTCGGGTCCGGGGTCTCTTGTGCCCATGAATGCGCCGCGGGATACCGAACCGTTCGACTTCGACGGAGCCTACGGCGGCGATTACGAATACATCGCCCGCACGGTGATACCCGGCTACCTGAGCTCGTTCCGCCAGGCGCTCGCTCTGCTGCAGGGACGCCTGGGGCCGCGCCCCCGGGTGCTGGTGGTCGGCGCGGGGACAGGCATCGAGATGGTCACCTTCAGGACGGCGGAACCCGGGTGGCGGCTCACGGGCGTCGATCCCTCGCGCCAGATGATCGAGATCGCGGAGCGCCGGGTGCGGGAGTCGGGCGCGGGAGACGGCGCGCGAAGCGGCGTCCGGCTGTTCCACGGACACGTCTCCGACCTCGAGGAAGGGGATTTCGACGCCGCCACCTGCTTCAACGTCATGCACTTCCTCGCCGACGACGGCGCGAAGCAGTCGCTCCTCCGGGACATCGCGCGCTGCCTCGCCCCCGGCGCGCCTTTCCTCCTGTTCGAACTTCACGGCGACCGGGATGGCCCCCGCTTCGACGAACTCTTCGCGGCATGGAGCCGCTACTGGGAGATCCAGGGGATGGGAGAGGCGGAGCGGGCGGCGTTCCGGACGAAGATCGCCGAGGGCATCCGCTGGGCGTCGGAAACGCGCATCCTCGAACTGCTGGCGGGCGCGGGGTTCGAGGACGCGTGGCGCTACTACCGCGCGCTGCTCTACGGTGCCTGGATTTCCCGCCGCGCCCGCTAGCGCCTTCGTCGCCAAGACGTTCCCGCGGACTGTTCGGGATTTATTCGTAAATCGTTGTTGTATATATGTTTCACGGACATGATAATGGAATTTTCCCACCATTATTTCCGCCGGGAAGAACTGGATTCCACTGGCCCTTGGTGGCGGCAACGGGAAACGGGATGAGCGTTCCGCGGAGCCGTGGAGGAAACGTTCGGGGCGGCAGCCCTCGTCGTAGCGATCAAGCGACATTGCGTCGGTTCTTGGCATCTACAGCTAGGGCAGTCGGCACTCCGTATCGAGCCGACCTGCGAGTTCAGCCCGGAATGACACGCACGATGCGGCCGTCCGGGTCGACCACTACGATCGGCCCTCTCCAAATGTCGTCGCCATAGGGAATCCGCCGGGCGTCGTCGATCAGCCGCGCCGCGTCGGGAGTGGGGAGCCTGTAGGGATCGGCGGCGGTCACATCAACCGCGTAGCCGAGGTCGGCCAGCGACTGCACGGTTATCGCGCTAACGGGGCTCGCCGTCGCTGTCCCATCCGCCCATCCGATCATGAGCTCCATCCCGAAGACGTCTCTTCGCCAGTGGCCGTTCCGGGTTCCCGCACCGCCGGTGTTTTCCACCGGCACCTTGGCCCCCTTGTAGGCAGTCCCGCCCGCCTCGTCGAAAGCCGCGATGGCCAGCCGGCCCGTGAAGTGGGTATCCGGCGCCTCCGTCTCCGAGGCGGGGTTGCGGAGCAGTTCCAATTCTTCCCAAATGGTTCCGATCCCGAGTACGTGCCCCATTTCGTGAAGGATCACGTCCTCCAAATCGCCGGATCGCTCCATCCGCTCAAGGTCGACCTCGTCGAACTCCATCCTACCGTAAAGGGGCAGAAAGTAGTGAGCCGTCGGGTCTGTCCGTACCCAACACGGCCCGGCCACCCCCAGAGTTCGGCCTGGACCATCGATCTCGCCGACGGCGACGACGATCATCAGGTCGTCAATCGTCTCGACATACCGCTCGAATCTCGGATCGTCGCCGCAGGTCAGAATCCGGTCGGCCCGCCGGTCCGCGAGTTCCGTGGGGGCCAAGATCTTCATCCAGCGCTCCGCTGCGGCGCGGAACACCGCCTCCTGGGATCGAGTCAAGGAAGTTGCGAACACCAGTTCGATCTGAAAGGAACCCGAGGACGGGGTCTCAACCGTCACGCCAAACGCTGAGGTAGCGCTCGACCCGTCGGGATCCGTCGCCGATACCGTCACCGTGGCCATACCATTGGCGAGTGCCGAGACCACGACCGCACTGCCCGACACCGCGACGGTCGCCACACTCGCGTTCGATGACGCGGCCGTGTAGGAGAGGCTGTCCCCGTCCGGGTCCCGGAAGTGGGCGGCGGCGTCCACGGGTTCCTTCTCGCCCTCGAACAGCGTCAGATCCGGGATCCGGTCCCCGGTCTCGGGCGCGCGGTTCGGTACCGTGACCGCGAAGCGCTGCTCCGCGGTCAGACCCTCGCCGTCGCGGGCCGTCACCGTGATCGTCGTCAGGCCCTTCGCGAGCGCCGTGACCGCCACCGAGTCGCCCGAAACGGAGACGGTGGCGACCTCGGTGTCCGACGAGGCCGCCGCGTAGGTGAGGGAGTCGCCGTCGGGGTCGCCGAAGTGCGACGACATGTCCACCGCCGCCGTCTCGCCGACGGTAACGGTCTGCGCGGGGATCGCGCCCACCGCTTCCGGGGCCCGGTTCGGCACCGTCGCAACGAAGCGCTGCTGGGCGATCAGCCCCTGCGGGTCGCGCGCCTCCACCGTGACAGTGGCACCCCCCTTGGCGAGCGCGGTGACTGTGACGGAACTGCCCGTCACCGCGACACCCGCGACGCCGGCGTTGGATGACACCGCCGTGTAGGAAAGGGCGTCCCCGTCGGGGTCGCTGAAGTACGACGACACGTCCACCGCCGCCGTCTCGCCGGCGAAAACGGTCTGCGCGGGTATGTTTCCGACGGCGGCAGGCGGCCGGTTCACGACCGGCGGCGGGGACACGACGTCGGACCCCGCATCGCCGCAGGCCGCAACCCATAGCATGGCCACCCCCGCCATCGGCAAGGTTCGGCGTTTCGCAAAGCCTCTCGCGTCACGCCGCGACCGAAACAAAGACACTTGCTACTAGCGCCGCCGCCTGATTTCGAGCGTGTCGCCGGTCAGACCGACCGCTCCGTTCTTCATTTTGGCCGTTTTTGCAAGGTCGAACGCCGGCGTCGCAGTCGGATCGCCGCCTTCGTCCGCATCTCCGCTCGGCAACTCGAGGATCTCCCATCGGTTGCCGCTCAAGCGGGTCGCCCTGAGCCCGTTAATTGAGATGTTTTGGGCGCAGATTCCGCTGACACTGCCGACGCGGACGCACCCGTTGCTCAACACCTCGAAAGTGCCGCCGCTGAAGGTGCAGGATTCGCCCGGACTCAACACCAATCCCACGGTGCAGGCATCGCCGCCGCCACCTCCGCCACCTCCGCCGGTCACTTCTACCCAATCGAAAAGGTGCGTGGCGCCGCTGTCTCCGCCATTCGCCAACCAGATATCCGTCACGCCGCCAAAGGCTGCACGAAACGTCGCGTTCGGCGTGAACTTCCAGAGTTCGGCGTCTCCCGCCATCAGGAAGAACTCACCGCCGTCCCATCCAATCGTGACCTCCGTGAATTCGCCCGGCGCATCTCGAATCGCATCCGAGTTGCCGCTCAAATCCCCGAGAAAAAACCAGCCCGACTCATCATCGTCCCAGAGAAGGAACCTGTAGTTGTGCCCTTGACTGTGCGGGCCAAGCGATACGCCAAAGGCTTGGTAGCGGTCATCCTCCGTGAACCAATACATCCGCACGGCTCCATCGTCCGCGGCCCGGCCCATCCTGACCCGGATCGTCCAGTCCGTAAGCACCGGGTCGACCTCGCGTTCCGCGATTCCGAGCAAATCATCCGTCGTGTTGGTGAGACGCAGGACGCCATTTGACACGACAGCATTGGCGTTTGCGATCTCCCAGTCGCCCAAGCTGGCGACCGAACCAAAATCGTCCCGGAATCCGGCTCCACCGCCCCCGCCGCGCACAGTCACTCCGAATCGCTGCGTCCCCGTCAGACCGCCCGGATCGCGAGCCGTCACCGTCACGTTCGCGGTCCCGGCGGCCACGCCGGAGATGGTGACCCGCGCTCCGGACACCGCCACCGTGGCCACCGCCGTGTTGCTCGACGCGCCCGTGTAGGTCAGGGCGTCACCGTCCGGGTCCCGGAAGTACGATGACACGTCCACCGACCGTGATGACCCCGCGTTGACCGGCTGGTTCGGGATCGTACCCACCGCTTCCGGCGCACGGTTCGACCTCTCCACCGTCACTTGGATATCCTGCACGCCCGCCAGACCTCTCGGATCCCCAGCCGTCACCGTCCCCGTCCACGTACCCGCCGCCCCCGCCGAGATCATCACACTGCTGCCGGACACTGTCGCGGTCGCCACGGTCGCGTTGCTCGATGCGGCCGTGTACGTCAAACCGTCCCCGTCCGGATCCCGAAAGTACGACGACACGTCCACCGTCGCCTGCCCTCCCGTAGCCACGGTCTGGTTGGGGATCGTCCCCACCGCCTCGGGCGCCCGGTTCGCCGTCTCCACCATCACTTGGAAGTTCTGCGCAGCCGTCAGGCCATCGGGGTCCCTGGCGGTCACCGTGACCGTCCCGGTCCCATCCGCCACGCCCACCATCGTCAAGGTGCTCCCGGACAGAGACACGGAGATGACTGCGGCAGCGGACGACGCGGCCGTATAGGTCAGGGCGTCCCCGTCCGGATCCCGGAAGTACGAGGCCACGGCCAAGGTCGCCGTCTGCCCCGTCTGCACGGTCTGGTTCGGAATCGTGCCCACCGCCTCCGGAGCCCGGTTCGGCGTCTCGACCGTGACCTGGAAGCTCTGCGTCGCCGTCAGGCCGCCCGGATCGCGCGCCGTCACCGTAACGGTCGCCGTGCCGTCCGCCACGCCCACCATCGTCAGGGTGCTGCCCGAAAGCGCCACCGAGACGACCCCGGCGGCGGATGATGCGGCCGCGTACGTCAGCGCACCGCCATCGGGATCGCGGAAGTACGAAACCACGTCCAAGGTCGCCGTCTGCCCCGTCTGCACGGTCTGGTTTGGAATCGTCCCCACCTGCACCGGGGCCACCGGCGGTGGGGGCGGAGGGGCCGGTGGCGGCGCTGGAGGCGTGGCCCCGTCTCCTGAGCAGGAGAGAGCGGTCCCCACGGTAAGCACGAGCACCGAACACTTCGCCGTGAGTCGATATCGATGTCTCCCGCCACCGCTTCGGCTCAGCCCCTTCTTCCTACAAGAACTCTCTAGTGGGCGCACCGGTTCGAATGGGGCTTGGAACAACATCGGCAACTCCTGTCGATTCTGCTTGTGGGCGATGCGGCACGCGATGGATGCCGGGCTCGGCGCGG
>CAZDZJ010000132.1:0-89755 GCA_964509895.1 uncultured Gemmatimonadota bacterium
TTCCGAAGACTTCCAGTTAGGTGGAGGGTATTCCCGTTCATTTCTGCATATTCAGAGTGATACACTAACCGATGTATGATCGACATAAAATGTTGTGAAATATGACGTTACGATGCCATATGATGCGCGATACACGGTTCCTTCCGAATGCCCCGCCCGTAGCAGAGGTCGGTCGCGGTCGCGGAGCCGAAGAAGTGCGCTGCCAGGGCCAGCGCGACGTGGTGCGCGTTCTGCGGCGCCCCCAGGTCGGGCCCGGTCTCCCCGAGCGGCCCCGCCAGCAGTTCCCGGCGGCCGGGCACGTCGAGATCGGAGACGGATACCCCGTGGCGGCTCGCGCACTCCTTCTCGAGCCCCTCGAGTTGCGCCGCCCATCCCGGCCGTGGATCCGGGCCCGAATACCGGATCTCCGGTACGAGGTACGGGTGACTCAGCTCTGCGACAGGCTCCAGCGCCTCGGACCAGCGCTCGAAGGCCCGCACGGCTCGTTCCCTGCCGTTTTCCCCCAGTTCGTCGGGGAGGACGGCTTCGCCGATTGCCCGCAGGGTCTCAGGGGGGAGAGGGACCGGCGTGGCGCCGCTGGAGCCGGAGAGCGCGCCTCCGTCCGTCCCGGATGCCGGCTCGTCGGCGGCTCCGGGGGCGCAGCCTGTCAGGGAAACGGCGGCCACGGTCGCGGCAGACTGCTTGAGGAACGTCCTGCGAGATTCTGCCATGACCACCGGCCTTCCGGAAGTTGGGCTGCTCAAGTCTCCAAGGGAGCGTAGACGCCGGGCTTGAAGCGTCGCAACTCCCACCGGTCTCGACCGAAGCCGGGCGGCTGCAAAACTGGCGAGCGGAGCGTGCGCACCCCATCCTTCACGCCTTGGGGACACCGCCGTGTCCCGCTCGCATCCAGGGGCCGTAGCTCAGTTGGGAGAGCGCCTGCTTTGCAAGCAGGAGGTCGTCGGTTCGAATCCGATCGGCTCCATTCGCCCTGGTGTCGTGTCGCAGAAACCCAGCGGTCATTCAAGCGCCGCGGCCTGCTAGCTCCACGGAAACGGGGAGTTGCTCACCGGGTGAAGGTCGCCCGCCGCGAAGCGGTCGTAGCGAAACGGTTCGAGCAGGCTCCGAGGCTCCCCGAGCAGTTCCTTCGCCACGAGGGCGCCGACCCCGATCATCTTGTAGCCGTGGTTGGAATCAGCGATGACGTACGCGTTATCGAACGCGTGGAAGACGGGGAAGCTGTCGGGCGAGAACATGCCGATTCCGCCCGACGGTTCGCGGTTCATCAAGTGGCTCCGTCCGCGAACCGGCCTTGGCAGAAGGCGAGCGCCGCAGGCCACATCCGGTAGAAATCATCCCCTACCCCGAAGTCTGCCGAGGCCGGGCCGTAGGGATCGACCGCCACCGAGGCGGCCGGAGCGTCGATCCTGTGGGGCATCGCCCCGCCCTGAACGCCGCCGAAGCTGAAATCGGGCTTGTAGTAGACGCCCCACGGACCTTCGGTCACCAGCCCATCCGCGTCCCGGAGGGGTTCGTCCGTGTCCATGTGGACGACCGGAGGAAGGTTCCCCGCGTTGTTCGTGAGATAGCCCGGATCGACGGCGAGCGTCCCTTCCTGCAGCGCCCAGCCGGTCCAGGTCGGGACTTCGTGAATGGCGCCGTCCGGGGTGGCGATCCGGGTCAGGGCGGGGAGGCCGAGCATCTTCCACTGCCTCTCCACCCACGGCCCGGCCGCAACGACCACCTGATCGCAGGCGATCCGGCCGCGGTCCGTCACGACCGCGGACACGGCCCCCGATCCGTCACGCACGTAGCCGGTGACGGTGCAGGTGTGGAGGCGGACGCCCTCGGCCGCCGCCAGAGACCACAGTCCCCGCAGGGAGGCCATGTTGTTCGCGTACCCGCCCCGGTGCTCGTGGAGGACGCTGGTGATGCCTCCGGCTCGCCAATCGTCGAAGATCCGGCGCAGATAGGCTGTGGACGCGCGCGCACCCTCGACGAACGTGGAAGGGTATCCGATGGCTCGCTGCTGCTCGTGAATCGAGGCGACATCCTCGCGCATGGCCTCGTGGCTGATCTGCAGGTACCCCACCGGATGATAGGAGAACGGCTCGCGGTTGCTTTCCCATACGTTTACCGAGTGGGCGATCAGTTCCCGCATGGCCGGCTGGAAGTAGTTGTTGCGGATCACGCCGCACGCGATGCCCGAGGCGCCGGCCCCGATGCCGCTCTTGTCGAGCACGACGATATCGCGGCCACCTCCCCGGCCCCGTGCCCCGAGTTCCCGGGCCAGGTGCCAGGCCGTAGAAAGCCCGTGGATCCCGGCGCCGACGATCACATACTTCGCAGCCGCCGGTGGCGACACACGGTCCTCCCTTCCGATCCAGGGTCCGGTTGCAACATGGCTCCGGCTCAGCGGGCCTCGATGAAGAGGTCGGCGATCTCGTGGAGCGCGTGTCCGCTCTCGGCGCCGCAGACGTTGCCAACACGGCCAGCAGCGCGACCGCGATTCGCGCCGCTCCCGGTTGGATTCGTCGCGTTGCGGGAGTCAGGCTGGCGAGCATCGGCGCCGTCCTTCGTCAAGTTGCGATACGCGAACAAGGTGGACCGTTCCAGCGTCCCGGTTCAACCCGATAGCTGCTCCGCGAAAGCACGCGTTGTGAGAATCGGCACGGAGAAGGCCGACTATCCAGCCGCTTCGGCGAATGCCTTCACGGCATCGAGGTCGGCGGCAATCGCCCTGGCGATCACTCTCTTCATGAGCGGCGTGATGAGCTTGGCCACAAGCGTGTGAGGCCTCGCCTCCATCACCATGACCAGCCGCGTCCCGCGGCCCTCCGGGTCCGGCTCGACGGTGAAGATCGTGTCCCAGACCGTGCCGCCCTGGTCGGACACGAAGCGAACACGCTGGTCCGCGACGTACTCGGTCACCTCCAGCACCGTGGCTGCCTTTCGGCCCCCCATCACCCGCGTCTCCCGGAAGCGGGCGCCCACGCCCGTCCGCGCCTCCGACAGAAACTCCACATGCTCGATGTGCGGCACTGCCTCGGAAAAGTTGGAAATGTCGGCGATGGTCGAGAAGACGACTCCGGGCGGAGCGTTGATCGTACGGCTGAGTTCGGTTCGCGTCATGGTGGGCGGCTGTCCGGTCGATGGTGGGTTCGCTGCTTGCCTCCGTCGGATCGACACCATAGCTATCGGCCCCGCTCATCACACCCGTCTCACCAGCCGACAGGCCACCGTGCAATGACCGCAGCCTACTTCACGCCCCGCACCTTCAGCTTCCTGAGCGATCTGGCCGCCAACAACAACCGCGAATGGTTCCTCGCCAACAAGTCTCGGTACGAAGCCGACGTCAGGGAGCCGGCACTCCGTTTCGTAACCGATTTCTCCATGCCCCTCGAGGGCATCAGCCCGCACTTCGTCGCGGATCCGAGGGCGAATGGGGGCTCGCTCTTCCGGATCTACCGCGACACCCGCTTCTCCAGGGACAAGAGCCCGTACAAGACCCACACCGGCATCCAGTTCCGGCACGAGGCGGGCAGGGACGCGCATGCTCCCGGCTTCTACCTGCACATCCAGCCGGGGCATTGCTTCGTGGGCTGCGGCTCCTGGCGCCCCGGCGGTGAGGCTTTGCGGCAGATCCGCGCGTCCATCGACGAGGATCCGGAAGCCTGGGAGCGGGCGGCGCGCGGCGCGCCTTTTCGAAGCACCTTCGAGCTCTCGGGGGAATCGCTCCTCCGGGCCCCGCAGGGCTTCAGCGTAGACCATCCGCTGATCGAGGACCTGCGGCGCAAGGACTTCATCGCGGTGGTGCAGCTGGGCGAGGACGACGTGGTGTCGGACGACTTCCTAGACAGGTTTGCCGCCCTCTGCCGCACGGCCTCGCCGTTCCAGCGCTGGCTGTGCCGAGCGACCGGCGTGTCGTACTGAGCGGCGCCGCGGCTTGCCGAAGGACCCTGCGGGCGTAACCCGCGCGGGAGTGCCGCCTCCGAGTCCGGCGGTCAGTTGACCGACTGCGGGAGTCGCCTCACGACGACGGTCTGGACGTCGAGTTCGCCGCGTTCGACGAAGGCGGCGAGGCCACCCGGTCCGAACGCGTGCGGCACGGCTGTCGCGCCGGCGGGATAGCTTCCGATGTAGTGCCCGTCAGGTGCGAGGAGGTCGACGGGGCCGTTGGAGACAGGCTCCTCACCTCTGCGCCGGACCCAGATGATTCCGTTCCAACTCGCCCGCACACGTCGGACGACGGGCACTTCCTCAAAGAACTCCAGCGACTCGATCCGTTCCCGGGCCCGCTCTCCCAACCCGGGTCCGGTGCCGCTCACCCCGCCGGGCATCAGCCTGACCGAACCCGCGCCCGCTTCCTTCAGCTGCCGGTCCTTCTCCGCCCGCTTGATGCGCTCCGTGACGGGCTCGGGCGAGAAGGGCCGCTTCAGGATTCGGCGGACCACGCCATCCCGACCCGCGATCCTGATCGCGTACGCCGACGAGTCCGAGAATGCGAGCCTTCCATCGGGGAGCACGCCCACGGTGAGCGGCGGTTCGAACTCTCGGCGGGGACCCTCCGAACGCACGATGCGTCGCCCACCGCCCATGTCGAGCGTTTCCGGATCGGCGCGCGGCGGCATCCAGCCCTCGGCAGCGACTTCTCTCACCACATCGGCGCCGGTGAGATCGATCCGTTCGATCGCGCGCGTCTTCGGGAACGTGAAGTTGGACTCCTCCGTCGCTCGGAAGTCCACGGAGAAGCTCCTGACCTGCGCATCCACGATGAGGGACCGACCTCCGGGCTCCGGCCAATGCATCCGGATGATTGCCAGCCCGGGCGGGCCGTCCATGCGCACCATGCGCTCGAACTCGCCGCTCGCGCCGAAGATCTGGTAGGCGTGGTGTCCCATGTCGGCGATCACGATGCGGCCGTCGGACATGACCGCCATGTCCTGGGCGTTCTGGAATTCGCCCGGCCCTTCACCCCGGCGGCCGAACTCGCGGACGAGATCTCCTTCCGGGCTCACGACGACCACGCGGGCCGCCAGACGATCGAAAACGTGGAGGTTCCCGGCGCCATCGAACCCCACGCGGGCGATCGTGCCGAACTCCTCCCACGCCTCTCCCAACGCGGAGCCGACCCGGTAGACTTCCTCGAAATCGGCCTCGAGCCAGCGATCCTCGCCCGGGAGTTCGATGACCTCCTGAGCGAACCCCGCCCCCGTCAAGACCAAGGTCGCCGCGGCCGTCAGCAGCGCGACCGCGATTCCGGCCGCCCTCGCCCGTGTCCGTCGCGTTCCGCGAGTCGGATCGGTGAGCATCGGCATCATCCTTCGTCAAGCGGGGATTCGAACCGGTTCGCGCGCGGCAGAATCGCACCCGTCCGCCGCCCGTCGCGCAGCCAGACTACCGGTGCCTGGTCGTCGGTTCAACGTTTCAGACGCCGGCTTCGCCCGCCGCGTCCGCCCACATGGCCCGGAGCTGCCACCGGCGCCACAGCAGGTAGATGGCGGGAATCACCAGCAGCGTCAGCACCGTGGCCGAGATCATGCCGCCGACCATCGGCGAGGCGATCCGCTTCATGACGTCCGCCCCCGTCCCGGCACTCCACATGATCGGGACCAGCGCCGCGGTGATCGCCGTGACGGTCATCACGACGGGACGCAGCCGCTCCAGGGCGCCCTCGCGGACCGCCCGGGCCACATCCGCGGGGCTGCGCAGGCGGCCTTCGCGCCGGTAGCGGTAGAACGCCTCGTCCAGGTAGATGAGCATCACCACACCGGTCTCCGCCGCGACGCCGGCGAGGGCGATGAACCCGACCCAGACCGCCACGCTCGTGTGATAGCCCAGCAGCCACAGGAACCAGATGCCGCCCACGAGCGAGAAGGGCAGGGCGAGCATGACGATCAGCGATTCGCCGATCCCCCGGAAGTTGAGGTAGAGCAGGAGAAAGATGATCGCGAGCGTAATCGGCACCACGACGCCGAGCCGCTCCCGGACACGCTCCATGAACTCGTACTGGCCGCTCCAGGCCAGCGAATATCCGCTCGGGAGATCCAGCTGCTCCGCCACGATCCGGCGCGCCTCCTCGACGTAGCCGCCGATGTCCCTCCCCTCGATGTCGATGAAGACCGTCGTGACGGGGAAGGCGTTCTCGGTCTTCACGGCCATCGGTCCCTGCACGGCCTGGACGTTCGCCACCTGGCCGAGCGGGATCTGCGGACCGTTCGGAGCCGCGACGAGCACCTCGCGCAGGTTCTGCAGGTCGTCGCGCAGTTCGCGGGGATACCGGACGTTGACGGCGTAGCGCTCGCGGCCCTCGACCGTCATCGTCGCATCCATCCCGCCGACCGTCGCCATGATCGCGTTATGGACATCGCCGACGTTGAGGCCGTACCGCGCCGCCTCCGGCCGGTCCACGCCGATGTCCACGTAGTACCCGGAGACCCCCCGCTCGGCGAACGCGCTGCGCGTCCCGGGAATGTCGCGCACGATCCGCTCCGCCTCCTCGCCCAGCGCCTGGAGCGTGTCGAGATCCGGACCGAAGATCTTGATCCCGACGGCGGTCCGGACCCCCGTGGCGAGCATGTCGATGCGTCCCTTGATGGGCATCGTCCACGCGTTCGTGACGCCGGGCAGGGCCACGGCCCGGTCCATCTCCGCCAGCAGGCCGGCCTGCGTCAGGCCGGGACGCCATTCCTCGCGGGGCCTGAGCGTGATCGTCGTCTCGAACATGTCGAGGGGCGCCGGATCGGTCGCGGTTTCCGCGCGTCCCGCCTTCCCCAGCACCGTCTCCACTTCGGGGAAGGAGGCGAGGACGCTGTCCTGATAGCGCATGATCTCGCGGGCCTGCGCGATCGAAGCCCCCGGGACCGTCGTCGGCATGAAGAGAATCGAGCCCTCCTGGAGGGGAGGCATGAACTCGCTGCCCAGGCGCTGCCACGGGATCACGGTCGCTCCCAGCATCACGGCGGCGGCCGATACGACGACCCACGGTCGCCCGAGAGCGAAGTTGATGACGGGCCGGTAGGCGAAACGCAGCACGCGGTTCACCGGATTCGCCCGCTCCGGGCGGATGCGCCCGCGCACGAGATACCCCATGAGGACGGGTACGACCGTGATCGCGAGGAACGCGGCGCCGGCCATGGCGAACGTCTTCGTGAACGCCAGCGGCTTGAACAGGCGCCCCTCCTGCTGCTCGAGCGCGAACACCGGGAGGAAGCTGAAGGTGATGATGAGGAGGGAGAAGAAGAGCGGCGGCCCGACCTGTTTGGCGCTCTGCAGGACGATGTCCCAGCGCGACGCTCCCGGCGCCGCGCGCTCGAGATGTTTGTGCATGTTCTCGATCATCACGATGGCGGCGTCGACCATGGCGCCGATCGCGATGGCTATGCCGCCCAGGCTCATGATGTCGGCGTTGACGCCGATCCAGCGCATGATGATGAACGAGACGAAGATCCCCAGCGGGAGCGTAACGATCGCCACCAGCGCCGAACGGACATGGAGGAGGAACAGGAGCGCCACCGCCGCCACGATGAGCGACTCTTCCACGAGCTTCTCGCGCAGTGTGTCGATCGCCCGGTGGATCAGGTCGCTGCGATCGTAGGCGGGCCGCAGCCGGGTGCCGGCCGGGAGGCCCTCGTTGATCTCGTCCAGCCGTGCCTTGACCCGTTCGATCGTCTCCAGGGCATCGGAACCGAACCGCATCACAACGATCCCGGCGACGACCTCGCCCCGGCCATCCAGATCCGCCACTCCCCGGCGCGGCGCCGGCCCGATCTGCACCGTCGCGACATCCGCCACGCGAATCGGCGTTCCGTTCGGCGTCGCCCCCACGGCCACGTTCTCGATGTCGACGGTACCCCGCAGGTAGCCGAGGCCGCGGATCATGTACTCGCGTCCCCCCATCTCCAGGACGCGCGCGCCGATGTCGATGTTGTGGGAGCCGATCGCCCGCGACACCTCCGTCACCGGGATGTCGAACGCCCGCAGCCGCTCCGGATCCACTTCCACCTGGTACTGCTTCACGAACCCGCCGAGGCTCGCGACCTCGGAGACGCCCGGCACCGCCGTCAGCTGATACCGGATGTACCAGTCCTGGAGCGTCCGGAGTTCGGCCAGGTCCAGGCTGTCCGACTCGAGCGTGTACTCGTAGACCCACCCCACCCCCGTCGCGTCCGGTCCCAGCGCGGGTTCCACCTCCGCGGGAAGCTGTCGCCGGATGCCGTTCAGGTATTCGAGCACCCGGGAGCGGGCCCAGTAGATGTCCGTCCCGTCCTCGAAGATCACGTAGACGAGGCTGAGTCCGAAGAAGGAAAAGGCCCGCACGACGCGCGCGCCCGGCACCTTGAGCATCTCCGACGCGATCGGGTACGTGACCTGGTCCTCCACGATCTGCGGCGCCTGCTCGCGGAAATCCGTCTGGATGATGACCTGGACGTCCGACAGGTCTGGAATCGCGTCGAGCGGCGTCGTGCGCAGGGCCCACAGCCCGGCCCCGACGATCGCGACCGATGCCAGCAGGACGAGAAAGCGGTTGTGGACGGACCATTCGATGACGCGGTTGATCATTCGTGCCCCCGGTGAGCGTCCGTACCGGCGGTGTCCTGCCTGATCGTGTCCGGATCGGTGTCGGGCGCGATCATCTCTCCGTGACCCGCGTGCTGCATGCCGGGCATCCCCCCGCCCGTCGCCCCGAGACGCGACTCCGCGTCGATCAGAAAGTTCGCGGAGGCGACGATCGTCTCGCCCTCCACCAGCCCACTCAGGATCTGGATGCGATCCCCGGCCTGCGCGCCGAGGACGACTTCGTGGGGATCCAGCAGGCCTCCCTCGTCCCGGACGAAGACGAGATTTCGCTCGCCCGTCACGACGACCGCTTCGAGGGGGACGGCGATGTCGTCCCGGATCGCGATGACGTCGAAGAACACCGTGGCGAACATGCCGGGCTTGAAGCGAAGGTCCGGGTTCGGGACCGAGACCCGCACGCGGTTTGTGCGGCTTGAGATCTCGACGGTCGGGTGCACGAAGCTCACGTTCCCCATCACGTGTTCGCCCGGATAGGCGGTGACCTCGATGTGAGCCTGCGAACCCACTCCGACGAACTGGAGGTCGCGTTCGAAGACCTCTCCCTCGACCCACACGGTCGAGAGGTCGGCGAGACGATAGAGCCGCATGCCGGGCGTGACGCGCTGTCCCTCGAAGACATCCTTCTCGAGCACGATCCCACTCACGGGGGCCACGAGTCGCATCGTCTTCGTCACCTCGCCCGTCCGCTCAAGGCGCTCGATCTGCTCCTCGGTGATGTCCCAGTAGGCGAGGCGGCGGCGACTCGCCTCGAGCATGGACTGCGCGCCCGACCACGCCTCGACCGCCTCGGGGTCGACTTCGGCCGCGAGGCGCCGCGCCGTGAGAAGTTCCTCCTGTGCCGCGACGAGGGCAGGACTGTAGATCGTGAGCAGCGGCTGCCCACGCTCCACGGCCTCGCCCGTCGTCGCGACGAACAACTCCTCGACGAAGCCGTCGATCTTGGGCGTGATGTCCGCGACATCGCGCTCCGGCGCGTCGATCCGGCCCACCGTGCGGATCTCGCGCGAGACGGTCATGCGTTCGGCCGTCGTGTAGGTGACGCCGAGCGCCCGTTCCTGTTCGGACGTGAGCTGGACGCGCCCGCGCCCGGGGGTGGCCAGCGTATCGATCTCCGGCGGAGCGGCCACGGGCATCGCATGGCCGGCGTGATCGACCTCCATCGCAGCCTCCCGCGGCGGCTCCGGAGCCGCATCGCACGCCGAGAGGGCCACGAGCACCGAGGCGATGGCGGCACGCGCGCCGACGGGGAATTCGTGGGATATCATCATCGGGTCACCTCCGGATCCGCCCCGGTCAGGGCTTCGATTTCTGCCACGGCGGTGTGATAGGAGGCCGTGAGCCTCACGCGCTCGATCTCGTATCGGTTCACGGTGAGTTCGCTCTGGACGAGCGTAGTGAAATCCACTTCTCCCACCCGGTAGGCGGAGAGAGATGACTCCACAGCAGCCCGCGCCTGGGGGAGGATGGACGAGGAATACAGGTCGTGCAGCCGGAGGGCCCGATCGGACTCGGCCCGGGCCTCGGCGAGGCGCGCGAAGGTCTCGTTGCGCAGGTCGAGTTCGGTCGCCTCCGCCACGGCTTGCCGGGCGAGGGCTTCGTCGCGGAGCGGAAGCTGGCGGGACCCGGCCCAGAGGGGAATGCTGAAGCCCACGCTGAATCCGAGCATGTCCGCGTACTGCGGTCGCTGGGAGTAGTCGGCCGCGAATCGAAGGTCCGGGTAGAGCGTCCGCCGGGCGGTCTCGTACGCCGATGCCGCCGCCAGGATCTGCTCACGGGCGGCGCGCAGCGCGGGACGACCCTCCACGGCCTTCCCCATCAGTGCTTCCATGCTGGGCAGGGCCTCGCCGGGCTCCGGCAGCTCGAGGGCAGGAACTCCGTTCTCCGGCCCGCGCCCCAGGAGCGCGTTCAATCGCGCGGCCATCGCCAGGCGCGACTGCTCCGCCGCCGTGATGTCTTCCGTCATCGAGGCGACCGAGACCTGGGCCTGCAGGACATCGTTCTGGAGGCCCGTCCCCACGGCGTACAGCGTATTCGAGACTTCGAGGAACTCGCGCAGGAGATCCCGCGTGGCTCGCATGATGTCGAGCGTCCGGTCCCGGAACGCGAGTTCGAAATACGCCGTCTTCAGGCGGAGGATGAGTTGGGCCTCCGCTTCGCCCGCCGTCAGGTCGGCGGCAGTCGCAAGGTGCGCCTCCCTCCGTTCGGCGGCGCCGAGCTTCCCCGGCCACGGGAGCGACTGCTGGATCTGGAACGTGTTGGCGGTCATTCGTTCGTCGGTGCCGAAGCCGTCCAGTGGCCGGTTTCGGAGGCCGAACGAAATCACCGGATCCGGCAGGACCCCGGCCTGCGGGATGCGCGCGTCCGCGGCGTCCGCCCGGAGGCGGAAGGCCCGCAGCATCGGGTTCCCCTCGCGCGCGAGCGCGATCGCATCCGACAGGCGCAGCGTGTCGGTTTCCTGCGACGCGGCCAGCGCGGGGGGCGGCACGCCGATCCCGGACGACAGCGCCACTCCCGCGAGCAGCGCGATGGGACGCAGCCGCGCCGGACGAGGTCCGGCGAGATGAACGGCTGACATGAGATACCTCTTGTCTGAACGATGACGTCGAGCCGCCGACCACCTCGTTACGGACGGATGATCGGGGCAGCTGTGCGGCCTATTCGTTCAGACGGTCTTCGGAGGGGGAGTGTCCGGAGAGGCTCGGGATCGGATGGGCGCGGCCGCGATCGCCAGTGCGTCGCCCGTCGCGTGGGTGAACACCCGGAAGCCAGTAGCCACGACCGGAAGCGAGGCCTGCAGCACGATGGCGCAGCCCATCAGCGTGTGGCAATCCGTCGCCGCCTCCGAGCCGTGGCTCGGCAGGTCGACGAGAGCGCGGACGCCCGCGGGTGCGTGGTGGTCGGCATGCTCGTGAGATCCCGCCTGGCACAACGGCGCCCGCACGTACGGCAGTACGAGCACGACGAGAACCAGGAGAGCCGTTGACCGACGCGTGAACCGATCCATGCCGAAAAGCTAGGTCGGTGTTGGGACGGTGTCGACAGACAGGAGCGTCCCGGGGTGCCGAGAGGGGCCGTTGCTTGCTGGCGTCGGCCGCGTGGGAGCAGCTTCCGGGAGAGGCCACCCGCAAGGAGGTTCCCGTGTCGAAGCCGCGCCGCACGCCCCCCGCCGTCTTGTTCGTTCCCGCCGTTCTCGTCGTTTTGGCCGCGAGTCTCTGCTCCGGAGCCGCCGTCGGCCTGCTCGCGCAGGAGGCCGACCCCGGAGGCCCGGGCGGGCCCCGGAGCGGCGGCCAGGATGCCGGGGCGTGGGACGTCACGGCCGCCTACGGCGACACCCGCGAGATTGACTTCACGACCCGCGAGGGAACGTGGATGTCGGTGGACGTCTCCCCCGACGGCGCCTGGATCGTGTTCGATCTCCTCGGTCACGTCTACCGCGTGTCCGCGGAGGGGGGTGAAGCCGTCTCCCTCACCCAGAACAGCGGGGTGGCGATCAACTTCCACCCCCGGTTCTCTCCCGACGGCCGGTCGATCGCCTTCGTATCCGATCGTGGCGGACAGAACAACCTCTGGGTGATGGATGCCGACGGCGGGAACCCGCGCGCGGTGTTCGAGGACATGGCGATACGCGTGGTCGAGCCCGCGTGGACGCCCGACAGCCGCTACATCGTCGTGCGCCGCTACGAACTGGGCGGCGACCGCACGCGCGGGATCTGGATGTACCACCGGGACGGCGGAGAGGGCGTGGAACTCGTCGGGGACGAGGTCGAGAACCCGTCATGGCCCTCGGTCTCCGCGGACGGCCGCTACCTCTACTTCCACATCAGCACCCCGGGGCAGGGGGTGGCCTTCGCCGACCAGGGCAGATTCGACGGATTCGACGATGCGGCAGGGCCGCCGGGGGCCGAGCGGGACGCTCTCCAGGGTGCCTACAACGTCCGCCGCATGGATCTGCGCAGCGGCGAGATCATCTCGATCACGCACGGGGAGCCCTCCCGCCAGTACCGGCTCTCGAGCGGCGGTGCCTGGGCCCCCGAGGTGTCGCCGGATGGGCGCTGGCTCGCCTTCGCCCGCCGCATCCCCGACGGCACGATCGTGTGGAAGGGACACGAGTACGGACCGCGCACCGCGCTCTGGCTCCGGGACCTCCATACCGGCGCCGAGCGCGTGATCATGGATCCGATCGAGCGCGACATGGTCGAGGACACGAACAACCTGCGCGTCCTGCCCGGCTACGCCTGGTCCGCCGATGGCCGATCCATCGTCCTCTCACAGGGCGGCAAGCTGCGCCGCCTGCATGTGGAGAGCGGGGAGGTGGAGACGATCCCCTTCGAAGCGCGCGTCCACCGGGTGATCTCCGAACTGGCCTACGCCCCGGTCGACATCCACGAAGGCGAGTTCCGCGCGCGGTTCACCCGCTGGCAGGTCGGATCCCCCGATGGGCGTCGGCTCGCGTTCCAGGCGGTCGGCAAGGTCTGGGTCATGGACCTTCCAGCGGGAACGCCCCGCCGGCTGACGCCGGATTCGTTCACCGATTTCGAGTACTCCCCGGCGTGGTCGCCGGATAGCGAGTGGATCGCGTTCACCAGCGTCGACGAGATCGGCGGCGGCCACCTCTGGAAGGCGCGCGCCGGGGGCGGCGCGGGCGGAGCGGAGCCGGTGCAACTGTCCGAGGAATACGGGGAGTACAGCCAAACGCTGTGGAGCCCGGACGGCGGCCGGATCATGGCGGTGCGGGGCTCCGGGGCGACGGCCCGCACGCGTACGTACGCCCATAATCCGTGGTACGACATCGTCCTGCTTCCCGCGGGCGGCGGCCCCGCCACCGAGGTGACCCGCGTCTCCGGCCCCACGCTCTCCACGCGCACCATGTTCGTGCGGCCCTCGTTCGGTCCGGACGGGAGGATCTTCTATCCGCAACTCGGGAGGGAACGTGGCGACGCGTCGGCTCTCGTCTCGGTCCGCACCGACGGGAGCGACCGGCGGGAGCACGCGACCTTCCCCTTCGCGGACGAGATCGTGATCTCGCCCGGCGGAGACTGGATCGCCTTCAACGAGGGAGACAACGTCTACCTCACGCCGCTCCCCGTCGCCGGGACGGCCGGCGATCCGGTGGTCATCGACAAGAAGGATGGGGATTTCCCGGTCCATCGCCTGAGCCGGACGGGGGGACTCTTCCCCTCGTGGCGGGACGAGCGCACGGTCCAGTTCGGCAGCGGGCCCACCTACATCGCGTACGACGTGATGACGGGACGCGCCGACACGACCGAGATCGACCTTCGGGTGCAGCGGGACCACGCGGCGGGGACGATCGCCCTCACGGACGCGCGCATCATCACCCTCGAGAACCGCGCGGTCATCGAGTCGGGCACCGTGGTCGTGCGTGATGGCCGCATCTCCTGCGTGGGCGACTGCGACACCTCGATCGCGGACCGCGTCGAGTCTCTCGCGGGGAAGACGATCATCCCCGGCTTCATCGACATGCACTCGCACTTTTTCCGCGAGTATCGGGGCATCATTCCCATGAAGGCGTTCGAGGCAGCGGTCCCGCTCGCCTACGGCGTCACGGCCAACATGGACAACTCGATGTGGTCGCAGGACGTCTTCCCGGCCGCCGAACTCATCGAGGCGGGGATGCTGATCGGCCCGCGCACGTACAGCACCGGAGACCCGCTCTACCTGGGCGACGCCGCGCGCCAGAACGACCTCACCTCGTACGAAGTGACGGATGAGGAGATCGAGCGGCTCCAGTCGTGGGGCGCGGTCTCCATCAAGCAGTACCTGCAGCCGCGGCGAGACCAGCGGCAGTGGGTGTCGGACATCGCCCGCCGGCGCGGACTCATGGTCACCTCGCAGGGGAACGACCTCCTCCATAACCTGACGAAGATCATGGACGGGCAGACCGCGTGGGAGCACTCGCTCACGTACGCCCCGATCTACGGGGACGTGGCGAAGTTCTTCGGCCGGGCGGAAGCCGTGTATTCGCCCACCTTCAGTACGCGCGCCGGCCCCTGGAACGATGAGTACTGGTTCGGCGAGAGCGACGTGTGGCTGAGCGAGAAGCTGCGCGCCTGGATGCCGTGGCAGCAGCTCATGGGCCACACGCGGCGCCGGGCGCTGCGGCCGAAGACGGACTACATCTTCCCCATCGTGGCGCAGGGACTGGCCGACATCATGGCCGAGGGCGGCCGCGGCTCGATCGGCGGGCACGGCCAGCAGCACGGCATCTGCTCGCACTGGGAGGTGTGGATGGCGGCCGTGGCGCTCGGGCCCATGGGTGCGCTCGAACTCGCGAGCGTCGAGGGGGCGTATTTCCTCGGGGCGGAGGATGACCTGGGCACGATCTCGGTCGGGAAGCTCGCCGACCTCATGGTGCTGAACTCGAACCCGCTCGACGACATCCGGAACACGGAGGACATCGCCTACGTGATGAAGGACGGCCGGCTTTACGTGGGCGAGACGCTGGACGAGGTGTGGCCGCGGCAGCGGCCGTACGGCGCGCGGCCGTGGGTGAACCCGGACGCGCTCAGAATGGGTCCGGTCCCGGTCGAGATCTGGGATTCGCGCGACTCGAACGACGGTTCTCGATAGTCCGCGGATTTCCGCGACACGACACTAGCGCGCGGGCATGAAGAAGGCGTTGTCGTCCGTGATGACCGGCCCGCGTCCGATGTAGTCCGTGAGATCCGCGTCGGCCATCGCGACGTATCCCGCGATCGTCTCCGGCGGACCGAGATCCCGCGTGACGACCGCGTTGGCGGCGGCTCGCGCGAACACCGCCTGCATGACGACCGAGGTCAGCGGCTCCCGCGTCGCGACCACGTAGCTGTGGGTCGAGCCGGTCGACCACAGCGTCATGTTGGGAAAAACGTCCCAGACGGTCCTCAGGATGTCGCGATAATCGTCTTCGCGGACACCGTGGATCGGGATCCACTGCATGAACACGCCATCCTCGGCGAGCCGGCTCTCGATCAACCGGTAGAACTCGCTCGTGAACAACGCCCATGAACTCGCGTTAGCGGGGTGCGTCGCGTCCACGGAGATGATGTCGTAGGGCTCCCCCGCGCGCAGGAGGAAGTTCCGCCCATCCTCCACGTGCAGCCGGAGCCGGTCGCTGTCGAGGACGTTGTAGTTCTCCTCGGAATAGACGGCGGCGGCCTCCATCATCTCGGGCGACAGGTCGACCGCGTCGATGATGGGGATGTCGTGTGTGTTCATCGTTCCGGTGGCGATGCCGTTTCCGAAACTCAGCACCAGCGCGTTGCGGGCGCCGGGGCGCAGCAGCGGCGGAAGATGGCCGAGAAGCCGGAAAGCCAGCATGCTCGGACGGTCCGTGGGCACCTCATCGCGGCCGTTGACGAAGGAGATCTTGTAGTTGTCCTCCGGGACCTCGAGTACGGCCACCGTAGTTTCGACGCCCTCCTTGTAGAAGATGAGCCGGTCGGTCTCCGTGTAGTACGATCCGAGGTAGAAGCCGGTGGGGAGGATCGAGACGGCCAGGATCGCAAGAGCAACTGCGGCCGCCGGCGCGAACCGCAGCGCCCGCCGCCCCCCGCGGTCGAAACGAAGTGCCACGGCTCCCAGCGCAAGGTTCAATACCGCCAGCGCCACCGTCGTATTGCGGAGCCCCAGCAGCGGCACGAGCACGAACCCCGCCCCGAGCGACCCCGCGATGGCCCCCAGCGTGTTGAACGCGTTCACACGGCCGATGCGAAAGCCCACGGCGTCCGTTCGCTCGCGCGTGTACAGACTTCCGACCACGGGAAACATGGCGCCAAGGAGGAGGGTGGGAGGGAAGAGCGTGCCGAAGGCGATGAGGAACTCGTAGCCCACGGTGTAGCCCCCGAACCAGTCCTGGAGATGGAGAGCGGGGAGTCGCGCGAAGGTATGGAGGATGAGAATGCCCAGGAGCCCGATGCCGAGTTGAAGCGCCCCGAAGAGCCTCAGCGTCGCCCGCCGCCGCCGCAGGATCCAGCTGCCCCCGGCGCCGCCGAGAGCGAGGCCGGCGAGGAAGACCGTCAGCATGAGGGAGAACGAGTAGGCGGCGTGGGAGGTATGGATGTAGAGGATCCGCGCCCACACGACCTCGTAGCCGAGCGCGATGAAGCCGGAGATCGCGTATGCGACCGCCACGTATCGAAGCGCCCCGGCGGAGATCGGAAGGCCTGGCACTGCGGCTCCGGCCGGGTCGACCGCAGCCTCGGCCGAGTCGGGAGCAGCCTCGACCGAGGCCGGCGGCTGCCCGATGACACCTTCCGGCGCGCTGGCCGCTCCCCGGGCATGAGTCGTGCGCGCGAGCACGAGCGCCGCCGCCGCGACGAAGAGGTTGATCGCCGCGCCGAGGAAGATCGTCTCCCGCGCTCCCAGATACCGGAGGAAGATGAGTCCTGTCAGCACGCACCCGAGGGCGGCTCCCGCCGTGTTCACGAGGTAGAGTCGTCCCACGTCGCTCCCGACACGTCCTCCGTGCGTCGCGTAGATCCGGCTCATGACGGGCAGCGTGGCCCCGATCAGAAACGTCGCCGGAGTGAGGACGGCCAGCGAAAAGACGAGTCGGCTGAGCGTAAGCCAGAATCCGCCCACGGGGAGGGCGTTGCTGAACCCGGGGTACACTCCGTGGAGTGCGGCCAGCAGGAACGGTGAGAGCGCGGCCAGCGCCGCGATACCCACTTCCAGCCAGGCGTAGGTGCGCAGCGGCTGCCGATGGGCATCGATGCGCCTGCCCATCACGTAGCTGCCAAGCGCGAGGCCGATCATGTAGGCCCCAATGACCGTGCTGTAGGCGTAGATGCTCACGCCGAAGGTGAAGACGGACTGCCGCACCCACGCGATCTGATAGATGAGCCCACTGATCCCGGACAGGAAGAACAGGAGCAGCAATCCGGAGCGGCGCGCGCGGCTATCCGGCCTCAAAAGGGCTCCGGTCGGTCGTGAGTCGTGTAGGGCGTCATCGGTCGGCGGCAACGTAGTGCGCCCCCCCGGGAGTCGATAGCCCGCTTGCGCCCGACTCCACGGACGTTCCGCGCGCAACGCCACGGCCGTCTGGCCGCGTTCGAACGCGTGCAACAAGTTGCGCAGGTTCCGTCCACTCGTCCGACCACCCGCCGATTCCGAGGAGCGTCCGATGCGAACGAAAGCCATCTCCCCGCAGGCCGCGCTGCTGGCCGCGATTCTCGTCCCCGCCGCCACTCCCGCTCTGCCGGTCGCGGCGCAGGACGTGACGGCGATCCGGGCCGGCCGCCTCATCGATGGCAGCGGGGCGCCGGCGCGGCAAAACCAGGTCATCATCGTACGCGGCGAGCGGATCGAGGCCGTGGGCGACGCGGCAAGCATCGCGATCCCGGATGGCGCCCGGGTCGTCGACATGAGCGGCCACACGGTGATGCCCGGGATCGTCGACGCGCACGCACACCTCTCGATCCGGCCCGACGTCCGTACGCTCCGGGGCCAACTGGAGGGGATGGAGCAGCACGACGCGATGCAGATGGCGCGCATCGTGCGGAACATCCGCGTCCAGCTCATGTCCGGCGTCACTTCCGTGTACGTCGTCGGCGAGGTCCACTACAACGACATCCAGGCGGCGCAGGCCGTCGACGAAGGCATCATTCCCGGTCCCCGGATCTATCCCAGCGGCAACTTCATCTCGACCACGGCGGGGCACGGTCCGGCGGAGTACCGCACGACGAACGGGCCGTGGGAGATGCGCACGTTCGTCCGTCAGAACTACGAAATGGGCGCCCACCACATGAAGCTCACGATCACCGACCGGGCGCGGGTGGGTCCGAACAACGGTACCCCGTACGCTCCGGGCGAGAGCAACTACACGAAGGAAGAGATCGACGCGGCCGTGAACGAACTGCACCGGCTCGGCATCGAGGCCACCGCCCACGCGAACGGGGAGTCGATCCGGCTCGCGGTCGAGGCGGGCGTGAACTCGATCCAGCACGGCGGGAACCTCAACGAAGACCTCATGGACCTCATGGTCGCGAACGATGTGGGCTTCGTGAACACCTACACGATCGGGTTCCAGAGCGTCTTCAACGAGTGGAGCTTCCTCGACAACGAGGCCGGGAACATCCGGGACTGGCTCGCGCGCGGGCGCGAGGTCCACGAACGGGAGTTGTCACGGAACGAAGGTCGCGCCCAGCGGCGCGTCGCCCGTCTCGGACAGCTCAGCCAGTCGAAGGAGAAGGGCGTCAAGGTCGGGATCGGGACCGACAGCATGCACGGCTACATGCCGCTCGAAATGGAGAATCTCGTCGCGGCCGGCTTCACGCCGCTCGAGGCCCTCACCGCCGCCACCGGCCTGAACGCGGAGATCGTGGGGATCGAAGACGAGGTGGGGACGATCGCGCCCGGGCTGTTCGCCGACATCATTGCGATTGACGGCCGGCCCGATGAGGACATCGACGACATGGGCAACGTCGCCTTCATCATGGTCGGCGGCCGCGACCGGACCGGCCTCAGTTTCCGTTAGCCGGCCGGCGTCCCGGGGGTCGCAGCGCCTACCAGGGCCGCGAGGCTTCGTCGTGGAGCGTAGTGGGCAGGCTGTAGGATTGCTCGAAATCGCCCACGTTGGAGATTTGGAGCATCTCCATGTAGTCGTAGCCCTTGTTGAATCTGTGGAAGCCCGGAATCCACCTCATGGCCCCGCTCTTCAGCCGGTGCTTCAACCACAGCAGCGGGACCTGTTTGACCCGCTGCGATGGAGGGAACAGGAAATCATCGGCCAGCTCATCTCCAACCAGTTCCCGGCACACCTGATAGATGAACATCGCGAAGGGACGGCGCTCCGAGGGATCCTTGACGCCCAGGAGGAGCGGAGCGCTGTTGACGATACTGTTCGCCATGATGATCGCGTCATCGTCCGGCTCGGGCTCGCACAGCATCCCGATCTCGAATCTGCGGCGTGCGTCCTCGTAGTCCTCGAAGAGAATCGCCTCCGGGACGCCCATGATCCAGGCGGTGTATCGCCACACGTGGACGTACCCCTCCCACTCCATGTCGCTGAACTTCGCGCCGAGGCGCCTGGAATGCTGCAGGAGACGTGCCGAGAACGTCGTGGAGGCGAGCATGATGTGCGCCGCGCTGACCGGCGCGCCGTGCGCTGCCGCATCCCATTCATCCGAATCCTTGAGAAGCATCCTGGACTGGGCGTGCACCAGTCGGATGCGAAGCGTCAGTCGCCATCCGTCCCCACCCGGTTCCATCCCCCCGGGCAGGTACTGGTCGGCCAGGTGCAGGAGATTCTGGCGCAGGCGGCGCACCCCGTTCTGCGTGATGCGGCCCCGAATCCGGAAGGACTTGCTGATCAGGGTCGAGAAGCCCTCCACGATCGCGGCGCCGGCGAGAGCGGCGGGAATGATGCTCGAATTGCGGATGAAGCCGCGCGTGGCCGCCTGGGCCAGTTTCGGATCGTACCAATCCGGAATGACGGCCACTTCACGCACGAGGTGCTCGAGGGAGTCGGGCAGGCCAGCCGGCAACTCGAACGGATCCCGCAGGGCGGCGGCAATGAGCGGATGCACTTCGCCGGGAGAATGAGCGGCCGCCAGATCCTCGACGACCCGGTCCGCAAGGGGATCTCCGAGGGTGGTATGGCGGATGTAGTCGTCCGCCAGCCGGGCATCGACGGCGCGCGCGGCCTCGTATCCCGCAACATAGCTGGACGGAATCCTCATACGGGGATTGGGTCTCCCATTGCCTCTCCGTTCGAACACGAAGATGCCCCCGACGCGGGGGGCACGACAAAATACGCATTATCGGGATCGAAGCGACCCGCTGCCCGTTCCGCGGCGCTCTGGCGAATCGATCTCGGCGCCTTTAAACCGTAGTGTCCGTGGAGAGTCAAGGAGCGGAAGGCTGGACGACATCGCGGAAGAGAACCGAATGAGCGCCGGCGATCACCTGGACCCGGGGAGTTTCCGGGGCCCCATCGGCTTCATGGCGAAGAACGGCATCGCCGCGAACGTCGTCATGCTGTTCCTCGTCCTTGCCGGTCTGGCGTCGGCCCGGAACCTCGTCCAGGAAGTCCTGCCCGATTTCTCCCTCGACCGCGTCCAGATCGTCGTCCCCTATCCCGGTGCGGCGCCGGAGGAGGTCGAAGAGTCCATCGTCCGCCGCATCGAGGAACAGATCCGGGCGGTGGACGGCCTGAGCCGGGTAGAGGCCACCGCCTCCGAGGGGCTCGCGTCGGTGATCGCGGAGTTCAGTTCGGGCACGGACGTCAACCGCGCCCTCAACGAACTGAAGGCCGAAGTCGACCGCATTCCGACCTTCCCGGCCGCCGCCGAGCGGCCCGAGGTGCGCGAGATCACGAGCCGCCAGAGCGTCATTCGCCTCCTGGTGTACGGCGACGTCCCGGAGCGCGCGCTCAAGGAACTGGCCTACGGCATCGAGGAAGGACTCTCCTCTCTGCCGGAGGTGTCGCTGGCGGAGATCAGCGGCGCCCGTCCGTACGAGATATCGATCGAGGTGCCTCTGCGGACGCTTCGCGCCCTCGGCCTGACCCTGGAAGACGTCGCATTCGCGGTGCGGCAGAATTCGCTCGAACTCTCCGCGGGGAGGGTGTCCACTCGTGGCGAGGACATCCTCGTCCGCACGCTGGGACAGAACTACGAGCAGATGGACTTCGAGGAGATCGTCGTCCTCAGCCGTCCGGACGGCACCGCGCTTCGGCTCGGCGAAATCGCGACGGTGCGGGACGGTTTCGCGGACACGGACCTGAGCGTGCGCTACAACGGGCAGGCCGCGGTACGGGTCGACGTGTACCGGACCTCCGACGAGCAGGTGCTGGCCATTGCCGAGGCCGTCAAGCGATACCTGGCTGCCGAAGTGGTGCCGACCCTCCCCGAGGGTGTCTCCGTGGAACTGTGGAAGGATGACTCGGAGGAAGTCGGCGGACGCCTCGGCCTCATGGTGAAGAACGCCCTCATTGGATTTGCGCTCGTCTTTGCGGCGCTGACGCTCTTCCTGCAAATCCGACTGGCCATGTGGGTGGCCGTGGGGCTGGCGGTCTCGTTCATGGGCACGTTCATCGTGATGGGCCTCCTGAACATCTCGATCAACATGTTTTCGCTGATGGCGCTCGTGCTGGCGCTGGGCATCGTCGTGGACGACGCGATCGTCGTGGGAGAAAGCGTCTTCGCCGAGAGGGAGCGGGGGCAAAGGGGGCTGGCGGCAGCCATTCGGGGCACGCGGCGGGTCAGCACACCCGTCATTTTCTCGGTCCTCACGACGATCACGGCCTTCGCCGCGCTGCTGAACGCGCCCGGCCCGCAGGGAGAGCTCGGGCGGGGGATTCCACTCGTGGTGATTGCGGTGCTCGTGATCTCGCTGCTGGAATCGCTCCTCGTGCTACCGAACCACCTGTCCCATCTGGCCGCCCCTGGCGAGCGGAAGCCCGGCGCCGCCATTCGAGTGCTGCACCGGGCCCAGGGGGTCGTGAACCGGATCTTGAAGCGTCTCGCGGACGGGCCTCTCGACCGCGGACTCCGCCTCGCGACGGAACAACCCTCCACCATCCTGGCCGGGGCGGTCGGGCTGCTCGTGATCTCGCTGGGGGTCGTCGCGTCGGGCATCGTTCCCAACCAGTTCATCACGCCGATCGAGGGCGAGGTCGTGTCGGCGAACCTCGAGATGCCGACGGGCACGCCGACCGAACGCACGAGCCGGGTCGTCGCGGAGATCGAAGCTGCGGGGCATCGGGCCGTGGCCCGCCTCTCGGAGGGTCGGGACGAAGACGCGGATCCGCTGGAGTTCGATGTGGCGGTCACCGTCGGAGAATTCGCTGCCCTGTACGATCCGCTCGGCGGGGATGCGGTGGAGGCGGCCCGGGGCCACCTCGCTACGGTGCAATTCAAGCTTCATGGCTGGAGCAGCGAGGGGATCGCGGCTTCCACCTTCGAGCGCGTGTGGCGGGAGGAAGCCGGGACCCCTGCCGAAGCGAAGTCACTCTCGATCTCCTCGAACCTTCTCGGCCTGGGGCTGCCGGTTCACTTCGAGCTGTCTCACCCGGACCCCGAGCGCCTGGAAGCCATCGCGACCGAGTTCGCCACCGAACTGACCCTGATGGAGGGGACCCTGGACGTTCGGAGCAATCTCGATGAGGGCTTCCGGGAGCTGCAAATGGAGTTGACGCCGGAGGGCCGCTCCCTGAACCTGACGCTCGACCGCTTCGCGACGCAGGTGCGGTCGGCCTTCTTCGGGGCGGAAGCGCTGCGGGTACCTCGGGGCCGCGAGGACATGCGGGTGTGGGTTCGGCTTCCGGAAGCGGAGCGCAACTCCGCGTCCGATGTAGAGAACTATTTCATCCGCACTCCGGGCGGCGAAGTGCCGCTGGGCCAGATTGCGTCCGCCGGCTTCTCTCGCTCGTCGGCCGCGATTCACCGGGTCGACGGACGCCGCGCCGTCACGATCACCGCCGATGTGGACCCGCGCATCGCCACGAGTCAGCAGGTGAATGCCAGCCTGGAGAACGAGGTTCTCGCACGACTCACGGAAGCGAACCCGGATCTCTCCTACACGTACGGTGGCCAGAGAAAGGAGCAGGATCACGCGATCTCCGTGCTGGGCCGGTCACTCATCCTCGCTCTCCTGATCATGTACAGCCTGATGGCGATCCCGTTCGGCTCGTACTCGCAGCCCCTGATCATCATGGCCGCCGTTCCGCTGGGGGCGATCGGGGCGGTGGCGGGGCACGCGCTGCTCGGCCTCAGCTGGGGACTGTGGTCGCTCTACGGGCTGGTCGGCGTCTTCGGCGTGGTCGTGAACGACTCGCTCATGATGATCCGGTTCATCAACGACCTGAGGGCCTCCGGCATGGGACCTGCCGATGCGATCATCAGCGGGGCCAAGGAGAGGTTCCGGGCCATCATGATCACGTCGGTCACCACGTTCCTGGGCGTGGCCCCGCTCGTGTTCGAGACGAGCAGCCACGCGCAGCATCTCGTGCCGCTCGCGACCTCCGTCGGATTCGGCGTCCTGATCGCCACGATCCTGCTCATGGTCGTCGTGCCGGCGCTGGTCATGGCACAGTACAACCTGGCGGCGAGAAGAGAACGCTGGCGACTGTCGCGCGCCTGATATCCGGTTGCCGGCCCCGCGCTGCCGGGGCTGTCAGGCTCCCCGCGTTGCGAGGCGGTCGCAGTAAAGGGCGATCCAGCGGTTGGAGAAGCCGAAGAGTTTCGCGCGGCGCGTGATCGCGAGGACCTCGCGGCGGGACATCTTCGTTTCCCGATCCAGCACCTCCGGGTTCGTGCGGCTGATGGCCAGCGTCCGCACGGCGAAGAGAAGCGGGAGCAGGCAGAAGAGCCGCACCCGGTGGTACCGCCTCGGGATCATGCGCATGTAGCTCCGGGCCGCGGCGAGGTGGCGGTCGGCCTTCTCCACGAGTCGCTCGAGCACGCCCATCGCCGCTTCCTGGTTGCCGGGTTCGAACAGGTCGCGCGGGTCCATGCCGGGCTCGGGGAGAAAGGAGGCCGGCACGTACACCCAGCCGCGATGGCGGTCCTCGTGCAGCCCGCGAATCACGTTCACCGTCTGTAGCGCGAGGCCGAACTCCCGTCCCAGCGCCATCATGCGCGTACGGTCCTTCCCGACGCCCCGGAGCCGGTGGGCGAACAGCTCCGTGAGCAGGTGGCCCACCCGCCCGGCGACCTCGTGCATGTAGTCGTCCAGGTCCGCTTCGGTCTCGAACTCCGACCCCCGCTCCGTCCAGCGAGCCATCCCCGCGCTGGACCTCCTCACATGGCGCACAATGATCTCGCGCGTCTCGGGCGCCAGCCGGTCGAGTCCTTCGAGAACGCGCGCCGTGCGCCGGGCTACCGCCGCGTCCGGCGTGTCCTCCGCGGCGTCCCCCAGGCGGTCGATGAGGGCCGCACGACCCGACCCTCCGTCGAGCACCCGGCGCCACGCTTCCAGCAGGGAGATCTTCTCCTCCCCGGCGATTTCCTGGTTGTCCTCCAGGTAGTCGGAAACGCGGAGAAGGAGATAGGCCACCGTGATCTCGTCGCGCAGCGGGGGGGGGAGGATCTCGATCCCGACGGCGAACGTGCGGCTCGCGTGCACGAGCAGGTCGTGAAGGGTGACCAGCCCTTCACCGGGATTCCGGGTCAAGAGACGGTGCGCCTGGCAGCCCGTGACAAGACCCCGCTGCGTTCGAGCGGCGCTGCATCTCGCCTGAACGCTGCGCTCTGCGTCGCTCCTCGGTCACGTGGCGCTACCATGCTCCCTCGTCGCTTCTTGTCAGCCGAGCGCTTCACCGCTCTCGACGCTGACGCGGGGTCTTGCCACGGGCTGCTAGCGGCGGGATCGGACTTGATGAGCAGGAGGCGGCTGTTCGCGGGATAGAGCCACTCGGCGCCGCGCTCCGTCACGACGGCATCATCCTCCAACGGAACGCGGAGCTTCGCGCCACCCCACTCGGGAACGGCGGTGTACGCGAACAGTTCGATCGAGAGGAGATTCGACGGCACGACCTGGAAGGTGAGACGTCGCGGGTTCCACGTCGCGATCGACGGTCCGATTCCGTGCCCCAGGTTGCCGACCGAATGGTGTCCCTCCCAGGTGACATCCGTCTGGGGCCCGTCCGTGGGCTGGTTGAAGGGAATGGGATTGAAGCCGGCCGCTGTGAGGGCCGCGCCGATCCGGTCCATGTTCGCGCGCGCCGTGATCCCGGCCCGGATCGCGCGGCGCGACACCTCGCGCGCCTCGATCGCCCGGTCGAAGGCGTTCTGCACCCCCGGCATCGCCTCCGTCTCCTCGGGCCGCAGCACGTAGGCGACGCGTTTCATGTCCGTGCAGAAGTTCAGGTGGCAGACGCCCCAGTCGATCATCATGACGTCGCCGCCCTGGATGATCCGGTCGCTGGATGTCGCCTCGATCCCCTCGGGTCCGGTGATGTAGATGGACGGGAAACCGAAGGAGGAGCCGAGCCCGCGCTCGAGAAGCCGATCCATGAGCCACCACGCCACGTCTCTGAGCGTCGTGACGCCGGGTGTGATGACCTCGTTGGAGAGCGCCCGTTCGGCGAGTTCGCGCGAGATCTCGCCTGCCTCGGCGAAGCCCGCGATCTCCGAGGCGACCCGCCGCGCCCTGAAATCGGACACCAGCTTCTCGGCAGAGACGAAACGCGCCGCCCACGGTTCGCCGAGCGTCTCGGCCAGGTGGTGGTAGGCGGTGTAGGAAAGGCCGTCCGCCGCGCCGATGTTCTCGCCCATGTTGAGGCCGATCCGCGTCGGGTCGCGCTCCGCGACGAACTCCCGGAGGTCGAAGTTGCCCGTGACGATGTCGTAAGCCCCGTTGCCGGCCAGCAGGTATCCGCTGATCCCCAGCGCGGCGCGTTCGATCCGGTCTCCGCCACGGTCCGTGAAGACGTAGTAGCCGATCGGATTCACGTAGCCGGGGCCGAAGTCGGGCGTGAGCGGATCGTCGAGCCCTTCCCTGCGCACGGTGATCCACATGTCGATCCCGTTCTCGCGCATGACCTCGGGCAGCACGACATCGAACTTCTCGCGCCGCATCTGGTTCATCCGCTCCCAGCGCTGCCGAGCCTCCTGCCCTTCCGCCGGGACGGGAAGCAACGGGAGGAGCAGCACCGACCAGAGGGCGGCGCGTCCGAGGCGTGCGACCCGGCCCTTCAGGATGATTCGATACATAGGTCCTCTCCCGTCTCTGCTAGAGATCCCTCGGCCAGAGTTGTGGCTGCCCGTCCAGGGACACGGCGCCAAAATCGCGCAAATCGACGGTGGCAATCGCCCGGGCGTGGAGCCGCTCGGCCACGGCCATGACCACGCCGTCCACCAACCCCAACCGCAGGGAGCGGTAGGTCGCGTTCAGCTCTTCCGCCCGCCTCAGGTCTGCCAGGCTCCCCCACTCGATCATGAGTCTGCCGTCGGCAAGGTCCCGGCGCAGCGCAGCCGCCACGGCCCTGCCCAGTCTTGCGGCTGCCATGTAGTCCAACTCCGGGAGGATTGCCCAAGGAAGGATCCATTCGCCGGGTCGCTTCTCGTAAGCGTCGCGGATCGCGGCGTGATCCCGCGCCCCGCGGTCGAGCAGCGCCAGCATCGCGCTGGTGTCCGCGACGATCACCGTCGGTTTCCGTCCCGTGGGCTCGGTTCCTGCGCGTCCTCCGGGGCGTCTCCGCCAGGCTCATCCTCCCCGAACCCGTTCAGGTATTCCTCGTACCGCTCGGCCAGGTCCGGCATGCCGCTGTCTCCCAAGCCAATGCTGCGCGGCAACCGGGCCTGTACCTTGCGGGTGGTGTATTCGCCCACCGCTTCCCGGATCAGTGCAGCCGCGGTGCGGTTCTCGGCGGCGGCGATCGACTTCAGCTTGCTGTAGTCGGTGGCTCTCAGGTACACCGTCGTCTTGACTCTATCCATCGATATATGGTATATGGCTGACAGCTATACGGCAACCGACTCTCAGGACGATGCAGCGTGGGCATTCCGACCTTGAACAGTGGCGTCGCGGGGGGGGGGCGGGCCCATCGAGCGGCGAGCGCATGACCGTCCTGGCGCGGCGTCTGACCGATCTGGGGACCGAAAACGCGTTCAAGGTCAACGACGACATCCAGGTGTGTCTCGACCGCGGGATGGACGTCATCCGTTTCAACATCGGGGCGCCGGACTTCCGAAGCGCGCCTCACCTCAATCGGGTCGCCGTATCCGAACTCGAGGCCGGGAACTCGGGGTACTGCGATGCGGCGGGACTCCCGTCCTTCCGCGCGGCGATCGCGCGTCACGTCTCGACGACTCGAGGGATCGAGGCGGGCCCGGATCAGGTCGTCGTCACCCCCGGGGCCAAACCGCCCATCGGCTACACCTTCCAGACCTATGTGGACCGCGGCGACGAGGTCGTCTATCCGAGTCCCGGATTCCCCATCTACGAGTCCTGGGCCACGTTCGTGGGGGCGCGTCCCGTGCCCCTGCACCTCTCCGAGGAAAAGGGGTTCGCGTTCACGGCGGACGACCTCGGGGCGCTGCTCACCGAGCGAACCCGCCTCATCATCCTCTGCTCGCCCTCCAATCCGACCGGGGGCGTGCTCTCGGCCGAAGATCTTGCCGGCATCGCGGCGGTGATCCGCGAACGCTGCCACCCGGACGTGCGGATCTATTCGGACGAGATCTACGAACACATTCTCTTTGACGATCTGGAGCACCAGAGCATCGCGTCGCACGCGGGCATGGCGGAGAGAACGGTCATCGCGAGCGGCCATTCGAAGGGGTTCGCCATGACGGGGTGGCGCTTGGGCTGGGCCGTCCTGCCGACACCGGAGGAGGCCGGCGTCTTCAAGAATCTGAACATCAACATCATGTCCTGCGTGCCGCCCTTCCTCCAGGAAGGGGGCCGGGCGGCGTACGAGGATCCGGCCACGGCCGACGTTGTGGCCCACATGGTGGGAGAGTTCGAGCGGCGGAGGGACTACATCGTGCCCGCGCTCAATGCGATCGACGGCCTGAGTTGCCGGCTGCCGAAGGGGGCGTTCTACGTCTTCCCGAACGTGTCGGGCATGTGCGACCGGCTGGGTGTGTTCGAGTCGTACGACGCCATGCCCCCGGAGTCCCGGGCTCGCACGACGCCCTCGGGCATGCTCCAGATGTTCCTCCTCTACCGGTACGGCGTGGCCACGATGGACCGGGCCTCCTTCTGCCGCATCGGCTCCAGGGGCCAGCACTTCCTCCGCATTTCCATCGCGAACGGCATGGAGGACATCGAACGCGGCGTGTCGCGCATCGAGCGGGCCGCCGACGACCCGGACGGATTCAGGGAGTTTGTGGCCACCGAGAGATTGTGGGACTGAAGTCCGCGGTCGCGGCACTGTGGCTGGCCGTGGGCGCGAGTGCCGCGGAGGCCCAGCCCCGCTCCGCCGTGTATGCGGGTCTGGTACTCGAAGCTCCCGCCGGCATCGAGGCTGCGGCTTTCGGAAACGCGCCCTATCTCCTTGGCGGCGGGGCCGAGTTGATCTTCTATGCCCCCGCCCTGATCGACCGCGCCGCCGGGATGGCGGCGGGTCTCCAGCGCTACGGCTCCGAAGGAACGCTGGTCACGCTCGCCGGCACGGGATCGGTGGGACTCGGCGACTTGGCGGCCGGCCTCCGGTACCTCCGCTACAACACCGAGAGACTCCCCGGTGCGCCGGACCTTCAGTTCCCGGCCGCTACGCCGGACGGCCCGCCGCTGACCGAGTTCGTCGCCTCGCTCGGCCATGCGCGAGAGCTGTTCGGTGCGGTAGGAGCGGGCGTCGTTGCGACGTACCTGGAGTATCAGTTCGTCAGCCGGACGGAGCGTACGGCCCTGCTGGACTTCGGCCTCGCGCGCGAGTTCGGACCGACGATGGTCAGTCTCACCGCCCGCAACCTGGGACCGAACCTGAAACTCAGAGGCCGAGAACTCACGATCCCGACGCAGTTCACCCTGGGGATCTCGACAGAGAGCTTCGAGGTCGGGGAACTCGACATGTTCCTCACCAGCCAGATCGCCCGGAGGCGGGATGGCGAGATCGTCCCAGCCGGCGGCGTCGAGGTCTCCTACTGGCCCGTTCAGGGCTACACCTTCCGCCTCCGGGCCGGACTCCAGCGCGTCGTCGAGGACAGGAGGAGCCCGTTCACCTTCGGCTTCGCGTTCACGGGTGACGCCCTGACGCTCGAATACGCCTTCCAAGCGTTCGATGCGGACGGAAACGCGCACCGCTTCGGCCTCAGCTTCCGCTGACGGCCCACGATGATCGAGACCCGCGGGCTTACGCGGCACTTCGGGGAGACGAAGGCGGTCGAGGACCTCGATCTTCGTGTCGAACCCGGTGAGATCCTCGGTCTCCTCGGCCCCAACGGCGCCGGCAAGACGACGACCGTGAAGGTTCTTACCTGCATGATCAAGCCGACGAGCGGTGCCGCTTCGGTGGCGGGGTTCGACGTGGAGGCGGACCCGCTGGAGGTCAAACGCCGGATCGGCTACGTGCCGGAGGCCGGGGCGCTCTACGAAACGCTGACCGCCGGCGAGTACCTGACGATGGTCGCGAACCTCAGAGGCATCGACGGGCGGACCGCCGACCGGAAGATCAACGAACTGCTGGACCTCTTCGACATCCTCGATGCGAGGGATCGGCGCCTGGCCGGGCACTCCAAGGGGATGCGCCAGAAGGTCCTGATCAGCGCCGCGTTGATGGGCAATCCCGAGGTGCTCTTCCTCGATGAGCCGCTGAGCGGGATCGACGCGAACGCGGCGCTCGTGGTGAAGCAGTTGCTGCGCGAACTCGCCGCCAAGGGCCGGACGATTCTGTTCTGCTCCCACATTCTCGAGGTCGTGGAGCGAATCTGCACTCGCATCGTGATCGTCGACGCGGGCCGAAAGATCATCGAGGGCGCACCCGACCGGATCGCCGCCGAAGCGGGTACCGACAGCCTCGAGGCGGCGTTCGCGCAGCTCACCGGCGTCCGCGACGCGGGCGACGTCACACGGGACCTGCTCAGGGCGCTCGAAGACGGCGCGGGTTCCACCGGCACGCCGCCTCCCACCGACGATCCGTCTTGAACGTCCCGGAACGGTTCGGCAGGTGGTTCGCAGAAGCGCTCGGCGCGGACTACACGCAATGGCGCGTACTCACATCGGTGATGCTCAAGACCGATTTCCGGTCGCCCTCGGTCATGCGGATGGGGTCTCCTCAGGAATCAACGAGCTCCGCTACGGTGTGGCTTCCGGTGCTCATGTACGGCCTGTTCGGCCTCTACACCGCGCTCGTGGCTTTCGTCCTGCGGGACCTGTTTCTTGCCGGCGTGTGGGCGTTGTCGATGGTCGGGCTCACCGTCGCCATGGCGATACTCGTGGAATATCGATCCGTCGTCATTTCTCCGGACGACTACGAAATCCTCGCCCACCAGCCCGTCTCATCGCGAACGTACTTCATCGTCAAGCTCACCAACCTCCTCGTGTACGCGGGCGGCATCGGCGTGCTGGTGGGCGGACCGACCTGCATCGCTCTCGCCATCAATCACGATCCGACCGCCGTGCTGGCCTGGCCACCGGTGCTGGTCGCGGCGAGCGCATGGACCGCCCTCCTCATGGTGTTCGTGTACGTCGGGCTGTTGCGCGTGGTGCGCCCCGAACGGCTGGGTCGGATCCTCTCGTATGTGCAACTGTTGCTCGGCACGCTCGTCATGGCGGCACCGCTACTCGTCCCGGAACTGGCCGATCGTCTGGAGATGCTGGAGATCGAGCCATCCCCCGCCATGTTCATCCTTCCCGCCGCCTGGTTTGCGAGCGTCCTTACGCTGGCCGCGGGAGAGTGGAGCACTCCGGGTGCCCTCGCCGCGTTCACCGCGGGAGTCAGCACCGCCGGTCTCCTCTACGCCGTGGGGCGGCGCCTCTCGCTCTCCTATGCCGAGCGCCTGGGCGCCCTGCTCTCCACCGCGGATTCCCGCCGGAGTCGCAGCCGGGAGGGGCGCTCTCCTGGGCGAGCCGCGCGAGGCGGCCGCTTGCCCGCCGAAATGCGTGCCGTAGCGACGTTGCTGCGGGGAAATTTCAGATACGATTTGAACTTCCGGCTTGGCGTGCTGAGCATCCTGCCGATGACGCTCCTCTACCTGTACCTGTCGTTGCGCGACGGCCCCCTGCCCGATCCGTTCGTCGACCTCGGGTTCGGAGCCGGCGGCCTGTGGCTGCTGCACCTGCTGGCTGTCGCCGGCCCGCAGTGGCTTCTCGAGAGCCTGTTCCGCAGCCCTTCGTTTCGGGCCGCCTGGATCTTCTTCACGGCGCCTGTCGACCTGGCCAGGCTCGTAGTCCATACGGGCCACTGCATCGCGGTCTTCGCGCTCCTGCCGTACGTCGTGGTTCTCGGCGGGATCTTCGCGTGGGCCTTCGGGGATGTCCCGCACGCGGTCGCGCACGCAGCCGTCATCGGACTGATCTCGAACCTGGCGATCCAGGCCCGGCTGATGTTCTCGCCGCGCCTGCCCTTTTCAGAGCCATTCGTGAAGGGCGGATTCAACGCCAACGTGCTCCTGGGCATGGTGGGATTCGGGCTCCTGGTCGGGCTCCTCCCCCTCCCGCTCCGCTTCGCCTACGCCAGCACGGGCGCGACGATCGCGACTTTCCTGTTGCTTGCCGTCGCGAACGCAAGCCTGCCCCTGATCGCCGCGCGCCGGATCGGCCCGCGTCTCCGCCGACTCGAGTTCACGGGGTGACCCCGCCGCGGCGGGGGCGAGGTCAGGTTTCCTGCTCGCCCGTGTAGAACGCGGTCACGCGGTCCGCCGCCGCTCGGGCGGCTGCTTCGTCGGTCCCGAGTGCGATGGAGGCGGCGCACCAGGCATCGCTGCTTCGTCGGGCGAAGTCCCGCCCCTCGGCCGATGCGATCCATGCCTCCGCCGTCTCCGGGACGACCGCGGGCTCCGAAGCGAAGTGCTCGTCGAGGCCGAACAGCGCCATGTCCCAGCCGATACCGACGGCGCCCGGCCCGAACTCCTCCCAGAACTCCGTCGGGAAGTCCGCGAGGTGCTCGAGGCACACCTCCGTACGGCGCTCCGACAGTTCCGAGAGGGTCACCGTCACCCAGCTGACGTCTCCGTGCATGCGCCACGTCAGCCCGAAGTGCCCGGGCGGTTCGCACCCCGTGATTTCGCCGCCCGCGTTCCCCACCAGCTGGTAGCTGCCGCCGAGTCGCAGTTCACCGGAAATCGGGAGGAACCATTTCGGGATCCGGGCCGCGTTCGTCAGCGCGTCCCACAGCTCCTCCCGACCCCCACTGCATACCCGTACCGAGACGAGCGCGTGGACAGAGCGGCCTTCGTGCTCGCGGCGCCCGAGTTCGCGCCGGACCGAGCCCCCTCCGGTCGATACGTCGGTTCCCCCCGCCATCAGCGTATCGAGAAGCCGATGTCGTCCACGACGACGGTGCCGGCGGGTGTGAGGTCGAAGAGGAGTCGGATCTCGCGGGGTTCGGCCGGGTCGAAGGAGGGGTTCGCCTCGACGAGATCGGCGAGCGGGATGGAGAACGACTGCAGGACCAGCTCCCACTGGTTGTCGAACGACTCCGCATCGTTGCGCCGCCGTACCACGGTCTCGAGCGGTCGCCGGATCGGCCCGTAGTCCGACAGGCGTACACTCGCCGACTCGCCCCCGGCGTCCGTCACCACGACGGACAGATCCACCGGCCCGTCGTCCTCGTCCCGACGATCATCGTCTCGGCGGAACCCGGCGTCGTCTCCGGCGCCGGCGGAGTCTCCCTCGTCATCGTTGTCCGATCCTCGAGGGGAGGGGCGACCCTCCACCGCTCCAAGTTGCAGGTCCAGACGGGAGGCGGAGTCCACGCCCCACGACGCGGCCAGCCCGTCAGGAAGCGAGATCGCGTAGCTCGCGGGCGTCCGCCGCGCTTCGCCGTCTCCCGGCACTCCGTTGTTCCAGCCCAGCCAGAGCGCGTTGTTGTCCTGCGAACTCGACGTTGTGGGCCGGTTCCGAGAACGGAGGTCGAGGAGGTTCTCCCGCCACGTCCCGAGCGAATCTCCTTTCAGCGTCACGCCCGGAGCGGTGCCCGTCGTGAGGTCGATGTCCTCCTCGAACGACGCGAGCGCCCGGAAGCCGCTCGACTCGAACTGCGTGATGTACATCGTCCGCGGGAGCCAGCCGCCGATCGTGCGATGGTCCCGGAACATCGGCATGTAGTCGGGACGGTCGCGCAGCGTGGTCTCGAGAAAGGCGGAGATGTAGATCTTTCCGAACTCCCGCTGCGCTTCGCTGTCTATGAGTCCGCGCAAGTCGAGACGCCGCGCGCTGCGCGGTCCATTATCCTTGTTCCCCCACACCGTGTTCCACTGTCCGTGATTGGCCCGGTACATGTAGATCGCGGTCTTGAAATAGTCGCCGCCGTCGGTGAAATCGAGCCGGTTGTAGAGCCGCAGACCGTGGAAGCTCGTGACGTCCCCGTCGTGCGAGCCATGGAACACCATGTAGTTGACGTTCTCGACGGGGACGAGCCGGCCGGTGGGCAGGTACTGTCCGTCCACCGGCGCGATCGCGATGATCGCGCGGATCCCGTGATCGAAGTCGAATTCGAGGGAGGCGTCGTCGGGATACCGGGACAGCCGGTTGAAGGCTGCGGCGTGTCCCACGGCTTCGCCCCCGCGGGAGTGCCCGATGAGCGCGATGCGGTCGAAGTCGATCTTCCCGTGGAAGGGCGTGGACTCATCGGCCGCGAACTGCCTGAACGCGTCGATGTGCTTGAGGAGGAACCAGCCGCGCCCGTCGTTCTCGTTGCGGATGCCTCCGTTGATGAAGTTCATGTCGACGGAGGCGAAGACGTATCCGCGGCTGGCCAGGAGTTCGCCGAGATAGCCGTACCCGGGGTCGGAGAAGTCCTTCATGTCGTGGTTCCCGTGGACGATGAGGACCAGCGGGAAGGGGCCGTCGCCCTCGGGATACCATGCGCGGCCGTTGATGGGGAACTCTTTCGGCGTGAACCCCCAGTAGCCGTTCCGTTCGTCGGCGGACGCGCCCAGCGAGACGAGCTTGGAGGCGTCGACCGTCTCCGTCACGATCGACACCGAATCCCGGTACTCGGGACGGCGGCTGTCGGTGCCGCTCCCGTAGTAGAGGCGGGAAACGCGGTAGGGCCCGGGCAGGGCCGGATGCTCGGCGTCCAGCGACTGTGAGGCCAGCACCGTGGCGTGGTCCGAAGGGGTGAGTTGCAGCGGGCCGTAACAGCCCGAAACGGCTACCACGGCGGCGATGAGAGCGAGAGCCGCCATCGGGACCATCCGCCGCTGGATCAACCGCCCAGGTCCTCCAGGTCGGGGTCCAGGGCCGCCCCCGGGTCTCGTCCCTCCGGCCCTTCGAGTGAGAACCTGAACTGTTCCGCCAGTTCCGGGTCGTCTTCGATCTCCAGGACGCGCTTGGCGATGTATTCGCCGAGCACCGGCCCCTGCTTGAAGGATTCGGCGGTGCCCAGGCCCGCGAGCCACACGTTGTCGAAGTCGGGGTGCTTGTCGATGAGGAAGTTGCGGCTGGGGCCGAAGCAGTAGTGGCAGGCGCGGGTCTCGTTCACGGCCGCGCCGACCATGTCCGGGAAATACCGCTCGAGGATCTCGCGCGGCCGCTCGTGAGCCTCCGGTGGCACCCAGCGGTCGCTCGTGTCCGGGTCGTCGCCCCGCTGACCCCCGGTCCGCACCCGGAACCCGCGGTGGTCCGGGCCCAGAGCGGGCCAGCCCGTACAACCCGGGACCCCGTAGCTCGGCATGTTCGGGAACATGAAGCGCCCGTCGGGCACCGCGAAGTAGAACACGTTGCCGACCGGGATCCGGACCCGGTCCTCGAACAGTTCCGGGAATGTCTTCCCGATCCACGGCCCGACCGCGAAGACGAAGGTGGAGGCGGACAGCGATTCATCGGCGCCGATGGCGACGTCATTCAGGCGTCGGCCGTCCGCCTGTCCGAGGCCGGCGCGTGCGATCCGGATCTCGCCACCCTCCATCTCGAAGCGCTTCGCCACCGATTCGATCGCCCGGCGCGCCCGCACGACCCCCGCGTTGGGCTCAAAGAGCCCCACGGAGACTTCATCGGTCCGGATCCAGGGCCACCGGTGGCCGATCTCGTCTCCGTCGAGCAGTTCGTATTCGACTCCGAGTTCATCCCACTGCGCCATGGTCCCTTCGATGTACGGGACCATCTCCTCGCGCATGATGAGGTCGCCCGACTGGTAGAAGACCCTCGGCAGGAGCAGCTCCTGTCCCTCCTCATCCCACTGGATCCAGCGCCGGATGGCCTCGTTCGCCCATCGGTTCCACTGGAATCCCTCGGGGCGATCGCCATAGGAGGAGCGAACGCCGCGGGTCTCGCCCCCGGATGTCGAGCGGGAGTTCCCGGGCCCGTACGCGTCGAGGACCGTCACCGTGGCTCCGAGGCGGACGAGGTTGAGCGCCGTCCAGATGCCGAAGTTCCCGGCGCCCACCACGACGATGTCCGGGGGCTGTCCGGAACGCCGCCGCAGGGGAGTCGAACGCGAGGGAGGAGGCGCGCCGAAGAGAGGGTCCGCCCGCCCGAAGGACAGTCCCGCCGCCCCGGCCGTCGCAGCTCTCAGAAAATCGCGTCGATCGATCGCCAAGTGGGCCGTCCCCCTCCGGAACGAGTCAATCCGGGCTCAAAGCTGTCCCGCGCTTCGAACCCCGGGCAAGCGCGGCGCCGTGACCACCCGCCTTGTAACAAACAGGGCGGTCGCTCGTGGCGCTGCGCTACCGGCGCTCGAACGCCGCATCCATGAGCAGCCAGGTATTCGGGTCGAGGACGACGTCGAGCGGCTCCGCGGGAACGGGGATCGTGAACCGACCCTGCCGACCATCGACCTCGACGACTTCGATCCGGGGTGGCCGCGTGGCCCCATGCACGCCGCCCTCCAGCGGACCGTCCGGCGGCAGATGGATCGCGATCTCGACCGGCATGCGGAAGGTGTGGCGCTCGTCCTGCGCCTGCCGGATGTCGACCTGTATCGCGCCGCCCGCCGGGTCGTAGCTCCAGCCGCCCTCGTATTCGAGCCACCCGCCCCGATGGAGCCACTGGTCGAAGAAGGCACGGAGGTCGAGGCCCGACGCCTCCTCCATCGCCCGCCGGAAGTCCGTCGTCGTCGCGTTCCGGTCCTGAAACTCCCGGTAGTACGCCTGGATCCCGGCCCAGAACGCGTCCTCCCCGACAACCCCGCGCAGCATGTGAAGCACCCACGAACCCTTCTGGTAGGTTCCCGGCCCGCTCGTGACCCGGCTCATGTCCGAGAGATTGTCGTGGACGATCCGGTAGTCCGGGTTCTCCGCCATGAAGTCCCGGATCCGGTCGCGGCTCACTTTCAGTCGCTCGATGAACTCGTCACGACCGTATTGATGTTCGATGAAGAGGAGCGTGAAGTAGGTCGCGAAGCCTTCACTCAGCCAGACGTCGTCCCAATCGTATTCCGTGACCGCGTTTCCGAACCACTGATGGGCGACTTCGTGAATGATCACGTTCCGCCAGCGCACATCCCGTTCCCCTGTCACCGAGGCGTCGCCGTAGAAGATGGCGGTGGCCGCTTCCATCCCGCCCCCGACGCTGTTCGACTGCACGTTGGCCAGTTTCTCGTACGAGTAGGGGCCGACCATGTCGCCGTAGAACTCCATCGCCTGCTTCGTCGGCACCGCGAAGTCATGGAAGCCCGCGTCGCGGTCCTGGGCGTAGACCCACGTTTGGATCGGCACGCCGTTGTAGTAGTCCACCGTCTGCACGGCGAAGCGAGCCGCGCCGAGCGCGTACAGCCAGGTGGCGATCGGGACCGACTGCTTCCAGTGCGAGAGGCGCGTGCCGTCCAGGAGGTCCGTCTCCTCGATGAGCAGCCCGTTGGAGATGACCTGGTAGTGGGCCGGCGCCGTCACGATGAGTTCGTTCGTGGCCTTGTCGTACGGGTGGTCGATCGTCGGCAGCCAGTTGCGCGCCTTGTTCGGCCAGTTGTCGCTGAAGAAGGTCCGGTCCCCATGCTTGTTGGGACCGATGATGAGACCGGTGGCCGGCACGCCCTCGTAGCTGACGACGATCTGCCGGCGCTCGCCCGCCTCCGCGGGACGGGCCAGCGTGACGACCAGCGCGTCGTCTCCGTGCGTGAAGTCCAGCGGGCCCCCGGCGCCGGTTACTCCGCGCACCCGCATGCCCGTGCCGTCCGGCCGCTCGTGGATGAGGTCGAGCCGCAGTCGTTCGATTCCCGGCTCGAGGAAGCGGAGGTCGATCGTCGCCTCGCCCGAGATCATGTCCGTCTCGTCGCTCAGGGTGAGCGCGAAGGCGTAGTTGAGCGCGTCGATCGCGGGATTCTTGGGATACGTGTCCGCCGTCGTCGCCGCGCGGGAGCGGGACGCCGGTTCCCCCGCGCCCGATCCGAGCGTCAGCGATGAGACGAGAAGAAGAGGAAGGGCGTACTTCATCGAGCACCTCGCGCTGGTTTGGATTCGCCGGCAGTGAACCTGCAACGGGAGCCGGGGTTCGCGCACCCGCACGTCGTCCTGGCTATCCACAAGGAGAAGGCGGGGCCGCGGCGATTTGACGGGCTTCGCCGCAGCCGGCAATCGTGGCAAGAACCGAATCCGCGGAGGTGCCGGAATGAAACGTCGATGCGCCGTTCTCCTCGTTGCCGGTTTCACCCTTGCCTGGCCGCTCGCGCCACCCGCCGTGGGCCAGGAGACGATCGCCATTGTCGGGGCGACGGTCATCGATGGGAACGGGGGCGATCCGATGCCGGACGCCACCGTCATCGTCGAAGGCTCCCGGATCACGGATCTGGGTCCGCGCGGTGCCACTCCCGTACCCGACGGCGCGCGGGTCATCGACGGGGCGGGGAAGTTCCTCACCCCCGGTTTCGTGGATACCAACGTTCACACGAGCCTCTACGGCGCCGGCTTCGGGAAGCACCGGAAGGAGAACGCGGTCTTCTACTGGGAGCGCGGGGCGGAGATCGCTCTCGAAGCTGCGCAGATGCACCTGAAGCACGGCGTGACGCACCTCCGCGACAGCTACGGCCAGCTGCCCCAACTCATCGAGGTGCGCGAGGCCATCGCGGAGGGACGGGAAGTCGGCCCACGCATGCAGGTGGCCGGGAACATCGTAGGCTGGGGCGGCGCCTTCTCCGTCACCTTCTCGCTCATCGCGGACACGGACCTGTCGCTCTGGGAGGAGCAGTTCTCCGACCACCTCGCGCAGGGCGCCGGCGAGGACCTCATGGACATGTACCCCGAGGAACTCCGGGTCGCGATCAACGACTACCTCGACAAGGGCGTGGACTTCGTGAAGTACGGGGGGAGCAGCCACTGGTCCTACCCGACGATGATCGGTTTCTCCCCCGAGGCGCAGCGCGTGATCGTGGAGGAGACCCACCGGCGCGGACTCGTCGCCGAGACGCACGCCACCAACCCGGAGAGCCTGCGGCTCGCGGTGGAAGCGGGGATCGACCTCATCCAGCACCCGGAACTCCTGGCCGGCCGCCCATATTCGGAGGAACTGCTGACGCAGATCCGCGAGCGCGGCGTGATCTGCTCGATGCTCGTGAACACGATCACGGGGGCGGCGTGGGAGCAGCACCTGGCGGATGTCGCGGCCGCGGAGCAACGCCTCGCCAACGAGGGGGAATCCGCCGAATGGGGGCGGCTGCGCCGGCCCGTCGAACGGGAGAAGACGTCGTTCGAACTGCGCCGCGAGCGCAACGCCCTCGGGCACGGCAACGCCATGCGCCGCCAGAACGCCAAAAGCCTCATCGACGCGGGCTGCATCGTCACGCTCGGAACGGACAACTTTCCCGCCGCCGACATCCGGTTCCTCCGCGAGCCGAAGCCGATCTGGCAGGAACCCGGCATCGGCACACTGATGGCCATCGAAGGCCTCGTCGAACTCGGCATGACCCCGTCCGAGGCCATCGTGGCCGGAACCCGCAACGGCGCCCTCGCCGCCCGCGGCCTCGACGACTTCGGCACGATCGAAGTCGGCAAGTTCGCGGACCTGGTCCTCCTGGACGCCAACCCCCTGGACGACATCCGCAACATCCGCCGGCAGGCGATGGTGATGAAGGAGGGGAAGGTGATCGACGTCGACGCCCTCCCGACAAACCCCGTCATGTTCGTCCGCTGACGCGATCGCGGGGGCGCTCGTAGGGCCTTATCATGGATGCGATATTGCTTGCCCATATGGAGCAATATGGGTAGTATGGGTCAGAGATGAAAACGACGATCGATATCCATAGCGAGCTGCTCGTTCGTGCCAAACGGTACGCCAGCGACAACCGTCGTTCTCTTCGATCCGTCGTCGAAGAGGGGTTGAGACGGGTACTCGAGGCGAGGCCGATCATCTCCGGATACCGGATGCCGGATTGCAGCAAGGGAGACCCCCGCGACGAAGATCCCCTGGCAGCCTATACGTGGCAGGATCTCTCGGAGATGATCTACGATCCGGGAAGCATCTACAAACATCCCGGCACCGGATGATCGCGGTAGACACGAACATCCTCGTGTATGCGCATCGCCGCGAGTCGTCCCTCCACGAGTCGGCGCGCGGCATGCTTGAGATACTCGCGGAGGGCGACGGTGCGTGGGGCATACCCTGGCCCTGCTGCTACGAGTTCCTGGGCATCGTGACGAACCGGCGCATCTGGCGCGACGCGGCGACGGAGCCCGACGAAGCATGGACCCAGCTTCGCGCCTGGACCGAGTCGCCGTCCAACCGCTTGCTGGGAGAGACGGACGGTTTCCTCGACTTGCTGGAGCGTTTGGTCACGCGCCGGCGCATCCGCGGCCCGCTCGTCCACGATGCCCGGGTGGCGGCGATATGCCTGGCCCACGGCGTGGAAGCCCTGCTCACGCGAGATCGCGACTTTGCGCTCTTTCCGGAACTGGTGACGCGGGACCCCTGGCGAGACCGCCCCGGTTGAGCCGACCGGTATCCTGCAACACAGGTGTCGGGAAGTCCGAGACCGCCGGACGGATCCTGGACCTAAGCTACGGCGATCCCACTGCCGACCAGGAACTCAGCGATTCCGGCGTAATCGGCGCCGACACTCGGGATGCAGCGTGGACACCAGGCGATTGAAGTGCTCACGCATCCACTCGACGGCTTCGTCGAAGTCGCGGATCTTTCCGTCCACGAACTCCGTGCCGCGACTGAAACCCAGGCGCGGTTGGCCTGTGGCATTGATCCATTCCTTCCCTCCGTCAAGCACTCCTCCCAGTTCCTCATGATGGCCCACGGCACCGACGATCTCATCGAAGATTCTTCCCTCTTCCGCGAAGCCCGCGCGCCTCGTCAGATAGGTTCCGATACTGGATCCGCTGCGATCGAGGTAGGCGCCAAAGGATATGCCCCACCCTCCGTGCCCCGACCCTTCGACCTTGACCCAGACGGTTGCTGATCTGGAGGTCTGCGGCACCTCGGGTTCGGGGTCGTCAAAGGCAAAGTCTCTCAACACCGCCGCCCAGAATCGCTCGTTCTCATCCTCGCTCGGAGACGGCTCGTGCTCTTCAATCGGGTCGTCGTCGGTCCCTTCCAGAATCGTCCTGCGAACGAGAACCGTGCGGGGCAAGAGTTCGGTCCGCGCCAGAACGCGCGGTTGGATGATCAGATCTTCTCTATCCGCACGGCAAAAGACGGCGGCTTCGACGAGTGCGAGATTGAAGCGGAGACCGCTGTGTGCCTGAACATACGAGACGATGTCCTCGACTCCCTCACGGATTCCGTCGCCGATGATCAGCAGCAGGAATTCGCCGCGCTTCAGCCGGCGAGCGACGTGATCGACGAAGACGTGCTCCTGGATGTCGCCGTGCGTCTGGGAAACGATCTCGAATGGCGACCGTTGGGTTCGGTGCCTGACCTCTCGTTCGAGGTCGTCGTAACTCCACGACGCGAGCACACGGGCGTAGTCGAGGATCTGGCCGATCACTTCCCGGCGGGCGCCCGGGTTCCTCCAGAGTTTGAACTCGGCAAGGATGATTCTTCCGGTCGGCGTCAGATACAAAGCATCGGCCGATCCGGCCCGCGTGCCGAGTTCCAAGCAGACCGGGACTGGCTCGCCGTACGCTGGATCAATCTCACCGAGCGGCAGGATGTCCGCGTGCCGGAACAGGATTCCCTGCAAGAGCCCCTCGTCGATTGGACCCTCGCCTCGAGTGGATCTAACGGGAACGTGCTGCCAAGTGGTTCTCGCGGTGAGGTCTTCTTCAACTGAACGAGCTTTCCGTACATTTCGCGCCTTTCCGTGAACAGTTCCGAGGGACAAGGCCGATCTGGCGGCAGCCGATCCCGGGCCGGACTGCAAGATAGCGGCTACCTATCGCGCTCCCCACCGACCGCACCTTCACGACCGGGCGGGCTGGCGGGCGGCGGGGGCGTCCGGTAGAGTCCCGCGCATGGATCTCGGGCTGAAGGGGAAAGTTGCGGTCGTCACCGGCGGGAGCCGGGGGATCGGCCTCTACATCGCGCGGGCGCTCGGGGCGGAAGGCGCGCGGCTGGCGCTGTGCGCGCGCAACCGCGATCCGCTCCAGGCAGCCACCGAGTCGCTGCGGGCGGACGGAGTCGCGGACGTTGTCACGGTGGCCTGTGACATCGCCGAGGAGGGCGGCGCCGCGCAACTCGTCGAGGCGGCCGTCGACCGCTACGGGGCGCTGGACGTCCTCGTGAACAACGTCGGCGGCAACCGGCGCGGTCAGTTCGAGGAGACGAGCGACGAGGACTGGCTCGACATCCTCCAGCTCAACGTCCTATCGGGCTTCCGGGCGAGCCGGCTGGCGATTCCTCACATGCGCGCGGCTGGCGGCGGGTCGATCGTCTTCGTGTCATCGGTCTTCGGGCGCGAGAAGGGCGGTCCCGGCCTTTCGATCTACAACACGACGAAGACGGCGCTCATCTCGGCCGCCGGGATCATGGCGCTGGAACTGGCGAAGGACGGGATCCGCGTGAACTGCGTCGCGCCCGGCTCCATCCAATTCCCCGGCGGGAGCTGGGACAAGCGCGTCAAGTCGGACCCGGAGGGGATGCGGAAGTTCGTGGACGCGAACCTGCCGCTGGGACGGTTCGGGCGGGCCGACGAGGTGGCGGATGTCGTGGCGTTCCTGGCCTCCGAGCGGGCCAGCCTGATCACCGGCGCCTGTATCGCCGTGGACGGCTCACAGGGACGATCGCTCGTCTGACCGCCGCCTGACGGCCTGTCAGGCGAAGCGGACCAGTTTCACGTACAGTTCGCGCGTTGCTCCCTTCGGCGCCCGCCACTGAATGAGGATCGGGCTCTGGTACGTTCCCCAGGGGATCTTGCTCCTTTCGTCCCCTTCGGGGTGGATGACGGGCAGGCTGATGTCCCGCCGGAGGCCCTGGAAGCGGGATACCGGCAAGGCCAGCGCCCGGTTCAACATCCGCGCGATCACGGATTCGTCCACTCCCATTCGTTCGAGGGCCCAGTTGAGAATGTGCACGGCCTCCACCGTGGCGGTGTCGATGACGGGCCCGGGCGAAGTGCGGAGCACGGTCGTGCCCATCCTCGCGACGTTCAGCGCCTTGCCGGACAGTTGCAGCGCCTTCCCGGGCAGCCGCAGGGCCTTCCCGGGCAGCGACAGCGGCGTTCTCAGGACCTGCCTGCCCTGATCGGCCATGAAGCGCAGGGGGCTGAGCAGAGCCCCGCGGAGATCGTTCTTCATCAGCAGCGGCTCGAACTCGTTTACCGTCAGGCTCGCGTCCGTCTCCTCGGGTGCGAGGGAAACATCGAGCCGTCCGTACGAGATCCCATGTTCCTCGACGAGCTCCTCCAGGCGGTCCACGAAGCCGGACCCGGGTTCCCGCAGGTCGACGGCCTCGATCGCCCGCGACGATGCTTCGACGCTCAGGCTGGTTCGGGCCACGATTTCCTCCGACGCGTACCCCACGACCGTCGTTCTCCGGCGCCGGGTTCCGCCCCTGTGCACGCCGTCGAGATCGACGAACCACACCGGCCGTTCCCCGTGGTTGTCGTACGAGGTCGCGCTCTGGAGTCCCGCGCTGATGAACGTCAGGTGCGAGTCCGCGTTCTCCGGTTCCGTGGCCTTCTGTTCATCCGAGAGTTCGGTTCGCCGCTCCAGTTCGTCGTGCTCGTAACCGGCGTTGGGCGGAAACACCTCGTGGAAGACCTTGATGTATTCCCGCACCTTCTCCGGGTCGTGGTCGAGCCGCTGGGCGAGCCGCTGATCCAGGTATCCCGCCGTCGTGTGATCGGAGATGTAGAGTGCCTTCGGATACCGGATGAAGTCGGATCCGAACTCCTCGGCCACCCTCGCCCGCACATCGATGAAGTCCGTGCGGGCCGCCGGCCTGATCGCGAGTGTGGTTTTGAACGGAGGATCCGACGACATCCTGCACCTCCCGAGACTGTGACGCAGTGGGGCCCGGCTTACGGCCGCCAGAGCCACCCGTGGCGATCTTCTATCCGGCCGGTCTGAATCCCGTGCAGCTCCGCCTTGAGACGGGCCGCGAGGGAGTCGGGACGCTGAGGAAGCATGATGTCCGTGCCGTCGAACCCCAGTCGGTCGATGGGCTGGACCGTGGCCGCCGTCCCGGAACCGAACGCCTCATCCAGCGTGCCGGCGGCGTACGCCCCCAGAATCTCGTCCACGGAGATCCGGCGCTCCTCGCACGGAATCCCGAAATCCGCGCACAGCCGGATCAGCGAGTCGCGCGTGACGCCGGGCAGGATCGTCCCCTCGAGCGGCGGCGTAATCGCCGTGCCGTCGATGACGAACCACATGTTCATGACGCCGCACTCCTCGATGTACCGGCCCTCGTGACCATCGAGCCAGATCACGTTGTCGTACCCCTGCCTCTGCGCGAGCTGGGCGGCCAACATCGTGGGCCCGTAGTTGGCCGCCGGCTTGTGGCCGCCGACGCCTCCCTTGAAGGCCCGCACGTACTTGCGGGTGGCCACGAGGCTGACGGTCGCCGATCCGGTGAAGTAGAGTCCGACCGGCGTCGTCATGAGGACGTACCGGAACGACCGGCCCGACACCACGCTGAGCGTTGGATCCGTGCTGAAGTAGCTGGGGCGGACGTAGAGCGCCCCCTGCTCGGCCGTGGGCAGCCACCCGCGGTCCACTTCGAGCAGCTCCCGCATCCCTTCGAAGAACAGATCCTTCGGTAGTTCAGGCATCACGAAGCGGGCCGCCGTGCGGTTGAACCGCTTCTGGTTCATCTCCGGACGGAAGACGACAAGATCGCCCTCGGGGGTCATGTGCGCCTTGAAGCCCTCGAACATCGAGACGGCGTACTGCAGCCCCTTGGAACTCGGGTACATCGGCATCGGGCCGTAGGGCCGGATCTCCGCGCCGCTCCACTCGCCGTCGATGTTGTCGGCCACGAACATGTGGTCCGACCAGATCGATCCGAAGGGAAGGTTGTCGAAATCCACGGACTCGAGCCGCGAACGCTCGACGTGTCTGAGGGGGAATCGGGTGGTGATCGTCGCCATTATCTCTCGCCTGTAGTCAGTCGTCTGTATCCGTCGTCGCCGGCCGGCCCGTCGATTCCGCGTCATGCCTCTGACGGAGTCCGGGATGAGCCGGATGCGACAGCCTAACGCGCACCGTCCCGCCCTGCCAACCGATGGCGTCCTCGCCGGCGCAGACGGCTACTCGCGGGCCGAGCAAGCTGTTAGTCTCAAATTACTCACGCTCCGCTGAAACGAGGAGGTCCCGCATGTTCCCCGCCCCCCGCCGCGCTCTCCCCGTGGCCACCGCGCTGGCCGCACTCGCCGTCCTCGCCCCGGGCGCCGAACCGCTCCCGGGCCAGGCGACCGCGATCGTCGGCGCGACCCTCATCGACGGAAACGGCGGCCCGCCACTCGCCGATGCGACCGTCGTCGTGGAGGGGGACCGCATCGCCGCCGCCGGGCCGCGCGCGGAGGTCGAGGTTCCGGCGGACGCGAACGTGATCGATGGCGCCGGAAAGTTCGTCACCCCCGGCTTCGTGGACACGAACGTTCACATCTCGCTGTACGGCGGCGGGAACAAGGACCGGAAGGAGAGTTCGGTCTTCTACCGGCTGATGGGGCCCGAACTCACCCTCGAGGCCGCGCAGATGCACCTCAAGTTCGGCGTCACCCACCTCCGCGACAGCTACGGCGCGCTCCCGGAACTCCAGCAGGTGCGCGACGCCATTGCCTCGGGGAAGGCCGTCGGGCCCCGGCTCCAGGTGGCCGGCAACATCGTCGGCTGGGGAGGCCCCTATTCGATCACCTTCGCCCTGATTCCGGAGGACGACCTGTCGCTCTACGAGGAGCAGTTCTCCGACCACATCGCGCAGGGCGCGGGCGAGGATCTCATGGACCTCTATCCCGAGGAACTGCGGGTGAGGATCCGCGAGTACCTCGACAAGGGCGTGGATTTTCTCAAGTACGGGGGGACGAGTCACTGGTCGTTCCCGACCCTCATCGGGTTCTCGCCCGAAGCGCAGCGCGTGATCGTCGAGGAGACACACGCCCGCGGCCTGATCGCGGAGACCCATTCCACGAATCCCGAGGGGCTGCGGCTCTCGGTGGAGGCGGGGATCGACCTCATCCAGCACCCCGAGGTGCTGGCGAATCGAGAGATCTCCGATGCGCTGGTGCAGCAGATCGTGGACCGTCGGATCGTTTGCTCGATGCTGGTGAATACCTTCACCGGTCCGGCCTGGGAGAACCACCTCCGGAACAAGGCGGCGGCCGAAGAGCGGCTGGCGCGCGAGGCCGAAGGGTCCCGGGCGCGCGAATGGGGCCGGTTGCGCCGTCCCGTCGAACGCGAGAAGACGAGTTACCAGATCCGCCGGGAGCAGCGGGCCCTGGGATACGGGATGGAAATGCGCCGCCTGAACGCGAAGAAGCTCATCGACGGCGGGTGCATCACGACCCTGGGCACGGACAACTACGCGGGCGTGGCGCCGGAATACGGACGCGCCCCCAAGCCCATCTGGCAGGAGCCCGGCATCGGGACGATCCTCGCCATCGAGGGGCTCGTCGAAATGGGGATGACGCCGAGCGAGGCGATCGTCGCCGCCACGCGCAACGGCGCCATCGCGTCCGGCGCCCTGGACGAGTTCGGCACGATCGAAGCCGGCAAGCTCGCCGACCTGCTCGTGCTCGACGCCGACCCGCTCGCCGACATCAGGAATATCCGGAAACAGTCCGTCGTCATGGCCGCGGGCCGCATCATCGATGTCGATGCGCTGCCCACCGAGCCCGTCTACTTCAAGCGTTGAACCTCGTGAACCTCCCGCATCAGGAGAGTCGGATGTCTCCCGTCTCCGCTTCTTTTCGTCCGTCCGTCCGCCGCCGCTGGTCTGCGGTCGCGGCCGGCTTCCTCCTCGCGCCCGCGGTGCTGGCCGCGCAGCAGGCCATGCCCGCGCTGGATCACCAGGACACGTATCGCTGGAACTCCGTCGGAGGGCGCACGATCTCGGCGGATGGCGCCTGGCTTGCCTATGTCCTGACGCCCTGGGACGGCGACCCCACACTCGTGATCACGCGCACGGACGGATCGGCCGAACGCCGCTTCCGGGGCCGGTCGCCGTCTTTCACGCGGGACTCGCGCCACCTCGCCTTCCGCGTGCCGCCGGTGAAGGCCGTCGTCGACTCGCTGCGCCTCGAGGGGACGCGCGGGAACGATCTGCCCGGCGACTCCCTCGCCGTCGTGAACCTCGCGGAGGCGTTCGCGAATGGGGGCGGGGACGATGCGGGCGTCCGGCGCGCCGGTCCGATCGACTCCTTCCGGATCCCGCCGGATGGGGGTGGCTTCGTCGCCTGGCTCCTCTCGGAGAATCCCGAGGAAGAGGAAAGAGAAGGGGAAGGAGAGGAGGAGGCCGAAGAGACGGCTGAGGAAGAGGCCGAGGAGGCCGCCGAGGAAGGGGAAGAGGGCGAGGAGGAGGAAGAGGAGGAGCGCTCCGCGGAATACGAGAAGCGGCACGAGAAGGAGGACGGGACGCCGCTGGTCGTCCTGAATCTGGACAGCGGAGCGGAGCACACCTTCGCCGACGTCGTCTCCTTCACGGTCGCGGACGACGGAAACGGCCTCGCGTACGTGACGTCGACCGAAGATGAAGGCGGGGACGGGATCTACCTCGTGGATCCGGCCAGCGGCGAGAGCGTGGAGGTGCTCGCGGGCGAGGGCCACTACGAGCAGGCGGTCTTCGACGAGTCGGGCGCGCGCCTCGCCTTCCTCAGCAACGCGGAGGAGTGGGAGATGGACCAGCCCTCCTTCGCCCTCTACCGCTCCGATGGCGGGGCGGCGGAGAAAGTGGCGGACCATGAGACGTCCGGCGTCCCCGCCGGGTGGTGGATCAGCGAGCACGGGTCGGTCTCCTTCAGCGAGGACGGAGATCGCCTCTTCTTCGGCACCGCGCCGCGTCCCGAACCCGAGCCCGACGAGGAGATCCTCGAAGCCGACCGGGTGACGCTCGACATCTGGAACTGGCGCGACCCCTACCTGCAGCCGATGCAGCTCGTGCAGGCGAACCGCGAGCGCAACCGGACGTACCTGGCGGTGGCGCACGAGGGCCGCGACGGCGTTGTGCAGTTGGGCACGGGGAGCGTCCCCGACGTGACGCGAAGCGAGACCGGCACGAGCGACTACGTCCTCGCCACGAGCGACATGCCGCACCGCCCGAAGGTCTCGTGGGATGGCCGCTACGAGGACGCATATGCGGTGGATGTCCTGACCGGCGAGCGACGCATGATCGTGGAGGCGGTGCGCGGCTTCGGCGGTGCGAGCCTCTCGCCCGGCGGAACGTACGCCTACTGGTGGGACGAGGCGGACCGCGACTGGAAGGCCGCCCCGATGGACGGCTCGGCGCCTGCCCACAGCCTGACGGGCCATCTCCCGGTTGCCTTCTACAACGAACTCGACGATCACCCGCAGGGGCCGCCGCCCTACGGCGGCGCCACGTGGGTCGAGGGCGACGCCGCCATGCTCGTCTACGACCGGAACGACGTGTGGCGCGTCGACCCGAGCGGCGAGGAGGCCGCTCTCCGTCTGACCGACGGGAGAGGCGACGACCTTCGGTACCGCGTCCAGCGCGTGTCCGAGGGCGGAGGCGGCAACTTCTTCGCCTTCGGCTTTGGGGGCGGCGGCGGTGCGGGCGAGGGGCTCGAGGAGGGCGAGGTCCTCTTTTCCGTCTTCGACATGGGGACAAAGGCGTCGGGCTTCGCGCGCGGGCGGACCGACGATGCCGGCGGTCTCGATGAACTGATCATGGGTGACGTGCGATACGGGGCGCCGGCGAAGGCCGAGGACGCCGAGCGCTACGTGTGGACGCGTCAGACGTTCGTCGAGTTCCCCGATCTGTGGGTGGGAGACTCGGACTTCGGCGGCGCCCGGAAGCTGAGCGACGCGAACCCGCAGCAGGACGAATACCGCTGGGGGACCGCCGAACTCGTCCACTGGAGATCGAACGACCGCACGCCGCTCGACGGCATCCTGATCAAGCCGGACGGGTTCGACCCGTCACGGCAATATCCGCTCATGGTCTACTTCTACGAGCGCATGTCCGATGGGCTGCACAGCTATCAGACGCCCGTGCCGAACCGGGCCTCGGTCCGCTTCTCCTTCTACGCGAGCCGGGGCTACGTCGTGTTCATCCCGGACATCCCGTACGAGATCGGCTATCCCGGCGAGAGCGCGCTCGACGCCGTCGTACCGGGCGTGCAGGCACTCATCGCGCAGGGCTTCATCGACCCGGACCGGGTCGGCGTGCAGGGCCACTCGTGGGGCGGCTACCAGATCGCCTACATGATCACGAAGACGAACATCTTCGCCGCCGCCGAGGCCGGCGCGCCGGTGTCCAACATGACGAGCGCCTACGGGGGCATCCGCTGGCAGAGCGGGATGAGCCGCATGTTCCAGTACGAGCGCACGCAGAGCCGCATCGGCGGGACGCTGTGGGACGAGCGCGACCGATACGTCCACAACTCGCCCCTCTTCTTCGCCGACAAGATCCGGACGCCGCTCCTCATGCTGCACAACGACGAGGACGGCGCCGTGCCGTGGTACCAGGGGATCGAGATGTTCGTCGCCATGCGCCGGCTGGAGCTGCCCGTGTTCATGCTGAACTACAACGGCGAGGGACACGGTCTCGGACGGCAGGCGAACCAGGAGGACTGGGCCATACGCATGCAGCAGTTCTTCGACCACTACCTGATCGACGCCCCGGCGCCCCGCTGGATGGAGGAGGGTGTGCCGGCCGTCGTGAAGGGCCGCGACCTCGGCCTCGAACTCATCGGCAAGCCGGTCTCCGAAGAGGGCGGCGTCTCCGGCGAGCGTGAGAGGCTTGGAGGGTGAGGTCCGAGATGCTGCAAGGCAACCTCCGTCGAACCGGGGGCAGCTTCCGTCGAGCCGTGTGCGCCGTGGCCGTTTACCTGCTCGCGACGGCCGCCTCGCCCGCAATTGGCGCGGCGGTGCCACCTCTCCCCCAGGAAGTGGCCGTGGACACCCTCGACGACGGCCGCGTCGTCGTAAGGAATCCGGCCCCCGGGCGTCGTGGAGGACCCGACGAGTGGCGCCTCGTCGAGGAACTCCGGCTCGGCCAGCTCGAAGGCACCGAGCCCGAGGTCTTCGGAGACGTGCACGACGTTGCCGTGGATGAGAAGGGCCACATCTACGTGATGGATGGTGGTTCGAAGGAGGTAAGGGTCTTCGATCGGGAGGGGCGGCATCTGCGAAACATGGCCCGAGACGGAGAAGGGCCCGGCGAGTTTCGCTACTCCGAATGGGCCTCCGAACAGCGGATCATCTGGCAACCTCCGAACCGGCTCTGGGTTGGTGACCTCTGGCAGCAGTTGAGTTTCGACTCGCTCGGCAACGAACTGAGCCGGACCGGACAGGCTTTCGGCCCAGGCTTCCGGCCGGGCTCGGCGCGCACCCCGGGAGGCGCGCTGCTGTCCAGCACCATCGTCGACGCGGACGCGAAAGGCTTCGTCTATCAGGAGGTAACCGTCAGCGACCGGACACGGTCCGGGGATCAGACCATTTCGAGCCACTACAGATACGGAGTGCGCCTGCCGGTGTACCCGGAGCATCCGAATCCGGTCCTGCCCCGGGATACCGTGCTCCTCGATCGCCGCGTCTCCACGACCACTGCGGTACCGACCAGTAGGAGCGGCAGCAACATAACAGTCGGCGGCATCATCAAGGCTTCCGTTCCGAGGCGTGTCTGGGGGTTCGCCCGAGGCGAAACCGTATGGGCAGCGAACCGGGCGGTTCACCGCTTCCACGAAGTCACGTTTACCGGCGACACCGTGCGGACGATCGAACTCGGCAACCCACCCCCGCCGCCCCCAGACGATTCGGACGAGTCGGAGTTCGAGCCCGTGATTGCGAGTCTGGACGTGTCGCCCGAGGGCTGGCTCTGGGTGCTGCGGTTCCCGGACGACGCCGACGACCCGGACGGCAACCCCACCTGGGATCTGTTCGACAACTGCGGCCGTTACCGGGGCGCGGTCTCCCCGCCGGCGCGCCTGGCAACCGTTCGGTTCGGCGGGGATACGGTGGATCCCATCGATCTCGGCGCGGGAGGAGTGATCCATGGCGTGGCCCGCGATGCCCTGGATGTGAGCTACGTGCTCCGCCTCCGCCTGGAGAACGCGAACGGAACGCCCGTGCGGAGGCAGGCCTGCCCCTCCTGATGCGGAAGTTCCGGTTTCCCCATCCGCTGACGCTGCTGACGGTCGCGATCCTGGCGGCCGCGGCGCTGTCCTACGTGCTGCCGGCGGGGGAGTACGAGCGGCGGGATGATCCGGAGACGGGGCGCAGCATCGTCGTGCCCGGCACGTACCACGAAGTCGAGGCCAACCGGATCGGGGCCTTCGAGGCGATCGTCGCGATCCCCCGGGGGATGGCGGACCGCGCCGATGTGGTGTTCCTCATCTTCCTCATCGGCGGGGCGTTCGCCGTGTTCGATGCGACGGGCGCGCTCCGGCGCGGCATCGCGTGGCTCGTCGAGGCACTCCAGGGGCGCGAAATCCTCGCGATCCCCGTCGTCTGTCTCGCCTTCGCGGCGGGGGGCGTCACGGAGAACATGCAGGAGGAGATCATCCCCCTCGTTCCCGCGCTCATGCTGCTCACGAAGCGGCTCGGCTACTCTCCCATGGTGGGGGTGGCCGTCAGCGCGGGCTCCGCGTTCGTGGGGTCGGCCTTCAGTCCCATCAACCCGTTCCAGGTCCTGATCGCCCAGCAGGTGGCCGAAGTGCCGCCGCTCTCGGGCAGCCTCTTCCGGATCGTCTTCCTCGCCATCGCCCTTGGTCTCTGGATCTGGTGGACGATGCGCTACGCCGCCCGTACGCGGGTTGCCGCAGAAGAGGCGGACGCGTCCGAACCCGACTCCGCGTTCGGATGGAGGGACGGGACCATCTTCGCCATCGTCGCCGCCACTTTCGGCATCCTCGTGTGGGGACTCGTCTGGCTGAAGTGGGACTTCGACCACATGTCGGCGCTCTTCTTCATCATGGGCGTGGTCGTGGGGCTCATCGGGCGGCTCGGCGTGACGGGGACGGCCAGGGCCTACGCCGAGGGCTTCCGCTCGATGGGGTACGCGGCTCTCCTCATCGGTTTCGCGCACGCGATCTACGTGGTCATGGTCGACGGCCGGATCATCGACACGATCGTGCGCGGGCTCTTCGTCCCGCTCGCCGACCTGCCGCTCGCGCTCTCCGCCATCGGCATGTCGGCCGCGCAGGGCGTGCTGCACTTCGCCGTGCCCAGCGTGAGCGGTCAGGCGGTGCTGACGCTGCCGGTCCTCGTTCCGCTCTCGGATCTGCTCGGGCTCTCACGCCAGATCACGATCCTCGCCTACCAGTACGGGGCCGGGCTGTGTGAACTCATCACGCCGACCAACGGCGCGCTGATGGCGATCCTGGCCGCAAGCGGCGTGCGCTACGAGTCGTGGCTTCGCTTCGTGATCACGCGCTACCTCATGCTGATGGCGCTCGGCGCGGTCGCCCTCGTCATCGCCCTAGCGGTCGGCTACAGCTGACCCGCGCACGTTCCCGCGGGAACGTCCCTGTCTCGTCCCGGTCAGAAGCGATCCGGGTCGGCCTCGCAGGCAACGTCTGAGCCGAGCCACTGTGCCGCCCAGCGGGCGGGGCCGGCGGCGGTCCAGGCGTCGCCCGCGAGCCAGTCCATTGCGGGCTCGCCGATCGGCGCGCCCGGGGGCGCGTTCGGCGTCCCCGGCATCTCGTAGGGCGCCGAGGGCTTCTCCAGGAAGCGCGCGATGTCGCGATCGACCAGTTGCACGAAGGCGGCATCCCGCTCCGGGGGCGGGTTGGCGGCCATCTCGGCCCTCAGGTCCACCAGCTTTCGCGTGGCGAGGGCCCGGACGTGCGGCATCGAGGCCCGATCCGCGAGCGCCATGATCCGATCCACCAACACGCGGTAGGCTGCAAGTCGCAGTTCGGTGTGGTAGAGCGTCTCGTTCGGCTCGGGGCGGACGGCATCGACCAGCGCCGTCAGCACTTCGGCGAGCCCCGGCAGCTCGGGATCGAGCGCGTGCTGCTGCACGAGCCGCGCGGCCCTCGACGGCTCGAGGACGCGCGACACCGTGTGGTCCGCCGCCACCACCGCCGGCGTCACCGCATCGAAGGCCGGACCCGTATAACGCGGGAAGGTCTCGCGCGTGCGCCCGAAGCCCGGCGGCCGCGGCGGCAGCAGATCGACCACACCCGCGGGGATTTCCAGCTCCGCCGGCCGCATCGTCCGGGCCAGCGCCCGCAGCGCTGACCGCTGTGCCTCCCCGGCGACGCGCTTCATGGGCGTCCGCCCGTCTCCCCGGAAGGCGTAGACGTATTCCTGCCCCCCGAGGAGCGACGCGGCCGCGTCCACCTGGTAGCGGTGGTGCATGTACAGCGGCACCAGTGCCTCCTCCACCGTGACGATCGGCCGCCCGGCGCGGATCGCCTGCTCGCCCAGGCGGTCCAGTGAATGCCGCCGCACGTCCATCATCCGCTGCAGTTCGGCCGCCGCGTCCACCCCGTTCGACCACTGGTCGGCGCGCGCGTGGATGCTGATGTCCTGGTTCGTGAAGTAGATGAGGTCCTCGTCCCAGGCCTCGTCCAGGATCCGCTGGAGTTCGGCGGCCTCGTCCGTTCCCTCCGGGAAGTCCGTATAGCCGTACATGATCGCGACCTTGTCCCACTCCCCGATGTCCACGTCGTAGACTGCGGAGTAGTCGAGCCGTCCGTCGTCTCCCAGCGTCACGAGCGGGTGGGGATAGTCGAGGACCGAGATCCGGCCGCGGCTGCTGTCGTAGTAGTTGTGGCCGAGCCCGAGCGTGTGACCGACCTCGTGCGCCGACAGCTGCCGGATCCGGGCCAGGGCCCACTCCGCCAGGTCCGGGGGCATTTCGTCGCCATTGGCGTAGGGGGACAGGAGGCCTTCGGCGATCAGATAGTCCTGCCGCCAGCGGAGCGAGCCGAGCGTCACGACGCCCTTCAGGATCTCGCCCGTGCGCGGGTCGATCACGGACCCGCCCGTGCTCCAGCCGCGCGTCGACCGGTGCACCCAGTTGATCACGTTGTAGCGCACGTCGTGCGAACTCACGCCCTCCGGCAGCATTTCGACCCGGAAACCGTCCCGGAAGCCGGCCGCCTCGAAGGCCTGGTTCCACCAGCGGGCGCCGTCGAGCAGCGCGGAGCGGATGGGTTCCGGCGCCCCTGGATCGAGATAGTAGACGATCGGCTCGACGGGCTCGCCCATCGCTTCCGACGGGTCGCGCTTCTCGAGCCGGTGCCGCCGGATGAACCGCCGGGTCATGTCCTCGCCCAGCGGCGCGGAATAGTCGTCGAAGCTCATGGCCCCGTACCCCGCCCTCGAATCGAACGCCCGCGGCGTGTACGCGCCCAGTTGCGGCAGTTGCACGAAGGAATGATGCAGCCGGATCGTCGCCGCCTCGCCCGTCGCTGCCACGTTCCCGACCCCCTCGAACGCGCCGCCGCCGCCGAAACCTCCAAAGCCGCCGCCACCCCCCGGCTGGCGCACGAACGTGAGCGATGCCTCGATTTCCGTGTTCTCCGGGAACCCCATCGTCATCGGGAGGTAGATCGCGCTCCGGCTCGCGTCGAAGCGGTACGTACCCGGCCGCAGCCGCTGCGCCCAATTGATCATGTCGCGCACGACGAAGTCCGTCGCGTCGACGAGGACCCGGCCGTCCGTCTCGGCCGCCGCCGTGAATCCCCACAGCGTCGAGGGCGCGAACGCGTCCGTCACCGCCTGCACCTCCCGCGGGTTCGTACTGCTCGCGCGGAACCCGAGGTTGGGCTGAATCATCAGAACCTTCGGGCCCACCCGGTGGAAGCGCACGAGCCGCGACCCGGAGAGCGCCCCGCGGTCGAGGCCGATATCGTTGGAGCCCAGCCCCGAGGCGAGCCCCGTCATGTGGAGCAGGTCCGCGTCCCAGCGCGAGATCTCGAGCCACAGCTTGCCCGTCGAGGCCTCCCAGTACATGGGGATGAAGCCATCGATGGCCCGCATCGAAGCGGTCTTCTCCTCCACCGAGGGGAGTCCGCCCCCCTCATCCTGCGCGTCGGCGAAGACGGGAACGAGGACGAAAAGGGACGCAGTCAACACTGCCCGGAAACGGGTCACGGAATACACGGACGCCTCCTGAGGACGATGAGTGGTCGGCTCCCCTCGAGAGTCGGAGGGAGAGAACTACACATTAGGACGGATCGGCGCGGAGAGGGAGCGCGCCGGACACTGGACTAGTCGATGGCGGCCGTCACCTCGCCCACGATGTCGGACAAATACGCGTTGATGTCGCCCGGGCTCGGCCCCAGGCGGACGATGACGAGGTCACGGGATGGGATGATCACGGTGTACTGTCCCATGAACCCCGCCGCCCAGAAGGCGTCCTCCGGGGCGCGGGGCAGCAGGCCGCCGCGATTGAGCCAGAAGAGTCCGCCATAGTTGAGGAGTTCGGCCCCCGGAGCGGGCGTCCGGATGAAGTCCACCCATCCGTCGGGAAGGATCCGGTCGGACGCGCCGTCCGGCGTCGGCCACACGCCGTCCCACAGGTGGAGGAGGCCGAAACGGGCCCAGTCCCAGGCGCTCCCGTAGTCGTAACCGCTGATGATGAAATTGCCCCACGCGTCCGTTTCCAGAACGTAGTTCCGGGCGCCGATGCGGTCGAAGAGGATGCGCTGGGGGTAGCTCAGCCAGTCCTCCCCGCGGGACTCGACCGCGTGACGGACGATACGGTTGGCCGTCAGCGGATCCGAGTTGCGATAGCGGTAAATCTCGCCGGGCGAGCGGTCCATCGGCTGGTTGACCGCGTGCTCGAAGACATCGATCCCCTCGAAGTAGATCCGCCGGTGTTCGTCCGCGTGCGTCCACGACAGGGAGTCTCTCCAGCCCAGGTTCACGAAATCGAGGCCGGAACTCATGTTCAGAATGTCGCGGATGCGGATCTCCCGGCGCGGATCCCCCTCCGCCTGCCACTCCGGGACGGGCGCGGGATCATCGAGCCCCGCGTCGAGATGGCCGGCCTGAATCGCCGCCCCGACGAGCGCGCTCGCGATGCTTTTCCCCTGGGACCATGAGATCTGCGGCGTATTCCGCGTGAAGCCGGGGGCGTAGCGCTCACCCAGGATTTTGCCGGCATAGACGACCACGAGTGCCCGGGTGTTGTGCTCGCTCTGGGCCATCGTCCAGTCGAGGGCGGCGTCGAGCGCGGCCATGTCGACCTCCGGGGGTGGCGGGTCGTGGTACGCCCCGACATCGCCGGTGGGCCAGGCGGTTACCGCCGGATCGGGGCTGAGCCGCTCGACGACCTGCGGCTCGAACGCCACGTCTTCGAGCCCGTCCGGCAGGACCGTGCATCCCTGGTCCCCATTGTACTCGGCCGACCGCGTGCCGAAGTCCTCGCCCGAGACGGAGGCGGTGCGTGTCTCGTAGTTGACGGCGTACTCGAAGTCATCCTGCCACTTGAAGATGTCGAAGCGCCGGATGTCCTGCGCCACGACCTCATCTACCGCCCGCTCGTAGTCCCGGCCGACGACGAAGACGCCCGAACAGATGTGGTGCGCCGCCATCCCCGCGATGTGGCCCCGTACATGTGCCGCGTCCGAGGCGTCGGACACCGCGGACCGATCTCCCTCGTCCGGCCCGCAGGCGGAGGACAGGAACACGGCCCCGAGTGCGGCCAGGATCCGGGATGGGTGATGCGTGCGCATGCGTCCTCCTTCGGCCGCTACCGGTCGATGGCCGCCGTCACGTCGCCGACGATGTCGGACATGTACGCGCCGTGGTCGCCGGGACTCGGTCCCAGCCGGACGACCACCAGGTCCCGGGACGGGACGATGACCGTGTACTGCCCCATGGCGCCAGCCGGCCAGTACGCGTCTTCGGGCGCTCCCGGAAACGCGCCACCGCGATTCACCCAGAAGAGTCCGCCGTAGTCGAGCAGCTCCGCGCCGGGAGCCGGCGTGCGGACGAAGTCCACCCACCCCTCCGGGAGGATGCGGTCGGACCCTCCATCGGGCGTCGGCCACACGCCGTCCCACAGGTGGAGGAGGCCGAACCGGGCCCAGTCCCACGCGCTCCCGTAGTCGTAGCCGGTGATGATGAAGTTGCCCCAGGCGTCCGTCTCGAGGACGTAGTTCCGTGCCCCGATTCGGTCGAACAGGATGCGCTGGGGATAGGTGAGCCACTCGATTCCGCGCGCTTCGACGGCCTGCCGAACGATGCGGGTCGCGGTGAGCGGATCCGAGTTCCGGTAGCGGAAGATCTCCCCCGGTGCGCGGTCCATCGGCTGGTCGATGGCGTGTTCGAACACGTCGATCCCCTCGAAGTAGATCCGGGAGTGTTCGTGGGCGTGGGTCCAGCGGCGTTCGAGATCCGAGCCCAGGTTCAGAAAATCGAGGCCCGAACTCATGTTGAGGAGATCGCGCATGCGGATCTCGCGGCGAGGGTCGCCCTCCCCCTGCCATTCGGGGACCGGCGCGGGATCGTCGAGTCCGACATCGAGGTGGCCGGCCTGGATTGCGGCGCCGACGAGCGCGCTCGCGATGCTCTTCCCCTGGGACCACGAGATCTGCGGTGTGTTGCGCGTGAAACCCGAGGCGTAGCGCTCGCCGAGGATCTTCCCCGCGTAGACGACCATGAGTGCGCGCGTATTGTGTTCGCTCCGGGCCATCGCCCGGTCGAGAGCCGCATCGAGCGCGGCCATGTCGACTTCGGCGGGTGGCGGGTCGTGGTACGCTCCGATGTCCCCGGACGGCCACGCGGTCGCCTCGGGATCCGGACTCAGCCGCTCGACGACCACAGGCTCGAAGGTCACGTCGTCGAATCCGGCCGGGAGGATCGTGCACCCCTGGTCGTCGTTGTATTCGGCGTACTGCGTCGGGACCCCGTCTCCCGAGACCGAGGCCGTGCGCGTCTCGAAATCCACCGCGTACTCGAAACCATCCTGCCAGTCGAACCGGTCGAAGGGCCGGATGTCCTCTGCCACGACCTCCTCGACAGAGCGTTCGTGGTCCCGGCCCACCACGAAGACGCCGGCGCAGAGGTGGTGGACCGCCATCCCGGCAACGTGCCCGCGGATATGGGCCTCGTCTTCCACCTCCGCTTCGACCCGCGCGCCCGGCTCGGGCCCGCAGCCGGGAAGCAGGAGGACAGCCGCCGCGGCGACCGGCATTCGGCTTCGGCGACTGCTAGCGATCGATCGCATCCGTCACCTCGCCGATGATGTCCGACAGATACGCGCCGGTGTCGCCGGGACTCGGCCCGAGGCGGACGATCACGAGATCGTGGGAGGGGATGATGGCCGTGTACTGTCCCATGAATCCCGCTGCCCAGTACGCGTCCTCCGGCGCGCGGGGCATCGAGCCGCCCCGGTTGAGCCAGAAAAGCCCGCCGTACTGCAGACCTTCGGCGCCCGGAGCGGGCGTGCTGACGAAGTCCACCCATCCCTCGGGGAGGATGCGGTCGCTTCCGCCGTCCGGACCCGGCCACACGCCGTCCCACAGGTGGAGGAGGCCGAATCGCGCCCAGTCCCACGCGCTCCCGTAGTCGTAGCCGGTGATGATGAAGTTGCCCCAAGCGTCCGTTTCCAGAACGTAGTTCCGGGCCCCGATGCGGTCGAAGAGGATGCGCTGGGGGTAGGTGAGCCAGTCCTCGCCCCGCGCCTCGACCGCCTGCCGCACGATGCGGTTCGCCGTGAGGGGGTCGGAGTTGCGGTAGCGGAAGATCTCCCCGGGGGCGCGGTCCATCGGCTGATCGATCGCGTGCTCGAACACGTCGATCCCCTCGAAGTAGATCCGGAAGTGCTCGTTCGCGTGCGTCCACGACAGCGAATCCGTCAGCCCCAGGTTCAGGAAGTCGAGGCCCGAACTCATGTTCAGGATGTCGCGGATGCGGATCTCCCGCCGGGGGTCGCCCTCCCCGTGCCATTCGGGCACGGGCACGGGATCGTCGAGGCCCGCGTCGAGGTGGCCGGCCTGGATCGCGGCGCCGACGAGTGCGCTCGCGACGCTCTTCCCCTGCGACCACGAGATCTGCGGCGTGTTCCGGGTGAAGCCGGGCGCGTAGCGCTCGCCGAGAATCTTCCCCGCGTAGATGACGACGAGGGCGCGCGTGTTGTGCCCGGTCTGCGCCATCGTCCAGTCGAGGGCGGCTTCGAGGGCCTCCATGTCGACCTCGGGCGGCGGGGGATCATGGTACGCGCCAACGTCGCCCGTGGGCCAGGCGGTCACTGCCGGATCGGGGCTCAGCCGCTCGACGACCTGCGGCTCGTAGGCCACATCCTCGAGGTCGGCCGGCAGGATCGTGCAGCCCTGGTCCCCGTTGTACTCGGCGGAGCGCGTGCCGAAGTCCGCCCCCGAGACGGAGGCGGTGCGCGTCTCGAAGTTCACCGCGTACTCGAAATCTTCCTGCCACCGGAAGATTTCGAAGCGGCGGATGTCCTGTGCCACGACCTCTTCCACGGAGCGCTCGTAGTCGCGCCCAACGACGAAGACACCCGAGCAGATGTGGTGCGCGGCCATGCCGGCGATGTGCGACCGCTCGTGGGCCGCCTCGTCGTCCTCGGCCACGGTTCGTGTGTCCCCGCACCCGGCAACGCACGCGGTGACGATCAAGACGCCGCCCGCCGCCACGCGGCTCCGGAACCGATGACGGATCCCCGACAGAGTCTTCATGCGAACCCCCATTGCCTTGTACCGGCGGCCGGTCGTCCGCCAGGGTTTCGTAGCTGAGCGCATCCGACGCGTCCCGCGCAAGGGTCCGATAACGTTTTCGGCGGGATCCGTGTCGTTTCAAACGAAGAGGCCGTTCGCCGCGCGGAAGGGAAGCAGGCGACGGCAGCAGGCGATGGAAACAGCGATGGAAGCAGGCAGGAAAGAGAGGATATCGATGAGAAAGACGATCGGAGCATTCGCTCTCATAATGGTCGCACTCGCCGCCGGGGCGCCGCTGGAGGCGCAGGCTCAGCGGGGAGCCCGCGGCTTCGGCATGAGCCTCGACGACCAGATGACGGCCCTCACGGAGCGGCTCGCGCTGGACGAGGAGCAGGTTGTGCAGGTCCGTCAAATCCTCCAGACCCGGGCGGAGAGCCGGCGCGAGCGTTTACAGGCCGCGCGGGGGTCGGGGGACCGGAACGCGATGATGCAGGTCATGCAGGAACTCCAGCAGGAGACCGAGACCAAGCTGGCCGAAGTGCTGAGCGACGAACAGATGGAGAAGTACCGGGAATACGTGGCCGAGCAGCAGCAGCGGCGCCGGCCTCCACTCTCCCTCTAACGGACCGGGGCGGCTACCTCGAGGCCGGCGCCCGCACGGTCGCCGGCCTCGGGCCGCCCTTCGGCGCCCGCCCCCGCTGCACCAGCACCACCGCCGCTACGATGATCACCGCGCCGGCCAGCATCGGCAGCGTGAAAGCCTCATCCGCCAGCCACCAGCCCAGAAAGAGCGCTACGACCGGGTTGACGTAGGCATACGTGCCCGCCGCCGCCGGCCTCACGGTCCGCAGCAGCCACATGTAGGCCGAGAAGGCGACGATCGATCCCATTACGGTCAGGTACAGCAGCGACAGCCACGACCTGAGCGCGACGTCGCCGAACGAAAGGCGGGAGAACTCACCCGTCACGGTCGCGATGAGGATGAGCACGACCCCTCCGGCCGTCATCGTCAGCGCCGTTCCGTAGAGGGGCGGCCCCGGCAACGAGGCCCGCCGGTTGTACATGGAGCCGAAGGCCCAGCTCAGCGAGGAACCGAGGATCGCCAGGGCTCCCAGTCCGACCTGGTCGGCGCTCGCACCGCCGACGCCGATCTCCGCCCCGGAGCCGCGCACGAGGACGACGACCCCCGCGATGCCGAGTACGAGCCCCGCAACCTCCAGCGGGCGTGTGGGCTCACGGTCCGGCCCGAACCGGGCCATCGCGACCAGCCAGAGCGGCACCGTGGCGACGAGCAGGGCGGCCAATCCCGAAGGCACGAACTGCACGGCCCAGCACACGACCCCGTTCCCGCCGGCGACCATGAACGCTCCCGAGATCGTCGCCGCCTTCCACTCCACGGGCTTCGGTGCCCGTGCACCCCGCGCGCGGGACACGGCCATGAGCACGAGTCCTGCCGCCAGAAACCGCGTCCCGCCGAGCAGCAAGGGCGGGATCGTCTCCACCCCGAAGCGGGTCGCCAGGTAGGTCGACCCCCAGACGAGGTACACTGCCGCGAACGCCAGCAGCAGGTTCCGCCTGGAAGCGGGGGAGCCGGCGGCCGGGTTCAAGCGCGCGTCCGCCGATCCCGGGCCCGGGTGACGCCGTAGATGACGAGGCCGACCGCGATGAGCCCCAATCCCAGCCCCGCTTCGAGTGGCCGGTCGCGCAGGATGTAGGCCAGCGTCCAGCCCGTCACCGCCAGGAAGACGATCGGCGTCACGGGATACCCCCACGTCCGATACGGTTCGGCCGCCCCGGATCCCCCGCCGGCCCCGGATCGCTCGACCGCCCCGGATCGCTCGGCTGCCCCGGATCCTCCGTCCAGACCCGATGGTTCATCCGCCGTGGATCGACGGCTCCGCGCCTGCCGACGGCGAAGGAGAAACACGCCGCCCGCGGCCAGGAACGTGTTGAGGCCCATCGTGAAGCCCGAGAAGACGAGGATCGTCTCGAACGATTCGGTGAGGATGAAGAGGAGACTGATCGCGCCCTGCGTGAAGATCGCCACGCCGGGCGTCCCCCGCGCGTTGATCGAACTCAGGAACCGGAAGGTCGGATAGTCCTCTCCGATCGCGTGCAGCACGCGCGGACCCGCGAGCACCATGGCGCTCACCGTCGAGACGAGGAGGAGGGCGAGCGTGATCCCCATGAGGTCGGCCCCGACCGGCCCGAAGATGTATCCCGCCGCGATGTACCCGACCTCGAGTCGGCCCGCCATTTCCTCAGCGGGCGCGGCACGGAGGAAGACGTAGTTCAGTCCCACGTAGAGCGTCATCACGAGCAGCGTACCGGCTGCCAGCGCGCGGGGCAGCGTCCGCCGCGGGTCGCGGAGTTCGCCCGTCACGTAGGTGGCCGCGTTCCAGCCCGAATACGAGTAGGAGACGAAAATGAGCGACACCGCGAATCCGCTGGAGAGCACGCTCGACACACCGGCCGCAGAGGGGAGAACGCCCACCTCCCGAGGTTCCGCGACGAGGAACAGCCCCGCCGCGCAGAAGGCGACGATGAGTGCCACCTTGGCCGTCGTCGACCAGCGCTGAAAGCCCCCCGAGGTGCGGTGCGTCCGGGCGTGTACGACCGAGAGCACCAACACGAGACCGACCGCGAGCCATCGGGCGGGCAGGGCCGGAAACACCGAACTGAGGTACGTCCCGAAGGTGATCGCGGCCAACGCCGTGGGGGCCGCGAACCCGATCGTGGCCGAGATCCACCCCGATACGAAACCGGCGGCGGGATGATAGGTGTGCGAGAGAAACGTGTACTCGCCGCCCGACCGCCGGATCGTCGATCCCAGTTCCGCGTAGGTGAGGGCGCCGCACACGGCCGCGACCCCGCCTACGACCCACAGCATGAGGAGCGCGAATCCCGATCTCAGCGACTCGAGCTGGAAGCCGAGGCTCGTGAAGACGCCGGTCCCGATCATGTTGGCGACGACGACCGCCGCCGCCGTGTGGAGGCCGAAACCGGCCCTTGGCGTCTTCAGCGGATTGGCGTCTTCAGGGGATGGGCTCGGCCAGGCCCGCCTCGCTCACGAGCAGGAGGAGGTTCGCCTGGATCGCGAGGTGGCCGTCACGATTGATCCACCACTCGCCGGGCGAGTGGGCGCCCATCCCTATGCCCCCGCTCCCGATCGTCACCGCGGGGATGCCAAGGGAGATCGGGATGTTCGAGTCCGTCGACGAGCGGGCCAGCGCGGGCACCGCCCCGAACAGGCGCATGACCTCGATGGCCCGTTCCACCAGCGGGTGGTCGTCGGCAACCTCCCCGGAGGGACGGTCTCCGATCTGGTCCAGTTCGAGTTCGATCTCCGGCCCCGCGCGGCGCAGCGCGTTTTCCTCGGCCAGCGCGCGGCGCATGGCGCCCTGGAGGGCGGCGTCGATGCGGGAGAGGCTCTCCTCGCTCTCCGAACGCATGTCCACCTCCATCCACGATTCGAACGGAATCGCGTTGACCGAGGTGCCGCCGCCGAGCCGCCCCACGTTGTAGCTCGTGCGCGGACCCGACCGCGTGAGCGTGTCGGCCACGTCCTGGAAGTGGCGGATCCCCCGGCCGAGGGCATGAGCGGGGTTCGCGAGCCCGAACGCGCCCCAGGAGTGTCCACCGGGCCCCCGGAAGGTGACGCGGTAGCGGTGGGACCCGAGCCCCTTGTTCACGATTCTTCCCAGCCCGATCCCGTCAACGTCGATCCAGGTGTGGATCGGATCCGCCCCATCGCGAAACAGGTACTTCATGCCCCGCAGGTCGCCGAGCCCTTCCTCGCCGACCGTGCCGATGAACCGGACGTCCGCCTCCGTCTCGATCCCGGCGGCCTCGAGTGCGCGCAGGACCGTGAGCACCGCCATGAGACCGCGCGTGTCGTCACCGATTCCCGGAGCAAAGAGCGTGTCCCCGCGCTGTGTGACCGTCACGTCGACGTCCGCCGGGAACACCGTGTCCAGGTGCCCCGAAAGCGCGACGACCCGCCGCGTCCCGTCGTCCGCCGAGCCGCGCGCGCCTCCACGCCCGTACCGGATCGCTACCGCATTGCCCTCCTCGTCGATGAACACGGAGTCGGCCCCCGCCTCCCGCAGCCACTCCGCGTAGATCCGGGCGCGCTCCTCCTCCATGAAGGGGGGCGCCGGGATCTCGGTGAGTTCGATCAGTTCGCGGATCGTTGTCGGGTCGAGTTCCTCGATGATCCGGAAGGCGTCCCGTACCGCAGGATGTTCGGCGAGGCGGCGAACCTCTTCACCCGGCGTCTGGGCGGTCAGCGCGTCCGGTGTCCCCGCGCCGAGGATGGCGCCGAACAGAAAGGCGCCGCGGACGAGGGAGGCGAACGAGGCGGCGATAACGTCGGTGTGGGATCCTGGCATGGCTCGTGGGTCTCCGGGACCTGGGACATCGGAGACGGCTACCCTCCACCGCTCCGGCTGTAGCTGTCGATCTCCGCGAAGGTACCGGACACTGAGCGCCGCGCCAGATGCAGGCGTGCGACACTACACTAGTTGCCGAAGCGGGCGAGGATCCAGTCGGAGACCGTGTCGAGGAAGCCTTCGATGAAATCGGGCTCGAGCAGCGCGTACTCGGCCGGGGACCCCGTTGTGGCGGCCTGGAAGAGATGGTTGGCCCGCGGGATGACCTCGACCGTGACGTCCGGGTTCCCGGCGAGCGCCTCTTCCAGCGGCGGACGGTTCTGGTTGACGACCACCTGCAGGTCGAGGCCGCCGAAGAGCGCCAGCGCCGGCACGCGCGTACCGCGCAGGCCCTCCGCCGGATCGTACGTGAGGAAATACCGGAACCAGGGCGTCTCGACGCGGTCGATCTGCCCGTCGATCTGTGTCTGCACGTAGGCATCCACGTCGCCGATCGCGGCGCGTTGTTCCTCGGGCATCTCCGCGATACCCTCCCGCAAAGCGGCCCCGAGTTCTTCGCGGAAGGGGTCCAGCCCGTCCCCGGCCTCCAGGGCCGCGAAGAGTCGGCGCTGGAAGTCGGTGTTCCATTCGATGCGATCCTCGGGCACGCCGCCCGCGCGCTGGATGGCGGCGGACTGCACGTACAGAATCTCGGTGCCCGGCACGGTCGAACCCGCCAGCAGGACGACGAAGCGGACCGCGTCCGAGCGCGAGGCCGCCAGGGGCGCCACGATGGCCCCCTCGCTGTGTCCCACGAGACCGACCCGGTCGGGGTCGACGTCCGGATGCCCGGAAAGCCTGGCGAGCCCGGCCAGCGCGTCCCCCGCGAAGTCGGACGAAGTGGAGGCGGAGACGCTCCCCGTGGAACCGCCGACGCCGCGGTCGTCATAGCGGAGGACGGCGATGCCCTGCCGGGTGAGATGATCGGAGAGGACCCGGAAGATGGGGAAGCCGGCCACGACCTCGTCCCGGTCCTGGGGCCCCGACCCCGTGATGAGGACGACGCCCGGGAAGGGTCCCGACCCCTCCGGCACCGTCAGCGTGCCTTCCAGGTGGATGTCCCCGCTCTCGAACGAGACCTCTTCGGCGCGATAGGGGGGCGGCTCCTCCGGCTCCGGCTCTTCGGCTGCTGCCCGCGAGACGGAGAAAGTGGTCGCCAGGACTCCCTGCTTGAATTCGCCCGCGATCGTATCGCCCTCGTGGGTTCCGTCCCATGCGGCGAGCCCGATGGGCGACTCGAGTTCGAAGTGCACGCGGCCGTCGGCATAGGAGACGGAGAGGAGCGGCAGACCCACCTGGGCCTGGATGTCCATCGTCGCGGAGAGTACGCCGTCCGCCCGTTCGAACGTGACGGCGAAGGGCAGCTGGCCCGTGGGGATGACGACGGCGCCCACCCACCTGCCCTCGATGGGTCCGCCGCCAGCGTCCAGTCCCGGATCCGGTTCCTGCGCAAGCACCGGTGAGGAAACGACGCAGCCGATCGCCAACAGCGTTCGCAGGGCCATCGTCAGTTTTCCTCGACCCGAACGGCGGAGCCGTAGACGACGATCTCCGCCGTGCCCCCCAGGATGTAGGAGGTAGAGAAGCGGACGCAGAGGATCGCGTTGGCCCCGAACGCCGCCGCCTCGCTTTCCATGCGATCGATCGCCTGTTCGCGCGCCTCGGCCATCATCTTCGTGTACTCCTGGATCTCGCCTCCCACGAGCGTCTTGAGGCCCGCGAGGATGTCGCGTCCCAGGTGGCGCGCCCGGATCGTGCTGCCGCGCACGAGGCCGAATTCCTCCACGATGCGGTATCCGGCGAGGTCGTTTCGGGAGGTGGAGATCATCGGACCACGTCCTTGTAGGGGTCTTTCTTCTGCATGAAGAGCCGCTCACGCACGACGGAGACGAAGAGGACAACGAGGCCGGCGATCAGCACGAGCATGCCCCAGCGAACGTAGACGGGCATCGTCGTGTCCCGGATCAACTCGCTGACGGCCATCCACAGGGTCCAGGTTCCGACCGTGATCGCGCCCAGCGAGATCAGGACCCAGCCGATGCCGCGCTCGAGTCGGCGATACACGTGTTCCCAGTAGCTGTCCCACGTCTCTTCCGGGGGTTTCAGGGGACTCATGGTATCGGTGACCTCCTTAAGGCGGTGGTACGTCCGCAGCTCGTCGCGCAGATCCGGGTTGTTCTGGAGCGCCGACTCGAGTTCGGCGCGTCCCTCTCCCGAAATCTCCCGGTCCACCTCGGCCATCATGAGTTGGCGCACCCGGTCGTCGCCGGGCGGGTTCGGCTTCCTCTCAGTCATCGCCCGCACCTCCCTCCCGGACGGGCCCCACTCTCGCCGTTTCGATCTCGCTGGCCAGAGACCGCCGCGCCCGGTAGAGGCGCGACATCACCGTGCCGATGGGGATTCCCAGCAACTCGGCGATCTCCCTGTATCGCAATCCCTCGAACTCGCGCAGGACGAGCGTCTCCCGCTCCCGCTCCGCAAGACGTTCGATGGCCGCGCCGACCTGTTCTCGCAGCTCGGAGCGCTCCGCCGCCTGATCGGGGGCGAGAGGGCGCCGGCCCATCGTCGTGTCGCCAAGCCAGCTTCCCGCTCTCTCCAGCTTGAGGCGGCGGGAGCGCTGGTCCCGCGTATGGTTGAAACAGAGTCGTCGGATGATCTGGTACAGCCAGGGGAAGAAGGGTCGCTCGGCATCGATCGTGGCCCGCGCCCGAAATGCCCTGGCGAAGGCCTCCTGTGAGAGATCCAGTGCGTCGTCGTGGTTCCCGACCAGTCCGAGCGCGGTATAGTAGGCACGCTGCATGTATCGTGTGACGAGTTCGCCGAAGGCCGCACGCTCGCCGCGCTGCGCGCGAAGCACGAGCATGCGGTCGGTTGCCTCCGAGCTGTTCAATTGCGGCTCCCATTGTCGCGGACACCCCGTGACGGCCTGTTTGCCAACGCGCGGGTTACACGGAGCCGCGACCTTTATTCCCGGCAGTCCGGGATCAACGAATCGAGACAAAGAATGAGCGAGTTCCCGGTCGGAGCAAGCCTGCAGCCCGAGATCGTTCCCTCCCGCTGGACGCTGATCCGGGATGTGGCGGTCTTCCAGCTCAAGCTGCTCCTCGATGGTTTGAGGGATGCGTTGCTGGTGCCGATCTCGCTCTTCATCGCCGCGCTCGACCTGCTCGGCGTGGGCCCTCGGGCGGGTCGGCAGTTCTACCACCTGCTGGAGTGGGGGCGCCGGACGGAGTACTGGATCAACCTGTTCGGCGCCACCGATCATGTTCGCGCTCTGGCGTCGTCTCCGCGGCCGGGCGTCGATACGCTCGTCGACCGCCTCGAACGCCTGGTGGTGCAGGAGTACGAGCGGGGCGGGATCACGGCCTCGACGAAGGACGCCGTGGACCGAGCCCTCGATGGCCTTACGAGGCGCGAGCCCTCCGGCGGGAGTCCGTCCGGCCGGGATCCCTCCGGACCATCGCCGTGAGCCGGCGTTCAGCGGAGCGCGCGTGCGCCTCCAGGCCCTCCAGTCTGGCGAGCGCGGCCGTGTCGCGGAGCAGGTCCTCGTAGCCGTCCTCTTCCGGCGAGAGCGACAGCCACGTCGGACGGCGCAGGAACGAGAACACCGAGAGTCCCGAGTCGAACGCGGCCGCGCCGGACGTGGGGAGCGTGTGGTTGGGTCCGGCTCCGTAGTCTCCGGCGGCCTCGGGCGTGGCCGAGCCCAGGAAGAGCGATCCGTAGCGGCCAAGGCGGGGAGCGAGCGACTCGGCCCGATCGCCGTGCAGGTGCAGGTGTTCCGGCGCCACGGCGTTGCAGATGGCGGCGGCCTCGTCGGGGCTGGCCGCGAGGAGGGCGCCGCCGGCCGCCAGGGCCCGGCGCGCGATCGGTGCGGTCGGCAGCGCGGCCAGCTGCCGCCCGGCCTCTTCGCGGACGGCCTCGACGGTCGCTTCGTCGAAGGCGCACAGGAGCGGGACGGCGTCCGGGTCGTGCTCCGCCTGGGCGAGCAGGTCGGCCGCGACGCGCGCCGGCTCGGCATCCGGCGAGGCGACGACGAGCAGCTCGGAGGGGCCGGCGATGGTGTCGAGGCCGACCCGGCCGTAGAGGAGCCGCTTCGCCGCGGTGACGAAGCGGTTGCCGGGCCCCACGATCTTCTCGCAGCGCGGGACCCCGCCCACGCCGAACGCGAGTGCGGCGATCGCCTGCGCCCCGCCCGCGGCGAGCAGGCCGTCCGCGCCGGCGATCAGCGCCGCGGCCTGTACGACCGGCGTCGGCCGAGGTGAGGCGACCCAGACCGAGGCGGCCCCCGCGACGCGCGCCGGAAGGGCCGTCATGAGGACCGAAGAGGGAAGCGGGAACCGTCCCCCCGGTGTGTAGCACCCCACGCTCTCCAGCGGCACGAGCCGATGTCCGGCACGCCCGGCCGGGACGGGCGTGTCGAGTGCCGCGGCCGAGGCGAGCTGCGCCTCGGCGAAGGTTCGGATCCGCCCCGAGACGCGTTCGAGCAGGTCGCGAGCCTCCTGGTCGATCTTATCGGCGGCCCGGGCGAGGGCCGCCCGGTCGAGCAGCAGGTTTGCGCCGGGCGGCAGATCGTCGAGGCGCGCCGCGTGTTCGCGAAGGGCCGTCTCTCCCCGCCGCTCGACGTCCTCGAGGATCGAGCGGGCGATCTCGAGCGCCTCCGGGTCGAGCGCCGGCCGGCGCACGGCCCGCACGGCTTCGTCGAGACCGATGGCCGGCAGGATGCAACCCGGCGGCGGGTCGCCCGCCGCGGCCGCCCGCCCGGTCGGCATCGCCGGCGGACGGCGGGGCGCGCGACGCCGAACCTTGAGCGCCCTCCGCGCAAGTTCGCCCCTCACGTCCGCGAGCGACCCGCCGGCTTCCAGCAGCCGCGTGAGGGCGAAGTAGCAGAGATCGGCGAATTCGGACACCGCCTCGTCCCTCGACGCGGCCGCCGCGAGCTCGCCGGCCTCCTCGACGAGCTTCCCCTGCAACAAGTCGGGTTCCCGAACGAGGCGCGCCGTCAGCGATCCGGGCTCCGCGTCGGCGATTCGCTCGCGAAGCCGCGCTTCGAGATCGGAGAGCCCCATCGTCGTCGGCGACGTCTCGGAATCGAAGCAACCCGCCGCGCCCGTGTGGCAGAAGCCGGAGCCGTGCTGCCGCACCGTGAAACGCAGCGTGTCCCGGTCACAGTCGAGCGCCACCCGCAGGAGTTCCTGTGTGGCGCCCGAGGATTCCCCCTTGCGCCACAACCCCCGCGAGCGGCTCCGGTAGATGCCGCGCCGTTCCTCGACGGCGGCCCGCAGGCTCTCCGGGCTCGACCACGCGAGGCCGAGGGCACGGCCGGCCTCATCCTCCACCAGCGTTGCCCACAACCTGTCGGGCCGGTCCGACGTCAGTGGGGCCGCGATGGCATCGCCCAGGTCCATGCGTCCGCTGTAGATCGCCATCCCCACCTGCGCGTCCGCTCCCAGCCGGTCGAGGGCCGCGACCTCCGAGGCGTCGCGGACGCCGCCGGCCACCGTGATCCGAGCCGCCCCCGCGGCGGTGACGAGCGCCGGAACGCGGTCCAGCGGGAGCCCTCCCAGCGTGCCCTCGACTTCGACGAACGTGACCAGGTAGCCTCCTGCCAGGCCATCGAGTTCCCGCATCCGCTCGGCGACGCCGCGGCCCGTCCCGCGGCGCCAGCCCTCGACGACGATCTCCCCGTCGCGCGCGTCGAGGGCCGCGATGACTCGATCGGGCGGGAGTCCGGTCAAGACGCCGGGATTGGCCGCCGTGCCCAGAATCACGCGCCGCGCCCCGGCGTCGAGCCAGTCGAGCGCGGCTTCCCGTGACCGGATGCCGCCGCCGACGCGGCAGGGCGCGAGCGCCAGCAGTTCACGGATGACGGCGGCGTTGTCGCCCCGCCCCAGCGCCGCGTCGAGATCGATGACCGCGATCTCGCCCGCCACCGCGAACCTCTCCGCCAGCGGCCGTGGATCCCCCGCGTCGATCTCCAGCGTCGCGCCCTGGCGCAACTGCACGGCGCGGCCGCCCATGAGGTCGATCGATGGAACGATCATCGCCGCACCGCCACGCCAAGCTGCTGCAGACGATCCTTGAGCCGGCCGATCGACCATTCTTCCTGATGGAATATGGATGCCGCCAACACGGCGTCGGCCCCCGCCCCGACCGCCGCGCACATGTGTCCCGGATGGGCTCCACCCCCGGAGGCGACGATGGGTACCGGAACGGCGCCGCGAATCGCCGCGATCAGATCCAGGTCATAGCCGCTCCGCGTCCCGTCGCGGTCGAAGCTCGTGAGGAGGATCTCGCCCGCGCCCAGCTCCACCGCGCCGCGCGCCCAGTCCGCCGCGTCCCGTCCCGTGCGCTTCCGGCCGGAGTGCGTGAGCACCTCGAAGCCGCTGGGGCACTCGTCGGCCGGGGTGCCGGTCGCGTCCAGCGCCAGCACGGCGCACTGGGCGCCGAAGCGCATCGAGATCTCCTCCAGCAGGGAGGGCCGCTCGACGGCGGCGGTGTTCACCGCCACCCGGTCGGCCCCCGCCTCCAGCAGGGCGCCCGCGTCTTCCACCGTACGCACGCCGCCCCCGACGGTGAGCGGAATCGATATCTCGTCGCGGACCCGGCCGATCGTGCCGGCCCGGGCCAGCCGCCCGTCCTCGGTGGCCGACACGTCGAGGATCACGATCTCGTCGGCGCCCTCCCGCTCGTAGCGCCGCGCGAGCCGCGCCGGCTCCCCCTGGTCCGCGAGATTCGCGAACCGGATCCCCTTGACGACCCGCCCGTCCTTCACGTCGAGGCACGGGATCACGCGTACATTCAACATGCCGCGGCGACCCTCAAGGGCACCGGGGGCCTCTCGCGGCCGGCGGCCGCACTCGGGGCCAGTTCGAGCCATCGGGTCAGGAGCGCCGCGCCGACTCGCCCGGACAACTCCGGGTGGAACTGGCAGGCCAGTACGCCGGCCCGCTCGATCCCCGCCACAAAGCGGGCCCCGTGCCGGCTCAGAGCCGCAGACCAGCCGTTCGGTGTAGCGGCGAGCCCATAGGAGTTGGCGAAGTAGACGATGCCCGGCCGGAGGAAGACGGTGCCCGCGGGAGCCGACAGCCGGTTCCAGCCAAGTTGCGGGACCCGTCCCGCCCCTTCGAGCCGGACCACTCGACCCGGCACGCAGCCGAGACCCGGGACTCCCGGCGCCTCGTCGCTTGCCTCGCACAGGAGCTGCAGGCCCAGGCAGATGCCCAGCGTCGGCCGGCCCGCCTCCACTCGCCGGCGGATCGCCTCCACCCATCCCCTGCGCCGAAGTTCGGCCATGCCTCCGGCGAAGGATCCCACGCCGGGCAGCACGACAAAATCCGCCCCCGCGATCCCGGCTGCGGAATCCAGCAGTCGGGGCGTCCTGCCCAGTCGCCGGAACGCCGCGGCCACTGCCTCGATGTTCGCCAATCCCGTCGGGACGATGCCCACCTCGTCCGGCCGCCTCACGACGCGCGCGGCGCTCATCGGGCCGCCGCTTCGAGGGCGCAATCCCTCGAATCCTCCTTGCCGGCGAGGTCAGGGGGGGCGTCCGACTCGAGGACCCCCTTCGTACTGGGAATTCCGCCCGCGGCCCGCCGGGAGACCGCCTCTCCGAGCGCGAGCCCGAACGACTTGAAGGCCGCCTCCGCCCGGTGGTGGTCGTTGTCGCCCCGCAGCACGTCGAGGTGAAGCGTCAGACGGGCCGACGTTGCGAGCGACGTGAAGAAATGCGCCAGGTTCTCGGTGGCCACGCTGCCCAGCATCTCCCGCCGGAGACCCAGATCCACGGTGGCGGAGGGGCGGCCCGACAGATCCACGACGGCCCTCGCGAGCGCCTCGTCGAGCGGCGCGTAGGCGTAGCCGAAGCGGCGGATTCCGCTCCTCTCGCCGAGCGCGTCCCGAATCGCGGAGCCGAGAACGATCGCGCAGTCCTCCACCGTGTGGTGGTCGTCGACTTCGAGATCGCCGCGCGCGCACAGATCCAGCGTCATCCCGCCGTGGAAGGCCGCGGCCCCGATCATGTGGTCCAGAAAGGGCAACCCGGTCTCGACCTGACTCGGTCCTCGCCGGTCGAGATCGAGTCGTGCCTCGATCGCGGTCTCGAGCGTCCGCCGGGATCTCCTGCCCGTGCGGTTGCCGTCCGGTGAAGGATTCCTCGTGTGGCTACCCATCGGTCTTCTCTCCGCAAGGTTCGTCAAGGGTCGGGCCAAGTGTCGTATCGAGTACGGCGAGCACGCGGCGGAAGGTCGCCTCGTCCCCGGGAAGCGTGATCCGGATGAGCTCCGGGCGGTTCGGGAAGCGCCGCACGGCGATCCCGGCGCGTCGGAACCCCTGGTGCAACGCGCCCGACCGGTCGCTGGCGGCGAGCACGAAGTTCGCCTCGGAGGCGAATGGGTCGGCGCCCCATGCCTGCAGCGCGGCGCACAGCCGGCTGCGTTCGCCGCGGACGGCCGCCACGTGCGCCTGGGTGATGCGGTCGCCCAGCGAGAGCGCCCGCTCCGCGAGCCAGATGGACGGGCCCGACAGCGGGAAGGGTGGCCCGGAGGTCCGGAGGGCATCGATGGCCGGGCGCGCTCCCAGGACGCACCCGACCCGAAGCCCCGCGAGCCCCCACGCCTTCGAGAGCGTCCGCACGACGAGGACGTTGTCCCGCTCCAGCAGGGCCCGGGTGGGATCGGAATCCGCGTACTCCACATACGCGAGGTCGGCGAGGAGCAGGGCCCCACCCGGCAGGTGCTCGGCAATCTCGAGCATGCGGAACGCGGGGACGACCCGGCCGGTGGGGTTGTGCGGCGAGATCACCGTCACGAGTCCGGTCCGCTCGCCGAGCCGCCCGAGGATCGGCGCCAGGGGCGCGGGGTCCCGAAGCGTGGGGATCTGGCGCACGCGTCCGCGCGCCAACCCGGCGAAGTGCGGCATCATCTCGAACGTCGGCGCCACCGTGATCATGTCCCGCCCGCCCGCGAGCTGGAGGCGACAGATGCGGTCGATCGCATCGTCCGCTCCCGCGGTGACGAGGACGCGGCCCGGCTCGAGGCCCCAGAGATCGGCCAGTTGCCGCTCCAGACCCGAAGCATCCGGGTACCGCGTCAGGGTCGTCGCCGGAACCCGGGCGAGAAGGGGCGCGAGTCCGGGCGCCGGGAAGAGACGCTCGTTGCGGTCGAGCCTCAGCAGCTCACCCGGCGCCGCCGCCACCGCTACGGTGTTCACGCGACGATCTGCCCCGGCGCGGTCACGACGAGGTCCGTGCCGCCTCGCGCCTTCACCAGTGGAATCAGCGTCGGCAGCGCCTCGCGAAGCACCGCGACGCGAATCGCGTACCCCCCGTCTTCGTGCAGACGCGACACGGTGGGTTTGCGCATGCAGGGAAGGACCGACACCAGCTCGTCCAGACGTCCGGAGTCCACATTGACTTCGAGCATCACGCGCCTGCGGGCCTCGAGGACCGATTCCAGTACCAGCACGAGGTCGGCGATCCGGTCTCGGTGGGGCGGCGTCTCGAGGGCCCGCGGATTCGCGTAGAGGCGGGTCGACGAGGTCATGAGTTCGTCCACCACCTCGAGTCCGTTGGCCTCCAGCGTTGCGCCCGTCGCGGTGTTGTCGACGATCACGTCGGCGTCTTCGGGCGGGAACACCTCGGTCGCCCCGTACGAGCGGACGAGCGTCGCGTCCAGTCGGCGCCCGTCGATCCAGCGCGACGCCAGCCGGCGGTATTCCGAGGCGACCGTGAGGGGGCGTACGGTCTCGAGGCCGGCTACCGCCAGCGGCGCCGGGGCGGCCGCGACGACCCGCACCGGGTCGAGTTCGGTGTCGAGCAGTTCGACGAGCGATCCGTCAAGCTCCGCCACCCAGTCGGCCCCCGCGAACCCGAGATCGCGCGAGCCCGCGTGGAGCATCTCCACCACGTTCTGCGGCTTGAGCAGCTTGGCGGTGAATCGCGGGACCGAAACGGCCGGGCGGTAGCGGCGCTCCCCCAGGTCGACGCGCACGCCGGCGGCGGTCAGCAACTCGAGTACGCCCGCCTGCATGCGGCCCTTCGGCAGAGCCAGTCTGGTGTCGTCGTGGGTCATGTCGGCTCTCGGTGCCGACACCGGAGGGGGGAGGCGGCGAAAAAAAAGCCGGCCACCCCGGGCCGGCATCGATCGTTCGCAACCTCTGTTCAGAAAATGGCTAGACGATCACCGGCCTCCGCTCTCGCGGTGGTAGTAGTAATAGTGGCCGAAAAAGGAATGCCGGTTCGTCATAGGGCGCGGAGGTTGGCACCCTGTCGCCTGCTTGTCAAGGTCGTATGCTTGTCGCTCCCGGTCTGGCCATACTCGCGTCCCCGATCCGACCGTGCTCGAACAGCCGAGACACTTCCGGACGGACGCCGTCGCCGGACCCCCGAACTCACTTCGGCCCTGGACGCGAGAATGACCGATTCCCCGGCCCGGCCCGGCCGGACCCCGACGCCCGAGTCGAGCAGGGAAACGCGGGCGCGGATCGACCCCTGGATCGAACGGACGCCCGTGCGAAGGTGGATCCCCGACCGGGGTGTGGTGTCGCTTCCGGAAGGGTCCGAACTCTTCCTCAAGCTCGAGTTGTTCCAGCGCACCGGCTCCTACAAGGTGCGGGGGGCTCTCAACAACGTCCTCGCCGCGGATGCTGAAACGCTGCGGCGCGGGGTTACGGCCGTGAGCGCCGGGAACCATGCCATCTCCGTGGCCTATGCCGCGCAGTCCGTGGGCACCACGGCGAAGGTCGTCATGCTTTCCTCCGCCAACCCGGCACGCGTCGCGCGCTGCCGGAACTTCGGGGCGGAGATCGAGTTCGCCGACGATGGCGCGCGCGGATTCGAACGCATGGAGGAGATCGCCCGCGCGGAGGGGCGGCTGACGATCCATCCCTTCGAAGGTGAAGCCACGGTGCTCGGGACCTCGACCGTAGGCCTCGAGGTCGCGGAGCAACTTCCCGATCTCGACGCGCTCGTTGTCCCCATCGGGGGCGGAGGACTCATCTCCGGCACTTCGAGCATCGTGAAACAGCTCGCGCCCGCGTGCCGCGTCTACGGGGTGGAACCGGTGGGTGCCGACTCCATGCGGCGGAGCCTCGACGCGGGCGAGCCGGTGGCGCTCGACCGTATCGATACGATTGCGGACAGCCTCGGAGCCCCCCATGCGGCGCCTTACAGCTTCGGGCTCGTCCGGCGGTACGTGGACGATGTCGTGCTCGTTGACGATGACGCGATCCGCGGCGCGATGCGGGCCCTCTTCCTCGACGCGAAACTGGTCGCCGAGCCCGCCTCCGCCGCCCCGCTCGCCGCGGCATGCGGTCCGCTCCGAGAGCGGCTGGCCGGGCTGCGCGCAGGTCTCGTCCTGTCCGGTTCCAACATCGACCTCGACACCTTCGCGGCACACATCCGGGCGGGCGGCTGATGCCCCGCCTCCGCGTCGGCCTGACCCGGGCCCGCCCGCGCGGCCGGCGGGGGCGTCGTCCGGGGGCCGATGCGGCGGCGTTCGAATGGCCGCGCTATTTCCGCGGCACTACACTGGAATCAGGTGCCCCGGCACTCCTGCCCGGGCCGGCCGTCCCTGGTCTTGCCATGAAGGAGGGAACGGAATGAGCGAAGGAGCCGTGAGACGTCTTCCGGCGGTGACCACCCTGGGGCTGGTTGCGCTTCTCTCCAGCGTCTCTCCTCTCCCCGTCGCGGCGCAGTCGATCACCGTCGTGTCCTGGGGCGGGTCCTATGGCCGGGCCGTCGACGAGGGCGCCAACATTCCCTTCACCGAGGCGACCGGCATCCGTGTCAGGATGGAGGACTACAACGGTGGCCTCGCCCAGATACGGGCCCAGGTGGACATCGGAAACATCCATTGGGATGTCGTCGACCTGGAGATCGCGGATGCCGTGCGCGGTTGCGACGAGGGGCTGCTCGAGCCGCTAGACATCGACGATCTGCCTCCCGGTGCCGACGGCACTGCCGCGGCCGACGACTTCGTGGCCGAGACCCAGACCCGGTGCGGGGTTGCCAATGTGTACTGGTCGACCGTGTACGCCTACAACGACGAGAGCTTCCCGGGCGAGAAGCCCGCGACCATGGCCGACTTCTTCGACCTGGAGAAGTTCCCGGGCCGCCGGGGGATGCGGCGGGTACCGCAGGTGAACCTGGAGTTCGCCCTGATCGCCGACGGCGTGCCGCTCGATGAGGTCTACGGCACGCTGAAGACGCCGGAGGGCCTGGACCGGGCCTTTGCCAAGCTCGAAACGATCAGGGACGAGGTGGTGTGGTGGGAGGCGGGCGCCCAGCCGCCGCAGCTGTTGGCCGACGGGGAAGTGGTCATGAGCACGGCGTACAACGGCCGCATCTTCAATGCCCGGATCATGGAAAACCAGCCGTTCGTGATCGTGTGGGACGGGCAGTTGCTGGACGTGGGCCAGCTCGGGATCGTCGCGGGTACCCCGAGGCTTGAGGAGGCGCTGAGATACGTGGCCTTCAGCACCAGCGCCGAGTCTCTGGCGCGCATCGGCCGCCGCATCTCCTATTCCCCGGCGCGCAGATCCGGCAGGCCACTGGTGACGACCCATGTAGTCGCGGGAATCGACATGGGGCCCCACCTGCCGGCCGGCGCGGGCAACGTGGACCGTGCGCTTCAGTACGACTGGGCGTTCTGGGTCGACTACCAGGACGCGCTGAACGAGCGTTTCAGCGCCTGGCTGGCGCGCTAGTGTCGGGCGTCAGAACACCACCCGATAGCTGGCGTTCAGACTCCGCCCGCCCTCCGGCATGATCTCCTTCACGCGCGAGAGGTGGTTGCGGTACTCGGTATTCGCGGCGTTGGCCAGGCTCACGGTCAGGACGTTCAGGCGCCCGCCGAGCGTAAACCGCACCCCTGCCGCGGCGTTGAAGACGGTGTACCCATCTGTCCGCGTCTCGAATTCGCCGACCCGGTCCTGACGGTCCGCCATCTCGACCTCCGTGCGCACATACCACGACGGCCTCTCGTACTTCACGGCCACATGTCCCTTGAGCGGAGGCACGAGAGGCAAGGGTTGACCGGTCTCCTTCAGGCTGCCTTTCACGGATGAGGCCACTCCCTCCAGCGCCAGTCCCCGCCCCGCGTCGACGTCCACGCCGGCTTCGAAACCGCTGAATACGGCGTCGTTGCCCTGAAACTGATAAACGGGGAGGCGCACGCGGCTCAGGCGGCCCGTGTCCTCCCCGTAGATGTGGTTCTTGATGTCGTTGTGGAAGCCGGTGACCTCGGCCCTCAACCGGTCGGACTCGAAGCGGAGGAAGATGTCGAACCCCCTCCCGACCTCGCTCTCCAGCGACGGGTTTCCGACTTCGAAGACGTAGGCCGCCAGATGCGGCCCTTCCGAATAGAGTTCGGCGATGTCGGGTGTGCGAACCGCCCGGGCAACGCTGGTGCCGATGACCAGCCCGGCGGCGGACTTGTAGAGGACACCCAACGACCCCGACAGCGAGTGGAATCTGCGGTCGCGGATCTCACCGATGTCCGACACCCGATCTTCCCCCGGATCGGTCAGGGTCCAGTCGTAGCGTAGCCCCGACTCGATCTGGATGGAGCCCAGGTTGACCTCCTCGAGCAGGTACAGGGCCGCCTTGAACCGACGCGTGTCCGGCGTGTGGAGGGATCCCCCGTATGCGAAGTCCTCCCAGGACGCACGGCCGCCCATCGCACCCCCGGAAAACGGTCCCCAGCTCCCATGCCGACCCAGGACGTCCGCGTTCGCCCTCCTTTGCTCGAAGAGCGTGCCCAGAATGTCCGCGGCTTCGATCTCGCGGTGCGTATACCACGTGTGCGTCGCGTCGAGGCGGAGGTTGTGGAAGGGTCCGACCGGCTCTTCGACCACGGTCCGGAACTTCGATGAGACCCGCTCCATTTCGATGCGCACCCCCTCCGCGTGCCCACCCGTGAAACCTCCCGGGATGCCGTAGTAGTTGCGGTAGCCGCGGAAGGAGCCCCCCAGGCGGCCCCAATCGGCGACGTAGGCCGTCCCCGCACCCCCGCTCCACATTTCGCCGTCGGTGTTGAGAAGCGTGCCGACGGGGGTCTTCAGGTCTCCCGCCGTCCGCGCGGCCACCTCCACACGCAGCGGCACGCGCTCCGCGATGGCGAACGCGGCCGTCGCGCTGCCGGCCAGCGAGCCGGTCGCGGTCTCCGTCTGCAGGTTCGCCGCGCCCGTCAGGCGGTGCGGCACGGCCGTGGGAATCTCGTCGCGGGTGACGTTGATGACCCCGCCCAGCGCGTTGCCCCCGTACAGCAGCGCCCCCGGGCCCCGCACAACCTCGATCCGTCGCGCCGAGGAGGGATCGAGTGCGGTGGTGTGGTCGGCGCCCGCATTGGACGCATCCCCCACCGCGGTCCCGTCCTCGAGCATCAGTACCCGATCGCCGCTCAGTCCGCGGATCACCGGTTGCGCAACCGCTGGACCCATCTTGGTGGCGGCCAGCCCCGGCATTGACGCCAGCGTCCCCGCGACGGTCGCCGTCATCTGGCGTTGCAGGTCATCGCCCGTCATGACGCTGACCGGCCGGAGCGCCTCGGCGGCGGTGCGCTCGCTGATGGTGGCCGTCACGACCAGGTCGTTCATCGCAATCGGAGATGGTGACAACTCGATCACGACCTCCGCCGACTCCGCCACCGCGCGGCGGGCGCGTACGGTCCCCACGGTCACGTCCACGGTGGCGCCCCGGTACCCCAGGCGATCGGCCCGAAGGGTGTACACGCCCGCGGCCAGCCCGGTCAGGTGGAAGGTGCCGTCCGCGCGCGTTACCGCCCTGGTCTCCCTCCCGACCACCGATACGTGCGCTCCCGCCAGGGGGAAACCGGTACCCGCGTCCCGCACATTGCCCTCGAACACATACGCTTGCTGTCCCTGCCCGGCCAGGTCGGCGATGTCGGGAAGCGTGGGCCACGAAAGGCCCACCGCCGCAAGCATTGGGGCGAGAAGGCGGATTCGCTTTGCGATCGCTGAAGGCATGGTTCCTCCCACTCCTGCGTGTCCAGGGCGTGTGCAAGGGCCGCAGGCCGAATCGCGGTATGGCAGGTTAGAGCGGTGCCAACACTCCGGGCAACCTGGTGGAGGCGTGAAAACCCTTTGGTGCCCCCGGGGCGTCAAAGACGGTGTGAGAGACAGCGGAAGGACTCGGCGGTGGCTGCCGCGGAGAGCGAAGAAGCGCAGGGGTCGGTGGCTCATGCTCGTGGCCGCGGCGATCCTCGCCGCCGGCTTCGGCTATCACGCATTCGAGGCCCGGGTGGCGCGCGAGTTCGCGTCGCTCGACGCCGCTTCCCCGACCCGTTTCGTGGCGCGACCGTGGACCCTCCGAGCCGGGGATCGGGTCGACCCACAGCGCCTCATCGACCACTTGAAGAAGGTGGGCTATCGATCGGTCTCCGGCAGAACGCCACAAGCCGGAGAGTTCAGCGCACGCGGTCGCGATCTGTTCGTGGGCCGCCGCGCGCTTCGTCTCGGCGGATTCTTTGAGCCCGGCGTCCGCGCGTGGGTGCGATTCCGGGGCGGCGTGCGCATCTCGGCGATCCGGGACGCCGAAGGGCGCGACCTCGCCCAGCTGCTGCTCGATCCAGAGGTGATCGGAACGTCCCTCGGGAAGCGCGGCCGGGATCGGGTACCCGTCCGGCTGGACGAGGTGCCGGAACACCTGGTCGACGCGTTGTTGACGGTGGAGGACCGCCGCTTCTACGAACACGGGGCGCTGGATCCCCGCCGCATCGCCGGCGCCGCGCTCTCGAACCTCCGCCAGCGGCGCGTCGTCGAGGGTGGCAGCACCATTACCCAGCAGCTCGCCCGTACGCTCTTCCTGTCAACGGACCGGACCGTGTTCCGCAAGCTGCGCGAGGCGGCCATCGCGGTGGCGCTGGAACGACGTTTCTCCAAGCAGCGCCTCCTCGAGGCCTACGTGAATCACATCTACCTCGGGCAGCACCGGGGGACCGCCATCCACGGCTTCGGACGCGCCGCGCAATTCTACTTCGGCCGTGACATCTCGGAGCTGACGCTGGGCCAGTCGGCGATGCTGGTCGGGATCGTCCGGGGGCCGAGCGTGTACTCGCCCCATCGCCACCCGGAGCGGGCCCGGGCCCGGCGCGACCTTGTGTTGCGGCAGATGCACGCCGTTGGCCACGTGGACGACGCGCGGCGCGACGCCGAGTTCGAAGCGGATCCGGGGATTCGACATCCGCCGGAGCGGAACTTCGATGCCCGCTGGTATCTGGATTTTATGCGCCGGGAGCTGGCCGCCGGCGACGATTCGCCGGCACCGGAGCGTGGCGGTCCAACGGTGGTTTCTTCGCTTTCGCCGGAGATGCAACGCGCCGCCGAGACCGCGGTCTCAAACGGGATTCGCGGCATGGAGCGCCTGCGTCCCCGGCTGAAGGAAGGGGCGGAGCCGCTTCAGGCGGCGCTGGTCGCCCTGGATCCGCGTACCGGTGACATCCTGGCGATGGTCGGGGGCCGCTCGTACGGGGAGTCGCAGTTCAATCGGGCTGCGCACGCCCGGCGCCAACCTGGAAGCGCCTTCAAGCCCGTGGTGGCGCTGGCTGCCCTGGCACCGGGAGCGGGCCCGTCGTTCACCCTGGCTTCCGTGCTGGAAGACGAACCGCTCGCGCTGGATACGCCAGCCGGCGTGTGGCAGCCAGTGAACGCAGACCGCGAGTTCCTCGGACGCATCAGGCTGCGCGAGGCGCTGGAGGGGTCGCGCAACGTACCGTTCGCCCGCCTGGGCCTGGCGGTCGGTACCGACAGGATCATCGAGACGGCGCATCGGCTGGGCATCGAGGGTCCCCTCGCACCGTATCCGAGTCTGGCGCTCGGCGCCTCCGAGGTCACGCCGCTCGAACTGACGGCGGCCTATGCGGTGCTGGCCGCGGAGGGCCTGCGTACGCCGCCTCGCTCGGTGATCGCGGTGCTCGGCCGCGACGGCGTTTTGCGGGAGCAGGCTGCGGGTCGCAGCGAGTGGGTCATCAGCCCGGCGGAGGCGTATCTGATCACGTCCGCGCTGCGCGGCGTGGTCGAGCGCGGGACCGGGAGCGGCGTCCGCAACGCGGGATACCGCGGTCCCGTGGCGGCGAAATCCGGGACGACGAACGGTTCCCGCGACGCCTGGTTCGTCGGCTACACACCGGAACTGGCGGTAGGCGTGTGGGTTGGATTCGACGACGGGACGCCTGTCGGTCTCCCCGGCTCCAGGGCCGCCCTCCCGATCTTCGCGGACTTCATGATCCGCGTCCTTGGCCCCCATGGAGGCCGCAGGTTCCGCATGCCGCGGGGCGTGGAGTGGATAGAAATCCAGCCCGAGACCGGTCTGCGCGCCGGCTGGGGCTGCCGCGGCGAACCCGAACTCTTCCTCACGGGCACGGCGCCCGAGGCTTCCTGTGGCTACCGGCCGCGTCCCTGGCGCCGGCTGGGGTCACTCAGGACTCGGTAGCCGGCCGGCCTCCCGCACGCGCACTGGTGCGCGTCACTCGTGCCCGTCGTGCGCGTGATCGTGGCGCCCCTGGTGGAAGACGACGTGGAGCAGCGAGCCCGCAACGAAAGCCTGGTAGATTTCGAGGGCATGGTGCTCATCGGGCAGCAGCTCGGTGCCCGCCCCGAAGCCGACTACCGTGGCGACCAGAATCGCGCCCACGCCGGCCACGGCGACGACGACGCCATGCCGCGGTTCGAGCAGCCACCAGATCAGAAGCCCGACGGCGACCCGGTGCAGGATGACGGCAAAGGCGAAGGGTGCGCTCGCGGTGGCCGGCATCAGGGCGCCGCCCTCCAGGAGGGCGTGCAGCACCATCGATGCCACGCCCAGCATGATCGTGACGTTGTCCGTGTGGTGCGCCAGCCGGTGGGAGAGTTTCTCGAGGAGGTAGAGCACGCCCCCGCCCGCAACGACGGCAAGCAGGGGCGTGATCTGACGCTCCAGCCACACATGCGGGAAGATCTGCCACGCTACCAGCACCGGTAGCGCCACGAAGACAATCGTGTCGATCAGCCGCATCGTCTGCGGCCTGCGGTGCAGAAAGATGTAGAGGAGAACTCCGCCCACCGGCGCGACGAGCGCTGCTATGAACGGGGTCATTCAGAACCCGTCGGACGTTCCTTCAGTTCGCCGGACCGCGGTGGTCGCAGTCGTGGTCGTGCCCGCCCATTGATTCGCTCCTGTTGGCTTTCGCCCTAGTGCGGCCGCGCGGTGGCGACGAGGTGGTCGACGTGGTGGTCTTCGTTGCAGCGCTTGGCACTGCCTTCCACCTGGACCGTGACGTGCTGCAGGTTGAACTCGTTGTATGCGATGTCCTGGATCTTGTGGAGAAGATCCGCGGTGTCGCTCTCATGCTCGGGATCCACCAGCACGTGCGCCGTGAGCGCGTCGTAGCCCGGCGCGAGCGTCCACACGTGGACGTCGTGGATCACCGTGACCCCCTCGAGATCCTCGATCCGGTGACACAGCTTGTACACGTCGACGTGTTCCGGCGTCCCTTCCAGCAGCACGTGCACCACCTTCGCCAGCAGGCGCCACGTGCTGAGCAGGATCAGAATCCCGATCAGGACGCTGAGGATCGGGTCCGAGATGTACCACTCGAACGCCCACACGAGCACACCGGACACAATGACCGCCACCGACCCGAGGAGGTCGGCGATCACGTGGGCCAGGGCCCCTTCGACGTTCACGCTGTGTTTCGCCGACCGGTGGAGCACCCAGGCCGCGGCGATATTCGCCAGCAGCCCGAGCGTGCCCACGATCAGCATCAGGCCGCCCTCGACCTCCGGGATCTCCCGGAAGCGGTGGTAGGCCTCGAAGATCACCCACGCCGAGATCAGCCACAGCGTGAGGGCGTTGATGAGGGCGGCGAGGATCTCCAGCCGGTGGTACCCGAAGGTGCGCTCCACCGAGGCGGCGCGCGTCGCGAAGTGTACCGCGAACAGCGCGAGACCGATCGAAGCCGCGTCGGTGAGCATGTGCCCGGCGTCGGCGATGAGCGCCAGGCTTCCCGACAGAATCCCTCCGACCACCTCTACGAACATGAAGCTCGCGATGATCAGCAGGGCGATGGTCAGGTCCCGCTTGCTGGCGTTTCTCAGTTCCTCCGAGTGGTCGTGAGCGCCGAAAATCCCGTGGTGGTGGTGGTCATGATCGTGGCCATGGTGGTGATGGTGGCCATGGCCGTGGTGATGGTGCCCATGATCGTGATCATGGTCGTGATCGTGATCGTGGTCATGATCGTGATCGTGGTCATGATCGTGATGATGATCATGCCCGTTCTCGTGACGACCGCCGCTGTCGTTCATGGGAACCATGCCCGCCCGGAGTTGAACGTCGGCCTGCAGTTGGGGCTAGAACCTATCTCGCCGCTCGCGCCTGGCCACCCCTTCGGGAGAAGGGTGCATCTCTGAGAAAGGAGTGCAATACAACGCAAAACGTCAAGGTACCGCTGTGTAGTGGCCGTGGATGCACAGCCACCGCCCGTCTTCCCGCACGAAAATGCGCGTCGACTTCCCGCGGCTCGTGAAGCGCTCGCCCCCCGTGTAACCCGAATCCGTCCAGTAGTATGTGATCCATGCAACGTCGCCCCGTATCGTGACTTGGGGCTGGTGCATCTCCGTGTGCACGTTCCGGGCGCGGGTCAGTTAGTCGCCGTAGCTCCGGAGTTCGAGCGCCCGGCCCTCCGCGAGGTAGACGTCATTCTCCCCGAAGGCGGTGAAATCCGGATGGACGTACCGCGCGTACGCGTCGAGGTCGCCGGCTTCGATCGCCGCCCACATTGCAACGAGGGTGTCGATGATCTCCTGTTCCTCGTCCTGAGCCCACGAGGCCGAAGGCGCGAAGGCGGCAAGTGCGAAGACGAAGGAGATCCGGAGTACGGCCCGCCGCCCCGGCCTGCGCGTCGCTCGGCGGGTCACGGGTTCAGCGGCTCTCGTAGACGGACGTGTTGCCTGCCGCGTCGAACTGGATCACGTCGTAGGGGTCGACGCGGTCCCCGAATTCCATGCCCGGCGACCCGATGGGCATCCCGGGTACCGCGAGCCCGCGCGTGGAGGGCTCGTCGGCGAGGAACCGGGCGATGACGTCGGCCGGAATGTGGCCTTCGAACACGTAATCGCCGACGAGCGCCGTGTGGCACGACTGCAGCTGCAGCGGCAGGCCCGCCTCGATCTTCACGCCGACCATGTCGTCGGTGTCCTCGACCTCGAGTTCGAACCCGGCCGCCCGCATGTGGTCCACCCAGAGGGCGCAGCACCCGCATGTGGGAGACTTGTAGACCTTGATCGTGGGGGTCTCCGCCACGGTCGCGGCCAGCGTCGCATCGACCATGGCGTTTACCGGCGTGGCGGCTGCCGTCCGCCCGCTCTCACCCGCCGCCTCCGGCGCGCACCCGCCGACCAGCAACGCCACGCCGATCAGGCCCGTCCCCGCGCCCGTCCTCCTCAGGATTGCGTCGACCATCGTTACTCCCCGTTCGATTCCCGCCGCTCGATCCCCCAAGTTATCCGGGAGCGGGCCGCTACGGTACCATTACAATGCGGTTGTACGCGGTATCATTCGGGTCTCATGAGCGGAGAAGCGGGCGAAAAGGGTTGACGGCGATGCCCGGGAGAGGCGAGGCGTGATGGAGAGTTGGTCCCAACTGTGGAGCGAGGTCGTCGCCTTCATGGCTCCGCGCTGGCTGCCCAGCCTGATCGCGATCGGGGTCGCAGCCGTCGTCTATCTGCTGGCACGAGCCGTCCTGGGGCGTGCGCAGAAACAGTGGGTGACGCGAACGGCGACCCAGCTCGACGATCTGGCCGTGCGGCTGCTGCGCCAGGCCCTTCTGATTTCAAGCGGCGCGTGGGCGGTCTGGCGCCTGCTGGTCATCTGGTCCCTGCCGACCGTCGCTCAATGGGTCTACGCCGTGTGGATCGGCGTCCTCTTCCTGCCGCTGAGCCGATTCATCGGGGATCTGCTGATCGCCGTCGAAGAGGAGGTGGTGGCCCGCACTTCGACGCCACTCGACAAGACGGCGCTCCCAATGATCAACAAGGCGATCCGCTTCCTGGTCATCGGGCTCGGCGCCGTCCTCGCGCTTGCGGAACTGGGCGTCGAAATCGCCCCTCTCCTCGCCGGCGCCGGCGTCATGGGTCTGGCCCTTTCGCTCGCGGCCAAGGACACGCTTTCCAATGTGATCGCGGGCGTCCTCCTCATCGTGGACCGCCCGTTCCAGGTGGGAGACCGGATCGAACTCTGGACCGCGCCCAACGAGACGGGTTCCTGGGGGGATGTGATCGAGATCGGTCTCCGAGCCACCAAGATCCGGAATCCCGACAATCTCGTCGTCGTCGTCCCGAACAGTCAGCTCATGCTGCGAGACATCGTCAACTACACGATGTCCGGCCAGGACATCCGACTCAGAATCCCGTTTTCCGTGGCCTACGAGTCGGACATCGAACGGGCGAAATCGTTGCTCATCGCCATCGCCCTGGAAGTTGAGGGCGTAAAGGCGGACCCCGCCCCGATCGTCATCGCCCGCGGGTTCGGGCCGTCGGAGGTCAACCTGCAGCTGCGCGTCTGGATCCTGGACGCGAGGGGGAGGCGGCGGATCGCCGACGACATCAGCGAGCGGGCGCTGCGGGCCTTCGCGGAGGCGGGCGTGGAAATCCCGTACCCGAGGCGCGAGCTGTACATACGGTCGGCCGATGGGTCGCAGCCGGCCGACGCCTGACGCGCGGCGCGCCTGCCGGTCGGTGATTTCCCGCAGTCTCGTCGCGGTCGCCGCGCTGCTCGGAGGGGCGACGGTCCCCGGCGACGCGTCCGGCCAGGACCTCTTCATCACGCCGGATTCGGAGCTGTTCGTCAATGTGACCGTGATCGACGGTCGTGGCGGGCCGCCCAGACCCTCCTCCGCCGTCCTCGTGTGGGGAGGCCGCATTCGGGGCGTCGGTTCGCGGAACTCGATGTCCATCCCGGAAGGGACGACCATCGTGGATCTCTCCGGCAGCTACCTCATTCCCGGGTTCATCGACGCGCACGCGTCGCCACAGAACCCCGAGGAGCTGCGGGCACTCCTCGCCGCCGGGATCACGGGCGTGCGGGATGGCGCCACGCCGCGCGCCGTCTTCGCGGAGCGTGGCCGCGGGGCATTCGGCGACGATCCCGTCCCCGCCGTCTACATCGGGGGTCCCGTCCTCGAGGCCGGAGACGCGTCGCGCGGCGCCGTGCTTCAGTCCGAAGCCGCCGCCGTCGCGGAGGTGGCGTGGCAGGCGGCCGACGGAGCCGGCTTCATCTCCGTCGCGTCCAGCGTCCCCGCGGAGTGGCTCGTCGGTGTCGCGCGGGCCGCCCGCCGGGCGGGCGTGCCCCTGTGGGCCGACCGTCGCGCTGGCGGCTGGCTCCTCTCCCTTCGGGCCGGAGCCGCCGTGGCGAGCCCTCTCGTTTCCGCCGACCCCGACCTGCTGTCGGAGGCCGAACGAGTGGACTTCGAGGCTCTTGCCGGCGCGGCGGAGGTCCCGCGCCGGGTCGCCTGGCTCGAGCGGCTTGAGCCGCACGGACCGGAGGTGGACCGGGCCGTGACCGCGATTCTCTCGAACGACGCGGCGCTTCTGCCGCTGCTTGCGAGCTCGGCGGCGCCGCTGGACTGTCCGGGCGGCGCGGCCGCCTGTACGCCGCTGTCCGATGCCGGGCGCGAGGCGCTCGAGGCCGCGTGGCCCAGGGCCCAGGCACTGATCCGGACCCTGCACGGCCACGGCGTGCGATTCCTGGTGGGGTCGGACGCCCCGGCGACCACCTCGTGGGGCGTCGGGTTTCATCGCGAGATGGAGCTGTTCGCGGAGGCCGGGATCCCCCCGCTCGAGATCATCGGCATGGCCACGAGGAACGGCGCCGTCGCTCTCGGACAGCTGCACGAACGAGGGACGATCGAGGCCGGAAAGCGCGCCGACTTCCTCGTCCTCGAGGCCAATCCGGTAGCCGACATCCGCAACGCGAGCCGCATCTCGCTGGTCGTCATCGACGGCGATGCATGGACCTTCGATGCCGATGGCGGCTGGAGCCGCGTCCGCTTCAACTGAGGCGGATCGGTTCGGCTCCGGACGACACTAGTTGCGGTAGCAGTGGGTGTCGCGCCGCCGCGTGAGGTCCTCGATCACCGCCGCCTTGAAGGACTCCGCGCACTCCCGGCCGCCGAGTTCCCGCCGGTATTCCTCGATATCCAGGACTTCGGCGCCCAGCCAGGCCTGCCGGAAAGGTCGCGGGACGCGTTCCCCGGGCGCCTGGATGTGGTGGAGCCCGCCACTGTAGCCGAGAAACAGCCGGCCGTCGGGCATCGCCAGCAGGATGTCCGCGATGCCGCCCCGGATCGTCATCGGATTCCCCTGGAGGTCCAGCCCCGTGCGGCGCATCATGCGGCCCTCCGGCAGGATGATGAGCAGCGCCTCCGGATCCCGTACCTGCCGCAGCACCTCCTCCCAGGTGTCATCTCTCTCCCGCGTCACCGGCACCACGTGTTTCGCGATGAGCAGGAAGACCCGCCCCAGGATCGGCCGGGCCGCGGTCTTGTCCGCCAGCGGCACGACACCGTGCGTCGCGAGCTGCCAGAGGACGCGGTTGGGTATCGCCGAGAGGAAGACCGGCTCGAAGAGGCTCGTGTGGTTGAGAAGGGCGAGCACGCGCAGGCCCGCCCAGGGATCGTCGGCTTCGCGGACCCACTCCAGCCGGACCCGGCAGAACGCCTTCCCCGCGACCTTGATCGAGAGGAGAAGAAGAAAGACGATATAGCTGCGCATCTCGCGCAGTGTGGTTCCGGGATTGTCGAGCGGTCAAGAGGAGAACGGCATGTTCCGAGTTTGCCGGAGGACGGTCGCAGGGTGGCCGCGAGCGCTGCTGCTCACCGCGGGCGCGGGCGTCGGCCTCGGCGCCCCCTGCGTGGCCGCCGCGCAGGATCACACGATCATCGCCCTGAGCCACGACGATTTCACGGCCTACGAGATCGATCCCGCGACCGGCGACATCATCAACCGGTTCACCGCCGAGAATCAGCCGCACGAAGCCGTGGTGACGCCCGATGGCGGCACGATCTTCGTGGCGATCCCCCGCGAGCCTCCGTACGTCGTGATCCTGGACGCGGCCACGTTCGAGGAGAAGGGCAGGATCGAGTCGGAGTATTTCCATCGGTCTCCGGACCAGCGCCGGTACGGATCCGGGATGATCACCAACCGGTCCGCGCTCCCGCACGGCGTCGCGCTGAATCGGGACGGAACGAAGCTCTACGTCGGCGTGGAGTGGTCGGAGGTGCCGGGCCTCGTCGTGTACGACGTGACGCGGGGGGAGGTCGCGGGAAAGATCGACCTCCTCCTCGAGGGTGGACACTTCCTCGCCGCCGACCCGCGGACCGACAAGCTCTACTACCCGCACCGCGACGACGACCGGGTCGTGGTGATCGACACCCGCACCGACGAGATCGTGAAGATCATCGATGTGCCCGGGGGCCCCGTCGGCGTCGATTTCACCCCCGGCGGCGAGGCGTGGGTGCATTCGGACTACGACGGGACCGTCACGGTGATCGACACCTCGACCGACGAGGTTCTCGAAAGGATCGACACCGGCGGCTGGGGCGCCGGCCGGATCTCGGTCTCGCCCGACGGGCGGCTCGCGGCATCCACCCGCAACGACACGGAGAACGTCGCCATCATCGATGTCGGGAAGCGGGAGGTGGCGGGTTACGTCACCCTCGGCCCGGGTCCCGGGTTCCCCCTCTTCTCGCCCGATGGGACGAAGCTCTACGTGATGGTGCGCGGAAAAGGCGATGTCGCGGTCATCGACCTGCAGGCGGACGGTTCGGGCACCATCGCGGCCCGCTATCCCGCGCGGGGGTGACCCCGTTCGGCGGCACCCTCCTGCGGAAGGGTTCCAACTGAGAGAAGGCCGGAGTTGGCATCGGCCCGGATGCGGCCCCATCTTCGGGCGCCCGGCGGTACGCGCCTGGCGGTACGCGTCCGGCGCTACGTGGCGCCCGCATTCAGGAGTACGTCCCATGAAAGCTCGATCACTCTTCCTCGCGGCCGTGTGCACCGGTCTCCTCTCCACCCCCCTCGTCGCGCAGCGCGATTTCTCGGCCGTCCAGATCGAGGCGACGCACGTCGCCGGCAGCGTCTGGATGCTGGTGGGGCAGGGCGGAAACATCGGGGTGTCGTCCGGGTCCGACGGCGTGCTGATGGTGGACGACCAGTTCGCCCCGCTCGCCGACAAGATTCGCGACGCTCTGCGAGAGGTTGGACAGTCGGAGGAAGCCGCGGAGCCGCAGTTCCTGCTCAATACGCACTTTCACGGCGATCACACGGGCGGCAACGCCGAGTTCGGAGAGGCCTCGACGATCGTCGCGCACACGAACGTGCGAGCCCGGCTGGCCGCCGCCGGATCGCCCGACATCGCCCTGCCGGTCGTCACCTTCGACGACGCCGTCTCCATCCACTTCAACGGCGAGGAGATTCGCGCCTTCCACATTCCGCACGGACACACGGATGGGGACGCGCTGATCTATTTCACCGGCTCCAACGTGCTCCACATGGGCGACGATTTCTTCGCCGGCCGCTTCCCCTTCGTCGACATCGACAACGGCGGCAGCGTGGAGGGGCTCGCGAGCGGGATCGGCGAGGTGATGTCCAACGTGCCCGCCGACATCCGCATCATTCCCGGACACGGACCGCTCTCCTCCGTGGACGACCTGCGCACGTACCACCGGATGATCACCGAGACGATCGCGATGGTCCGGGGGAAGATCGACGCGGGCATGAGCAGCGAACAGGTGCAGGGCGAGGGCGTCTCCGATGAGTGGGCGGACTGGGGCGGCGGGTTCATCTCGACGGAACGCTGGCTCGACACCGTGTACCGCAGCCTGTCCGGCGCGGCGGGCGGCGAGAACGTCGAACACGGCCACGGCACCGGCTCCGGACACCGTTAGGCAGCGTGAGATGAGCGAGGACGGAGGCCGCTCCGCCGACGCCCACTCCGCCACCGACCGCGGCTGGGTCGCGGACGGCTACAACGCGGGGTACGCCGAGGGACTCGTCGAACGGGCGCTCCGCGAGCGGGGCGTGATCCCGCCGCCCCTGGCGGGCTGGGACCCGTCCGGCGGGTCGGCCGTCGAGGCTCCCGAGAGGATCGTCGTACCGCCGC
>CAZDZJ010000133.1:0-35013 GCA_964509895.1 uncultured Gemmatimonadota bacterium
GTCTTCCAGCAGGTGGGCGAGGCCGTCCGCGACCGGGGTGGCATGTCGAGCTTCCGTCGCTTCTTCGGCGGGGGCGGCGGTGGGGGCGGTCTGGCCGATCCGGGGAGCTACACCGTGGCGATCACGATCGGCGACGAAACCCACACGGTCCCGCTCGAGGTCGTGCGGAAGGAAGGCTTCGGGTTCTGGGATGAGCCCGACGGAGAGGACGACCGCGAGGATCCGTAGCTCCCCTGTGGCCCGCCGGAGCGGCAAACGTTCGCCGCTCCGGCGGTGTCGCATGGCTCGATAGCCTTCAGCGGCGGACTAGGGTACCGGAGACCGGGACGGGCGGATGATGATGAACAGAGAGGGGAACGGCGGGTCGATCCTGGAGAAGATCCGGAAGCGGCGCATGGTGCAGATCGCGCTCGTGTACGTGGGCGCGGCCTGGCTCGGCGTGGAGATCACCGACTTCCTCGTCGGGACCTACGCGTTCTCGAGGAAGGTGCTCGACACGGTCGTCTTCCTCGCCATTCTCGGATTCCCCGCCTTTCTGGTCATCGGCTGGTTTCACGGCGAACGCGGTCCCCAGCGCATCCGCCGGGCCGAAGCCTGGCTCCTGCTCACCCTGATCTCCCTGGGCGCGATCGGCACCTACCGGATTGCGACCGCAGTACCGGCGGAGGCCGGTGGCGTGGAGACGGCGGCGCCCGCCTCGACTGCGGATCGTGCGGATGACGGCGGCGGGGCGCTGAGTTTCGCGGGTTCGGCCCCCGACCTGGGGCCCAGCTCGCTCGCGGTTCTGCCCTTCCGGAACAACGTGCCCGACCCGGCACTCGAGTGGCTCGGTTCGGGTCTCGCCGACCTGCTCACGACGAACCTGGCGCAACTCCCGGGCGTGCGTGTGGTCGGCCGGCAGAGCCTCTACGACCTCCTCATGGAGGGAGGCGTGTCCGAAGAGGAGGAAATCCCCGAGGCCCTTGCGCTGACCGTGGCGCGCGGGAGCGGCGCCCGCCTGCTGCTCTGGGGCAGCGTGACGGGGTCGCCGGAGGACATGCGCATCGATGCCCAGTTGATCGAACTCGAGAACGGGACGATCGCGTCGGCGGACTTCGCCCGGGGCGACGATGTGTTCGAACTCGTGGACTCCCTGACCGTACGGCTTGCGGCCAACCTCTCCGGTACGACACGGCCGTCCGAGGCGGTTCGCATCAGCCACCTCGGCACGCGGAATCTCGAAGCCCTCGCCGCCTTCCACCGGGGCAACGCGCTGCACCGTGCCGGCAACCCGGAAGAGGCCGAGGCGCACTACGAGCGAGCCGCGACCCTCGACAGCGCGTTCGCCCTCCCGTTCCTCACGGCGGTCGGCGCGCTCGGGGAGGGAGAGGCGGTGTCGCCGGATGCCGAGCGCACCGAGGCCGACCCGCGCCGCCGCGAATGGCGCGAGCGCGGCCACGCACAGCTCATCCGACGGCTCCCCGAGGACGTGCGGGAGCAGTTGGCGAACCTCCGCGGGGAGGAACTGCGGGCCGCGATCGACTCTCTGATGGACGGTGCGATTTCCGGGGTCCGCCTTCTCGTCACGGAACGAAGAGCCGCGCGCGGCGAGCCGCCCCCGCGCCGGGATCCCCCGCCTCCGCGCTGAACGCGGGATGGGCCGGCGCGCTGGACGTTCGGCGTCGCGCGGGCCATGTTCGAACGAGGCATGGGTGGGCGCCTCCCTCTGGAGCGGCGGCGTCCTGAACACCAGGGAGGCCACATGAAGCGAAGGACGTTTCTCCGAGCCGGACTGACGGGCGCCGGCGTCGCCGGCATCGCCGCCGCACCCCTCGCGGGCGCGACCGCGGCGCGCGGGCTCGACACCATCTTCAACCCCCGCCGACCGGGACGCGACTACAACGGTCCCATCCGCCTGAGTTCGAACGAGAACCCGCTCGGGATCGCACCCTCCGCGCGTCAGGCGATCATCGACGGCCTGGACGAGGCGAACCGCTATCCGGGCGCGACCGGCGAACTCGTGCGCGAGGCGCTCGTCGCACGCCTCGGCGTCAAGCCCGGCCAGCTCTTCTTCGGCTCCGGCTCGACCGAGATCCTGCGCATCGCCGCGGCGGCCTGGGCCGCGCCCGGCGGCCGCCTCATCTACGCCGAGCCGACGTACGAGGACGTCCCGAGGTACTCGCAGCCGTTCGCCTACGATCACGTCACGGTGCCGCTCACGAGCGACTACGCGCACGACATCGGCCGCATGCGCGAGGAGGTCGCGAAGTCGTCCGCGCCGAGCGTGATCTACTTCTGCAACCCGAACAATCCGACCGGCACGCTCACGCCGACCAGGCCGATCATGGACTGGATCCGCGACGAGGGCGAGCAGCACCTCTTCCTGGTGGACGAGGCGTACTTCGAACTCGCGGATGATCCGGGCTACGAGACCTTCGTCCCGCTCATCGAGCGCCATCCGAACCTGATCATCGCCCGCACCTTCTCGAAGGTGTACGCCATGGCGGGGATTCGCCTCGGCTACGGGATCGCGCACGAGGCCACCGTCCAGCGGGTCCTCCCGTTCGCGACGCGGAACGCGCCCAACCACGTCGCGGGCGTGGCCGCCGTCGCCTCGCTCGCCGACGACGAGTTCTTCGCCAAGAGCGTGAAGACGAACGACGAGGCGAAGGCGATCATGTACGACGCCCTCGGCCAGCTCGACATCGAGGTGCTGCCGAGCCACACGAACTTCGTCATGCACCGGATCAAGGGCGAACTCGCGACCTACAACGAGCGCATGTTCGAGGCCGGGTTCAACGTCGGTCGGCCGTTCCCGCCGATGACGGACTGGAGCCGGCTCTCGATGGGCCTTCCATCGGACATGGAGAAGCTCGCCGAGGTCATGACCGACTTCCGCAAGAAGGACTGGATCTGATTCCGGCGGAATCCGCCGCCCGGTTCCACTGAGGCCGGGAGTAGGGCGGGGCAGGAGTACGGGAGGGCAGCAGCGCGTGGGATCGCGGTGCTGCCCTCTCGCCGTTGGGGCTCAGCGCGCTGCGGTTGAGCGGCCCAGCGTCCGCTTCAGGTAGCCCCGGATATGTTCCCGCGTGTCGTCGGCGGTCCAGATCGTTTCGAGCTCGGCCTCCAGGTCGGCCAGGGCGCCCGGGGGAGATGCGAACTGCCGCTTCGTGAGGCTGTAGGTGGCCGCCGGGATCGACGCCAGCTCCCGAGCGATCTCGCGGGCTCGCTCCAGGAGTCCATCCGACGGGACGATCTCGTCCACGAGGCCCCGGTCCGCCGCCGCCTCGGGATCATGGAGCCGGCCGAGCAGCATGGCCTGGCGCTGATGGCGCGCCGGGACGGCGCTCCGCACGATCTCCGACGCGATCGCGGGGAAGGGGACCCCGACCTTCAGTTCCGGCAGGCCGAATCGCCCGGGGCCTGCGGCCATGACCCGGTAGTCGCAGGCGCACGCGATGACGGCGCCGCCGGCGACGGCATGGCCGTTCACGGCCGCGACGAGCGGCTTCGGGAACGCGCGCAGCATCGAGAACAGCGTCCCCAGGCTCTTCAGCAGCGCTTCGACGTATCGGGGACCCTCGTCGACGACGCGGAAAAGCTCCACGCCCGCCGAGAAGGCGGACCCCGTGCCGGTCAGCACAACGGCCCGCACCGTGTCGTCCCCGCGGGCGTGGCCGATCTCGTCGGCGAGCGCGTCGGCAAACTCGACCGTGAGGACGTTCGCCGGTTCGTTCGCCATCCGGATCTCCGCCGTACCGTTCCGGTCGTTCCTCTGTATCATGTCCGCTCCCCGGGTTGTCCATCCCGTGATCTACTAGTGAATTAGTTGCCCCGAGACGCTCCCCCGCCCAGGTTCCGTCGGCGGGAGTAAACGCCGGGGTCCCGGGGACCGTACAACGGTACGAACCGGTTCCGGTGTCCAAGCCCCGATCCGTGACGTTGATAGACCGTTGATAGTCTTGCGATAGATAGAGCGTGGCGCGACCGCCCGGGCTGAAGCAGTCTCCTGATGTCCGGCGGCTCGATGACCCCGGGATGCGCCCGGGGCAGGCTGCTTGAACAGGCGGGCGAGGCACGCGCCCGGCACACGGCGGTGCAAGATATATGAGAGCACGTCATTGGGTCACGTTGATCGTCCTCCTCGTCGCGGGTGCGGCCGTGACCGGGATCTTCATGCGGCTCAACGAGGACGGTGAGGAAGGGCCGCAGACCTTCGGGGACCCGGCGGCCGACTCGGTGGCCGAGGCGGTGCGGGGGACCGCCTCCGCGGCCGCCTTCGCCACCGACATTTTCCTTCCCGTCGAAGGGGCCGTCATTCAGCGCGACACGTTCGTGATGTGGGTCACGGCGAGCGGTCACGCCGCTTCCCTCCGCCAGGCTCCTCTCCATGCCGAGGTCGAGGGCCCCGTGGTCGCGGTCCCGGTCCAGGAGGGCGGACGCGTCCGGGCAGGCCAGTTGCTGGCTCGGGTCGACCCCACGCTCTATGAGCTCCGGGCCCAGCGGGCGGAGGCGGGCGTGGCACGCGCGGAGGCGGACTACCTGGACCGTGTCCTCTTCGATCAGGAGCTGCCGGACTCGGTCCGCCTGGCACGCGCGGAACAGGCACGCATCCGCGTCAGCCTTCCCGATCAGGAGGCGGCGCTCGCGGAGGCCCGTTACGAACTCGAGAAGACCCGGATCATCGCCCCATTCACCGGGCTTGTCGCGAACCTCGGCGTGGCCATCGGAAGCCGCGTCCGGGCGGGCGACTCGATCGCGACGGTCGTCGATCTGTCGGAGATCGACATCGACGCCGAAGTCCTCCATTCCGAGCTTCCGCTCGTGGAGGTGGGGAGAGAAGCGACGGCCACCTTCCCCGCGCTGCCGGGCGAGATCTTCCAGGGGCGCGTCGTGAGCGTGAACCCGCTGATCGATCCCGAAACGCTGACCGCGAGGGTCACCGTGCGCCTGTCGAACCCCGAGGCGCGGATCGTTCCGGGCATGCCCGGGAGCGTCCGGATCGCGGGCCGCCAGCTCGAGGACCGGACCTTCGTGCCGAAGGAGGCGGTCGTGGAGCGTAGCCGGCGCCAGGTCGTCTTCGTCTTCGAACCGGGCGCCCCCGGCTCGGAGACCGGGAGGGCTCAGTGGGAATACGTCACGCTGGGTCTCGAGAACGACACGCAGTTCGAGATCATCCCCAACCCGGACGGAGACGACACCTTCGTGCCGGCGGGGGGCGAAATCGTACTGGTAGACGGGCACGCCACCATCACGCACGACGCCCAGGTGCGGATCGAGAACCATAGCGATCTCGCTCTCGAGGAAGCGGTGTCGGACGACTCCGCTTCGTCGGAGAGCCCCGGGTCATCGGGGGGCTCGCAGTGAACCCGGCGGCTGCGGGGCGCTCGCGAGCCGTCTTCTCCCTGGGGGCGCTGACGGCGGTCGGCCTCGCGGCTGCGATCCCGGCGGCCGCGCAGGGGCCGGCGGTTCCGGACACTCTCGATATCACGGGCGCGGTCCGAATCGCCATGAGGGAGAGCCCCGTCCTGATGGGTTCTCGCGCTGCCGCGGACCGAGCCGGCGCCGACCGGTTGCGGGCCTGGGGGGCCTTCCTTCCCCAGGCATCGCTGACCCTGGGTCTTGGCCGGACGAGTTCCACCCGCTCCACCTACGACTCTCAGGAGGGACCGGCGGAGCGGCTCCAGGAACGCCTCACCTTCACGTCCCAGTCCGCCGGCCAGGGCTTGAATCTGAATCTCACGGTCCTCGATGGAGGTCGGCGTTTCGCGGAAGTCCGGCGAACCGCGGCCGCCTTCGCGGGAGCGCAGCGGCGGCTGGACGACCAGCAACGCGCCGTTGTCGCGGCGGTCAGACGCGAGTTTCTCGAAGCCCTGCGGCGCCAGGAACTGCTGGATCTCACGCGGACCCAGATCGCCGACCGCGAGCTTGAACTCAATATCGCCAGCCGGCGATACGAGATCGCTGCGGTGGAACGCACGGATGTGCTGGGGGCCGAGTTGAACCTCCTGGACGCCCGGATCAGGCTCATAGGGGAGCAGAACCTGCTGCAGGTCGGGCTCCGGCAGCTCGCAGTCTCGATGGGGCTACCTCCCGAAGCGGGGGAAGAAGTCGTGCTCGCCGGGGAGTCGGACATGCCTGCCGGCGTACCGGACATCGAGGCCGTGGTCCGCACGGCCGTGACGTCGGATCCCGGACTTGCCGCGCTCGAGGCGGATCGGTCCGCCGCGTCCGCATCGTTGTGGTCCGCCCGAATGATCTACCTGCCCCGGATTACCGCATCTCTCGGCTGGAACCGCAACGAGAGCTTTGGCCCCGGTACATCCTTCTGGCAGTTCGACCCCGGCGATACCAGCCAGAGGTTCAATGTCTCGGCTTCCTGGAATGTATTCGATGGGTTCAACAGGGAAGTGCAGAATGCCCAGGCATCGGCGGCCAAGCGGCAGGCCGAGGAGGACTACCGGCGGATGCGGCTGGAGATCGAACGCGATGTCAGGCGTTTCGGGGCCCAGATCGAGCAGTTGGCGGAGACGCTGGAACTGCTGGAGCAGGCGTTCGCGATATCGAGGGAACGTCTCGATATGGAGCAGGAGCGGTACCGGCTCGGCACCGCGAGCTTTCTCGATCTGCAGAACGCGATCGATGCAGCGCAGCGCGCGGAAACGTCGGTGATTCAGAACCAGTACGACTATCGAATTGCCTGGTCGGATCTGGCCGAGTACATGGAGGGCAGGCCCGGCAGCCCATGACGAGCCCCCGCTAATGGCGCTTCCCGACCTGTCGCTGCGGCGGCCCGTGGCCACCGCGATGCTCTACGTGGGCATCGGCGTGCTCGGCGTCGTGTCGTTCCTGCGTCTTCCCATCGACCTCCTCCCCGACGTCGCATTCCCGACGCTCTCCGTGTGGACCACGTACTCGGACGCGGGGCCCGCAGAGGTCGAACGCTACATCACGGAACCCATCGAGCAGCGGCTGTACTCGATCCCGGGCGCACGAGGCATCTCCTCGCGCTCGCGGGAGGGGCAGTCCCTCGTCCAGCTCCAGTTCGCATGGGGCACGGACATGGAGTTCGCGACGCTCCACACCCGGGAAAAGCTCGACAACCTGACCGAGCTGCTCCCGGAGGGTTCGGAGCGGCCCACGATCCTGAGATCGGATCCGACGAGCGACCCGATCATGACGCTGGCGGTGAGCGGGGACGACCTCCGCAACCTGCGCGACATGTCCGAGGTCGTCTTCAAGCGCCGTCTCGAGCAGCTGGACGGCGTTTCGCTCGCGGGGCTCACGGGAGGCCCCGAGCGCGAGCTGCGGGTCATCGTGGACCCGGAGTACCTGGATGTGCACGAGGTATCGCTCAGCGAGATCTCTACGGCGCTCGACCAGGCGAACTACAACGCGCCCGGAGGCATGATCCAGCGGGGCCGGTTCGAGTACAGCCTGCGTACGCTGGGCCAGTTCCGCGAGGTCGATGAACTGCTCGATGTCGTCATCACGCGCCCGCAGGGCCCCGGGACCCGTCCGGTGCGGCTCGCGGATGTGGCGACGGTGGTCGACACGATCGCCGACCTGGAGACGATCGCCCGCTTCAACGGTGCGCCGGCGATCGGGCTGCAGGTGTTCAAGGAGGCGGGAACGAACACCGTCCGCGTGGCGGATGGCGTGCGCGAGACGCTGGACCAGCTGCGGGAGGAGTTCCCCGAGATATCCATCGAGATCGCCTCCAGCCAGGCGGCCTTCATCCGGAACGCGATCTCGAACGTCGTCTCCGCCCTCCTGCTGGGTGGTGCGCTGGCCTTCCTCGTCCTCTTCCTGTTCCTGCGCGATCCGCGGTATCCGTTCGCGATCGGGCTCGCCATTCCCATCTCGGTCATGGCGGCGTTCGCGCTGTGTTACGCCTTCGACGTCAGCCTGAACATCATGTCCCTCGGAGGCCTCGCCCTCGGGGTGGGGCTGCTCGTCGACAACTCCATCGTCGTGCTCGAGAACATCTTCCGGCACCGGGAGGAGTCGGGCGGGAGTGCGCTGGAATCGGCCAGTCGCGGCGCCCGGGAGGTGGCGGCGGCGATCACGGCGTCGACGCTCACGACGATCGCCGTGTTCGGTCCCGTTCTCTACGTGGAAGGCGTGGCGGGGGCTCTCTTCGGCGACCTTTCCCTCGCGGTGACCTTCTCTCTCCTCGCGTCGCTGCTCGTCGCCCTCACGCTGCTTCCCGTGCTGGCGGCCCAGGTGGCGCGGGGGAAGCGCGGAGAGGCGGCCGCGGCCGCCGGCGGGGAGACCTCCGCCTCCGGACCGGCGCACCCCCTGGAGGCAAAGCCCCCGGGCCGCGTGCGGCGGATGGGCCGGGCCGTGCGAGCGGGCGCCGTTGCCGGTGTACGGGGCGTCGGCGGCGGCGCCGCCTACGTGGGGCGCTCGGTCCGGCTCACCGGCGTCGATGTCGCGACCGGGGGCGGGCGGATCCTGGGCCGGCTCTTCGGCCCCTTCCTCCGGGCCTTCGAACGCGGGTTCCTGCGCTTCACCGGTCGGTACGAACGCACACTCGAATGGGCGCTGGCTCACCGGCTGGAGGTCCTCTCGATCGCCGTCGTCGCCCTGGCTGGCGCGGTGGTGCTCGCCGGATCCCTGCCGCGCGGGCTCATGCCGCGCGTCGACGAACGGCAGTTCTGGGTCGAACTCAACCTCCCGCAGGGGACGCCGATCCGCACCACCGACGAGGCGGCCCGGAGCGTGGAGCGGCTCGTGCTCGACATGGCGGACGTTTCCGGCGTGTTCACGCGAGTGGGACGAAGCCGGGGCAGCGAACTCGCGGCGCGCGACCTGACGGGACTCAACAACGCGGCGCTCGATGTCCAGCTCGCCGCGACCTCGCGCCCGACGCCCGAAGCCATCGCCGAACTGCGCGAGCGCCTCGCGGGGAGCGGCCTGGATCCGGCGTTCGTGTCGATCGAGACGGGACGCGCGACCTCGCTGGGACGGGCGCTGGCGATCGGGGAGGCGGACCTCGCGGTGAAGGTGCAGAGCGGAGAGCTGGAGGAACTCGTGCCGGTCGCCGAGGCGATCGAGACCCGGCTGGAGACCGTGCCGATGCTGGCGGACGTCCGCCTCGATTTCCTGCGCACGCAGCCGGAACTCGTCATCGAGGTCAACCGGGAGGTGGCGGCGCGCCACCAGATCAGCGTGACCGAGGTCGCGAATGCGATCGAGGACTATCTGCGCGGGTCGGAGACCCGGAACGCGTACTCCGTGTTCGCCGACAAGATCGACATCCGCGTGACGATCCCGGAGGCGGCCCGGCGGGAACTCGACAGGGTGCTCGCGCTTCGCCTGCGGGGCGTGCCGATCGGCGAACTCGTCACGGTTCGGCAGGGCTTCGGACCGGTCGAGATCCGGCGGGAAGACCAGAACCGCACGGTGCAGGTGCTGGCGGACGTGACGGAAGGCGGGCTCCGCACGGCCGTTCGTGAGGTCCAGGCCGCGATCGCGGACATTCCGCGGCCGGCGCTCACGACCGTGCGCGTGGGGGGCGAGAACGAGGAGATGCAGAACAGCTTCCGCTCGCTCACCTTCGCCTTCGGCCTCGCCCTGGCGCTCGTCTTCCTCATCATGGCCGCGCAGTTCGAGTCGCTCGTGCAGCCGCTCGTCGTCCTCACGGCGGTGCCGCTCGCCGCCATCGGGGCGGTGACCGCGCTCTGGATCGCCGGCGACGGGCTCAACGCGATGAGCGGGATCGGGCTCGTCATCCTCATCGGCATCGTCGTCAACGACGCGATCGTGAAAGTCGATTTCATCAACCAGAGAAGACGGGCGGGGATGGCGAAACGGGAGGCGATTCTCGAAGCGGGCCGGCTGCGGCTCCGTCCCATCGTCATGACCACGATCACGACCGTTGTCGGGCTTCTCCCGCTCGCCGCCGGGCTCGGAGCGGGGGCCGACCTCCGCGCGCCGCTCGCCGTCGCGGTGATCGGCGGCCTCATCTCCGCGACCTTCCTCACGCTGATCGTGGTTCCGGTCGTATATTCGGTCATGGTGGAACCGTCCGTCTCCGTTCGGCCGGACCCGGGGCCGCGGCCCGAGCGCCCTGATCCGGCTTCTCTCCAGCCGAAGCCGGGGTACGGACTCGGCGGGCGCTCGGGGCCGGCGGCGCCGGGGATGGCGAGAGGGAGCGTCGACCCATGATCGATCTGGCCATTCGACGGCCCGTGGCGACCGCCGCGATCTACATCGCGCTCTTCGCGCTCGGCGTGACGAGCTTCCGGCTCATTCCGGTCGAGGATCTGCCCGAGGTCGAGTTTCCACGGCTCACCGTGACCGCCACCTGGAACGGAGCCTCGCCGGAGGCGCTGGAGGCGTTCGTGACGGCGCCGCTCGAGACCGTCATTCAGCAGGTCGGCGGCGTGGAGAAGGTCGTCTCGGAGTCTGCGGCCGATTCGCGCGGGACGGGCTCCAGCGCCCGAATCACGGTCGACTTCGAGCGCGAGACCCGCATGGAGTTCGCCCGCCTCGAGCTGAGCGAGCGGATCAACTCGATCCGGGACGAGCTGCCGGAGGGTGTGGCTCCCCGCCTCTCCGAGTACGTCCCGGCCGAATTCGCCGAGGAAGAGGAGCAACTCCTCACCTTCTCCCTCACGGGGCCCTACACGTTCGCACGGCTCGGAGAGATCGCCGAAGAGGAGATCGCCCCGCTCGTACGCGGACTGCCGGGTGTGTCGGCCGTGGAGGTGCGGGGAGCCGAGCGCCGCGAGATCGCCATCGAGCTCGACCGGGGCCGGCTGGAAGCCCTGGGGCTGAGGCCCGAGGAAGTCAGCCGGCGCATCTCCGAGCTTTCCGCGCCCAAGGCCCCGGGATCGGTCGAACTCGATGGCCGCCAGTTCGCGATCGCCGTGCGCACGCGGGCGTTCGAGGTGTCCGACATCGCGGACATGATCGTCCTCACGCGACCCGAGGGGCCCGTCCGCGTGGGCGACCTCGGGCAGGTCCGCGACCAGACCGAAGACCCAATGTTCTTCTGGCGGGTCGACGGCCAGCCCACGATCTCGATCAGCGTGTACCGCCAATCGGGCACGAACGTGATCCAGATCGCCGATGACGTGAAGGCCGCCATGGCCGACCTGGCTCCGACGCTCCCGGCCGGCGTGGGGCTCGAGCTGCGGAGCGACCAGAGCGATAACATCCGCGAGCAGCTCACGGAACTGCGGCTCCGCGCCATCGCCGCCGCGATCGTGATCTTCATCGTGCTCACGCTCTTCCTGCGGTCGCTCGGCGCCGTCCTCGTCGTGTTCGCGACGATCGGCTTCAGCGTCCTGACGGCGGTGAACTTCCTTTACATCGGCGGGTTTTCGCTCAACCTGCTCACGCTGTGGGGGCTGGCGTGGGGGTTCGGGCTCGTCGTCGACAACGGCATTGTCGTGCTCGAGAACGTCGAGCGGCACCGCCGAGCGGGAACGGGTCCGGCGGAGGCCGCGAGCCGCGGGGCGCGACAGGTGGTTCTGCCCGTCCTGGCCGCCACGCTGACGACCGCGATTGTCCTCGTGCCCTTCCTCTTCCTGCAGGGGGAGTTGCGGGTCTACTACCTGCCGCTCTCCTTCGCCGTGGGCTTTTCGATCATCGCCAGCCTCTTCGTCGCCTTCACCTTCGTCCCGGCCCTGGCCTCGCGCGTCGCCCGCATGCGGGATTCCGCCGGGGCGCTGGTCGACTCGGCACAGACGGCCGGGCAGGCCGCACCGTCGCCGACCCCGACGTCCGAACCGTTCTACATCACCGGCTACCGGTCGCTCCTGGGGTTTGCCCTCCGCCACCCCGTCGTCATCGCGCTCGTGTGCCTCGGGAGCCTCGGCGGGAGCTGGTATCTCTTCAATGAGCATGTGAGCACGGGGAGGTACTGGAGCGGATTCGGGGGTCGCGGCAGCGGCATCACGATCACGATCAGCTTCCCGCGCGGCGCCGGGTTGGAGCGCACGGACGAACTCACGCGCTCCTTCGAAGCGAAGCTCGCCACGATCGACGAGGTCGAACGCTTCGACGCGCAGGTCCGGCCGAACTATGCGTACATGCGCGCGGAGTTCCCCGAGGAAATCGAGCACACGCCCATCCCGGTGGCCATCAAGGACGACATGGTCGCCTACAGCTATGGTTTCTCGGGGGTGGACGTGCGGGTGACGGGATACGGCCCGAGCTTCTACGGCGGCGGTTCGAGTCCGCCCAACTACAGCATCCAGGTGCTCGGATACAACTACCTCACCGTACAGGAGATCGCCGAGGAGCTTGCGTCGCGGCTGAAGCGATTCTCCCGCATCCGGGATGTGGACCCGAACGCGAACAGCAGCTGGTACCGGCACGACCGGGAGTTCGAGTACTACGTGGAGCCGGACCGGGAGGCGTTGGCGGATTACGATCTCCCCGTCTCGCAGTTGCTCGACTATGTATCGCGCAATATCCAGGGCCGGCCGACCAACAGCCGGATCCGGGTGGGCGGCGAAGAGGTGCAGTACGCGGTCAAGGTGGACGGGTATCGCGAATTCGACTTCTTCGACCTGAGCGATCTGCGGGTGCCGATCTCCTCGCGGGAGGAGCTCCGGCTCGCCAATGTCGCCGAGGTGGGTCGCCGGCAGGTCCTCGCCAGCATCCGGCGCGAGGACCAGCAATACGAGCGGACGGTGGCCTGGGAGTTCCGGGGGCCGGTCAAGCTCGGCGACGTCGTCCGCGACGCGGTCGTGGACGCGATGGACCTCCCGCCCGGGTACCGGATCGAAACATCCAGCTCGTGGGGCTGGACGACGGAGGAGACGACGCAGATGTGGGTCGTCCTCGCCTTCTCCATCCTCCTCATCTACATGGTGACGGCCGGCCTGTTCGAATCGCTCGCGGCGCCCTTCGTCGTGCTCTTCTCGCTGCCCTTCGCCCTCATCGGCGTCTTCCTCATCTTCTTCTACACCGACGCCACCTTCACCCGCACCGCGTTCATCGGCACGATCATGATGGGCGGCATCGTCGTGAACAACGCCATCCTTGTCGTCTACCATATCGGCGAGGTGCGCAAACGCATGCCAACGGGCGCCGCGATCGTGCAGGGAACGCTGGAGCGCGTGCGTCCCATCCTCATGACCACGCTCACGACGGTCTTCGGGCTCCTGCCGCTCGTGCTCTTCGCTCCCTCCCAGGATGAGAACATCTGGAACGCGCTCGCCCTGGCCACGATCGGCGGGCTCCTCTCGAGCACTTTGTTCGTCCTCGTCGCAATTCCGGTCGCGTATCGTTACATCGTGGCACGCCGTATCTGACGGCACGCCCGCCGGCCGGCCCTTGCAACGGTCCGCCGGGGCGCACACGAACACGAGAAAGCTGACGGGGGTCGAGATGGGACGGTCGCGTCTTTCCATGCCGGTATGGCTGCTCCTCGGGTGTCTTCTGGCCGGGGCGGGCTGCGAAGGTGGAGGGGGTGGAGGACCGAGTGAGTTCCTCAGGGACCCGGGTTCGGCAGAGGTGAACATGACGGCTCCGGAGACGTTTCAGGCTCGCTTCGAGACTTCGAGAGGCACGTTCGTCGTCGAGGCCCACCGTGAGTGGGCCCCGAACGGGGTGGACCGCTTCTACAACCTGGTGGAGAACGGGTTCCTCGATGACGTGCGCTTCTTCCGCGTCATCGCGGGTTTCATGGCCCAGTTCGGGATCAACGGGGATCCGGAGATCCAGAGCGGGTGGCGGACGGCGAACATCCAGGACGATCCGGTCGTGATGGGGAACACCCGGGGGCGCCTGAGTTTCGCCCAGACATCGATGCCGAACAGCCGAAGCACGCAGCTCTTCATCAACTTCGGCGACAACTCGCGGCTCGATGGGATGGGGTTTGCCGCGATCGGCGAGGTGATTTCGGGCATGGACGTCGTCGACGCGCTCTACGCGGGATACGGCGAGGGGGCGCCGGGCGGGAACGGGCCCAGCCAGCAGAGGATCCAGGAGGAAGGGAATGCCTACCTCGAGGCGGATTTCGCCGAACTCGATTTCGTTCAGCGCGCCACGGTCGTCGGGAACTAGTGGACCCGGCGGCCCGCCGGGGTCGCTGGCGGCGCTGATCCTTGCGGCGATAGCGACCGGCGTGGTGCCTCCGGATGTGCGGGCACAGGAAGCGGGAGATGCGCGCCCGCGCGCCCGGGAAGCGGGCGTTCTGATCGGGCGGTTGCCGACGGGGCCGCTCAACGCGATCACGGATGTGCCCGGGGTGCGCGTGGGCCACCACACCGTGTGGGTCGGCGACTCGATCCGCACGGGGGTCACCGCGGTTCTCCCGCACGGGGACAACGTCTTCGAGCGGCGGGCGCGGGCGGCGATCGCGGTCGGCAACGGCTTCGGAAAGCTGGTCGGGCTGAGCCAGGTCAACGAGCTGGGCGAAATCGAGACGCCGATACTTCTGACGGGGACGCTGAGCGTGTTCCGGGCGGCGGACGCGCTCCTCGACACGCTCCTCTCGCTCCCGGCGAACCGCGATGTCCGTTCGATGAATCCGGTCGTCGGCGAAACGAACGACGGCTACCTGAGCGACATCCGCGTGCGTCCCATCCAGCCCGAACACGTGCGCGCGGCGCTGCGAACGGCGGCGGCCGGCCCGGTGGAAGAGGGAGCCGTCGGCGCCGGAACGGGGACGATCGCCTTCGGCTGGAAGGGCGGGATCGGCACTTCCTCCCGGCGGGTCGAGGTCGGCGGGCGGATCGTGACCGTCGGCGTGCTCGTGCAGAGCAACTTCGGGGGCTCGCTGAGGATCGATGGCGTGCGCGTGGGAGAGGCTCTTGCTGCGGCGGGGCTGCGTGGCGGGCGCGCCCGGAGCGATGGCGACGGCTCCGTGATGATCGTGATCGCGACCGACCTGCCTCTGGCCCACCGCGAACTCGATCGGGTGGCCGACCGCGCGTTCATGGGGATCGCGCGGACCGGATCGTACATGTCGCACGGGTCGGGCGACTACGCGATCGCCTTCTCCACCGGCGACGGGACCCCCGTGCGGGCCGGAGGCGCGCTGTCCCGCGTCTTCGAGGCGGCCGTGGAGGCCACCGACGAGGCGGTCATCAACTCCCTCTTCAGCGCGACCTCCGTGAGCGGCCACCGCGGACGGGTCGATGCGCTCCCGCTCGAACCCACCCTGCGCCTGCTCCGCGAAGCCGGGGCCCTCGCGACGCCCCGGGACCCGGAAGAGCGCTGAAGCCGCGCTTCCACCGGGTTTCGTGGCGACGGCACGGGACGAAAGCCATCTTGCGCGGCGACGGAAACCCGAGCCTGGAAGGAGAGACCGGTCCGTGAAACCGCTGATCCCCGCATCCGCGCAGCTCCCGCTCCCGCGCGCGCGCTTCATCATCGAGGCCGACCCCGATCCGGAAGCGGTGCCGCTGGATGTCCTGTTCGTGGGCGGCGGCCCCGCCGGGTTGGCGGGGGCCATCCGGTTGGGGCAACTGGCGGCGCGCGACCGCCGGGATGGGGGGCCGCTGGCGGATCTCGAAATCGGCGTCCTCGAGAAATCCGGTGAGCTCGGGGAGCACTGCCTTTCGGGGGCGGTCGTGAACCCGGAAGCCTTCCGAACGCTCTTCCCCGATCTCGACGAAGGGGAGTTCCCGTTCCGCGGACCGGTCGTGGGCGATCGGGTTCTCCTGCTGACCCGGCGCGGGAGGGTCCGGGTACCGACCCCGCTGACGATGCGGAACCACGGACATCACACCGCCTCGATCTGCGAACTGGTTCGCTGGCTCGGAGGGCAGGCGGAGGCACTCGGCGTGAACGTGTTCACCGGGTTCCCGGCCGACGCGCTCCTGATGCGCGGGGGGCGGGTCCTCGGCGTGCGCACGACCCCGGCGGGTCTGGACCGCGAGGGAAACCCGGCCGGCGGGTACATGCCGCCGACCGATCTGTCCGCGCGGTTCACGGTCCTCGCCGAAGGGACCCGCGGGCCGCTGAGCCAGGCGTGGCTCGAGCGGGAGGGCGTCGGATCGGCGAACCCGCAGATCTTTGCGCTCGGGGTCAAGGAACTGTGGGAGGTCGAGCGGCCGCCGGCCGCCGTCACGCACACGCTGGGCTGGCCGCTCCCGCGCGATGCCTTCGGCGGCAGCTTCATCTACCCGATGGGGGGAAACCTCGTGTCCATCGGGCTGGTCGTGGGCCTCGACGCTCCCTACGTGGACCTCGATGTGCACGCGCTCCTGCAGAGGTTCAAGGAGCACCCGCTGGTGCGCAACGTCCTGGCCGGGGGCGAGATCGTGGAATGGGGTGCGAAGACGATTCCCGAGGGCGGGTATCATGCCATCCCCGACCGGCTCAGCGGAGACGGGTTGCTCATCGCGGGAGACGCCGCGGGTCTCGTGGATGTCGCGTCGCTCAAGGGCATCCACTACGCGATGCGGTCGGGCATCCTCGCGGCGGAGGCGATCGGTCGGGCTCTTTCGGATGGAGCCGGTCCGCCCGGGGAGGGGGAGGGCGCCGCCGCGGGGGCCGGCATGTCGTCCTATGACGCGGCGCTGAGGGCGAGCCTGGCGCGGGACGCCCTGTACCGTAACCGGAACCAGCGCCTCGCCTTCAAGTCCGGCTTCTTTTCGGGCGGAATCAGGGCGGGGCTCATGCAGGCCACGCGGGGAACGTTCCCGGGGACCCGGATCCCGAGTGGACCCGACGCGACCGATCCTCGTCACAAGCGGCTGGAACTCGAGTCGGCGTACGAAGGGGAGCATGCGCTCGCCAAGGTCGACGCCGTCTTCCGCTCGGGGAACGCGACCCGGGACGACATCCCCTCACACCTGCTCGTGGGGGACGAAACGGGGGAGGGCGTGTCGCCCGAAATGGCCGAGCTGTACGCGAGCCTGTGCCCGGCGGGGGTATACGAACTCGACGGTGACCGGCTCGTCGTGAACGCGCCGAACTGCGTCGATTGCAAGGCGACGGACGTGCTGGGTCCCCGCTGGACACCGCGCGAGGGGGGCAGCGGCCCGGCCTACAAGAGAATGTGAGCGCAGGCCCGCGCCGGATCAGCGGGAAGGCGGTCCGGTCGGGGAGGGGGCCCTCGCGGCGAGGAGCGAGAACGCGTCGGCGACCTGCCGGTACCCCGTTTTCATGAGGAACGCGGAGTTCTTCCCGAAGCTCTTGGCCCCGAGGATGAAGAAGTCGGGCTCGGGACTCTTCAGCGACTCGGGCCCCAGCACCTCATCGCCAATGCAGCAGTCCGGCGGTCCGTCACCCTGCGCGCCGAGAAGCGCGGCCGCGATCCCCATGGGACCGAGCGACGCGTAGCACGCGTGCACCTGGAGTTGGCGATAGAGGCGGTCGTCGGGTTCGTAACCGACGTTGGCCACGATGCGGTCGAAACGGTCGCGACGCACGGTCCCGGCGATCTCCAGCTCGACCTCGAATCCGAGCGAATCCGTCGTCGCGACCCGGAGAAGGCGGGTGTCGGAGATCCACTCGCAGCCCGGGGGTGGCTCCGCCGCGATCGCGTTGGCGCGGCGCGTGAGCTTGACGCGCTCCGGCAGAGGGTCGTTGCCGATCGGCCGCAGGGGGACGCCGCGGGGCTCGCGGCTGCCCCAGGTGAACCGCGTCCCTGGAACGGCCCGGGCGAGTGCGGCCAACGCCCCCGCCGTCGTGGCGGCCGAGTGCCCGCTTCCGATGAGGAGCGTCCGGCGCGTCGCGTAGCGCTCGCGGCCGGCGCCAAGGACATCCGGCAGGTGGTATTCGATTGCGTGCCGCGCGGACCGTTCGCCGATGGCGGGTGTTCCGCCGGGGCCGGCCCAGTTGGGCCGTCCGTACGTCCCCGAGCAGTCGAACACGGCCCGGGCGAAGACCTCGTTCTCGCCGCCGTTCTCCTCCACGAGAAGCCGGAAGGGCTCATCGCCGCGCGCGGCATCGCCGAGCGCCTCGCCCTTCAGCCGATCGGCTCGCGCGATGTCCCGCACGCGCGCACCCTCGCGGATCTGGATGTGCGGGCGCAGGGCGGCGGCCAGTGGCAGCAGGTAGTGCGTCCGAAACTCCCCGCCCGAGAGCAGCGCCCCGGCCGCCGGGGTCTCGACCCGCTGTCGGCGAAGCAACGCCAGCCCCGCCGCCCCGGCGTTCCACTCGAATGGAGAGAAGAGCGTCAGCCAACCCCAGGCGCGGACATGATCCGCCACCGCCCCGGCGTCGAATACGACCGCCGCGAGGCCGGAGCGCGCGGCCCGTGCCGCAGCCTCGAGCCCGACCGGCCCTGCTCCGATGATGGCGAGGTCCTTCACGCTCACGAAATCCGACTCCAATCCTGAACTGGCGATGTCTCGGCTACCCGGTCTTCCCGCGGATTCCGTGGCAACCTACTCTCAGCCGATGACGGATCGCGAGAACCCCGGGCGGGCAAGCGCATCGCCTGCGGAGTGGGCCCCGGGCCCGATCACTCGTTGGCTGACACCGGTCACGCGCTGGATCATCACGAACGTCGTGGCTCCACCCTGCGTCTTCCTCCTCTTCGGTCTGCTCAATCGCACACGGATCTACGGGCGACGGCGCATCCCGCACCTCCCGAACACGCTCATCCTGTCGAATCATCAATCGATGATCGACTCGTTTCCGATCGCGTACTACCTGTTCTTCCCGGAAAAGGTGTTCAGGCCCCACCTCGCGCCCTGGAATGCGGCGGCCGCCGAGAACTTCTTCCAAAACCCTTTTTCTTCGTGGGTGTTCCACCAGTTCAAATGCATCCCTGTGCGGCGCGGCCGACGCGACCTGAGGGCGATGATCCGCTCGGCTCGCGTGCTCCGCGCAGGGACGCTCACGCTCTTCCCGGAGGGCACGCGCTCGCGGGACGGGAAGGTCGGCCGGGGGCGGGCCGGTGCCGGCATGGTCATCCTCCAGACGCGCCCGTACGTCGTCCCGATCACGCTGGACGGGCTCGACCGCGTACTTCCGATCGGTTCTCGCCTTCCCCGGATCGGACAGCGGGTTTCCGTCTACGTCGGCAAGCCCGTGCCGTACGAGGACCTGGCCGCCGAGGGCCGTTCGCGGGAGAGCGCCCAGCGGATCGTCGATCGGGTGATGGAACGGATCGCCTTCCAGCAACGCGTTCTCCGCCGCCTCAACGGCGGGTGCTGGACATCCTCGGTCTGATCCGGCATTCTTCCCCTATGACCATCACACTGTACTACGTCCTCGTGACGCTTCTGCTGGGGTTGCTAGTGGGTCTCCTCATGGGCGGCGGCTTCGCGTTCGGTTGCCGACTCCGGGAGCTCGATGCGCCGGACGGGGAGGTCCCGCCGAGCTGATCCTGCCGGACCGCGCTCGCCGGTCCCTCCAAACCGCGAAGCTTCTTCCCGATTCCGCAGTCGTGCGCTATCTTTCTTGGCTGCGAAAAGTGCGTATTCGGGCCGAAAACGTCCCCTCGCGCGTTCGAGAGCGGAGCGTCCCGGCCACCAGAGGTGCAAATGACAAAGACCTTCCAGGATGACGATGGGCGCCGTTGGAAAGCCTGGCTTGCTTCGCGCGAGGTTTTCTGGCCGGACCCGAACGAAAAGGCTCCGCCCGACGATTTCGAGGCGGTCGTGTTCGTCTGTTTCTCCGACCCCTATCAGACCCAGCGCCGGCTCCGCCTCCCGCAGGGTTCGTTCGAGCAGCTCAGTCTCGATGATCTCAAGAAGCACTTCAAGCAGGCGAAACTCGATCCTGCCATCCGCTAGCCGCCCACGGACAAAGCCCCGCGCCCCGGCCGCCGGAGACCGGGCGGGGGCTCCGCCGCAGGCGCAGCACGGGTTTGCGCCACGCTGCCCGGGCACTCGCGATTCCCTTCCATGTTGACACCTGCACTCACCCCGATACCGAAAGGCCTCGTGACAGAATGACCGCCGCCGCCGGGAAAGGACTAGAAGGCGTCGTCGCCTCGCAGACCCACCTCAGCTTTATCGACGGACTGAAGGGCATCCTCGTTTATCGGGGCTACAACATTCATGAACTCGCACCCCACGCCTCGTTCCCCGAGAGTGTGTTTCTGCTCTGGAACGGCCGGTTGCCGAGCCGCGCGGAACTCGACGCTTTCGAGGCGGCGCTCGCCGCGCAGCGTGAAGTGGATCCGAGAACAGTGGAGGGGCTGAAGGGGCTGCCGGCGGCCACCGTGCCGATGTCGGCGCTTCGAACGGGGATCTCGCTCGAGGGCGTGTTCGATCCGGATGCGGAGGACAACTCGATCGAAGCGAACCAGCGCAAGGCGGTTCGCCTGGTGGCGCGGACTCCCACGATCATTGCGGCGATTCACCGCATTCGTCAGGGACTCGACCCACTGGGGCCCGATCCCTCGCTGTCGCTGTCCGCGGACTTCGTGAGGATGGCGAACGGCGAGCCGGGCACGGAGGAGGCGGTCGATGCGCTCGACCGGACGCTCCTCCTCTATCTCGACCACGGGTTCAACGCATCGACCTTCGCCTGCCGGGTGATCGCCGCCACGCTCGGTGACATGCACTCGGCCGTGACCGGCGGTGTCGGCGCGCTCAAGGGCGAACTGCACGGCGGAGCCAACGCGAGGGCGATGCACACGCTGCTCGAAATCGGGGATACGGCCAACGTCGGACCGTGGCTCGACAGGGCCTTCGCCGAGAAGCGCAAGATCATGGGATTCGGCCACCGGGTCTACAAGACGGAGGACCCGCGCGCGACGCACCTGCGCGAGATGTCGCGCGTCCTCACGAATCAGGCCGGGCTCGGGAAGTTCTTCGAGATGTCCCGCGCCCTCGAGGACCGAATGATCTCGGAAAAGGGCATCAACCCGAACGTCGACTTCTACTGCGCCACGGTCTACTACGCGCTCGGGATTCCGATCGATCTCTATACGCCGCTGTTCGCCATGGGACGCATGGGCGGCTGGACGGCGCACGTCATGGAGCAGCACGCGGACAACCGGCTCATTCGGCCGCGGGCGGAGTATGTGGGTGAGAAGGACCTGCGCTGGGTGCCGATGGACGAACGCTGAGCCGGGGCTGCCAGGGCCGGGGCCCGCCGCCCCCGGCGCCGGCCACGACGCCAACCGAAGCGGGCCGCGGGCCTTCCAGGGCCTGTCGCGCCCGCTTCTTTCGTTGAAACAAGGAAGGGGTTCGGTGGAGATACGCTCGGGCATACCCGTCGGACGGGAACTGGAGGCTCTCGTGATTCCGTGGTTCGATGACGCGGAGCAGACGGGAGAATGGTGGGAAGTGCCGGCCGCGGCGTGGCTCGAGGGTCATGGGGGTTCCGGCGAGACATCGGGCTGGGTGCGTCTCGGGGCTTCCGACGCGCCGGACGTCTTCGTCGTCCGGCTCGACGCGGGAGCGCGGCCGGTGGGGGAGTCGTGTCGGCGAGCGGCGGGGGCCGGCGTACGCGCAGCTCGCGAGCGCGGCCTGGGGTCGGTTGCCTTCCGCGTGCCGGAGACGGCCGACGAGGCGGCGTGGCAGGCATCCGCCGAGGGGCTCGCGCTCGGCGATTGGCGCTACGACGGGCTGCGGGATGGGGAGGGCCGCACCGCTGGGCCCGACGCGCGGTTCCTCGTGGCGGGCGGCGAGGTGGGGCCGGAAGCGGCGGCGGCGGTGCTGCGGGGGCGCGTGCTGGCGGAGGCGCAGAACGCCACGCGGGAACTGGTCACTTTGCCGGGCAATGTGGCGACGCCGCGTTACCTGGCCGAAACGGCCGAGCGGCTGGCGGGGGAACACGGCTTCCGCATCGAGGTACGGTGGCGCAGGCGGCTCGAGGAGGAGGGCTTCGGCGGTCTGCTGACCGTGGCCCGGGGATCCGTCGAGGAACCGTGCTTCATCGAGATGGAGCACCGGGGATCCGGTGGAGACCCGATCGTCGTCGTCGGGAAGGGCGTGACGTTCGACGCCGGCGGCATCTCGCTCAAGCCCGCCTCGGGCATGGAGGACATGAAGTACGACATGGCGGGCGCCGCGGCCGTGTTCGGGATCATGATCGCTGCGGCGCGCCTCGACATCCCGCAGCGCCTCGTCGGCCTCGTGCCGGCGACCGAGAATCTGCCGGCCGGGAACGCCGTGAAGCCGGGGGACGTGATCCGCGGACTGTCGGGCAAGTCGATCGAGGTCATCAACACCGACGCGGAGGGTCGCCTCATTCTCTCGGACGCACTGACGTATGCGCAGCGGCTGGATCCGGTCGCGATCGTCGACATGGCCACGCTGACGGGAGCCTGCGTCGTCGCTCTCGGCCATCACGCGGTGGCGGTGCTCGCGAACGACCGGGGGATCGCGGACGAGCTGTCGATGGCCGGCGAGGCGACCGGGGAACGGACGTGGCCGCTCCCGCTGTGGAAGGTGTATCGGACGCAGCTCGACTCCGAGATCGCCGACATCAAGAACATTGGCGGGCGGGGCGGGGGCACGATCACCGGTGGGTGGTTCCTGCGCGAGTTCGTGTCGGATGACGTGCCCTGGGCCCACCTCGATATTGCGGGCACGGCGTGGGCGAAGGAGGCGCGCGGCTGGCAGCCGAAGGGAGCCACCGGCGTCGGTGTCCGGCTTGTCCACGAATGGCTGCGCGTCCGCGAGGGAGGGTGACGAAGACCTTCGTCGTCGCTTTCGGCGCACTGCTGCTTGCGGGCGGAGGCGCCTCGGCGGCGCACGCACAGGAGCCGCCGCTCCCGGACAGCCTGGAGGTCATTCCCGATTCCGTCCGCGAGGTGTTTGCCGACAGCACGCCGGGGCGAGCGCCAAGCTTCCCGGCGCGGCTCTCGGGACTGCGCGGCCCGACCCACGAGATCTTCGACTGCGGTCGAGAGTGCATCCACGCCTCGCCGGCACTCTCGCTCATCGAGTTGCTCCTCGAACGGGTGCCGGGGATCACGGGCGTCCGCGGCGAGTATTTCGAGGGTCCGCATCACGTCTTCGATGGGGCCTTCGGTCCGGGATTCGCCGCACTGTACGTCGATGGCCGCGAAGTCCTGTCCCTGTCGCACGCGCAGACCGATCTCCGGCGGATTTCGCTGAACGAAATCGACCGTGTCCGCGTGTATCGCGGCGCGGACGGACTCGTCATCGATGTGGATCTCATCGCGCACGACGGAGGCCAGGGCTACACGCGCCTCAGCGGCGTCACGGGGGATCCGAGGTCCGAACTTCTCGATTTCCTCTTCGCGAATCGGATGGGGAGCACGTCCAACGTGGAAGCCTCGTTCGAAAGGTACGACATCGAGGATCGGCGCAACGATCAGAACCGCTTCGCGATCAGGGCCCGCTACTCGTGGATGCCGCGCTCGAACGATTTCGGCATGCAGTTCGAGTATCGCAACGAGACGATCAACCGGACGGCCCTCGACACGCTGGAGTTCTCGCGCAGGGAGCTCATTCTGAGGACGCGGGCCAACCTCGGGGAGCGCGCCCAGTTCGAGGCCTACGGGCACGCGACGAGCTTCACGGACGTCATCCCGGGGCTTCCCGACAGCGTTGCGCCGCCAATGCGGGGAGCGGATGGCGTCGGCCTGCGCTTCTCGGCCCGACCCGGTGCGGGGGGGCTGTCCGCGGGCCTCCGGTTTGCCGGGCGGGACGCGTACGCATCGCGAATCGCGGACCTCGGCGCCTGGCAGCCCATCGGCCCCCTGACGATCGAGGGCGGGGCGAAATTCGCGAGCTGGAACGAGTTCCCGACGAAGTCCTGGCGCGCCGGCCTGGCCTTCCGCGATACGCTGCTCATCCCGATCGCCCTGCGAGCCTTCCAGTCGGGGGGCACCCGGGGCGTGGGATTCCCCCAACATCCGATGGCCGACACCGTGGAGATGATGGATCTGGCCGCGGCGGACAGCGTCCGGTTCAGGTCCCGCGGCGCGACCGCGGCGTTCACGATCGGTCCGTTCCACCTTTCGGGCCGCTACTCGGAGCAGTGGACCGCCCGTCAGATCGGCTTCGGCGCGCCCTTCGACCGCCTCGTCGTCCCGGATTCGGGAGAGGTGGACATCACGTCCCTGGAGGCGCGCTTCGACGGACCCGTGGTGCCCCTCGGCCTCCTGCTTCGTAACGTTTCGCCGATTCGCTTCCGCGCCTCCTGGCGAAAGTTCGACTCCCGCGGCGCCGAGACGCTGTTCCTGCCGGAGCGGCTGTTCCGCACGGAGTTCTATCTGTCCGACACCTTCTTCGCGGAGAACCTCCGCATCTGGGTATCGCTGTACGTCGACCGCCGCGGGGCCCGGCTGGTTCCGGTTCCGGGTTCACCGGAGCCGGTGATGCTCGACGCCGACAGCTGGATGGGCGGGCACCTGATGTTCAAGATCGCCGACTTTCGGTTCTTCTGGCGTTTCGGCAACCTTGGCGCGGACGACCTCGGCGACTTCCAGGGTGCGCTCTTCCCCCGGCAGCTCAACGTGTTCGGGCTTCGCTGGGAGTTCTTCAACTGACCGATCGGGGCCCCGTGGCAGGAGATGTGAAGTGATCCGAAGCATGACCGGCTACGGCTCGGCGACCGTCACGCGGGAAGGCGGGGCGATCACGGTCGAGGCGCGCTCGGTGAATTCCCGGGGGCTCAAGGTCGTGGTGAAGGCGCCCCCCGGTGGCGAGGGTTGGGAAGGTGAAATCCGTGCCCTGGCCGAGTCCCGGGCCCGGCGCGGCCGCCTCGATGTCTTCGTTCGCGTGGAAGGAGCCCCCGAAAGGGAAGGCACGACGCTCGACGAGGTGCGCGTCAGAGAAGTACTCGATGCCTGTGCGCGCTTGCGGGATCAGTTCGGGGTGCCCGGCGAGCCGGATGTCGCCTCGCTGCTTCGCGTTGGCGGAATCTTCCATAAGGCCGGCGGCGAGGGGGCGGAGTTCGTACCGGAGCCGGAGGACGTGAAGCAGGCGGCGGCGGACGCGCTCGACCTGCTCGTCGAGATGCGGGACCGTGAAGGGGCCCGGCTCGAGGTCGATCTCCGGCGGCGGCTGGCGGGGATCCGGAGGGCGGTCGACAGCGCGGAGGCCCTGGCGCCGGAACGATTGGAACGGGAACGGCGCCGGCTGCGTGACGCGGTGGTGGACCTGGCCGGCAAGGGGTTGGACGAGGATCGGCTCGCGCGCGAGATCGCGCTCATCGCGGACCGCTGGGAGATCAGCGAGGAACTCGTACGTACCCGCTCTCACGTGGCGGCCTTCGAGGAGTTTCTGGAGGCTCCGAGCGACGAGCCCGTGGGCCGGCGGCTCGGCTTTCTCGTGCAGGAGTTGCAGCGCGAACTCAATACGCTCGGCGCGAAAGCGAACGATTCGCGCATATCGAGATTCGTGGTGGAAGCGAAGAACGAGATCGAGAGACTCCGGGAGCAGGTGGAGAACGTCGAGTGAGCCCCGGTGATCCCGCGCCCGGCCTCCTCTTTCCGGTCATCCTGTCCGGACCCTCGGGCGCGGGGAAGACCACGATCCGCGACCGGCTGCTCACGCAACCCGGGCCTCCGTTCTTCCTGTTCTCCGTCTCCATGACGACCCGGGAGCCGCGCGAGGGAGAAGACGACGGCGTGGACTACCGGTTCGTCACCAGGGACCGTTTCGAGGCGCTGGTCGACTCGGGCGCCATGCTCGAGGACGCGACCGTACACGGCGAACGCTACGGAACCCCGGGGGACAACCTCGACCGGGCGCAGGAGGCGGGAGCCCATCTCCTGCTCGACATCGACGTGCAGGGGGCTCGGCAGGTTCGGGCTGCCGTTGCGAAAGTGCTCTCGGTCTTCATCGTTCCGCCGAGCGGCGAGCGGATCGTCCGCCAGTTGCGGGGGCGGGGCAGCGAGAGCCCGGAACAGCTCCGGCGCCGGCTCGCCAACGCCCGGTCGGAGCTGGAGGCCGCGGCGGAGTTCGATCGGCTCGTCGTGAATGACCGGATCGGGCGGGCCGCCTCGGAAGTGTCGTCCCTCGTGGCAGAGGGGCTCGTGCCCGGCGGCGGCCTCGACGCCACGCAGTGGCGGTACGTGCAACGGATTATCGGCGAGTTGGATGCCCTGTGACGCATGTGGTAGGTTTACCGGGGTAGTGTCGCAGGAATCCGGGATACACCGGGAGTGCGGGGGGCCGGGTCCTGCAAGGCGCTCCGATCGAGCAATAGCTGACTGAGGGAGAGATGGAATGAAGGTGTTCACTCCGGACGCGGTGGCGAAGGCGGCGAGCAACAAGTATCTGGGCGTCCTCGTGGCGGCGAAGTATGCGCGCGAACTCAACGCCCTTCCGCTCGAACGCTCGCCGTATGGCGCGGAGAAGCTCACGACGGTCGCGGCCGACGCGCTGACCTCGGAAGAGAAGAAGCTGCAATACCGGCTGGTCCGGGCGCGCCCCACCCTCATCCCCTAGCAGCAGTTCACAGTGCGGCCCTTTGATGGTCGTCGCGTGCTGCTGGTCGTATCCGGCGGGATCGCCGCCTACAAGAGCGCGATTCTCACCCGCCGGCTGATCGAGGCCGGAGCGGATGTGGATGTCGTGATGACCGCCTCGGCCGAGCGCTTCATCGGGCGCACGACCTTCGAGGGGATTACCGGCCGGCCGGTCCACGCCTCGCTGTGGGATCGGCCGATGGCGCACCTGGACCTGGGCCTCGAAGCCGACGTCGTCGTGGTTGCGCCCGCGACGGCCAACCTCATCGCGAAGCTCTCGGCCGGGTGCGCGGACGATCTGGCGACGACCGCCGTGCTGGCTTCCCGGGCACCGGTGCTCGTCTGCCCCGCGATGAACACGCGGATGTGGGAGCATCCGATCACGCAGGCGAACGTCGCCCGGCTCGCCGACGTCGGCTACGCGATTGCCGGGCCCGCCGATGGTCCGCTGGCGGAGGGCGAGAGCGGGCCGGGACGGCTGCTGGAGCCCGAGGAGATCCTGCCGCGGATCGGACGGGCGCTGGAGACGGCGACCGGCCTGCGCGGGCGGAGCGTCGTGGCGACGGCGGGGCCCACGAGAGCCGCGCTCGACCCAGTCCGGTTCATTACGAACCGCTCCTCGGGCCGCATGGGGTACGCCCTCGCCGAGGCGGCGTGGCGGCGGGGGGGCGACGTGACGCTCATCAGCGGGCCCTGCCGGTTGCCCCGGCCCTCCGGGCCGAACGTGGTGGAGGTCGAGTCGGCCGTCGAGATGCTGGCCGCCCTGGAGACCGCGTTGACCGACGCGGATATTCTGCTGATGGCCGCCGCGGTGGGAGATTTCGAGCCGGCGCGCGCCGCGGACTCGAAGATCAGGAAGTCGGGGAAGGCCGCGAACGGGTTCGACCTCGCGCTCCAGGCGGGGCCGGACCTGCTGATGGAAACCCGGGCGTTCCGCGAACGCGAGGGGGTCTTTACTCTGGGGTTTGCGCTCGAAACGGAAGACCTTCTCACCCGGGGGCGAGAGAAACTTGAGCGGAAGGGCATGCACCTCGTGGCGGTGAATTCGGCGGTGGAGCCGGGCGCGGGATTCGAGTCCGATACGAACCGGATCACGCTGATCGACCGCAATGGCACAGTCGAGGAGTTGCCCCTGGCAAAGAAGACGGAGTTGGCGGATGCGTTGCTCGACCGGGTCGAAGCCTCGATCCGCGGGAAGACGGAGACGTGAATCCGCCGGACGCCGGAGCCCGGACGCTCGCTCGCACCTTTCTCGAGCAGACGCTCTCCGCCGAGGGGAACGCGCTGATGCTCGAACACGCGACGCGTGAGGAAGTCGTGCGCCGTCTCGTCTCTGCCCGGCACGTCGAGCGGCCGGACGCTCTCCGCGCCTCGGACGAGGGCGCGACGCCGGATGCGGCGGCCGCGGTGACGGAGCCCCGGATTGCGGAGGCGCCGGATCTGGAGGCGCTTGCCGCGCTCGTGGCCACCTGCTCGCGCTGCTCGCTCCACGAGGCGCGAAAGAACCCGGTGTTCGGCGAGGGGGCGGCGGACGCCCGCGTCGTGTGCGTGGGCGAAGCGCCGGGGGCGCACGAGGATGAGACGGGGCGCCCCTTCGTGGGTCGCGCCGGACGGCTTCTCGATCGCCTCCTGATGTCGATCGGGCTCCCGAGGACATCGGTCTACATCTGCAACGTCCTGAAGTCCCGGCCGCCCCGGAATCGCGACCCGCTCCCCGAAGAGGTCGCGGCCTGCGCTCCCTATCTCCTGAGGCAGCTCGCGCTCATCGAGCCCGAGGTGATCATTGCCTTCGGCGCCTTCGCCGCGCGCACGCTCCTCGAAACGAAATCCGCCCTGGGACGGCTGCGCGGAAGCGTCCACCGCTATTCCGGGTACCCGGTCGTCGTCACGTACCACCCGGCGGCCCTGCTCCGGAATCCGGGCTGGATCCGGCCGACGTGGGAGGACCTGCAGATCGTGAGGCGGATGCTCGACGGCACCGGCGATCATGAGGGCCCCAGTGGTTGAGACGGCGATCAGCCTGCCGAGCGACGGGATCGAGGCCCGTCGCACACCCTGGTCCGAAGAGGCGGAGATTTCAGTCCTCGGAGCCATGCTCATCGATGGTGATGCCGTGGCCGTCGCCCTCGAACAGATCGACGATTCCGCCTTTCACCGGGAAGGCAACCGCCGGATCTTCCGCGCGATGGTGCGCCTGTACGGGCGTGGCGACGTCATCGATGCGGTCACGCTCGCGGACGAGCTGAAGACTGCCGCGGAGCTCGACGCCGTCGGCGGAATGGCATACCTCGCGAAGCTCGTCGACGCGGTGCCGACCTCCGCCAACGTCGGCTACCACTGCCGGATTCTGCGCGACAAGACCGTGCTCCGGCGGCTCATCTCGAGCGCCACCGAGATCATCCAGGATGCGTACGACGCGGGGTCGGGCGAGGTGGACGAGACGCTGGACCGCGCGGAACAGAGGATCTTCGAGATCTCGCAGGTGGAGCAGCGCGGCACCTTCGTCCGCATCAAGGAAGTCCTGCGCTCGACGATGGACCGGATCGACGAGCTCGTGCGGAACCCCGGCTCGATCACCGGCGTCGCTTCGGGATTCCCCGACCTGGACCGGATGACGGCGGGGTTCCAGCCGGCCGACCTCATCGTTCTGGCCGGGCGCCCTTCCATGGGCAAGACCGCGCTCGCCCTGAACATCGCCCAGCATACGGCGATCGCCGAGGACGTTCCGGTGGCGATCTTCTCGCTCGAGATGTCGAGAGAGTCGCTCGTCCAGCGGATGCTGAGTGCGGAGTCCAAGGTGGATTCGAGCCGGGTCCGGACGGGGCGGCTGAACTCCGACGACTTCACGCGTCTCGCGAGCGGAGCAGGGCACCTGAACACGGCCCCGATCTGGATCGACGACACGCCGGCCATCTCCCCGCTCGAACTCCGCGCCAAGGTGAGGCGCCTGCACGCCGAGGTCGGCGTCGAGCTCGTCGTGCTCGACTATCTGCAACTCATGTCGGGCGGGGCACGGGCCGAGAACCGCCAGCAGGAGATCAGCGCCATTTCCCGGTCGCTCAAGGCGATCGCAAAGGAAGTCGGCGTACCGCTCCTTGCGCTCTCACAGCTCTCCCGAGCACCCGAACAGCGGGAAGGAAACCGGCCGCGCCTCTCCGACCTGCGGGAGTCGGGTGCGATCGAGCAGGACGCGGATGTCGTGCTCTTCATCTTTCGGGAGGAGATGCACCGCAAGCCGGAAGAGGTGGAGGAGCGAGGGTTGGCCGGGAAAGCGGAACTCATCGTGGGCAAGCAGCGCAACGGGCCCACGGGGACGGTCGACCTCTTTTTCCACAAGGCCTTCACGGCGTTCGAATCCGTATCCCGCCGGCCGGAACCCGACTAGTGCGGGCGGGTGGGCCCGCGGATGCCGGCGGCGTCGGAGCGGTCGTCGTCGCGGCGGGCGAGGGACATCGCTTCGGCGCGTCGCGTCCCAAACAGTTCCTCGATCTCTGCGGCATGCCGGTCCTCGCCTGGTCCGTGCGGACGCTTCTGGACCATCCGGAGGTGGGCCGCGTCGCGCTCGTCCTGTCGAGGGAGTGGGCGGCGTCGCCCCCTGCGTGGCTGCCGGACGGCCTCCTCGTCGTGCCGGGCGGGGTGGCGCGCGCCGATTCCGTCCGCGCGGGCGTCGAGGCCCTGGCGGGGACGGTGGAGACCGTGCTCGTACATGACGGGGCCCGCCCGTTCGTTTCGGCCGCGCTCGTCTCGCGCGTCGTGGACGCGGCCAGGGGCGGCCCCGCCGTTCCGGTCATCGCGGTGGAGGACACGGTGAAACGGGTGGACGAGGGAGGCTGGATCGAGGAGACGGTGCCCCGCGAGACGCTCCGCCGTGTACAGACGCCCCAGGGGTTTCCGGCGGAGGTGCTGCTCCGCACGCACGCGGTGCGGGATGCCGGGGCATGGGAAGCGCAGGATGCCGCCTCGATCACGGACGACGCCCTGCTGTGCGAGCGGCTCGGCATCGACGTTGCCACCGTGGAGGGAGATCCCGCGAACCTGAAGATCACGACCGCCGGGGATCTGGCCCTCGCGCGGGCCATGGTTGAGGCCGGATTGATCCCCGCGGGGAGTTAGGGATGGGTGGCGGTGGCTTCATATGACGGGGGCGGGACGGGGATCGACGTGGTGACGTGGCACGAGTGGATGGCCGCTGCGGGGGCGGCCGGCCCGGGACGGGAACGCGCCAGCGGGGATGATGCGCTTGATCGGGCGGCCGCGCTGCTCGATGCGGGGGGCGTCGTGGCCCACCCGACATCTACCGTGTACGGGCTGGGCGGGCGGCCCCGCCCCTCGGTCGACGAGCGGATCGCCGCGATCAAGCGTCGGCCGCCCGGGCCGCTGATCCGGCTCGCCGCCGGTCGCGATGCCCTCGTCGAGGCGCTGCCCGGCGCGCGCTGGACGGAGACGGCGCACCGCCTCGCCGACGCCTTCTGGCCGGGTCCGCTCACGCTCGTGCTGGAGGATGGGAGCGATACCGGCGTTGCGGTTCGGGTCGACCCCCATCCCGTCGTGAGGCGCCTCCTCGACCGGGCGGGCGGGCTGATGACCTCCACGAGCCTTAACGTGACCGGAAACCCTCCGGCGACGACGAGCCGCGAAGCGCGTGCCGCCCTGTCGAGGATCGGATCCGGGGCCGGCACGATGGGCTGGCTCGACGGGGGCGATCTCGGTGGTCCGACGCCCTCGACCCTTGTGCGGCTGAGGGGCGCGACAGCGGAGGTCCTCAGGGAGGGCGCGGTACCGCGAAAGGAGATCGTCCGGGTCCTGTCCTCGCGGGCGCGGGGGAGGCCGGCCTGATGAACCTCCTCTTCGTCTGCACCGGCAATACGTGTCGCAGTCCGCTGGCCGAGGTGATCGCGCGGGCGGAAGCCGATGCGCGCGGATGGTCGGGGGTCTCCTGCGTCTCCGCAGGCACGTTCGCGTTTCCCGGCCAGCCGGCCGCGGACCCCGGGATCGCGGTTGCCGCCGCGCACGGGCTCGACCTCTCGACGCACGGTTCGCGGGAACTTGCTCCGGAACTGCTCGAATGGGCCGATCTGATCGTGGGCATGGAAGCATCGCATGCGGAGGCAGCCACGCGCTGGATGCCGGACGCCGATGTGCGCGTCATGACGGATTTCCTGCCCGCCGAGGAGGAACGGAGCGGGCGGGGAGTTCCGGATCCTTACGGAGGCGATCTCGAAACGTATGAGGCCACCTGGGCTCTCCTGACGCTCGCCATGCGAGGGCTCTTCGACGTCCTGCAGGAGGCGGGACGAGGAGAAGGGCAGGGGGCCGGGTCGTGACGCTCCGCTTCGCCCTCCTGGGAGATCCCGTGCATCACTCGATTTCGCCCGCGGTACACCGGGCGGCCTTCGAGGCCCTCGGGCTCGATGCGGAATACGTCGCCCGGCGGACCCTGCCCGGCGAAGTCGGCTCGGCCATGCGGAGCGTCGAGCTGGCGGGAGGAAACGTGACGCTCCCGCACAAACTTCGAGCCGCCAGGGTGCTCACGGAGCCCAGCGCCGCGGTTCGGGCCACGGGTGCATGCAACTGCTGGTGGCGCCGGGCCGACGGGAGACTTGCGGGGGACAACACGGATGTCGGCGGGTTCCGGATCGCCCTTTCCCGTCTCGGCTTCGAGCCGCGCGGCGCGCGCGTCCTCCTCCTCGGCGCCGGTGGCGCCGCCCGGGCCGCCGTACACGCGCTGGTCGAGAGCGGTGCAGCGACGGTCGAGATCCTCAACCGGACCCGGGCTCGGGCGGAGGCGCTGGAGGAGGCCGCCGTCGCTCACGCGCCCCAACTGGCCGGGACCGTGCGCGCGATCCGGGCGCCGGATCCGGGTGCGACGTACGACCTGGCGATCAATTCCACGAGCCTGGGGCTTTCCCCGGAGGATGCACTCCCCCTCGACCTCGGTGGGGGAGCGGGCCCGGGACAGTTCCGTGCGGTCTTCGACATGGTCTATGCGCCGGGGGGCACGGCCTGGGTACGGCGCGCCCGGGCGCTCGGCCTCCCCGCCCGGAGCGGCCTCGACATGCTCGCAGCGCAGGCCGCCCTGTCCGTCGAGCGGTGGTTCCCCGAGCATGCGGCTCCGTTCGACGCCATGCGGGCGGCGGCCGAGGCTGCACTGGGGGCGCGGCTGGAGGCGGACGAGGGGGAGGGAGCGAGCTCCGCGTGAGGGGGCTGGCGGGCGTCCTCCCTTTCCGTCATCTGGGCCGGGCGACCGCAGCAGCCTTCAACGCGCTCGTGCCGGCCGCGTGTGTGGGCTGCCGCCGCGGTGTCGCTCCCGATGGCCCGCCGCTGTGCGCCCTGTGCCAGGCACGGCTCCCCCGGCTCGCGCACCCCCGCTGTCCCCGCTGCGCACAACCGCTCGGCAACATCGCGGCCGTGGCCGGGGAACTTGTGCGCTGCGGCACATGCGAGGAATGGCCCGACATCCTGATGGCGGCCGACGCGCCCTTCGCCTTCGAGGGGCTGGCCGCCCGCACCGTACGCGCCCTCAAGTACGACCGGTGGCGCGCCCTCGCCCCGTGGATGGCCGCGCGCATGGCTCCCGCGGCCGCCGCCATCGCATCACGGATCGGCTGCGAGGCCGCCCCCTTGCTGATTCCGGTACCGCTGACCCCGGCGCGGCTGCGGGAACGGGGATTCAACCAGGCCGAGGAACTGGCCCGTGCGCTCGCCGCGCGCGGCGCCGGGTCGCTGGGTTTGTTGCTCGAACGCCGCCCGGGGGGCAGTCGCCAGGCCGGCATTCGCGGCGCGCTGCGACGCGCGAACGTGCAGGGGCGTTTCCGGTTGCGCGGCGCACCGCCGCCGGGAGGCCGGCACGCAGTTATCGTCGACGATGTGCTCACGACGGGAGCCACCGCGATCGCTTGCGCGGAAGCGCTGCCGAGGCTGGATTCCGCAGCGCGGCTACCGTTAGTTTTGCCCGCACGTTACGTCCGCTGGACGGGGACGCATCACAGACCGGGGCGCTTCGCCCATAATCCTTCCCGAGAGGAATCCGAATGAGTGTGAGGGTCGCCATCAACGGTTTCGGCCGCATCGGCCGGAACATCCTCCGAGCGGCACTCCAGAACCCGCGTGGGGACCTGGATTTCGTCGCCATCAACGATCTCACGGATGCGGCGACGCTCGCCCATCTGTTCAAGTACGACTCGGTGCACGGGCGCTTCCCCGGCAACGTACGAGTGGACGGCGGAGAACTCGCGCTGGGCGATGAGCGGGTGCGCGTTTTCTCCGAACGCGACCCGGCCGACCTCCCGTGGGCGGAACTCGGCGTGGACATCGTGATCGAATCCACGGGAATCTTCCGCAAGAGGGACGAGGCGACCCGGCACATCCGGGCGGGAGCCAGGAAGGTCATCATCTCGGCCCCCGGAGTGGAACCGGACATCACTCTGGTGCTCGGGGTGAATGCCGACGAGTACGACCCCATGGCACACGATGTGATCTCGAATGCGAGCTGCACGACGAACTGTATCGCTCCGGTCGTGAAGGTCCTGCTCGACCGCTTCGGCTTCGAGCGCGGCCTGATGACGACCGTACACGCGTACACGAACGGTCAGCAGCTGCTGGACCTGCAACACAAGGATCTGCGGCGGGCCCGCGCCGCCGCACTTTCGATCATTCCCACGACGACGGGCGCGGCGAAGGCGGTGGGGCTCGTGCTGCCCCAGGTCAAGGGAAAGCTCGACGGCATGGCGATGAGGGTTCCGACGCCGGACGTCTCGATCGTGGACCTCGTGGCCACCGTGTCCCGGGGTACCTCGGCGGCGGAGATCAACGCCGCGTTCCGCGAAGCCGCGGAGGGACCCCTCGACGGCGTGCTGGAATACACCGAAGAGCCGCTCGTGTCCGTCGACTTCACGGGACACCCCGCGAGCGCGATCATCGACGCGCAGTCCACATCCGTCATGGATGGCACCCTCGTGAAGGTGATCTCGTGGTACGACAACGAGTGGGGCTACTCGAACCGTCTCGTGGACCTGGCGAGTTTCGTCGGAGAACGTCTGCCCGCCGCCGTCGGGGCCTGAGCACCACCGCTTCCTCGTGGCAAGAACTTTGCGAGACCTCCCGGCCGATCTGGCCGGGAAGCGGGCGCTCGTCCGCGTCGACTACAACGTGCCGCTCGATGAGGGCCGGGTCGCGGATGCGACGCGCATCGAGGCATCCCTGCCGACACTCCGGTGGCTGTTGCGGCGCGGCGTGCGGCCGGTACTGCTCTCCCACTTGGGTCGGCCGGGAGGCCGAACGACCCCCGCGCTGTCGCTCGCGCCCGTGGCGCCCACGCTCGCGGACCTCCTCGGGGTCCGGGTCCGCTTCGCCGCCCCGTGCGACGGCGAGGACGCCCTCCGGGCGAGCCGCGAACTGACGGCGGGAGAGGTACTCCTCGCGGAGAACACGCGCTTCGATCCGGGGGAGACATCGAACGATGCCGTCTTCGCCGCACGCCTGGCCCGCCTTGGCGACCTCTTCGTCAACGACGCCTTCGGCACGCTCCACCGGGCGCACGCGTCGACCACGGGAGTGCCGGCGCGGCTGAGTCCGTCCGCGGCGGGGTTGCTGGTGGAGCGCGAACTGGAGGCGCTGGGGGCGTTCAACGACCCGCGCCGCCCGTTCATCGTCGCCTTCGGGGGAGCCAAGATCGGAGACAAGATCGATCTCTTGCGCCGGTTCGTGGAGCGGGCGGATCTGATTCTCGTGGGTGGCGCCATGGCGAACACCTTCCTTCGCGCGCG
>CAZDZJ010000134.1:0-41136 GCA_964509895.1 uncultured Gemmatimonadota bacterium
CTTCGAGCTCCGGTCCCGCCGGTTCATTTCCCAGATCGACGTGGGCAGCGAGAGCGTCGCATCGCTGGTGGATCTGGACGCGGATAGCGACCTCGACCTCCTCCTCGGCAACAAGATCGACCCGACGGACCTCTCGACCTCATACGTTTTTCTGTTCGAGAACGAGGGAACCACGACGGATCCGGTCTTCCGCCGCACGGGCCGCTTCGAGATCCCCGGCGCCTACCACAACGCGCCGGCCTTCGGAGACCTCGACGCGGACGGCGACCTCGACATGCTCCTCGGCACCTGGCGCGACGAGATCCGGTACGTACGGAACGAGGGGTCGGCCACGGAGCCCCGATTCACCCTCGTCGACTCGGCGTTCGTCGAGATCACGCGCGGGAGCAACGCGACCCCCGCGCTCGGCGACCTCGACGGAGACGGCGACCTCGACCTCATGATCGGCGAGTCCTCCGGGGCGCTGAACTACTACGAGAACACGGGATCGGCATCGAGCCCGAACTTCGAGTTCGTGAGCGATGAGTACGGGGAGATCGACATCGGCCGCCGGAGCTTCCCCAAGCTCCTCGACCACGACGGGGACGGCGATCTGGATCTCATCGTGGGCACGGAGTCCGATGGGATCCGCTACTTCAGGAACGACGGGGACCGCACCACTCCCAGATTCGTCGAGGCCCGGACCTACCTTCCCGCCCCCGAGGACCTGCCCCTCTTCGCCACGCCGGAGTTCGGAGACCTCGATGGCGACGGAGACCTCGATCTCGTCGTCGGCACCGCCGGCGGCGGCCTTTACTACTTCGAGAAACGTTGATGAATCCATGAACAGAACGCGGACTTTGGTTGCGGCGGCCGCTTGCGGCTTTCTCACGTTCGGTGGCGCGGCGGCGCAGGAGTTCGGCGGTACCGTCGTACTCGCCAACGGGGTCATCGTCGTCAGCGAGGCAATGGACCCGGACGCGGATCCGCAGGATCCCGCGGCGACATCGACGCCCCGCCGCCTCTACGTGTACGAGCAGAGCGGCGGAGACTGGACGCGCACGGCAACCCTGCGCGCCCCGGAGCATGGGGGAGCGGATTTCTTCGGACGCTTCGTCGTCGCCGATGGCGATCGCCTGCTGGTCGGGGCCACGGCCCTCGACGAGGACGCCGACGGCCAGAGCGACGGCAGCGTACTCATCTTCCGGCGCGGCGCGGACGGCTGGGAGTTCGAGCGCTACCTGCGACCGGAGAGCGTGCCGCCCGGCGTTTCCTTCGGCCGCTTCGCCTCCATCGGGGGCGACCTGCTCGTCGTCACCGCGCTGGGATACCAGGGGACCGGCGGCGCGTGGGTCTTCCGGCGCGGCGATGACGGTGACTGGGTCGAGGACGGCATCCTGACCTCCGCCGACCCGGATCCACAGCAGGAGTTCTTCGGCTGGGGCGCCCACACCGACGGGGAGCGCGTGATCGTAGGCGCCTTTGCCGGACCGCAGCTGCCCGGGGCCGCGTACGTGTTCGGGCGGGATGCGGAGGGCGCCTGGACGCAGGAGGCGCGGCTCGGTTTCGAAGGGGACGAGGTGCAGCCGGCGGCCGCCGTCGCAGGCAATCGCGCGCCTTCCGTTGCGGTCGGCATCAACGGCGCCCACGCCCTCCTCGGCCTGCCGGGCGCCTACAACGGGACGGGGACCGTCCTCAACTACGTGCGGCGCCCCTCCGGCGAATGGGTGCGGCAGGGGTCGCTGTCGGCCTTCCACCGTCAGCCCGGCGACAGCTTCGGGGCGACGATCGCGGCACGGGGCGACGAACTCTGGATCGCGGCTCCGGGCGCGGGCCTGTTCGGCGCGATCTACGCTTTCTCATGGGATGCCGCGGCCGGGGAATTCGGCTCGGCGACCCGCATTGGCGCGGGGCCCGGAACGGATGCCGGAGACGGATTCGGCCTCTCGATCTCGGCCTCCGGCGACTTGGCTGTCGTCGGGCAGCCGTGGGACGATGCGTCGCTCGGTTCCGCCGTCGTGTTCGAGAATCGGGACGGCTCCTGGACCGAAACGGCGAAGCTCTTCATCCCCGAGGAACGGCGCCCGCTGACGGCGCTCGCGGAGGTCGACTGCGGTGACGACGGCACGGCCGACCAGTTCACCTGCAGTCAGGTGGACGTGCTCTCGTTCCTGCCGCTCGACGAGATCGGCGGCACCGACCGCGGCATCGAGACGAACGATGTGTGGGGCTGGACGGACCCGCAGACCGGCCGCGAGTACGCGATCGTCGGCCGCACGGACGGCACGGCCTTCATCGACATCTCGGATCCGTCGACGCCCGTCTACCTGGGGAACCTGCCGAAGACGCCGGGTTCGCTCACCCAGTCCTGGCGGGACATCAAGGTCTACGCGGACCACGCCTTCGTCGTGGCGGACAACGCGGGCGAACACGGGATGCAGGTGTTCGACCTCACGCGGCTCCGCGACGCGGGAGGCGCTCCGGTCGAGTTCGACCCCGACACCGTGTACGAGGGGATCGCGAGCGCCCACAACGTGGTGATCAACGAGGAGACCGCGACCGCGTACGCCGTCGGGTCGAGCGGCGGCGGGGAGACGTGCGGCGGCGGGCTGCACATGATCGACATCAGCGATCCGAAAGCCCCGAGCTTCGTGGGCTGCCACGCGCAGGCGGGCACCGGCCGGGGACGGACCGGCTACACGCACGACGCACAGTGCGTGAACTACCGCGGACCGGACACGGAGCACGCAGGGAAGGAGATCTGTCTCAAGGCCAACGAGACGGCGGTCGTGATCGCGGACGTCACGGACCGCGACAATCCCGTCACGCTCTCGACGGCCGACTACCCGGCGGTCGCCTACACGCACCAGGGCTGGCTCACCGAGGACCACCGCTACTTCTACCAGAACGACGAACTCGACGAGATGACCTCCGTCGGCCAGGCGCAGCAGGCCGGGACCGAGCCCGACATGGAGGCCAGCCGAACGCTGATCTGGGACGTTTCGGATCTGGACGACCCGGTGCTGGTGAAGGAGCACTTCGGGGAGACGTTCACGATCGACCACAACCTCTACATCGTGGGCGATCTCATGTACCAGTCGAACTACGTGAGCGGGCTGCGCGTGCTCGACATCAGCGACCGCGAGAACCCGCGCGAGGTCGGTTTCTTCGACACCGTGCCGTGGGACGAGTCCGTCACGTTCGACGGCTCGTGGTCGAACTACCCGTTCTTCGCGAGCGGGACGATCGTCGTGTCGAGCGGGAAGGAGGGCGTCTTCTTCCTCAGGTACCGACGTCCCGAACTGGTGCCCTGAGTTACGCGGCGCGATCGGCGTCAGCGGACCACCGGCCGCGGAGGGCGCGAGATCTCGCCCTCCTGGCCGGGGTGGCGTGCTGCGCGTGCTCGGATGGCACCGGACCCTCTCCCCCGCCGGCACCGCCGCCGGCGCCGGTGGAGTTCGAACTCGCGGCGAACCGCGTGTTGACGGGACTCTCCCAGCCGGTATTCCTCGCCGCGCCGCCGAACGATTCGAGGCTCTTCATCGTCGAGCAGGTGGGTCGCATCCGCGTCGCCGACGCGGACGGGCAACTCCTCGAAGACCCCTTCCTCGACCTCTCGGGCCGGGTGGGCACCGCGCCCGAAGGCGGCCTCCTCACGATGGCGTTTCATCCGCGGTACGCGGACAACGGCCGGGTCTTCGTCTACTACACCGATACGGGGGACGACACGGTCGTCGAGCGCTACACGCGCTCGAGCGATCCGGACCGGCTCGACCCGAGTTCGGCGAAGCGGATCCTCACGCTGACGCAGCGCCGCCAGAACCACAACGGCGGGATGCTGCAGTTCGGCCCCGATGGGATGCTCTACATCTTCCTCGGCGACGAGGGCGGGGCGGGCGATCCGTTCGGGAACGGCCAGAATCCGGAGACGCTGCACGGGTCGGTTCTCCGCATCGACGTGGATGGAGGGGATCCGTACGCAGTCCCGGAGGACAACCCGTTCGCGGGACAGGAGGGCGCGCGGGGCGAGATCTGGGCGATCGGTGTGCGGAATCCGTGGCGCTCGACCTTCGATTTCGAGGACGACATCCTCTACGTGGCGGATGTAGGGCAGAACGAGCGCGAGGAGATCAACGCGGTTCGGGCGGGCGAGGCGGGCGTGAACTACGGCTGGAACACGATGGAGGGCTCGGCGTGCTACCAGAGTTCCGCGTGCGACATGTCGGGCCTCACGCTGCCGGTCGTCGAGTACGTCCACGACGGCAGCGTCTGCTCCGTGACGGGAGGATACGTCTACCGCGGCTCACAGCTCCCCGAGATCGCGGGGCACTATTTCTACTCGGATTTCTGCACCGGTTTCCTGCGGAGCTTCCGGCTCGACGGCGGTCAGGCGACGGACCGGAGACGCTGGAACGTGGGGAGCCTCGGCGCAGTGTCCTCCTTTGGCGTCGACGGCTCCGGGGAATTGTATGTCGTCGATCTCACCGGCTCCGTGTCCCGCCTCGAGCGCCGCCAACCCTGAGCGGCCGAGGCCGCCGGGACGGCCTCAGCGGATGCCGACCGTCACCCCCAGCTGGATGAGCACGAAGTCGACGTCGGACGCGATAGGGCTGAACGAACTGCCTCCGAAACCATCCTCGACGATGCTCCCGGGCACGAGGTACTCCGTGCGGCCATGCCTCCGGTACTGGGCTTCGAGCCTCAGCAGCAGGGGGTTGTTCGAGGACCGCCTGATCGGGACCGCGAGCCCTCCGCCGAAGCCGTAGGCCGGGCGCACGTCGTCGAAGTTCACCGTCGTGCCGTAGTCGTAGGGCTCGCGGGCGAACCACGCCTGCTCGACGGAACTCACGGTGAAGAAGTATCCGAGCCCGACGAAACCGTTCACATAGGGCTGGACGGGGCCGAAGGGAATCCGCAGTTCCGGGCCGAGGCCCAGGTAGCCGACGTTGTTGCTCGTGACGATATCGGCCAGGATCCGGTTCGTGGCCGGGAATACGGGGACGCCGAGCGACTCCGACCCGTAGGTCACGAAGCCGGCATCGAGGCGGAGCCGGAACGCGGGAACATCACTGAAACCGAGCGTGCCGAGGACCGAGGCTCCGAAGCCGTCGCGGACGAACGAACCGAACTGTCCCTGTGGCGACAACATGGAGAAGGCGCCGCCCAACTCCCACTGTGCGCCGCTCCCGCTGGGCGACCGTTCGCCGGGTGGTTGGCCGCGGAAGTCCCCGCCGGGGACCTGCGCCTCCGCAATGGCCGGCGTCAGCGCCAACATGGCCGCGGTCGCGAGACCGGGCAGGACGCGTCTCCTGTTCGCCTTGTACATGGTTCCCTCGCTGCTTCTCAAGTATCGAATGCACACGAAGCTCCGACCCTTGTCCCAAAGACGCGTGATGCACGCACGGCGTCACAGCCGGGCCTTCAGGCCGACCTGGTGTACGATGTCGACTTCGGCTTCCGGGCGCCACGCCGCCGCCAGGACGGCTGCGATACCGGCGCCGCCCCGCGTCACAGCGTGATTTCGCCGGTAAGATAGAGGGCGGCGCGCCCGGCCATCGTCACGCGGTCGCCGAGGTGGCGACAGATGAGCGTGCCGCCACGGGCGCTGATCTGGCGCGCCTCGAGCGGCGCCTCGCCGCGACCGAGACGGTCGGCCCAGTATGGCGTCAGCGTGCAATGCGCGGAACCAGTAACGGGATCCTCCGGCACGCCGACGCTGGGTGCGAAGAAACGGGATACGAAATCCGCGCTGATCCCGGGGGCGCTCGCGATGATCCCGAGGCGGTCGAGGCCGCGCAGCCGGGCGAAGTCGGGCTTGAGTTTCCGCACATCGTCCTCGCCTTCCAGGATGACGAGATAATCCCGGTCCGACGCCCACACTTCCACGGCTGCCGCTCCGAGCCCCTCGACCAGAGCGCGCGGGGGGTCGCGCGGCACCGCCGGACGCGCCGGAAAATCCATCAATAGACGGTCGTCCGCTCGCCGTTCCACGGTGAGTGGACCGCTCCTCGTCTCGAACCGGACGTCATCCCGGTCGGGGTCGAGCCGATTGAGGATGACCCAGGCGGAGGCCAGCGTCGCGTGACCGCAGAGGTCGACTTCCGACCAGGGCGTGAACCAGCGGAGTCCGAACGCGCCCGGTCCGCCGGGGACGTCACGCACGAAGAACGCCGTCTCCGAGAGGTTGTTCTCCGCCGCGATATTCTGCATGACGTCGTCGGCGAGCCACGCCTCGAGGGGACAGACGGCGGCCGGGTTGCCCGCGAAGGGCCGGTCCGAGAAGGCGTCGAGTTGATAGAGCGGGATCTTCATGGGTTCTCCATCGGTCATGATCTCGCGCCGCCCCCCCGGCCCCGCAGCCGGGACGGACGCCGCCGTCCTTTCATGCAAGCTATCACGGCATGGGTCCTTGCGAAGATCCGCGGGCGTCCGGGTCCGGTACCTCCCGCCCGGTGGCGGGGTTCACCGCGCGGGGCCGTCCGGGTAGATTCGACCGGCCCGCGCGCGACCACCGCGCAGGGCCGGGACGCGAACGGGTACAGGCAAGGAAGGCGTGACATGCCGGTTGAAATCACCGGGTTCTGGCTGGCCAAGACCGAACCGCACGTTTACTCCATCGACGACTTCGCGGAGGACGGCGAGACCGAATGGGATGGCGTGCGGAACTACCAGGTCCGGAACTTCATGCGCGACCGGATGAATCCCGGAGAGAAGATCCTGATCTACCACTCCAACACGGCGGTGCTCGGCGTGTACGGCGTCGCCGAGGTGGCAGGTCCGGCGCACCCGGACTCCACCCAGTTCGAGCCCGACAGCCACTACTTCGACCCGAAGTCGAGCCGGGAGAATCCCCGCTGGTGGTGCCCGGATTTCCGCTACCTGGAGACCTTCACGACGCCGGTCACGCGGCAGATGATGAAGGAAACGCCCGGTCTCGAAGCCATCAACGTGATGAAGCGCGGCATGCGATTGTCGGTCATGCCGGTGACGGAAGAGGAGTTCGGGATCATCGTCCGTCTCGGACGCGGGGAATAGAGGGGACAGGGGCACGTCATGTTGTGGTTTCTCATTGTAGTCGCGGTCATCGTTTTCTTCCTCGTCGGGATGTACAACAGCCTCGTGCGGCTGCGCGTACGCGTGAACGGCGCCTGGGCGGACGTCGACGTGCAACTCAAGCGTCGTTGGGATCTGATCCCGAACCTGGTGGAGGCGGTGCACGGATCCGCCGGTCACGAACGTGAGACGCTCGATGCCGTGGTTCACGCCAGGAACCGGGCCATGGGGGCGCAGGGTCCGGCCGAGACGGGTGCGGCGGAGGGGGCGCTCGCGGGTGCGCTGGGGAGGATGCTTGCACTCGCCGAGGCCTACCCGGAGCTGCGGGCAGTCGAGGCGTTCACCGATCTTCAGGGCTCACTCGACGAGATGGAGGAGGCGGTCCAGAACGCCCGGCGCTACTACAACGCGGTCGTCCGTGACTATAACACGAAGATCCAGGTCTTCCCGACGAATCTCCTGGCCGGGACGTTCGGCCACACGGCCCGGGAGTTCTTCTCGCTGGATGACGAGGCGCAGCGCGAGGGGCCGAGGGTGGCATTCTCGTGAGGCGGCCCCTCCCGGCACGAGCGGCCCGGGCCGCCGCGTGGACCGCGACGCTGTCCGGCGTGCTGCTCGGTACCGCCTGCCTTGCCGCCCCCGCTGCGGCGCAGGAGCGGTCCTGGCGGATCGAGAGCTTTCACGCCGACATCCGGGTTCTGGAGAGCGGATCCATCGAGGTGACCGAGACGATCCGGCCCCGGTTCGAGGGAACGTACAACGGCATCTACCGGACGATTCCGGTCGAGTACCGTACCAACGGGTTTCGCTACAAGCTGTACGTTTCGGTGGAGGCCGTGACGGACGCGGAGGGGAATCCGCTGCGCCATGAGACGGAGCGGGACGGGGACTACCTCAAGACGAAGATCTGGGTGCCCGGCGCGGTCGACGCGGCCCGGACCGTACGACTCACCTACGGCGTGACGAACGCTCTCCGCTTCTTCGAGGCGGATGAGGGCGCGGACGGCATCGTCGAGGCGTACGACGAATTGTACTGGAACGTGACGGGGACCGAATGGCCGGTCCCGATCGACGCGGCGGGCGCGACGGTGAGGCTGCCGCAGACGGCCACGGGCGTGCGTGCCCACGCCTTCACGGGAGGTTACGGCGCGACGGGCCAGGACGCTGTCGTCGGCGTCGCGGGAGCGATCGTCGAGGTGCGAACCGGTCGGCCGCTGGGCTTCCGCGAGGGCCTGACGATCGGCGTCGGCTGGGATGCCGGGGTCGTGCGGCGTCCGACGGCGATCGATCTCGCGGGCATGTACCTGTTCGCGAACTGGCCGCTCTTCCTCCCCTTCTTCGCTCTCGCCTTCATGTTTCGCCGCTGGAACGAGCGCGGTCGCGATCCGGAGATCGGGTCCATCGAGCCGCGTTACGAGCCACCCGGCGAACTGACGCCGGCCGAGGTCGGGGTGATCATCGACAACCAGGCCGATCTTCGGGACATCACCGCTACGCTGGTGGATCTCGCCGTCCGGGGGCACCTGACGATCGAGGAACGCGAAGAGAAGCAAGTCCTGGGGCTCGTCACCGGGACGGATTACGTCTTCGAGCGGCGGACCGCTGCGGACGACGACCTGGCCCCGCACGAGCGCGCGCTTCTGCGGGCGGTGTTCGGCGGTCGCCGCAGCCGGCGGCTGTCGGAGCTGAGGGACCGCTTCTACAAGGATCTGCCGGAGTTGAAGTCGCAGTTGCTCGCGACGCTCATCGAGCACGGCGTGTACACGGAATCGCCGAGAATGGTGACGGGGAAATACCTGGGGCTGGGCTTTCTCGTCGGGCTCGTGATCTTCTTCGGAGGCCAGCTCGCTCAGACGGCGGGGCTCCCGCTGGCGACCCTCGCCATCGTGGGAGCGGCGACCGGCTCCGGGTTCGTCATCATGGTCTTCGGGCTCTTCATGCCGGCGCGCACGAAACGGGGAACGGAACTGCTGCGGCAGGTGAAGGGGTTCGAGGAATTCCTGACACGCGTGGAATCCGACCGCTACAAGCGGCAGATCACGGGCCCGGAGATGTTCGAGAAATGCCTGCCCTACGCGATGGCGCTCGGTGTCGCGGCGCAGTGGGCGCGGGCCTTTCGGGATCTCTACCGCGAGCCGCCGGGCTGGTATCGCGGCCACGGCTTCTCGACATTCGATTCTCACATACTGGTCTCGAATCTGAACAGCATGTCCGCCGAGACGCACAGCGTGATGCAATCCGCCCCGCGCAGTGCGAAGGGTTCCAGTTTCTCCGGGGGCGGCTTCTCCGGAGGCGGGTTCTCGGGCGGCGGTTTCGGCGGCGGAGGGGGAGGCGCCTTCTAGCATGACTTCTGCGACGACGATGTCCATCGGTGATCGTGCGACGCCGTTCACGCTGCCCTACGAGGCCGGCAGCACGATCGATCTCGCGGACTACCTGGGCCGCGACCGGATTGTGCTCCTCTTCTTCCCTCTCGCCTTCACGTCGGTCTGCACGGCGGAGATGTGCCGGGTCCGGGACGAGTGGAGCGCCTATGCGTCGCTCGACGCCGCGGTGTTCGGGATCTCCGTCGACAGCCCCTTCGTCACCTCCCGATTTCGGGCCGAGGAGGGGATTCCCTTCCCCATTCTCTCCGACTTCAACCGAACGGTTTCGCGTGACTGGGGCGTGCTGTACGAGGAGTTCCACGGGTTCCGGGGCGTCTCCAAGCGGTCGGCGTTCGTGATCGGAAGGGACGGCAAGGTGGCGTACGCGTGGGTGTCCGAGGACGCGTCCGTGGAACCCGACTATGAGGCACTCCTGCAGGCGGTTGCCGGCGCTCCCTGAACCTGTTTCGATGAGCGCTTCGGGCCCCGGGCCCGAGCGTTGCGCCGTCCCGCGGATGCGGCGATTCTCTTTCCTCCGCCTCCTCGATTTCCGGGAGGCGACGCAGCCAGGGAGACGATCCGATGTCGATACCGCTCGCCGAGCAGCAGTGCATCCCCTGTCGAGGCGGCGTTCCACCACTGGAGGGGGCTGCCCTCGACGCGCTTGAGGATGAACTCGGGGCCGAATGGCGGGTCGTGGACGGCCACCACCTCGAGAAAGCGTATCGTTTCCCGGATTTCGTGACGGCCCTCGATTTCGTGAATCGAGTGGGCGAGCTTGCCGAGGAGCAGAATCATCACCCGGATCTGCAGCTCGCCTGGGGACGCGTCGTCGTCCAGATCTGGACGCACAAGATCGACGGGCTGACGGAGAGTGACTTCGTGTTCGCGGCAAAGGCGGAAACGCTGTACCGGCCGCCGTCTTGAAGCCACCGGTGTCATCGAGGACCTCCGCGGAACCGGGCACTCCCGGGCGCCGGATCGGCGCGTATCGCGGCGCCGAAGCCGGGCCGCTCGTCCTCTGCATTGCCTCGCTGCACGGCAACGAGCCTGCCGGAATCGCGGCGCTCGAACGGGTACTGGACGAACTGTCCGCGAGCGGGCTCGCCATGCGCGGCGATCTGGTGGGGCTTCGCGGCAACCTGCAGGCGCTGCGAGCCGGCACCCGGTTCATCGACGAGGACCTGAACCGGGTCTGGCAGGCCGAGCGGGTCGACGCGGTGCTGGAGTCGCTGGGCCGGGGCGAGCCGGGGCGGGAGCGTGACGTGGCTCCCATGGTGGGGAACGCCGAACTGGCGGAGCAGCGGGATCTCCTCGCGGCGATTCGGGCAGAGAGCCGCCGGGCGAGGGGTCCCGTTCACGTGCTGGACCTTCACACGACCTCTTCGGAGAGCGCGCCCTTCGCGACGGTAGGAGACACGCTCCAGAACCGGGAGATGGCCTTCCGGCTGCCCATCCCGCTCGTCCTCGGGCTGGAGGAACAGATCGACGGCGCCATGCTTCAGTACTTCGATCGTCTGGGATGGCGCAGCATCGGCATCGAGGGCGGACAACACGAGACGCGATCCTCGATCGAGGCGCATGAGGACGTGGTGTGGATCATGCTCGAGGCGCTCGGCCTGATCGAGGCGGGGACCGCAGCCGCCCCGGGGGACCGGCGCGCCCGTCTGGCTCGGCGGTCGGAGGGCCTGCCGCGCGTCGTCGATGTGCGGTATCGGCACGTCGTTTCCGGTGAGGACGCGTTCAGGATGCACGCGGGATTCAGGAACTTCGACCTGATTCGCGCCGGAGATGAGCTGGGCACGGACCGGTCCGGCCCGGTGCGGGCGGCGTTCGCGGGGCGGCTCTTCCTGCCGCTCTACCAGGAACAGGGCGACGACGGGTTCTTCATCGTCCGCCGACTCGCTCCCGTGTGGCTCACGATCTCGCGGCTGCTGCGAGTGGCGGGTGCGGACCGGATCGCCCCCTGGCTCCCGGGCGTCGGACCGCATCCGTCGCGAACCGACGCCGTCGTCGTGGCACGCTGGGCCCGCAACCGGTTCGTTGTCGGACTCCTCCACCTTCTCGGGTTCACCGCACGGGGCGAGAGCGGCGGGGCGGTGATGGTGCGACGCCAGGAAGGCCCCGCCCGCCAGCCGGAGTCTGCCGCTCCGGACGGCTAGTCGCGGCCGTGGCTCGCTGTTCCGGATCCAGAGCGCGCGCGGCCGCCGCGGCGCTCACGGGCGCGGTCGCGTGGGTGGGCGCATGCGGCACCGAGGTCACGCCGCCGGAGCCCCGCGAGAACCGGAGCCCGGAAGCGGTGGACGCACCTCCCGACCTCGACGTGCGCCTCGGTCAGCCCGCGACCCTCGACGCGGCGCCCTATTTCCGGGATCCGGACGGCGACGGGCTGAGGTTCGACGCAGTGTCGTCCGACCCCGGCGTGGCCCGTGTGACCGTCGCCGTGAACCTGGTGATGGTGGAAGGGATCCGTCCGGGGGCCGCGACCGTGGAGGTGACGGCCCGCGACGGCGGCGGGTTGGCGGCCACACAGCGCTTCGTGGCGTCGGTCGGGGTCGGGGTCGGACTTTCCTTCGGCGTGGCCCAGGCCCGGGAGGGGGGCAGCGCCCGCGTCGAGGTCGTCCTTGACGAAGCGGCACAGTCGCCGCTGACCGTTCGCTACGCGCTGGGCGTGGATGACACCCGGTTGACGGATGACGCGGACTCGGCCGACGTGCTCGGGGCAGGCGGGGGCGCGGTGGAGGTCCCCGCGGGAGCGAGTGGCGCGGTCATTGAAATCGGCATCGCCGACGACGATGACATCGAGCCGCCGCGGGAGCTCCTCACGCTCACTCTGGAGCGGCCGGAGACCGGGAGCGGCTTCGTGCTCGCCCCTCCCTCGAGCACCATGATCGTCATCCGGGAAGGGGTGTGCGACCGAACGGCGGCCGTGCGCGCCGCCATCGTGCGGAGGCTCCGCGCGGACGATTGCAGCGCACCTGACGGTCAGAACCTCGCCGGACTCCGCGCGTTGAGGGTCGAGGCGCCGGAGTCGGACGGCGACGGACGACGGGGAGCCTTGCTCGGGGAACTGCGTTCGGGCGACTTCGGCGCCCTCTCCGGGCTCGAATGGCTTTCCCTCGAGGACTATCGGTTGGCGGCCCTTCCTCCGCGCATCTTCTCGGACCTTTCCAGTCTGGAGGTGCTCAATCTCGCGGGAAACCTCATCACCGACCTGCCGCCAGGCGTGTTCCAGGGGCTCCGGCGCCTGCAATGGCTCTCCCTGGTCAAGAATCGGCTGCGAACGCTCCCCGAGGGCGTGTTCGGCGACCTCGCCGGCCTGCGGGAACTCTATCTGCAGGACAACGAACTGAGCGCGCTGCCTGCGGGTGCGCTCTCGGGCCTCCGCAGCCTCGAGCGGCTGGCCCTGGGGGGAAATGAGCGTGCTCTCGCCTTCGCGGTCCGGCTCGCCCGCACGGACAGCGAGGATCCGATGGCCCCGGGCCCGGCGACGATCGAGGCCCGCATCGTGGAGGGCGCGCCGTTCGATGTGCGCCTCCCGCTTTCCGTTCGGGGGGCGGCACTCTCCGCCGACTCCATCCTGGTGCGGGCGGGGACTACGGCGAGCGTGGGCGTTACGCTCGCGCCGAACACCGGTTCCGATTCCCCGATATCCGTATCCGTCGGCTCGGCCGAAGCTCTCGCCGATGCCTGCGCGGATCGGTGTGACGGCTTCGACCTCGTGGCGGGGGATCCGCTCGTCGTGTCCAACCCGGCGGGACTCACCCTCTCCGTGCCCGTCGCCTACATCACGCAGGGGGCGCAGGACCGGGAGGGCCGCGCCCCGCTGGTCGCGGACCGGCGCGCGCTCCTTCGCGTCTTCGCGACGGCCGATGAAATCAACGCTTTCCGCCCGGGAGCCACGGCGACCTTCTTCCGCGACGGGTTCGAGACGTACCGGACGGAACTCGACCCGCCGGTCGGCGGCATCCCGTTGCGCGTCGACGAGAGCCGACTCGAAAGGTCCTTCAATGCGGCGATACCGGGTCGCGTTCTGCAGCCGGGCGTCAGCATGATCGTGGAACTCGACGCGGAGGGATCGCTCCCCCTCACGTCGTCGAGCCTGTCGCGGTTCCCCGCCGAGGGTCGGCATGAGCTGGACGTGCGACCGATGCCCCCGATGCGCGTGACGCTGATTCCCGTGCTGTACCATTCGGAGCAAAACCGGGTGGTGAACCCGGGCGTTGAGGCCTTCGCGACCGAGCTTGCCGAGGCCGCCCTGGGAGGTGGCTCGGCCGTGTCCCGGAGTGTGTTGCGGTACGCCCGGACCGTGCTGCCCGTCGCCGATCTGCAAGTGGCGCTTCGGGAGCCCTACCATACGTGGGCGGACACCGCGGAAGCGGGGATCTTCGGCCTGATCCGCGAGATCGAACTGCTGCGGACGATGGAAGCGGAAGACCCCCGGGAGCACTACAGTGGCGTATTCGGAGTACCGGAGCCCTTCTCGCGACACCCGGACGCGTACTGGATCGATGGTCTCGGGATGCTGGGCGGGCGCACGTCGCTCACCGGCTCACACGGCGCGGATCGCCTGCTCCAGAGGAAGGGCCGGCTTCGACTCGTCTTCGCTCACGAGCTGGGTCACAACCTGGGCCGACGGCACACCCCCTGTGACGATCCGGTCACCGACCCCGGGGAGGTCGATTCCGGCTACCCGTGGCCCGATGGCCAGGTCGGCGTCTGGGGACACGACTTCGGCGACGATGACGGGACCGGTGGGGGAGGCGGTGTCGGATTCGGGCATCTCTTCAATCCCGAGGGATACCGGGATCTGATGTCGTACTGCTATCCACAGTGGATCAGCGACTACAGCTTCACCGCGATGCTCGAGTACCGCCTGGATGAGGCGGCGGGGGCCCGGATCCCGGGATCGGGACGCGCCGCCGATTCCGGGGCGGGGCGCGGAGACATGCTGCTCATCTGGGGCGGCGTCCAGGACGGCGAACTGCGGCTGGAACCCGCGTTCGTCCGCACGACCTCCCCGAGCCTACCGCCGAGACCGGGCCGCTACCTTCTGTCGGGCGTCGACGGGTCGGGGCGCCAGCTCTTTTCCCTCAGGTTCGAGCCGACGGAAGTCGACGAGCGCAACCATGCCTTCACGTACGCGCTTCCCTTTGAGCCGGCGTGGGCGGAGGCGCTGGACCGACTCACCCTGAGCGGCCCGGAGGGCTCGGTGTCGCTGGATCGCGACCGGGGCGGGCGGGCCGCGCTGTTCGTCGACCGCGCGACCGGCCGGGTGTGGGGGATGAGCCGCGACGGTCTCCTGCCGCTCCCGCCTGAGCTGTCGGCGGAGGGAATCCCGCTGGATGTCGTGCGCGGCCTCCCTCGACACCCGCGATAGTGCCGCGTTAGCCGAAGGTCGCCAGGACTCGACGGAGGGCGTCGATGTCGGCTGGCTCGTTGTAGACGTTGGGCGAGACGCGCAGGGCATCGCCGCGGAGAGAGGCGTAGACGCGCGCCGCAATCAGCCGGGCATCCACTTCCGCGAGGTCGCAGCCGGCGGGAAGTCGCACGCCGAGGATGTTGCCGGTGCGCCACGCCTCGTCCTCGATCGCCCAGCCCCGGCCGCGGAGTTCGTCCGCGAGGCCGGAGAGCAGGAAGCGGCAGTAATCGAGGATCCGCACGGGATCCCAATCGAGTATCAGATCGAGCGCCTCGATGAGCATCGGGACCAGGATGAAGTTCGACGTTTGTCCCACATCGTAGCGGGCCGCGCCGTCCCGATAGTCGTCCGTATAGTCGACGAGGCCCTGGAAGTTTTCGGACCCCCGGCGCGAGATCCACGTCTCCTCGAGGGGGACGCCATCGTCGAAGCGGGGACCGTAGTAGCCGAACGCGGTGGAATAGGGGCCCAGGAGCCACTTGTACCCGACCGTGATCAGGGCATCGGGCCGGATGCGGTCCACGTCGAACGGCACCGCGCCGATGGACTGTGATCCGTCGACCACGAGCGCGGCACCGACTTCCCGGGCCCTCCGACCGGCGGCCTCGAGGTCGATCCGGCTGCCATCGGTCCAGTGGCAGTGGGGGAGCGCTACGACGGCGGTCTCCGGGCCGATCGCTTCCAGGATGCGTTCGTTCCAGAGGGCGGCGGACGGAGGCGGGCCGGGACGGGCCACCGTCCGGACTTCACAACCGTGAGCCGCCGCCCGGCGCCGCCAGGCATAGACGTTGCTCGGGAACTGCTCGCCGAGGATCACGATGTTCTGCCCCGAATCGAGCGGAAGGTTGTTCGCCGCAACGGCGATGCCGTAGGACGCGGATGGCATGAGCGCGACCCGTTCCGCCGGCGCGTTGACGAGGCGGCCGAAGCGTTCACGGGCGCGCTCGCAATCGCTGAAGAAGCGTTCGCTGGGAAAGGGCGTCGGGGAGGTCTTCTGCCGGATCCCCTCGACGCCGGCGGCGGCGACGGAACGTGGCAGCGGTCCGAGATACGCGCAGTTGAGGAAGTGTGCGTCCTCCTCGAGTTGGAAGAGGCGCTTCTGACACGCGAGTCCGGACGCCGCGACGGACTTCACAGCAGTGCTCAAGGAGTTCTCCCGGCCTGAGATGGCGCACGACTTGCGCGCCAAGATACTGGAACCGCGCCCCCCGGTGTCAAAGACGGCCGGCGAGGAGCGCCCTCAGACGGGCGCGGTCCACCTTGCCCGTCGCCGTGCGCGGGAGGCGCTCCAGCACCTTCCAGCGGCGGGGACGCCGCGGTCCCGACAGCCGCTCGCGGCACCATGGGTCGAGACGCGCGGGGAGGTCAGGGTCCTCCGCGGCCACGACGCCGACGACGATCTGCCCCCATTTCTCATGCGGCAGGCCGAGGATCGCGGCGTCGCGCACCTCCGGATGGGCGGCGAGCACGGACTCGACGTGGGCGGGGTCGACGTTCGCGCCCCCCGTCACGATGCGGTCGCGCAGGCGGCCCGTAACCTGCAGGCGGCCGGCCGGATCGAGGCGGCCCAGGTCGCCGGTCGCGAACCAGGCGCCGGGCGGCTGCGCGGGCTCTCCGATGTATCCCCGGAAGAGCGTGTCGCCGCGCACCTCGATGTGGCCCGGGGCCGGCCCACCCATGGCCGGTGCGCCGGACTCGCCCGCGCGGCGGATCCGCACTTCGACGCCGTCGAGCGGAAGGCCGGCCGACCGATCGCCGGCGCGCACCTCGGACGGCGTGGCCGTCGTGACCTGCGACCCCGCCTCGGTCAGTCCGTACGTCAGCGCGATCGGCCATCCGGCCGCCAGCGCCCGGTCCGTCAGATCCGGCGGGGTCGCCGCGCCGCCCAGCACGGCCGCACGCAGGGAGCCCGGCGGCCGGGCGCCGATGTCCAGCAGCCCGTGCAGCATGGCCGGCACGAGCGAGACGTGCGTCACGGCGAGTTCGCCGAGCGCCCGGGCGACGGATGCGGCGTCGAACCGCGGTCCCGCCAGCGCGACCGTACCGCCCGCTGCGGCGGCCCTGAGCGGCACGGCGAGGCCCCCGACGTGCGCCCAGGCCAGTGTCGCCAACCACCGGTCATCCGTCCCGAACTCGAGCCGGTCGTTCGAGAGCAGGGCGTTCGCGCGCAGCGACTGCCATTCGTGGGTGGCGAAACGGGGCAGACCGTCGGTTCCGGACGTGGGAAGGATGGCTCCGATCCCATGGAGATCTGCCCGTGGCGGAGGCGCCGAGGCAGCGGGGAGATGCGCCCGGGTGGCGTCCCGCAGATGGCAGGCGATCTCTCCGATCCCGGGGATCTTGAGCGCCCGTGATCTCCACCCGGTGGTTGGCCACGCCACGGCGCTCCCGGTGAGGGCGGCGGCCGGCTGGAGCGCCGTGATGAAAGCGTCCCGCTCATACGGCGTCCATTCCGTGTGTGCGGGCGCCAGCACTCGCCCCGTTCCGGGAGAGGCTTCCGCCGCGACCGCCACAAGGGCGGCCGCGCCGGCCGGATCCAGCGGGAACTGGTGGGCGACGACGGCCCCCCTCCCTACCCCCTCATCCTCCAGGATCGCGGCCACCGCGCAGCCCGCAGCCCGGATCTCCGCCGCGGACCACGCCCGGTCGTGCGACACGAGCGCGAAGGACGAGGGCGGCGCGGGTGTCGCGGGCTCACTCACCACATGCAGCCGAGCGCGAACAGGAGACCGTAGGCCCCAGCCGCTCGCGCCGTGGCGGCGAGCGCGGGGTTAAGCACCCTCGGGTCCTTGTACGTCCACACGACCCGCAGCGGAGCGACCGCGATCAGAGCGGCCCCCGACGCGAGCAGCGTCCCCGTCGGCCACCATCCGGCGACTACGCCGACGGGCGGCACGGCGGTGGCAACCGCGATGAGCAGGGAGTACTGGACCCGCGTCGCGGACGGACCGATCCGCACGGCCAGCGTGCGCTTTCCCGCCGCGGCATCGGTCGTGATGTCTCGCAGGTTGTTCACCACCAGAATCGCCGTGGCGAACGCGCCCGCGCCGAGTCCCGCGAGCAACGCCTCGGGCGCCCAGCGGGAGACTTGCACGTAATACGTGCCGGCCACGGCGACCGGACCGAACAGAATCAGCACGGCGAGATCGCCCAGCCCGTGGTAGCCGTACGGCCACGGCCCACCCGTGTAGCAGACCGCCGCGAGAATCGCCCCGACGCCGATCCACACCACCGGCCAGCCCGCTACGATCGCCAGATAGACGCCCACCGCGACGGCGAGAGCGAACGAGACCGCCGCCCCGCGCCGGACGGCGGCCGCGCTCAGGAGACCGGCCTGTGTCACCCGCGGCGTGCCGAGCCGGTCGGCCGTGTCCGCCCCGCGCGCGAAATCGGAATAGTCGTTCGCGAAGTTCGTACCGATCTGGATGAGCAGCGCGGCGCCGAGCGCGGCCAGAAAGGGCGTGACGGCGAAGCCGCCGTCCAGCCACGCCAACCCGCCGCCTGCGAGCACGGGCCCCACCACGGCCGGCAGCGTGCGCGGGCGTGCGCCGGCGATCCATGCGCCCGCGCTGCCCGGCGTTACGGACGCCAAGGGTACTTTCTGAAGTTCGGCGGCCGCTTCTCGAGAAAGGCGTTCTTCCCCTCCTGACCTTCCTCGGTCATGTAGAAGAGCATCGTCGCGTGCCCCGCGAGTTCCTGGAGGCCGGCCTGCCCGTCGCAGTCCGCGTTCATGGCGGCCTTCAGGCAGCGGATCGCGAGCGGGCTCTTCCCGAGAATCTCGCGCGCCCAATCGACCCCCTCGGCCTCGATCCGCTCGAGCGGAACGACTTTGTTCACGAGCCCCATGCGTTCGGCTTCATCCGCGCCGTACTGGCGGCACAGGTACCAGATCTCGCGCGCCTTCTTCTGCCCCACCGAGCGGGCCAGGTAGGCGGAACCGAATCCGCCGTCAAAGCTCCCCACCTTGGGACCCGTCTGGCCGAACACGGCATTGTCCGCGGCGATGGTGAGGTCGCACACGACGTGCAGCACGTGTCCCCCGCCGATCGCATACCCGGCCACGAGCGCGATGACCGGTTTCGGCATCGACCGGATGAGCCGCTGGAGTTCGAGGACGTTGAGGCGCGCGACGCCGTCCTTCCCCACGTATCCCGCAGTCCCCCGCACCTTCTGATCGCCGCCGGAGCAGAAGGCCCACTTCCCATCCTTCGAAGGCCCGTTCCCCGTGAGGAGGACGACGCCGATCGCCTCATCGTCTCTCGCGTCCAGGAAGGCCTCGTACATCTCGAACAGCGTGTCGGGGCGGAACGCATTCCGGATCTCCGGGCGGTTGAATGCGATGCGGGCGATCCCGTCGCTCTTGTGATACGTGATGTCCCGGTATTCGCCGACCTGCTCCCAGTCGACGCCACTCTCCGGCGGCGAAAAGGTCTCTGCCATGGCGGGTTCTCCCTCAGATCTCGCGGCGCGCCGCCTCCTTCGCGTTCTCGATCACGGCGGTGCGCTGCTCCCAGTTGTGTTCGCGCTCGATGCGCGCCTCGGTGAGCCGCAGCCCCCGGTCGCCGGATTCGGCGCCCGACGGTTCCAGCGCCGCGCGCAGTTCGGCAATGGACGCGACGGGACGGTGCGGGATTCCGGCAGCGGCGGCAACCGCGCCGAGATCGACGGACTGGGGCATCACCACATAGGGGGTGAAGGGGGGATCGTGCTCACGGATCGGCAGCATGTGGAAGATGCCGCCCCCTCGATTCTGAATGACGACGAGGTGGAGTGACGCGCCGGCCGGGCGATTGGCGATCAGTGCCCCAACGTCGTGAAGCAGCGTGAGGTCGCCGATGAGCGCCGCAGCAGGCCGTTCGAAGGTGGCGGCGGCGCCGAGTGCCGCACTCACATTGCCATCGATCCCGCTCGCACCTCGAAGGCCGAGGGCGCGCAGCGGCCGGTCGCTCGCGCACGCGAAGGCGTCCACGTCCCGGATCGGCATGGAGTTTCCGATGAACCAGAGCGCGCCCTCGGGCAGTCCGTCCGCCATGGCGGCGGCGACCCCGCCCTCGAACCACGTCTCGGCCAGCGCCGTCTCGACCGCAAGGCGGGCCGCGCGGTCCACCGCGCGCCACCGCTCCAGCCACGCGTTATCCGTCTCGCCGAGATCCATTGCCGACGCGCTCGCAAGGGTCGCGGCGGGGTCGCCGGTCAGCAGCCGGGCAGCCGCAGCGAGATGGTCCCGCCAGCGGTGCGTCGCATCCAGGACGACCTGCGGCACATCCCGGTGCCCCTCCAGGTAACGGCAGACCGCCCCGGAGGTCGGCGCCCGGCCGACGCGAACGATGAGATCCGGAAGCAGCGACGCGGCGACGCCGGCGCCGCGGAGGAAGAGATCCGCTCCCCCCATCGTCCGCCCGCCGGCACCGGATTGAAACCGGGCGCCGGACAGGGGATCGGCCACGACCGGAGCCCCCGCGCGGGTGGCGAGCGTAAGGGCGGCGCGGCCGATCGCAGGCCGATGATTGGGGCCGCAGACGAGGAGCGGGCGGGTGGCGCTTCGTAGCAGCGCGGCCAGATCCAGATGGGCGTCCGGAGCCGGTCCGTCGGGCTCGCGCGCGGGCAGACCGGCATCGGGAAGCCGCGGCGTGAGGCCGGCGGGGACGTCGCCGGGGACGTGAACCGGTTCGAGCGGTTTGGTGAACTGAACGTTCAGATGGGCCGGTCCCGCGGGGGGGCCGAGCGCCGCAGCCCACGCCGCCGCCACGGCGTCCCCCAGTCGGGTGAGTCCCGCCGCCGTCGGCTCGGGAAGGGCGAGGTCGATGGAGCGCCTCGGATAGCGGCCGAAGAGATCCCGCTGATCGATCGTCTGGTTCGCGTCCGTGCCCCGCAGCGCCGCCGGCCGATCCGCCGTAAGGACGAGGAGGGGGATCTCGCTCTGACTCGCTTCGACCACCGCGGGAAAGAGATTGGCCGCGGCGGTGCCGGAGGTCGTGACGACCACGGCCGGCCGGCCGCTCGCCACGCCTGCACCGAGGGCGAAGAACGCGGCGCTGCGCTCATCCACATGCGGGTGCAAGGAAACGCGGTCATCCGCCGCCAGCGCCTCCACCAGGGGAGCCGAGCGGGATCCGGAACCGACGCAGGCGTGCCTCACGCCGCGGGAGACGAGTCCGTCGATGAGCGCGCGCGCCCACAGAGCATTCCGGTTGGGCGCGGCCGGAGGCGTCTCGCTCACCTCAGCCCCGCGACACCGAAGGCCGCGAGCATCGTCTGCAACTTCACCCGGGTCTCGTCCCATTCCGCCGGAGCCCACGAGCCGCTCACGAGGCCGGCACCCGCGTACAGCCGCAGCAACGGTCCCCGGGCCACGCCGCAGCGCAGTGCCGGGGCGAATTCCCCGTCTCCGTTCTCATCGAACCAGCCCACGGGACCCGCGTACCAGCCTCGACTTTCCGGCTCGAGGGTCCGGATCGCTTCGAGCGCGGCGGAGCGTGGCTCTCCGCATACCGCGGCGGTCGGATGAAGCGCGTCCACAAGCGACAGCACGTGTGTCCCGGGCGGGGTCTCCGCCTCCAGATCCGTCCGCAGATGCTGAATGCGCGGCAGACGGAGGAGGGCGGGATCGGGAACCGTTCCGATGTCCACCCCGGCCCGGCGAAGCCGTTCGACGATATTCTCGACCACGACCACGTGTTCCTCACGGTTCTTGCGGCTGTCGATCAGCTGACGTCCAAGCCATGCATCGGAGGCAGGGTCCGAGCCGCGCGGGGTCGAGCCGCCGACCGCCATCGTGCAAAAACGCCGGCCGCGGAGCGAGCCGATCAGCTCGGGAGCGGCACCGACGAGGAAGCGGTCGCGCGCAAACTGCACGAGGTAGACGTGCGCGAGCGGGTTCGCCGTCCTGAGAGCCGTGAGCACGGCGGCGGAGTCCGGCGGTTCCACAAGCGTGATGTCGATGGGGCGGGCGAGGACGACCTTCCGAACCCGTCCGGACCGGATCTCATCGAGGATCCCATCGACATCGCGCACCCATCGCCGACGGTCCACAAGCTCCTCGAAGGCGGTCGCCGACGGCAGCGACCCGGGTGCCGCCCCCCGCCGCTCGAGCCGCGCCAATTGGTCGCGCGTACGCGTGGCGCGGCGGCGGAGTCGATCGATGGCAAGATCGCCGGAGACGCCGGCCGGGAAGCGACGCGTGACCGTCAGCAGCGCGCCCCGGCCGTCCGCCTCGACTTCATAGGCCGGCAGCACGAAGCGGGCGCCGGGGAACGCTTCCCAGAAGCCCGGCTCGCGATCCGCGCGGCGGGAAGGGTCGAAGGCGAAGCCACCGTGCAGGCGAGGCCGCCGCGCTTCGCCGTCCAGATCGAGGACCCACGGTTCCGAGAAGAGCCTGTCCGCCCGCCGGCGCGTCCAGACGACGAGGTGGCCGGGCGACGGGCCCGCCACGCTGTCCCGGCTGTCGATCTCCGCCACGGAGCCCGCATGCGCGATCCAGTGCGGACCGCTCTGCCAGAAGCCGCGCACTCCCGTCGGCGGTGCAGCCAGCACGGTCTCCGGCTCGATGCTCGGCAGGCGCAGTGTCACGCTCGCGAAGTAGCCTCCTCCGTTCGCGGCCTCGGCCGCCTCTGCCGTCCGCTCCGCGCGGGAGGGCCGCGCCGTCTTCACGCCGTCGCCCGCATGCCGCCGTCCGGACGCCCCCCGGCCCGCGCCGCCGCCTCAACCTCGAGCGCCGTCCGGTGCGCGATCGCATGCAGTTCCGCCGTCCGTTCCGGCGTTTCCGCGTATCCGCCCGACAGCAGGAGCGCAAGCGGAAGCCCCTCTCCGCGTACGGTCTCGATCACGAACCGATCCCGCCGCTCGAGCCCTGCGGGGGTGAGCGCGAGTCTCCCGAAGCGGTCCCCCGCCACTACATCCACGCCTCCGAGGTAGAACACGACATCCGGGCGCGACCGCGAAACGACTTCGGGAAGGACGCGCCGCAGCGCCGCCTCGTATTCCTCGTCGCCCGTGCCGTCGCCGAGTGCCACATCGAGGTCCGACGGCGTGGGGCGGAAGGGATAGTTCCCCGCCCCGTGCATGGAGAAGGTGAAGGTCCGGGGGTCATCGGCGAACACGGCGGCCGTGCCGTTTCCCTGGTGGACATCCAGGTCCACGACCAGGGCCCGGCGAATCCATCCGCCGCGACGCAGCACCCTGACGGCTACTCCCACATCGTTCAAGACACAGAACCCTTCCCCGTGATCGGGAAACGCGTGGTGCGTCCCTCCGGCCAGGTTCGCGGCCACCCCGTCCTCGAGCGCCATCCACGCCGCGTTGACGGTGCCCCGCACGGCGAGCCGCGACCGACGGACGAGGGCCGACGACCACGGGAGCCCCATGCGTCTCTCCTCCGCGCGTCCAAGCGCGCCGTGTCGGAGCTTGTGGAGGTACCGGGGCGTATGCACGAGCGCCAGGTCCTCCCACGCCGCCTCCGCCGGCTCGACGACGCCGTCGGGTCGGATGATACGGTCGCGTTCCAGGATCCGCCTGAGCGCGAGGAACTTCCCCATCGGGAAGCGGTGGCCCTCGGGCAGCGGCACCGTGTATCCGGCGCTGTAGGCTACGCGCAGTCGCGCCGCGGCCGCCGTGTGTTGCGGCACTAGAAGAGCCGGAACTGGAGCCGAAGCAGACGGCCGGGCTGCGGCAATCCGCACTGATCGAAGACGGTCGCATCCGCGAGGTTGTCCAGCGACAGCGACGTCTGGAGCGTCCGGAAGGGGCCGCCGACCGTGAACTCCCGGCTCACCACGAGGTCGACGCGCGTCGTTGGATCGAGCGCGACATCGGCGCCGAGTTCCGGATCGACGCAGTACTGCCGACCGATCGCCTCCACGGCGGTCCGGGCTCTGAAGCCGGCCGGGAGCGGACCCTCGACATGCGCCCCGACCATGATCCCGGGCTGGTATTCAGCCCTGAGGGGGCCGGCCGACGCCCGCTCGTCCGTGACGCCCACGTCCTGCCAGGTCAGGTCTCCCCCCACGGAGACATCGCCCCACCGCGCGTCGCCCAGGAGTTCGAGTCCCGTCGCGTCGACGCGGCGTCGATTCTCCCTGCGAAAGCGCCCATCTCCGAGCCCCGTGCGCACGATGGCGTTCGAGAAACTCTGGAGGAAGAGGACGGCCTGCGCCTCGACCTCGGCTCCGAGGGCCGCCACGGTTCCGGTGACCCCGCCCTCGATCGCCCGCAATACTTCGGGCGCGAGTTGCGGGTTGGGGACGAAGCGCCCGAGCGCACCCGAATAAAGCTCGCGCAGCGAAGGGAAGCGAACGCGCCGGCTCGCCCCCATGTGAAGGCGAAGGCGGCGGCCGATCTGCGCGGATCCCCCGACCCGGGCGCCCCACTCGCCGATCGCGCCGCGCGCTGTCCGACCGCCCGTCTCCGGCGTGCTGCCGTGGTCCCAGCTCGCGCCCGCGCTCACGCGGGCGCCCGACCAGAATCCGGCATCGGGCCTCGCGAGTGGCAGTTCCACCTCAGCGCCGAGACTGAACAGACGCTGGCGGAAGGTGGATTTTGCCCCGGGCACGATGCGCTCCACATGCCGGGTCTCGGCGACCGTCAGAGCGGTACGCACGAGCCCCTCGCCGAGTTGATGGTCGGAAAGCCCGCGAAAGGTGAGCGTCCGGTCGTCCGCGAGCTCCTGTTCGGCGACCTCTTCGTAGGCCAGCGTTTCGTACTCGTCGATCTGCGCGTCGCCCGCATCGACTCCGAGACTCAACTCGAAGTCCCCCGTGCCAAAGGGGGTGCGCCCCCATCCCGTCCCGGCCGAGACCGTGCTCACAAGCCGCTTCGTCTCCGGAAGCCGCCAGCGCCGCGGATTCGCGACGTGGAGTTCGGGAGGCACGCCCCTTTCGGCTTGATATCCGAAAGTGGACATGGAGATCCAGGCCCCCGACTCCGCCTCGTACCGGCCCGTGAAGAAACCGCTCGCGTGATCGAGATCGCTGTTCAGGCGTCGATTCGGTTCGGCTGCCGCCGGCTGGGCGACGCCGCCGGGAACCGGGACGCCATCGCGCGTCCGGTAGGCCCCACCCGCCTGCACGGCCACGCCGCCTTCCCCCGAACTCCAGGTGCGTCCCAGGCGCGCCCCCCCGAACGCCGCCCCGGTCGCGTCCATTCCCCCCTGCATCCCGTTAAGTCGCCGGTCCGGGTCCACGCTGCCGTGCCCGATCTCGATCGAGACGACGCCGCCGAGGACGTTCGGGCCGTGGAGAACGGAGGAGAGTCCACGGAAGAGCTGGATTTCACGCGCCGCATCGACCGGGATGAGGGAGAGGTCCGTGCGCGCGTCCCAGCCGAGCGTCAGCGGCACACCGTCGACCAGCACGGCCATCTGGCGCGATTCGGTGCCCCGCAGCGCCGGCTGGGCCTCGCCGCGCGAGTTCTCGCGCACCTGAAGAAACGGGATCTCGCGCAGCGCCTCCTCGAGGAGAGGGACGGCAACGACGCGCGGTGACTGAAGGCTGAGGCGCACCGCGCTCGCGCCGGAAACGCTGGCGACCGGCCGCAACGCCTGGATGCGGAGCTCCTGCAGTCGGAAGCTGACCGTGTCGCGGGGCACCGTGTCCGGCACCTGCGCCGCGACCCCCTCCGCCCCCGGAAGGACAGGGAGAGTCAGGAGCAGTCCGCGTGCGAGACATCCGCCTCGGCCCCGCGCGCGGCGGCGCTCGATCTTCCGTTCCATCTTCCGCGTCATGCGCTCCCGCTTGCCGACTCCGCCGTCTGTTCCGAAGCGCCGCGCCGCGCCCGGCCGGGCAGCGAGCGACCCTGCAGAAAAGACGCGCCAAGGGCAAGAAGGGCCACGGCGGCGGACAGGGTCCCGACGACATCGCCAAAGCGCACGTAGACCGTCAACCCGTCCGTCGTCGATACGTCCGCCACGAAGGCGGCGGGCTCGAACAGTTCGGTGCGGTGCGACACCCGCCCCAGAGGGTCCACGATCTTCGAGATCCCCGTGTTCCCCGACCTCGCCGCCCCCATTCGCGTCTCGATCGCGCGCATGACGAGGTGAGCCGGATGCTGCCACAACGCGCTCGAGCGGCTCCACCACGCGTCGCGCCCGAACCACGAATCGTTCGTGATGTTGACGAGAAAATCGGCGCCGTTTCGCCGGTAGTGACGGGCCAGCGGCGAGAAGATCGACTCGTAGCAGATCATCGTTCCGTACGCCGCGCGCCCACCGTCCGTGGCGATCTCGATCGGGGCCTGCCACTCCCCGATCCCGAAGTTCCCTCCCGCATACGGGATGGCCTCGAACCATTCGGGGGGCATGAACGGGACGCGTTCCACGAAGGGCACCAGGAAACGCTTGTCATAGCGGTTGACGACACCCTCTCCGGGGCGAACGTGGAAGGAGGAGTTGAACGGCTGGTACGCCCGGTTTCCGAGATCGTCCGCGCCGCGGCCGCCGACCGCCACCTCGGCGTCGAGTCGCTCGGCGATCCCCGCCGCCCAGGCGCGGGCCTCCGGCCATCCGGGATAGGGATAGGAGGGGAGCGAATCCAGAATGCCGCCCCCAAGCATCGTCTCGGGAAAAAGGACGAGGTCCATGCGCTCCCGGCCCGGCCAGGCGGAGATCAGCGTCGCCGTCGAACGGAAGGCGCTGTCGGTCGATGCGGCGACATCCGTGTTGCGCAGGTGCTGCGGGACGCTGGGTTGAACGACCCCGACCCGCGCGGCCGTTCGCATCTCGATCGTCTGCCACCGCGTCACCGAGTAGGCGATGGGGATCGCGAGCACGAGCAGGAGTCCGGCCGCCGGACGCCGGAGCGCGCGCCACCCCCCGGCCCGGTACGCGAGGAAGGCCGACGCGACGAGGACGTTCGCGAGCACGAGCCAGAAGGAGAGCCCCCGCGAGCCCACGAGGTCGGCGGCGCCCACGAGGATGGGGTAGGCCGAAAGCGTGTCCCCGAACTGCATCCAGGGGAACGAGACATCGAAGAGGTGCGCCCGCAACACCTCCCCCGCGGTCCAGAACACGGGGAAAACCAGGTAGACCGGCCATCGGAATCGGGCCCGAACGAGGTGGATGCCGCCCGCCACCCACGACGTGAAGAGGGACAGGATCAGGATCGGCGCGAGAAAGGCGAACAGGGCGAACCACGTGTAGAAGACGAGCGCCACCAGGAGCCAGTAATAGACGAGCGAGAAATAGACGAGCCCGAAGAAGAACCCTCCCTTGCGGGCCTCCCTTCCGGCCTCCGACGTCGGTGGCAGCCCCTCGAGCCAGACGATGAAGGGCACGAGCGCCACGAAGGACGTCACGAGCACGTGGAAGGGAGGATGGGCGAGTCCCATCAGCACCCCCGCGAGGAGGAGAGGGCCGGTATTTCGGGGGACGAAGCGCGCGCGCCATTTCACGGCGCGTCCCCCGCCCCCCGTTCCCGCGGCACGTCTCTCGCCTCGTCGAGCGCCTCTCCCACGACCCCGAGAGTCTCCGCCACGTCCGCGTCGGTGTGCGCGGTGGAGAGGAAGCCGGCCTCGAAAGCGGAAGGGGCGAAGAAGACGCCGCGCTCGAAGCACGCCCGGTAGTAGCGGGTGAACAGGTTCGTATCCGTGCGCCGGGCGTCTGCGAAGTCGAACACGGGGCCCGCGGTGAAGAAGATGCCCCACATCGAGCCCACGGCCGTGCCGCAGGCCGGGATGCCGCGGGTACTCGCCGCTGCGAGGATGCCGTCGACCAGCGTCGCCGCCCGCCGTTCCAGACCGGCGAAGGGGTCCGTCCCGTCGAGTTCGTCGAGTTGGGCGATACCGGCCGCCATCCCGAGCGGGTTCCCCGACAGCGTTCCGGCCTGGTACACGTCCCCTTCCGGAGCCACGCGGCGCATCAGATCCCGGGGGCCGGCGTACGCCGCCACCGGGAGCCCCGCGCCGAGGACCTTGCCGAGGGTCACGATGTCCGCCGCGACCCCGTAGCGCTCCTGCGCGCCGCCCCGCGCGACGCGGAACCCGGTCATCACCTCGTCGAAGATGAGGAGCGCGCCGGCGCGGTCGCAGCGATCGCGGAGGCCCTCGAGGAAACCCCCGCGAGGCAGGATGAGGCCCGCATTTCCCGCGACCGGCTCGACGATGACCGCGGCGAGCCGGTCGCCGTGCTCCGCGAAGACGGCATCCACTGCCTCAAGGTCGTTGTAGGGAACGGTCAGCGTCTGGCCGGAGGTCGCGGCCGGCACCCCCGGCGAATCGGGGAGCGACAGGGTGGCGACCCCGGAACCGGCCATGGCCAGAAACCCATCCGCATGGCCGTGATAGCAACCCTCGAACTTCAGGATCAGGTCTCGGCCCGTCGCGGCGCGCGCGAGCCGCACGGCGGACATCGTGGCTTCGGTGCCGCTGTTCACGAATCGTACCATCTCCACGCCGGGCACCCATGCGGCGACCCGTTCCGCGAGTTCGACCTCGCGCGCGTGACAGGCCCCGAAGCTCGTCCCGTCGCGCGCCGCGCGCGTCACCGCCTCGACCACGGACGGGGCGGCGTGGCCGAGAAGGAGCGGACCCCAGGAGAGGACGTAGTCGAGATAGCCGCGGCCCGCCTCATCGAAGATTCGCGCACCCTCGCCGCGCGCGGCGAACAGGGGGTCCATTCCGACGGAACCGAACGCCCGCACGGGAGAACTCACGCCCCCGGGCATCACGTCACGCGCCCGCCGGATCCAGTCGGTTCCGGCCGATGGCCGGTGCGACTTCCGGCTCACCGGCCCCACGCGCTGTCGAGCCCCAGCACGGGGAGTCCGCGCCCCCGGCCGCCGTCCGACGCCTCGACCCCTCCGGGCCCCGGCGCGGGACGCAGGATTTCCCGGACGCGGCCCGCGAGATCGAAGTCCGCCGCCCGCTCGATCTCGACCCGCACGAGCGCCCCCGGGGCAAGCCCGTTCCCGCCCGCGAGCACGGTGACGCCGTCCACATCGTCGGCCTGACTCTCGACCCTGCCGAGGTGTGCGGCGTCCGGCGGGTCGTCGCCATACAGGAGCCCGAGCGTCGGTTCGTCCACGGTCGCGCGGGCTTCGACGACGGCCACGCGTTCCCGGCCGACCTCTCCGGAGAGCCGCTCGCGGCTTACGGCGCGCTGGACCTCCAGAACTTCCTCGAGGCGGTCCCGCGCCAGCTCGGTGGAGACGAAGCGCTCCTCCATCGCGGCCGCGCGCGTCCCGTCCTGCGGCGAGAACGCGAACGCCCCCAGCCGGTCGAACGGCACCTCGTCGAGGAACTCCACGAGTTCGCGAAACTCCGCGTCCGTCTCTCCCGGGAATCCGACGAGCACCGTCGTCCTCAGCGTGAGGTCGGGGATCGCCTCCCGCAGCCAGGCGACCTTCGACCTGAGCGTCGCCGCCCGCTCCGGTCGCCGCATGCGGTAGAGCACGCTGTCGCTCGCGTGCTGGATCGGCATGTCGATGTAGGAGAGGAGGCGCGGTTCGGACGCCATCAGTTCGACGAGCGGCTCGCGGAGTCCCGCGGAGTAGATGTACAGCAGTCGGAACCACGGGATCGATGTCTCGCGCAGCAGCGCTTTCACGAGCGTCGCGATGTCCGTTCCGTCCCGGTACTCCCGGCCCCAGTGCGCGAGATCCTGCGCCACCAGGTTCACTTCCACGGCGCCCTGGGCTTCGAGACGCTGCGCCTCGGCGACGAGACGTTCGAGTTCGAAGGAGCGGTGCTTTCCCCGCCAGAGGGGGATCGCGCAGAAGGCGCAGCCGTGGTTGCAGCCCTCGCTCACCTTCAGGTAGCGGACGTGTCGGGCTCCGACCGGGATCCGCTCTCCCGGGTGCACGATTCGGGGCGACGCCGGGTCTCCGAGGAGCCCGCGCTCCCGCAACTCGGGCACGAGCCGGTCGAGGTCGCGGAGGCCGAGGAAGAGGTCGACTTCCGGGAGCGACTCCGCCATCTCCTCGCGATACCGCTCCACCATGCACCCGACGGCGACGACGCCGCGGCACCCCCCTTCCCGCTTCAGCCGCCCCGCGTCGAGAATCGTCTCGATCGACTCCTCCTTGGCGGCGTCGATGAACCCGCACGTGTTGACGAGGATGACATCGGCCTCGTCCACCGCGGTGCGCTCGGCGCCGTGGCCGACGAGTTCCGCGAGCATGCGCTCGGAGTCGACGGTGTTCTTGTCGCAGCCCAGGCTGATGAGTCCTAGTCGCATCGCACGTCGTCGGGGAAGATCGGCACGCCGGCCGGGGGCGCGTACTCGAACACGGAGGGGTCGATCGGCGCGTCGGGCTCGAGCCGCGTCAGCGTCACCGTTCGGACGGTCTCGTTCTCTTCGCGGATCCGGAACCGTCGCACATACCGGTCGGGGGTCCCGATCCAGAGGCGGACCTCCACGTAGCGTGCCGGGAGCGCTCGCGGCGTGAGCGAAACGACCCGCGTCTCCACTCCGTCGATCACCTCCGTCCCTTCGTCGACGCCGTCGTAGCGTGTCCGGGCCTCCGAGAGCAGGCGCCCGAGGATGTCGATCGTGCCGAGTTCCACACCCTCCTCGAGCGACGAGACCATGACCTGGTCGTGAAGGGAGGGTTCGTAGAGCCAGAGACAGGACCCGTCCGCCACATACACGTCGCCGGCCGGTTCGTCGAAATCCATGCGGAACCGGTCCCCTCCGGCCCGATGCCAGCGCCCCCGGCCCTCCCGGGTGCGGCCCAGAAGGGGGTTTTCGATACGCTGCGTGAAGATGGCCTTCATCCGTTCGCGCGAAGCATGCTCCGAATTCGCGAGAGCGAGGAGCGAGTCCACACCGATGGGCCGGTGCTCCGGTTCCGGCTCGACCGGATCCGGCAGCTCGACCGCGGGCGTCGAAGCGAGAGGTGGATCCTCGGCTGCGGCGTGGCCCGCCGAGGCCTCGCTGGACCTCGGCGCCGTGGGTGGCGGCGACGAGCCGTCGCCCTGCCCTGCTTCAACTTCTTCGGCGCGCGTCCGGCCGGGCACGGCGTCCGGTTCCGGGGCGGCCGATTCGCCGCCCGCGTCGTCCCGCCGCCCGAACTCCGCTTCGATGCGGGCCCGGGCTTCCTCCACCTCCGTGGAATCCGCGTCCGAACACGCCAGCTGTGCCGCGCCCAGAAGAACTCCGATCGCGAGAAAACCGCCAGCCCGGGAACGCGGCGGCCGGTATTGCAGGGGCCTCATGGTTCTTCGACGCCCCCTTCGTCGAGGTCCGCGAGCGTCGCGAGCACCTCCCGCGGCCTGGACCCGTCCGCGGGCCCCACGATCCCCGCCGCGTACAACTGGTCGATGATCCGGGCTGCGCGCCCGTATCCGATCTTGAGTCGGCGCTGCAGCAAACTCGTCGAGCCGGCCTGGTGCGAGATCACGATCTCGGCGGCCTGCCGAAACAGCGGGTCGCGATCCTCGGCCCCTTCGTCCGACACGCCGGCCCTTCCCTCTTCCTCCTCGAGTTCCTTCAGCATGTCGAGGATGTCGCGCTCGGCGGCCGCCTCTTCCACGGCCTGCTCCGCCTCGGCTCGCGCCTTCGCCTGCTCCCGATACCAGTCGAGGAGGCGTTCCGTTTCCTCCGAGGAGATGTAGGCCCCCTGAATGCGGACGGGGTCCGATTCGCCGGGGGGCAGGAAGAGCATGTCCCCGTTCCCCAGCAGACTCTCCGCCCCGTTCTGGTCGAGGATCGTGCGGCTGTCGATCTTCGACGCGACCCGGAAGGCAATCCGGCTCGGGATGTTCGCCTTGATGAGGCCGGTGAGAACGTTGACCGAGGGCCGCTGCGTCGCGAGCACGAGGTGGATCCCGACCGCCCGCGCCTTCTGGGCCAGCATCGCGAGCGGCGTTTCGACCTCGGACTGGACCGTCATCATGAGATCCGCCAGTTCGTCGATGATGAGTACGATGTAGGGCAGCGGTCCCTCGTCGTAGAGCGCGGGGTCGTCCATGACGCCGCGCTTCGGAAGAAACACCTCCCGACCCCGCGCGATGCGGCTGTTGAACTCGCCGACGTTCCGGCACCCGTTCGCCGACAGCAGCCCGAAGCGCCGCTTCATCTCGTAAACGGCCCACTTGAGGACGGATGCGGCTTCGTCGTTGTCGGTGATCACGGGATGGCGGAGGTGCGGAAGATCCCCGTACACCGACAGCTCCACCATCTTCGGGTCCACCATAAGCAGGCGGAGTTCCACGGGTGTGTAGCGGCACACGAGGCTCGTGATGATCGTGTTGATGCACACCGATTTCCCGGATCCGGTCTGGCCCGCGATGAGGAGGTGCGGCATCCGGGTCAGGTCCGCCAGCGTAGGCTTCCCGGAGAGGTCGCGGCCGAGCGCGAGCGGGAGCGTGTCGCGCCCGCGGCGATACGCCGGGCTCTCGAGCACCTCGCGGACGAGGACCATTTCGGACGCGGGATTCGGCACCTCGACGCCGACTGCCCCCTTCCCCGGAATCGGCGCCACGATACGGACGGACGGGGCCTTGAGGGCGAGCGCAATGTCATCCGCCCGGGCCGAGATCTGTCCCACCTTCACGCCCGGCGCCGGAACGACCTCGAACTGCGTCACGACGGGGCCCGTCGTCCAGCCGCCGATCTCCCCGGCGACCCGGAACGTGGCGAGCTTCTCGATGAGGATCTCGCCGAGCCGGTCCAGGTCGCGCACGCCGAGGCCGCTTCCCTGTCCGACCGGCTCGTCGAACAGGTCGACCGGCGGCACATCCCGGGAGCCGGGATCGCCGGCCTCCTCGAGTTCCGGCACCGGAGGCGTTTCGATTTCCGACTCCGCGTCCGGCTCGGGCGGTGTGTCCTGCGCTTTCGCGGGCTTTCGCTTCTCCACGGCTGCGCGCCGTCCGGGCGCCGCTTTCGACTTCGCTTCGCTCGGCGAATCGGGCTTCAGGGGGGCCCGCGGAGAACGGGAGGGCCGTGCGGAGCGCGCGCCGGCGAGGAGCGAGCGGCCGAGGCCGAGCGCCGCGCCGCCGACCGCCGCCAGCCCGCGCCCGAGCACGCGCCCCACCGTCGTGACCGCGCCGGTCAGGGACCACCGCATCGTGACGAACAGCGTGAGTACGAGGAGGCCCGTGGCGAGGAGACCGCCTCCCAGACGGCCGAATACCCGATCGAGACCGTCCCCGGCGGTCGCGCCCAGCCAGCCCAGGCGGGAAATCCCTTCAGGGTTCTCGAGCCCGGCGACCAGCCAGAAGAGCGCGGGGAGGACGGCGAGCAGCACGACGGAAAGAAGGGACCAGCGGAGCGCCCGCGTGGAGTCGCCCCAGCCGAAGAAATGCAGCCCCCACACGAATGCCGGGATCGCGAGTAGCGGCGAGAGCGCCCCGACGGCCTGGTCGAGTTTGCTGTGGAGGAGTGCCCCGGCCGGGCCGATCCAGTTGGGTCCGCCGGTGAACAGGGGAGAGAGCAGCGCGAACGCCGCCAGGAGACCAACCACGATCAGCGCGACGCCCAGCACCTCGCGCCGTTGCCGTTCATCCACCATCACGCGTCCTCCCCGCCCCGACTGCCAACGAGAGCTCCGTCTCGCCAGACCGGCACGACCTCGAGATCATCCAGCCCCGCGCAAACCGCCAGATCCCCACCACGGCCGATGGCGCGCAGCGCCTGCCCGGCCTCGGTGCGAGCCAGGCCGGACGCCACTGGCGGCCCCAACCGGGCGGAAAGGGCCTGTGCGGCCCGTGCGCCGTCGGTCAGTTCGGCCTCTCCGACCGTCCGGACCAGCCGCTCTACAAGATGGCCCGCGCACCACGCGTCGTCCATGCTCACGCGGCCTCCCCGCCCGGCGCACGCGATCGCGATCCCGCGCCCGCGAGCCGCCGGGTCGACCTCCAGGCGCCGGGCCACGGCTGCGACGTTGCGGAAGCAGGCCAGGCTCAGCGAGCCGGCGCCCATGCGGCGAGCCGCCTCGATCGCGGCGGTCCCGTTCGTCGTGGTGAATACGAGCGTCCGCCCGGCGACCTTCGCGCGCTCGAAATCTTCGGGCGCGTTCCCGAGATCGAAACCGGGAGGCGGGAGCCCTCGCCGCTCGCCGCACAGGAGCGATCCCCGCGCCCGCGCCGCTGCTTGCCGCGCCCCTTCGACGGTGAGCACCGGAAGCACCCGGTCCGCTCCGGCCGCCAGGGCGGTCGCAATGCTCGTGGTGGCCCGGATGATGTCGATGACGACCGCCGCCCGTCCACGCAGCGGACCCGTCTCGAGTTCCTCCGGAAGCCACAGCACATCGATCACGCTCACGGACGAGCGCCGCTCACGACCGGGTCAGGAACCGCTCGACGAACCCTGTGTCGATGTTCCCCGAGACGAAGTCGGGATGTGCGAGCACCTTGCGAAGGAAGGGCACCGTGGAATGGACGCCTTCGAGGATGAACTCCTCGAGCGCATGGTACGCGCGGACCCGCGCCTCTTCCCGCGTCCTGCCCCATACGATGAGCTTGGCGAGGAGGGAGTCGTAGAAGGGCGGCACCACGTAGCCGCTGTAGATGTGCGTGTCGACGCGCACGCCCGATCCGCCGGGCGCGTGGAACGCGGTGATGGTGCCGGGCGAAGGGCGGAAGCCATGTTCCGGGTCTTCCGCGTTGATGCGGCACTCGATGGCGTGTCCGTGGAACTCGACGGGTCCCGGGATCGCCAGCTTTTCGCCCGCCGCGATCCGGATCTGCTCCTTGATGAGATCGACCGAGGTCACGAGTTCCGTCACGGGATGCTCGACCTGGATCCGCGTGTTCATCTCCATGAAGTAGAACTGGCCGTCCGGCGCGAGCAGGAACTCGACGGTGCCCGTACTCTGGTATCCGATCGCCTTCGCCCCCTGGATCGCCGCGCCCCCCATGGCTTCGCGCAGTTCCGGGGTCACGGCCGGACTGGGCGCTTCCTCCACCAGTTTCTGGTGCCGGCGCTGGCTCGAGCAGTCGCGCTCGCCGAGGTGCATGACGCGCCCGTGACGGTCGCCCACGACCTGGACCTCCACGTGGCGCGGCCGTTCGATCAACTTCTCGAGGTAGACGGTGGGATCGCCGAAGTTGGCCTCGGCCTCGTTCCGGGCCATGGCGAAGAGACCCGTGAACTCCGCTTCCTCGAACGCGGCCCGCATGCCCTTCCCGCCACCGCCGGCGGACGCCTTGATCATGACCGGGAACCCGATGCGGCGGGCCTCCTCGAGCGCCTCCTCCTCGTCGTCGAGAGGCTCCGGGGAGCCCGGCACCACGGGAACTCCCGCCTCCATCATCGTCTTCCGCGCCTCGGCCTTGTCGCCCATGCGACGGATCTGCTCGGGCGTCGGGCCGATGAACACGAGGCCGCTCCGGCCGCAGATCTCCGCGAACTCGGCGTTCTCCGCCAGGAATCCGTAACCGGGGTGTATCGCGTCGGCCCCCGTGATCTCGGCCGCCGCGAGGATCTGCGGGATGTTCAGATAACTGTCGCGCCCCACCGGCGGCCCGATGCAGATATCCTCATCGGAGAAGCGGACGTGGAGCGAGTCGTGATCGGCCTCCGAATACACGGCGACCGTCCGTATATCGAGCTCGCGGCACGCGCGCAGAATTCGGAGCGCGATCTCGCCGCGATTGGCGATCAGGATCTTGCGGAACATCCGGCTGGCCGCCGCGGCTAGTCGGCTTCGATGCGGAAGAGCAGCGCGCCGTACTCCACCGGCTCCGCGTTCTCGACGGCGATCTCCCTCACGACGCCCGAGACGTCCGATTGGAGTTCGTTCATGAGCTTCATCGCCTCGAGAATGCAGAGCGTCTGGCCGGCCTCCACGCGGTCGCCCACCGAGACGAAGGGATCGGCGTCGACCGCGGGAGCGCGGTAAAAGGTGCCGACCATGGGGGAGAGCACCTCGAACAGGCCCGACGCCGGCGGGGCTTCCGCAGGCGCGACGGCGGGCGCGGGCGCCGCGGCCGGCGCCTGCGCGACCTCGACGCTGCCCGCGACAGCCGCGGGTACGGCCGCCGCGGCCGCCATCCGGGGGGACTTCCGGATCCTCACTCTCGTCGGGTCTCCGGTGTCCGAACCGACGAGTTCGATGTCGAGGCCGTCCACGCCGGAGTCCTCAACCAGCTCGATGAGTCCCTTCAGCCAGTCCAAATCCATGGTCACGTCACCCGCGTGATGTACTTGTTCTCGGTCCTGTCGACGCGCACCACATCGCCGACCTCGAGGAATAGCGGCACCTGGATCACCGCGCCCGCGGTCAGCCGCGCGGGCTTCGTCCCGCCCTGAGCCGTATCCCCGCGCACGCCGGGATCCGTCTCGACGATCTCCAACTCGACGAACTGCGGCAGCTCGATGGCGAGCACGACACCGTCACGGTTGAGGCTCTGGCACTCCATGTTCTCCTCCAGGTACTGGAGTTGATCCTCCCCGATCTGATCTTCCGACATCGGAATCTGCTCGAAGGTTTCCATGTTCATGAAGTAGTGCAGGTGCCCGTCCGTGTAGGTGTACTGCACGGGCCGCCGCTCCAGGCGCACCTCCTTCACCTTCTCGCCCGCGCGGAAGGTCTTGTCTATCACGCCCCCCTCCATGACGTCCTTCAGCTTCGTGCGAACGAAGGCTCCGCCCTTCCCCGGCTTCACGTGCTGGAAGTAGGTGATCGAGTAGAGCGTGCCGCCGAGTTCGATCACCATCCCTCGGCGGAAATCGGAAGTATCTGCCATGGTCCCCGATTGCGTTGTGGGAGCGGCGCTAGAGTCGGACGAGGGCGCGTGGAAGGCGGGTCAGCGTGCGGGCACCGGCCTCCTCGATGAGCACATCGTCCTCGATGCGCACGCCGCCGCGTCCGGGAAGATACAAGCCCGGTTCCACTGTCACCACGTTACCCGGCGCGAGAACGTCTTCGGACCGGGAGGAGAGGCTGGGCCCCTCGTGCACGTCGAGTCCGATCCCGTGCCCGGTGCCATGGCCGAAGAAATCTCCCATGTCGTGCCTGGCGAACGACGCCCTCACGGTTTCGTCCACGTCGCGGCAGGCGATCCCGTCGCCGATGATCGCGCGCGCCGCTCGCTGGGCATCGAGTACCTGCTCGTGAAGGGTCACCTGCCACGGCTCAGGCGTCCCCCGCATGCAGGTGCGCGTGATGTCGCTGCAATAGCCATCGATGCGGGCGCCGAAGTCGAAGAGAAGGAGATCTCCGGCCTCGACCGGCCGGTCGGTGGGCGTCGCGTGAGGAAGCGCGGAGCGTTCTCCCGCGGCGACGATGGGATCGAACGGGAGCGGTTCGGAGCCGCCGCGGCGGAGTTCCATCTCGAGCGCGGTCGCGATCTCACGTTCGCTCGGGGCCGCCGACCACTCCATCCCGGCCAGCAGCCGCTCGAACGCGGTCTCCGCCACCGCGACCGCACGCTCGATTGCGTTGATCTCGTCGCGGTCCTTCGCCTGCCGCAGAGTACGGATCAGAGCGCGGCGAGGGACAAAGGTCATTTGCGGCAGCGCGTCGCGGAGCGCCTCGTAGTCCGCGACCGTGAGGTCCTCGGCCTCCACCGCGGAGGGGCCCGCTTCGCCGGCCGCCACCTCGGCGACGCCACGAATCCATCCGTCGCGGGTGATGTGGATGCGGACCGGAGCCGCCACTTCGAGACCCGCCTGTTCCTCGTAGCGGAAGTCCGTTACGAGCACCGGCGGGCCTTCGACGGGAATCCAGAGGGCCCCGGCGGAGCCGGTGAACCCGCTCAGGTAGCGGACGCTCGACCGGGCGGTGACGAGAACCGCCCGGTCCCCGGCGGCCCCCGCGGTCGCCGAAAGTCTGAGGCGGCGCGCTTCCGCCCGCGTCACCCCGTTCCCGCCCCGGCGCTCCCTCGGAGATGTTGAATGAGCGCATCGAGACCGAACAGGTAGCTTGAGGCCCGGAATCCGGCGATGACACCGATCGCGAGGTCGGAGAGAAGCGACGTGTGCCGGAACGGCTCGCGGGCGAACACGTTGGAGAGGTGGACCTCGACGAAGGGGCGGCCGGAGCCGGCGAGCGCATCGCGCAGCGCCACACTCGTGTGGGTCAGGGCGGCGGCGTTTACGAGCCACGCATCCACCGCGTCCGTTTTCGACTGAACCCAGTCCACGATCTCGCCTTCGTCGTTGGACTGATGGAACGCGAGCGAGACGTCGCACGTCTCCGCGCGCTCCTGGAGCAACGCCTCGATCTCGGCCAGCGTCTGCGTGCCGTAGTGGCGCGGCTCGCGACGCCCGAGAAGGTTCAGGTTCGGTCCGTTCAGGACGCCGATCCGCAGCGGCGCGCTCATCCCGTCAGTTCGACCCCGTGGGTGCTCCGCCGTCGAGGATGCGGAGCAGTTGTTCGCGAATGGACCCCGCCTCACCCCTCGCCGCCGCCTCTGCCGGATCCGCGCCCTCCGCCTCGGCTCGATCCGCCGCCTCTGCGCGATCCGCCATCTCTGCCCGATCCGTGCCGGGCCCCGTGGCGGACAGCGCCTCCCCGCCCTCGGCCCGCCGGCGAAGTTCCGCGAGGGTGTCGAGGAGATCGGAGTTGTCGGGAACCTGCGTCAGCATGTGCTCGTAGACGCGGATCGCGCGGTCGAAGAGGCCCTGTTCCGCGTACAGCCGGGCGAGCGTCTCCGTCTCGATCTCTCTCGGCCGGACCGACTCGACCCGGACCCCGCCCTCTTCCGAGGCGGGATGGGTGTCCGCTTCCTCGCTGCGCCACGCTTCCTCGAGTCGATCGAGCCAATCGTCCGTCGAAACGGCACGGCCCCTGTCACCCGCGTTCGTTTCGGCGCGCTCGACACCGAGCGCCATGCATGCGAGCGGGTTCGCCGGATCCAGCGTCAGGATGTGCTCGAATTCGTCTCTCGCGGCATCTTCGCTGCCGAGTTCCAGCAGCACGCGAGCGTGCAGCAGGCGAGCATCCAGGTAGTACGGGTGGTCCTTCAGGCCTTCCCGGATCGCACCCAGGGCCCGCTCGTGCCGCCCTTGCTGCCGATAGAGATCGGCGAGACGGGCGAACGTGTGGGTCTGCGGCTCCAGTTCGCCGCGGCGCAGGAGTTGTTCGATCTCCACGGTCCGATCGTCGGTGGCCACAGGTGTCACAGGGAAAAACGGGAGGTTACGGGCCTTCCGACCCAGTCCCGGGAAACATACCGGGCGCTTTTTTTCATTGTCAACGAACCTCGCGCCGGTGCTCCCCGAGCGACGCCTTTCGTTGCCGGGAACGCTGGACAGGCATACGTTTTCGACCGATCAGGGAGCTGGCGGCGGGCAGGCCCTGCCTGCCGGGCCGCCCGCGTTTCCGGCCCCGGCGCGACCGCGTTCGGGCGACTCGATTCAAGACGACAGGGTGGGTTCGGCGTTTCATGTTCATGCGGAAGATGCGCGGCAGCGCAAGCCTGGTGATGGGCATCATGGCCGCGGCCTTCGTGGGCTGGCTGGTGTTCGATGGGATCAACGCGATGCAGGGGGGGAACCTCGGCGGGCAGATCAACCCCGTCGTGGGGCAGGTCGGGGGGCAGGACATCCGTTACAACGAGTGGAATATCTTCCTCCAGAACCAGCTCGCGGTGAGCCGCGCGGCCGACCGCGGGATGACGGACGAGGATGTGCGCATCGTGACCGAACAGGCCTGGGAGAGCCTGGTCAGCGCGACGCTCATCCAGGCGGAACTGGACCGGCTCGGTGTCAGCGTGACCGACGCGGAGGTACGGCAGGCGTTCTTCACGCAGCCGCCGCAGGAGATGATGAGCTACCCCGGGTTCCAGACGGACGGGCAGTTCGACATCGACAAGTACCGCCGCTTCTTCACGGACCCGGCGACGGACGAGACGCAACTGCTCCAGATCGAGGGTTACTATCGCTCCATTCTTCCGCGCGCGAAGCTCCAGACGCTCGTCCAGAGCGGGATCTACGTATCCGACGAGGAGGCGTGGCGCTTCTACCGGGACACGAACGAGCACGCGCGCGTTCGTTTCGTCCGAGTCGACCCGGCCGCGGCGGTGGCGGACTCGCAGGTCTCGGTGCCGGAGGACGAGGTGCGGGAGATCTATGACGAGCGCGTGGACGAACTCCTCCGTCCCGCCAGCGCCCGGGTGAACATGGTCAGCATCTCGCTTCGGCCCTCCGCCGCGGACTCGCTGGCGGCCCGGGAACGAGCCGCCGAGCTCGCGGACCGCGTCAGGGAGGGCGAGGACTTCTCCGAGGTGGCGGCCGCCGAGTCCGCGGATTCCATCTCCGGGGCCGAAGGCGGATTCATGGGCAAGCGGCCCATAGGCGCCTACGACCCCCGGCTCGCCGAGGCGGCCGAGGCCGCCACGCCCGGGCAGGTGACGGATCCGGTCGAGACCCCATTCGGACTGCACGTTCTGCAGGTCGATGAGCGAACCGCGGACTCTCTGGCGCTGCGTCAGATCTACGTCCCGTTCGAGGTTTCCGGCGCCACCGAGGATTCGGTCTTCACGCTTCTGGACGACCTGGAGGATCTCGCGCTGCGCTCCGACCTGATGACGGCCGCCGACTCACTGGCTGTGGCGGTCCGCACCGACGTTCAACTCATGGACGGCGTGGATTTCATTCCGGGCGCGGGCCAGCTGGGCGTCGCGAGAGAGTGGGCCCTGGGTCCCGAGAGCGAGATCGGAGATCTGTCCGATTCCTTCGAGAACCCGACCGGCTTCCACCTGTTCGAACTGCTCGGCCGGCGGGACGAGAGCACGATCCCGTTCGAGGAGGCCAGAATCGGGATCCACGCGGAACTACTCGCAAAAAAGAAGAAGGAACGCGCCGCGGAGCTGATGGGCGGGCTGCTCGACGCCGTCTCCGCCGGGCGCACCCTGGACGAGGCTGCGGAGGAATTCGGTTGGTCCGTCGAGGAGACGGACTCCTTCCGCCGGGGCGACTTCGTGCCGGGTCTGGGTCAGGGGACGGAGGCGGTCGGCTTCGGATTCGGGGCCGCGATCGGTGCGATCAGTAGCGCCCTGGACACGGGAGATGCGGTGGCCGTGGTGGAGGTTCTGGAGCGAGAGGAGGCCTCGCGGGACGGTTTCGAGGAGGTCAGGGACGCCGTACTGGGACAGTTGAGCTTCGAACGCTCCCAGCAGTACGTGCAGAACTGGCTGGCCGCACTGCGGGAGGACACGGTCATCGAGGACCATCGCGAGAGACTGCTCCTGCAGCAGGAGGCCCAGCCCATGATCCCGGGCTTCTGACGACCTGACCGCGGCCCGACCGCCCGCAACCCGTTCACCCCGGGGCGCGCGCGGCTGCGGGCCGGCGTTACACTAGCAGGCCGTGGCAAAACCCCGCGTCAGCGCCGAGAGCGGTGAAGCGCTCGCCTGATAAGGAGCGACGAGGGAGCATAGCAGCGCTACGTGACCGAGGAGCGACGCGAAGCGCAGCGTTTCAGGCGAGATGCAGCGCCG
>CAZDZJ010000135.1:0-66733 GCA_964509895.1 uncultured Gemmatimonadota bacterium
CTCCCGCGGCGCCCTCCCCCGAACCGGCCGACCCGCCCGAAGGCAACACGCCGGGGGGCTGGATGCGCACGACCTCAATGACCCGCTCCGGCGGCCGTTCGGCGGTAGGGCCGGAGTGCTCGAAGCCCCCGGCAGCATGGCGGTTCTCCGGGACCGACACGGAGACCCACGCGAGAAGGGCGACGTGCGCCAGCGCGGACACACCGAGCGAGATCGCGACGCGCCCGCGCACGGACGGGCGCCGGCTCAAGGGCCGCCGCGGAGTACGGACCACTACGTCGTCTCGTCTGGGCATCTTTCCTCGAAGCACTCGAACTCCGAAACCGTGTGTCCTGCTCCGTCGACCCGTGATGGGGCCGAGGTGCGACTCCTCCATGACAGACGACGGGACCCCGCTCCGGGTCACATCGCCCCCGGGGTGGGTGCCGCCATCCCTCGGCACGCTGTACGGCGCGTGGGCCGGGCGCAAGATTCGAGGCTCGACTCCGCCGGATGACTCTCGAAGGAGACGGCAGACCCGTGGCAGATTCCCGCCTCGCCCAACCGATACCCCGCCTGGCACGGACGCTTCTCGCGCTGGCGCTGTGTGGCACTTCGGCGCCAACGGGCGCCGAAGCCCAACCCGTGGACGAGAGCATCCTCGATCTGCTCGAGTGGCGCTCGATCGGCCCCACCCGCGGCGGCCGCGTGCTGGGCGTCGCCGGCCACCCGACGGATGATCTCGTCTTCTACCAGGCCGTCGCCGGCGGCGGCGTGTGGAAAACGGAGGACGGCGGAGCCAACTGGCTCAACGTCTCCGACGGCTATTTCGGCACGGGTTCCGTCGGGGCCGTCGAGGTCAGCCGTTCCCGGCCCGACGTCGTCTACGTCGGCATGGGCGAGGCGTGCATCCGCGGCAACGCCTCCCACGGCGACGGCGTTTATCGCTCCGACGACGGCGGGGCGAGCTGGCGGCACCTCGGACTCGCCGAGACGCTCCAGATCGCCCGCTTGCGTGTGCATCCGGAGAACCCCGACATCGCCTGGGTGGCCGCGCTCGGCGACGCATGGGGTGCGAGCGAGGCGCGCGGCGTCTACCGCACCCGCGACGGCGGCGCGACCTGGGACAAGGTCCTGTACCGGGACGAGAACTCGGGCGCGATCGACCTCGTCCTCGACCCCGCGAACCCCGACATTCTCTACGCCTCGCTTCTGGAGTTGCGCCGATTCCCCTGGGGCTTCCGCAGCGCCGGCCCCGGCACCGGCCTCTTCAAGAGCACGGACGGCGGCGACACCTGGACCGAGCTGACCGACAACGCGGGGCTCCCGTCCGGCCTCAAGGGGCGGATCGGGATCACGGTCTCGCCGCGGAACTCCGACCGCCTGTGGGCGATCATCGACGCGGCGCGCGGGGTGAAGGGGATCTTCCGCTCCGATGACGCGGGCGAGACGTGGACGCGCGTGAACGAGGACGCCAACCTCCTGCAGCGCCCGTGGTACTACCACCACATCGTCGCGGACCCCGGCGACGAGAACGCCGTCTTCGTCCTCAACGTCTTCCTCTGGAAGTCGACGGACGGCGGCGAGACCTTCGAGCGCGTGTTCACCCCGCACCCGGACCACCACGACCTGTGGATCGACCCCGCGAACCCCCGGCGGATGGTCAACGGGAGCGACGGCGGCGCCGCGGTGAGCTTCGACGGCGGCCTCTCCTGGTCCAGCCTCCTGAACCAGGCGACCGCACAGATGTACCATGTGACCGCCGACAACCAGACGCCGTACCGGCTCTACGCTTCCCAGCAGGACAACACGTCGATCTCCGTCCCCAGCCGATCGGACTTCGGCCGGATCTCGATCGAGGACTGGTACACGGTTGGCGGGGGCGAGGACGGTTACATAGCGGTGAACACCGAGGACCCGAACATCGTCTACGCGGGTGATCACCACTGGGTGTACCGCTACGACCACCGCAACCGGCAGGTGAGGGACATCTCTCCGAACCCGGAGACGCACTACGGCTGGGGTTCGGCGGACATCAACTACCGCTTCTGGTGGACGTATCCGGTAATGACCTCGCCCCACGATCCGGACATCCTCTACGTCACCTCGCAGCACGTGCATCGGACGACCGACGAAGGCCACAGCTGGGAGGTCATCAGCCCGGACCTCACGCGCGCGGACCCCCGCACGCTGGAGCCGACGCCTTCGTACGAGAACGAGGACACGGGCGAGTACTGGGGCCCGATCACGCGCGAGGCGTACGGCCCCGAGTGGTACGCGACGATCTTCGCGTTCGCCGAGTCACCGATCGAGCCCGGACTCCTGTGGGCGGGATCGGACGACGGGTACATCCATGTGTCGCGCGACGGCGGAGCGAACTGGGAGGACGTGACGATCCCGGATCTGCCCGAGTTCGCGCTGATATCCATCCTCGAGCCCTCGCACCACGATCCCGCGACGGCGTACGTCGCCGCGACGCGCTACAAGCTCTCCGACCACACCCCCTACCTGTACCGGACGACGGACTACGGGGAGACCTGGACCCGGATCGCGACGGGGATCCCCGGCAACGACTTCACGCGCGTGATCCGGGAGGACCCGGGGCGGGAGGGGCTTCTGTACGCCGGCACCGAACGGACGGTCCATGTGTCGTTCGACGCCGGTGACTCCTGGCAGCCGCTGAGCCTCAACCTCCCGGTGGTCCCCATCCACGACCTCGTGCTCCGGGACGGGGACCTCGCGGCGGCCACGCACGGACGTTCGTTCTGGGTGCTGGACAACGTGGAGTTGCTCCATCAGGTCGGGGCCCGGGAGGCGGCCACCGAGCCCACGCTCTTCCGTCCCCCGACCACGACGCGCTTCAACCCGGGCGCCTCGCCCGCCGCACTGTTCTCGGCCATGGGTCGGCCGGGCGCGGGCGATCCGGCCGGTGCGAACCCACCCGACGGCGTCGTCATCCCGTACCACCTGCCGGAAGCCGTGCCCGGCGGGGTCACGCTGCGCGTCCGCGAGGGCGGGGCCCTGATCCGGGAGTTTTCGAGTGCGTCGGACGGAGCGGCGCCGGTCGGCATGGACTTCTTCGGCGGCGGCGGGAGCGCCTCCAGGCTTTCCGCCGATGCCGGCGCCCACACCTTCGTGTGGAATCTGCGCGTGGAGCCGGCGGCGGTCCTCGACGACGCCGTCTTCCAGGGAAGTGCCCAGGGCCCGCGCGTGCCTCCCGGCGACTACACCGTCGAACTCGATCTGGGCGACCGCACGCTCACGCAGCCCTTTGTCGTCGTTCGCGATCCGAGAGTGGAGGTGTCGGACGAGGAACTGAGGGCGCAGTTCGAGTTCCTGCTCGAGGCGAGAGACCGCCTGACGGAAACCATGGAACTCGTGGCGAGAATCCGCGATCTGCGGGAGCGGGCGGAGCAGGCGGTGGAGCGGGGCGGCGACAACGACCGGTTGCGTGCCGCGCTCGCGGAGTTGAACGGCGAACTCTATCCCGTCGAAGAGCGGCTCGTGCAGTACCGGGCGCGCGCCGGACAGGACCTGATCGCGAACCCCACGGCCATCGACAGCAAGCTGGCGCGGCTCATGGGATTCGCTTCAATGGGGGATGGCCCCCCCACGCAGGGACAGCTGGACCTGTTGGCGCGCCTCGCCGCCGGCATCGAGGCGCGCACGGCGGCGGTGGACGAGATCGAGCGCACGACGTGGACGAACCTCGTGCGGCTCGTGCCGTAGCGGGCTCGCGGGCCGAGATCCGCTGCCTACGCTAGCGGTTTCGCAGCGTGATGTTGATCGCGCCCACGAAGCCATCGCCTCCGTAGCGCGCCGACGCCTCGGTCCGCGTCAGAATCTCGATGCGGCTCACTTCATCGATCGACATGTCGCGGATGGCTCCGATCGCGTCGGGTTCCCGCCGCTCGTTGACCCTCAGCTGGATCGACTGCATCGCGCCGGCGCGGGAGCTCGACGACGCGGACATGAGGAGGATGACCTCGCCCACGCCGCTCATTCGATCGAACCTCAGGAGCTGGTGGCGGCGAAGCAGTTCGTACACGCTCATCTCGGGCAGATTGAGGAGATCCTCGGCGCGGATGATCTCGGAACTGAACGCCCGGCCGGATCCGCCGGGCCCCCCGCCGCTGAGGGAACCGACCTCCTCGCGCACCTCGGGCTCCCCGGTGAGCGAGATGAACAGGTCCTGCTGGGCGAGTGGCGCCGCCGTCGAGTAGGGCACGGCATCTCCGCGCCGGTCCCCGAGCAGAGCCCGCAGCGAGACCTCCATCTCCTTCGGGAGCCCGCACAGGATGTAGAGACCCTCCATGCTGGTCTGCACTTCCACGCGTTGCCGCGCGTTGTCCGCCACCCAGCTTGCGGCGACCGTCGCGCCGGGGACGATCGTCTGCGCCTCGGGGTCGGTCACATACCCCACGACCGCGGCTTCCGACTCCGCGTCGCCGGTGGGACAGAAGTCAATGTAGGATTGGGCCGTAGCGGAGTCCGCGACGACCAGGAACAACACAGGCGCCAGAAGGCGCACGAGCGAATGCCGCATCTCGACTTCTCTCCTCCGCGATGGTTCGCTGGGCAGTGAGCAAGGATTCGGGCGCGATCCCCGCACGCTGTCGCGGTGCGAGCGATCCACCGACCCTTTAGGATACTCCCGGTCCGGTTTGCGTCTAGTCCGGGCCGGGTCGTGGGGATTGCGACCCCGGATCCACGGATCGCACGACTGCAATAACGAATCTGTTACCCCACAACATGCTCTGAGTGCCGCCGAGCGCGCTACGGAGGAGCCACTGAGCACAATCGCGAGACGAGATTTCGTGCGCAGGGCCGGACGCTGGGCGGGAGCGGCGGCGCTTGCTCCCTCGCTCTCCGGTCTCGCGGCGTGCGCCGGCCGCAGGACCCCCTCCGGTTCGGTGGCGGCGAGCGCCGGATACGGGCCCCTGCGCGCCGCGGGCCCGGAGCTCGCCCTCCCCGAGGGGTTCTCCTACGCCGTTCTCGGCGTGGAGGGGCACCCCATGTCGGACGGTCGGCCGACGCCGCGTGCTCATGACGGCATGGGACTGTTTCCCGTGAGTGACGACATCGTCCGCCTGGTGCGAAATCATGAGGATCAGGATCCCCCGGGCGTCGCGGTTCCACTTGTCGCCCCGGAGCTGGCGTACGACCCGCTGGCGGGCGGGGGCACGACCACGCTGGAGCTTCGGCTGGAGGCGGACGGGCGCCCCACCCTTCTGCGCGATTTCGTGAGCCTGGGGGGCACGACGATCAACTGTGCGGGCGGCCCGACCCCGTGGGGCAGCTGGATCACCTGCGAGGAGACGACCTTCGGTCCGGGCCGCGGCTGGTCCGTCCCCCACGGGTACGTGTTCGAGGTCCCGGCCGACGCCGACGGGGCGGTGCGGGCCGAACCGATCCGCGCCATGGGCCGGTTCGTGCATGAGGCCGTCGCGGTCGATCCCGAGACGGGATTCGTCTACGAGACGGAAGACTACAACCGGCGCTCCGGCTTCTACCGTTTTCGGCCCCGCGTCCCGGGTTCCCTGAGGGACGGCGGCGCCCTGGAGATGCTCACCGTGCGGGACGAGCCCCAGGCGGATCTCCGAACCGGCCAGCGTCCGGGCGAGTGGCGCGGCGTCGAGTGGGTGCCCATCGAGAACCCTGATCCTCCGGAGGCGGAGCGGCGCGCGACGACGGTCTGGCTGGAGGGATACGAAGCGGGCGGGGCGCGCTTCTCGCGCCTCGAGGGCTGCTGGCACGCGGACCGGAGCATCTACTTCCACGCCACGAACGGCGGCGATGCCCAGCTCGGCCAGGTCTGGCGGTACAGCCCCGGGGAAGAGGCGCTCGCGCTCGTCTTCGAGTCACCCTCGGAGGATGTCCTCGCCGGTCCGGACAACCTCACCGTGAGTCCCAGGGGCGGCATTCTCATCTGCGAGGACAACTCGGGCGTGACGCACCTCCGGGGCCTGTCGCCCGCGGGAGACATCTTCCCCTTCGCGCGGAACATCCTGAACTCGCGTGAATTCGCCGGTGCGTGCTTCAGTCCCGACGGTCGAACGCTCTTCATCAACCTCCAGGGGGACACGATCTCGATGGGCCCGGGGAACCTCGGCCAAACCTTCGCGATCTGGGGGCCGTGGGAACGCGGCCCGCTCTGATCGGGCGGCGGGCCGGGCTCGGAGCGGCACTCTCGGTTGCGCTCCTCGGACAGGCCTGCGTGTGGTCCGTGCCGCTGGCGACCACGCCCTCCGCCGATCCTTCGGTCTACGTCGTCGGGTGGACGCAGACCGGCGTCGCCTCCTGGTACGGCGAGCCGTTTCACGGGCGGCCCACCGCGGCCGGTTGCATCTACGACATGGAGGCGATGACCTCCGCCCACCAGACGATTCCCTTCGGGACCCGCATCCGCGTGGACAACCTCGAGAACGGGCGGTCCATCGACCTCCGCGTGAACGATCGCGGCCCGTTCGGCCGGGGGCGGATCCTCGATGTGTCGCGGGCCGCCGCACGGGACCTCGGCATGATGGGTCCCGGCACGGCGCGTGTGCGGATCACCGTCATCGAGGTGGCCAACCTGGTGTCCGCGCGCGGGGGGTGCGTCGTCGTCCAGGTCGGTGCGTACGGCGAGCGCGCGAGCGCCGAAGAGAAGCTGCGGGAAGTCGCGCGGGCGGGTTTCGAGGGCTCGATCGAGCCGTACGACGACGTGTACCGCGTCGTCGCCGGACCGTTCACGGATGCGCCGACGGCGCGGCTGGCCCGGGAGGTGCTGGGAGGATTCCATCGCCGCTGCTGAGCGATACCCGGGTGCGCGCCCCGTCCGAAAGGTGACCCGACCCGCCGTTCGGTCGTGCTAGTATCGTTGCAGAAACGGTGCGCCATCCGGAAGAAACGCGCGCACGCAACCGCATAGCGGACGTCTGGCGGCGCGGGTAGCTTTCGATACCCCGCGACTGCCCGCCGCCCGCGAGGCGGCACGCCCACCCGGGGTCCAGGAACCCGGGCCGGACGATGGCAGTAGTCTCCTGGTGGAGGATGCATGCTACGGAGAACTCGCGCGCTCGGCGCGCTCGCCGCTCTCGCGGTCTTCTCGGGTCCCGCCGCAGAGATGCTGGAGGGGCAGGCAGGCCGTCGTTTCGGGCGGAACAAGGTCGTCTATGAGTCCTTCGAGTTCGAAGTGCTCAAGACGCAGAACTTCGACATCTACTACTACGAGGGCAGTGCCGCCGGGGCGCAGATGATCGGGCGTCAGGCGGAGCGCTGGTACGCCCGCCTCTCGCGGGTGCTCAATCACGAATTCCGCCAGCCGCAGCCGATCATCCTCTACGCGGACCACCCGGACTTCGAGCAGACGAACACCTCCGGCCAGTTCATCGACGAAGGCACGCAGGGCTTCACCGAGATTCTCAAGCGTCGCCTGGTGATGCCGATGATGGTTTCGATCCACGAGACCGATCACCTGCTCGGCCACGAACTCGTGCACGCCTTCCAGTTCGACATGACGGGGCAGGGGACCGGTGGCCCCGGGCTGGACGTGCCCGGCGCGATCCGGCTCCCGCTGTGGTTCATCGAAGGGATGGCGGAATACCTCTCCATCGGCCCCATTGACCCCTTCACCACGATGTGGATGCGGGATGGACTGGACCTGGAAGACGGGTTCCCGACCATCCCGGACCTCGCAAACCCGCGGTTCTTCCCGTACCGGTACGGACACGCCTTCTGGTCCTATGTCGGGGGCGCGTTCGGAGACGACCGGATCGGCCGGATCCTGAACCTCGCGGCGCGCACGGGGAACGCGCTGGGCGCGATCGAAGCCGTTCTGGAAGTGCCGATCGGCGAACTCTCGGACCGCTGGAAGAGCGAACTCGAGACCTACTTCGTGGACGCACGGCAGGAGACCAACTCCCCGGATGACTACGGCCGCCGGGTCATCTACGACCCGGAAGGCGAGGGGAAACTCAATCTCGGTCCGGCGATCAGTCCGGATGGCGACGAGATGGTGTACGTGTCGCAGAGCGACCTCTTTTCGCTCGAGATGTTCCTTGCCGACGCGCGCACGGGCGCGGTCAAGCGCCGTCTCACGAACAATGCGGTCGACCCGCACTTCGAGAGCCTCCAGTTCATCCATTCGGCGGGGGACTGGCACCCGAACGGGCGTCTGCTCGCGGTGGCGGGGATCAAGACCGGCAATCCGCTGCTCACGATCATGGAGGCGCAGACCGGGAACATCGTGCAGGAGATCCGGATCGACGGCTTCCAGATCGGCGCGATTTTCACGCCGAGCTGGTCGCCGGACGGCACGCACATCGCGTTCAGCGGACACTCCGCCGGATTCACCGACCTGTATATGGTCGCCGTCGAAACGGAACAGTTGACGCGGCTGACGGCGGACCCGTTCGCCGATCTCCAGCCCGCATGGTCGCCCGACGGACGGTCGCTCGCGTTCACCACGGATCGGTACACGACGGATCTGGAGTTGCTCGTCCCCGGGCCGTATCAGGTCGCGGTCATGGACCTGGAGAGCCGTGAGGTCGAGGCGATGCCCGGCTTCGACGACCAGTTCAGGAACTACAATCCGCAGTGGTCGCCGGACGGACGGAACCTGTACTTCGTGTCGGATCACGACGGCATCGCGAACCTCTACCGCCTCGATCTCGAGACGCGCGCGCCCTACCTGGTCACGGACCTGTGGACGGGGGTGAGCGGGCTCACGGGGATCAGTCCCGCCGTGTCCGTGGCGCGGGGCACGGGCGACGTCGCGTTCAGCGTAAACAAGGGCGGACCGTTCAGCTACGAGATCTATGTGGCCGACGATCCGCAGGTCCTGGCCGGAGTGCCGGCGCCCGAGATGCTCGTGGGCGTCGATGCCTCGATCATCCCGCCGCGCGAACGGATTTCGACCGCGCACGCCGAACTGCTCGACAACGCCCGGCTCGGCCTGGCCGACCCGATCACGTTCGAGGATGCCGAGTACCGTTCCCAACTGTCGCTGGATTTCATCTCACAGCCCACGCTGGCTTTTGGAGCGAGCGACTTCGGGACCTTCTTCGCCGGCGGCGCGAGCCTCTTCTTCTCGGACCTGCTCGGGAACCGGACGTTGCAGACCATCGCGCAGGTCAACACGAGCTTCGGCAACATCGTGCAGGGGACGGCGCTGCTCGCCGGCTACGAGAACCGGTCGAGCCGCTGGAACTGGGCCCTGATCGGAGGGCAGATACCGCTGGTCTCGCGCCAGGTCGGGTACCAGCGAATCCAGCAGGGAGACCGGGTATTCGATGTCTTCCGGGACTTCCGCTGGTTCGAGATCAACCGGGAGGCGACGGGGATCGTCGCCTACCCCTTCAACCGCAACTCGCGGATCGAGTTCTCGGCGTCCGCGCGGCAGATCGATTTCTCGGGGGAGATCGAGGAACTCGGCTTCGATGGGTTCACGGGCCAGTTGCTGGCGGTCGAGGAGACAGACCTCCCGGACTGCGAAGGCGAGACGCTGTCTTTGGGGGGGGCGCCCTGCGCGCCGGAATCGCTCTACATGGCGAGCGGCAGCGTGGCCCTCGTGTACGACAGCTCAATCTTCGGCGGCACGAGTCCGATCGCGGGAATGCGATACCGCGTGGAAGTGGAGCCGGCCGTGGGTACGCTGGACTACGTCACGGTCAGCGGTGACGTCCGGCGATATGTCCGCGCCGGGCCGTTCACGCTGGCGGGACGGGCCCTGCACTTCGGCCGCTGGGGCGGGGGCTCGGACGACTGGCGGCTGGGGAGACTCTATCTCGGCGTGCCGTCGCTGGTCCGGGGATACGGCGACAGAATCGGCGTCGCCGAGTGCACGGGGGCGGGTGGACAGGCCGGCGTCTTCAGTTGTCCCCTCATCGAACAGCTCATCGGGAGCCGCGTGGCGGTGGGGAACCTGGAGTTGCGTCTTCCGCTCCTGGGCGGGATCGGCGTCGTCCGGGCCCCCGGCGTGCCGCCGGTCGAGGTGGGCATCTTCTACGATACCGGGAAAGCCTGGCACGGCGAGACGCCCCTGAACTGTCCGAGCGGGACCTGCGGATTCGAGGACCGCGACTGGGTATCCAGTGCCGGCCTGCTTACCCGGATCAACCTCTTCGGCCTCATGATCGCGGAAATCGACTTCGTGAAACCCTTCGACCGACCCAGCAAGGGCTGGACCTGGCAGTTCGCCCTCACGCCGGGGTTCTGACGGGGGCGCCGACGACGCCGGCGGCGCATGGGCCATGGGCCTGATCAGGCGTTGGCTGGTCAACGCGGTGGCTCTCTACGCCACTGCGCGACTCCTGGCCGGCGTCCGGGTCGAGAGCCCGGAGGCGCTGATCGGCGGGGCGCTCGCGATCGGGCTCATCAACGCCGTGGTCCGGCCGATACTGCGCTTCGTGACCTTCCCGATCACGGTCCTGACGCTGGGCCTGTTCTACTTCGTCCTCAACGGCCTGATGTTCCAGCTGGCCGCGTCACTGATCCCCGGGTTCGAACTCGACGGTCTGGTGACGGCGATCGGCGGCGCGCTCGTGATGTCGGTGGTCGCGACGGCCCTGCACGTCTTCCTCAAGCCGCGCAGGAAGAAGAAGTAGTCCCGATGTCGTCGGGGAGGGCGCCAACCTGAGCCGGCGCCCCCCTCGCGGCAGGCCGCGCTAGCGGTAGTAGGGGTTGCTGCCGGCGGCGTGGTCGGTCACGTCCTGGACGTCGACGATCTCGGGCGCCGCGTCGCGGATCATCTGCTTGATCCCCTGCGTGAGCGTCACGGAAGCCATGCCGCAGCCCTGGCAGCCGCCGCCCATCGTGACGTAAACGACGTTGTCGCGGATGTCGACGAGGCGCACGGTGCCGCCGTGCGACGCCACCCCCGGGTTGATCTGCTCGTCGATCACGCGGCGAACGCGGTCGACGAGAGGGCCGTCCAGGGGCCGGGCGCCGAGCGGCTGGATGTTGGGGTTATTGAAGTGAAAGCCCGAGCCCTGGAGGGACTCCACCCAGTCGATGCGGGTGCCCTCCAGGATGTCCACGCTCTTCGGATCCACGACGACCTCGAAGCCGGGGGCGTCGAACGACCGGTCCTCCGCTTCCCGCTCGAAGGGTTCGATGAGCGCCATCTCGTACTCCGGCGCGATCGGGCTCGCGTTCTGGACGCTCACCCGTACCGCGAGACCTTCGGCCGGGTCCTCGTCGATGAACGATCGGATCCGCTCGCAGGCGGCGTCGGTGAATTTCAGGAAATCCTGGTCGGACACGGCTTCTTCTCCCAGTGAATCGGGCGTGCTGTCACGCCTCCTCTACGATGCCGAACTGCCGGCGGCCACCGCGGCCCTCAGATCGCTCGCCGTAAAGAGCACCATCGTCCGCAGCCCCGCCTGCTCCAGCGTGGCTCGTCCTCCCTCTTCGCGGTCCACAAGCCCCAGTACCCCGAGCACCTCGCCGCGGGCATGGTTCACCGCCTCCACGGCCTGGAAGGCGGATCCCCCGGTCGTGATCACGTCCTCGACGACGACGACCCGGGCCCCGGCCTCGAAGCAGCCCTCGATCCGCTGTCCCTTGCCGTGCCGCTTGGCCCGTTTGCGCACCGAGAAGGCGTGGATCGGATCCCCCGCGCGCCAACTGGCGGCGGCGATGGCATAGGCCAGCGGATCCGCGCCCATCGTGAGGCCGCCGACCGCGTCGGGCCGCAGTCCGGCGTCACGGATGGCCGCGAGACCGACCTCGCCCATCAGCACCTGTCCGTGCGCGTGCATGGTCGACGTCCGGCAGTCGATGTAGTAGTCGCTCCGTGCACCGGAGGCGAGTACGAAATCCCCGAGCCGGAACGAGCGCTCGGCGAGCAGGTTGAGGAGTCTCGTATGGGCGGAACTCAGCGGAACCTCCCCTGGTTCTCGTGGTTTCCTGCGTGGATCAGCCGACCTGGCGGAGCGCCTGGCCGGATTCGGCGTCACAGCGGAGACAGAGGCCGTACAGCTTGAGCTGACGGTGCAGCACATGGAAGCCGAACTGGCCGGCGACCTCGGCCTGGAGCCGGTTGAGTTCATCGCGCTCGAAGCGGACGACATCCCCGCAGGAGGTGCAGATCAGGTGGTCCTGCTGCGCCTGCCCCACCTTCGCCTCGTATCGCTTGAAGCCCTCGTCGAAATCGTGTTCCGTCGCGAGGCCGACCCGGACGAGGAGGCTCAGGGTCCGGTAGACGGTCGCCTTCCCCGCGCGCTCGCCTTCCCCGCGCAGGCGTTCCACGACGTCGTCGGCCGAGAGACGCTGCCCCGACTCGAACAGCACGCGCGCGATCGCTTCCCGCTGCTGAGTCACGGGCAGATGATGCTCCTGCAGTGCGGCTCGGAAGAGGCCGAGCATCACGGCGGCGCAGCCGAGAGGCGGTCGGGGAGCAAGAGTGTCGGTCGTCATGGTTCTCAACGCGCTGAGAAAATAATCCCGCTCGTCACGCCTGCAACCAGCGAGACTCGAAGTCGTCCACGACCTGACGCAGCAGCCGGTCGACCGGGGAGGCCGGACGCGGCGTCAGAAAGCGGTCCGAAAAGCGGTTGAGCGCGACGCGGAGGGCAGAGAAGGTCTTCGCGGCGTCCCGATAGCAGCCATCCAGGTGTTGGCGGCGGGCGAAGGGCGCGTCGGCGGCCAGCGAGAAGCCCGTCTGCCCCATCGCCTCGTAGTAGCCGAGGTCGGGCCCGCCCCGCCGCCGCTCCCGGGTACAGATCCAGTCCGGGAAGAGGCCGGACAGCCAGAGCGCGAAGTTGCCGAGGTGGGCGCTGAGCAGGAAGCCGCGGCGACCGTCCGATTCGGAGATCTCCGTCATCAGGTCGACGAGATAGTGGTACTCGCGGTCGTCGTATTCGGCGATCCGGTGTGCCCGCGCCTCGCTGGCGAAATGAAGGAAGATCGACGTCACGTAGTCGGCCAGGAGGCGGGATTCGACGCCGCCCTCGAGCAGGCTGTGCCGCAGCGCGACGTAGGAGAAGAGTTCCAGCGGCAGCGCCGAGACCCCGGATTCGGCGGCGAGCGCGGCGGGCGCCCCCGGATGGTCGAGCAGCGCGTCGATCCCGCGCTCGGACACCAGCGACTCGAGGCGGGTTCGATCCTCGCCCCGCCGGGCCAGCAGGTGGACGAGTCGGGCCGCATCGTCCCGGCCGAAGGAAGCTCTGACGTCCGGACGAATCATGCCGCTCCCCCTTCCCATGGTCCTCACTCCCGCCGGCCCCGCACCACGTTCCATACCCCAACCTCGTCTGCTAGTTTTTGTCACAACACCGAAGACCGCAACGGAGTCGACCCCCGACGATGGTGACGTGACATGCTGAGAGAACGCTGGAGAGAGCCCGGATTCCGGCTGCTGTCGGCCCTTGTGGTCGTTACCGTGGCGTGCAACCCGGCGGACGCGGGCATGCGCGACACCGCCATCGAGAGGGCGGCTGTACAGGAGGCCGAAGCGGGCGCCGCCGCCGTATCCCGGGCCGCGGAACTGGTCCCGCTCAGGGTGGCCGGCATCGAGATCCGGGTCGAGATCGCCGCCGACGCCGACGAACGCCAGCAGGGACTGATGTTCCGGGAGTCACTGGAGGAGAATCAGGGGATGCTGTTCGTGTACCCCGAGCAGCGGACCCTGGGATTCTGGATGAAGAACACGCTCATCCCGCTCGACATCGCCTACATCGACCGCGAAGGCCGCATCGTCGACATCCAGCAGATGGAGCCGCAGACCACGGAAACCCACAACTCGGCCGCCCCCGCCATGTACGCGCTGGAGATGAACCAGGGGTGGTTCGAGGCCAACGGCATCCGCGTAGGGGACCTCGTCGAGTTCTGACCGGAGCCAGGGAAAACGCAACGCATGGATCACCGCATAGAGAAGGACTCCATGGGGGAAATGGCGATCCCCGCCGACCGGCTTTACGGAGCGCAGACGGAGCGGGCCCGCCAGAACTTCCCCATCTCCGATCTTCGCTTCGGGCGCCGCTTCATCGAGGCGCTGGGCGCGATCAAGCTCGCGGCCTCCCGCGTCAACCGGGAGCTGGGGCTGCTGGAGGCCGGACTCGGAGAAGCGATCGAGCGGGCAGCCGCCGAGGCGATGACCGGGGAGCTGGATTCCCACTTCGTGCTGGACATCTTCCAGACCGGATCCGGCACGTCGACGAACATGAACGCGAACGAGGTCATCGCGAACCGTGCCATCCAGCTCCTGGGCGGCGTCGTGGGGTCACGGAGCCCCGTGCATCCCAACGACCACGTCAATCTGGGACAGTCGTCGAACGACGTGATCCCGACCGCGACGCACGTCTCCGGACTCGTCGCGATTGAACGGGAGCTTCTGCCCGCGCTCGAAACGCTGCGCTCGGAGCTGGCCGCGAAGGCGGAGGAATTCGATCACATCGCGAAGGCCGGGCGCACCCACCTGCAGGACGCGACCCCCGTCCGGCTGGGGCAGGAGTTCGGGGGCTACGCCAGCCAGCTGAGGCACGCGATCCGGCGCGTGGAGGCCGTCCGCCCGGCGCTTGCGGAACTGGCCATCGGCGGGACGGCGGTCGGTACCGGCATCAACACGCCGGCCGACTTCGGCGTGCGCATGTCCGCGGCCCTGAGCGAGATCCTCGGGGTGGCGTTCGTCGAGGCATCGAACCACTTCGAGGCGCAGTCGGCGCGCGACGCGGTCGTCGAGGCGAGCGGGGCGCTGCGCACGGTCGCGGTGAGCCTGACCAAGATCGCGAACGACCTGCGCTGGCTGTCCTCCGGCCCGCGCACGGGCCTGGGCGAGATCAACCTCCCCGCCGTGCAGCCGGGCTCGTCCATCATGCCGGGCAAGGTGAACCCGGTGATGGCGGAATCCGTGCTCCAGGTGTGCGCGCAGGTCATCGGCAACGACGCCGCGATCGTCGTCGGCGGCCAGTCGGGGAACCTCGAACTCAACGTCATGATCCCCGTCATGGCCCACAATCTGCTCGAGAGCATCCGGATCCTCTCCACCGCGAGCGTGGAGTTCGCCGAACGCTGCGTGCGCGGCATCACCGCGAACGAGGAACGGTGCCTGCGGAACGCCGAGTCCACCGCGGCGCTCGCCACCGCGCTCGCGCCCGTCATCGGCTACGACAAGGCGGCCGAACTCGCCAAGCTCAGCCTCGCGGAGGACCGCACGCTGAAGGAACTCGTGCTGGAACAGGGACTCGTCGACCCGGCGGAACTCGACCGGATCCTCGACTTCCGCGCCATGACCGAACCCGGCTGCTAGGGAACCGGGAGCAGCGCCTCCGGGAGCAGGCGGTTGACGGTGAGGCTCGAGAGCCGGAAGGCCTCGCTGCCGTCGGTCAGATGCGCGATCCAGTCGCCGCGCTCTTCGTCCTCCAGGAGGAGGATGGAGAGTTCGAGTTGCCGGTCGGTCACGTCCGCCCCGCCCGCCGAGAACACCTCGAAGGAGGCGTCCGCAAACGTAAAATCGGCGGCCGCCACTTCCTCCTCCGTCGGAAAGCCGGAGGCGGAGATGGAAGGCAGTAGCACGAGAAGCCTCTGCACGAGAGCTGAATCCGCCGGTGCGTCACTCGCGAGCCACCCTTCGTCGCTCCGGCGCAGCACGGCTTCCGCATCCCCGCGACGCATGAGGACCTCGCGCACCCCCGCGGTGTCGACGGAGGCGACCAGGCGGGGACGCCAGCCATCGCGGTCGCGGTTCAGGTAACCCCCGGTCGGACCGTCGAGCCGGTAGACGACGTCGTCACCGGGGAGGCGAACGAAATACCCGCCCGAGCGCGTATCGCGGTCGCCGAGATGGAAGTCCCGCACCTCGCCGTCGGCCGTTCGGATCTCCACGCGCCGGCCGTCCTCCGCCACGCCGAGATTCGCGTGATTGGAGGGGTTGCGGGCGACGAGTTCCGCCGAGGAAAGCTGTCCGATCACGTCGAGCAGATCCCGGATCTTGGGCTCGTCCGCCACATATCCGTCGACCCTCCACCCGGCCTCCGCCCGCTCGAGCCGGATCGTTCCGGCATTCCCCGCGAGCACGATGTTCACGCCCGTGATGGAGTCCGCCACCGCGACGGAGAAGCCGTCACCTACATCCAGCGTCCCGGCCTCGCCGCTATCCCGGAACAGCCGGGGCAGGTAGAGGAGCACGGCCAGCCCGAGCACGACCGCGATGACTTTCAGTTGCTTCGCGTTCATACCAGGGCGCCTCCTTCCTCGAACGAGCGCTGCTGCACCTTTCTCCTCCGCGCGAGCCGCAGCACGCCCACGAGGACGAAGAACAGCGGGACGCCGGCGAGATTCCCGTACCGGGTCAGATCCGGGAGCCATTCGTTCGGGAAGAGGAGGGGGGGCGGCGCGCGATCCTTGGACCGGATCGAGATCAGCGCCTCATCCTGCGCCAGCCAGTCGATCGCGTTCTGGAAGAAAACCATCCCCGCGATACCGGACATCGACTGCGAGAGCGTCTCGTCGTGGATCAGCGACGACGAGCCGGCGAGAACGATACGGCCTCCTCCCGGTTGGGCGTAGGCAAGCGCGAGCGTCTCCACCGCCACGTCTTCCTCCGATATCTCTCCGTCGTCCGGCGAGATGACCTCGTTCCACTCCTGCATGGCGTCGATCGAGAGCGGGGTGGGCAGTCGGCCGCCACCCTCCGATGTCGCCAGAAGCGGGGTCACCAGCGTGCTGTCCTCCACCTCGACCAGCAGCGGGCTGCCGAACCGGATCGGCACGTTCGCGACGCCGTCCACGATCACGTGTCCGGAAGCCGGCTGGGCGAGCGTCCAGAGCGGATAGGGTACGATGAGCGCTCCGAGCGCGGACGGCACCTGCACCTGTTCATTGAAGGCGAGGTCGAAGGCCATCGACGGGATGATGCCGAGCCCTCGCGCCTGCAGCAGGGAATCGAGCGCCGGATCGAAGGTGGGGCCCGCGTAGCGTGCCTGCATGTCCGCCGTCACGCCGGACTTCAGGATGAAGAGGCTCCCGCCGTCGTCGACGAACCGGCTGAGGATCTCGCCGGCCACGGGCTCGAGCGGCATCCGCCCGCCCGCGATGACGATGATGTCGATCGAATCCGGCACCGCCGTCGTCGTCGAGTCGACGGAGAACTCCATCACGTCGTACTCCTGGACGAGGCGCCCGCGGGCGAGACGGAGCCCCGCGTTCAGGCTCAGTTCGCCGTGCCCGGTCAGGATCCCGATGGTGGGCCGCTGCGTCCTGGTGAGCGCGCGCACCATCGAGGCGAGGCGGTACTCCAGATCGGCCGTCTGCGTGAGCAGCGGGATGACCTGGTTCTCGCCCGCGTACTGGACCGCGAGGCCGAAGTAGCGCTCCTGGATCGACAGTTCGTCGTCCGCGACGATCTGGAAGGGCACCGGGCGGATGCCCAGCAGGCCCGCCTCCTCCTGGGCGTCGGGATCCTCGTCGGGGTCCGCGCGGACGAGGTTCACGTTGGCGCCGCCGGTCGCATCGAGGTCCCGGAGAAGGTCGTCCACGTCGCGGCTCACGGGCGCGAGTTGCGCCGGCAGGTCCGCGGACTGGAAGAGCTTGAGGGTGACGAGATCGTCGAGGCCCCGCAGCAGGTCGGCCGTCGGCGGAGAAAGCGTGTAGACCTTGCCCGGGGTGAGGTCGAGTCGCCCGCGCAACTGGGCGCCGGCCAGCGCGGCGAAGATCGCGATCCCGACCAGGCCGAGGACGCCCATGCGCAGTCGCCCGTAGGCCGGCCGCGCGCGGCTCAGGCGTTCGCGCATGACCGAGAAGTATGTGAGCGAGAGGAACGCCGTCGCGAGCGCCGCGAAATACAGGACGTCCCGGAGGTCGATCACGCCTCGCGCCACGTTCGAGAAATGCCCGAGGACGCCCAGACGCGCCACCACCGCCGCGAGCGGGCCGGGGAGCGAGAGCGTGACCGTGGGGAGCCCGATGAGGTAGAGGGCGAAGCTCACGGTGACCCCGATGATGAACGCGGTCACCTGGTTTCTCGTGAGCGAGGAGGCCCAGAGGCCGACCGCGACAAGGGCCGAAATCAGGAGCATCGCCCCCAGGTACTGGGAGAAGACGACGCCCCACTGGAGGTCCGCGCCCAGGGTGAGACCGATCGGAATCCCGAACGTCCCCGCCAGGGCGACGAACATGAAGAGGATCACGCCGACGAACTTGCCGAGCAGGAACTCCACCACCTGGATCGGCTGCGCGAGCACGAGTTCGAGCGTCCCCGCGTTCCGCTCCTCCGCGAACGACCGCATGCAGACGGCCGGAATGAAGAAGAGCAGGAGCCATGGGAGGAGCGACAGCATGGGCCGCAGGGAGGCTTCCCCGAGGAGATACGCCTCCTGATAGTAGAAATAGAAGTTGATTCCGAGGAAGATGACGAGGAGGATGTAGGCGGTCGCGTGGTCGAAGTAACCCGCGAACTCCCGCTTCGCGACGGTGAGGATGCGGGCGATCATCCCTCCACCTCCTCCCTGGCCGAAGCGGGCTCGTCGGCTGTCGCCCCGGCGGTCTCGCCGGCCGATCCCGCGCCGTCCGCGGTGAGCCGGTGGAAGAGATCCTCCAGGCTCGCCTGGGCGAGGTGCAACTCCCACAGCGGCCAGCCCCGTGCCGCGGCGAGCGAGGAGATGTCGGGCCGCGGGTCCCGGCCGGACGCACCCTCGACGGCGAACCGGGCGCGCCCGCCCGCCTCGGTTTCGAGGGCGTCGGCCCGGGCCACGGACGCGAGATCGCCCATCGCGGCCCCCGCGGCCTCGGCGGGCGCCTCGAGTTCGACCAGCACCCGGACGCCACCCTGCCCGGCGACGAGTTCATCGACGGAGCCGTCGGCGACGATGCGCCCGTCGTTGATGATGACGACGCGGGAACACGTCTTTCGGACTTCCTGCATCACGTGCGTGCTCAGCAGGACGGTGCGGTCGGTGCCGACATCGCGTATGAGGCTGCGGATCTCGACGCGCTGGTTCGGGTCGAGCCCCTCCGTCGGTTCGTCGAGGATCAGGATCTCCGGCTGCGAGAGGATCGCCTGGGCGAGCCCGACCCGCTGCCGGAACCCCTTCGAGAGCTGGTTGATCGGCCGGTAGTAGACCGCCTCGATCCCGGTCTGCGCGACGATATCGTCGGTCCGCGCCCGGATCTCGTGGCGGGCCATCCCGCGCAACCGGCCCATGAACGTGATGTACTCGCCGGCCAGCATGTCCCGGTACAGCGGATTCGTCTCGGGGAGGTAGCCGATGCGGCGGCGCAGCTCGACGGGGTGATCCTCGATGGAAAGCCCGTCGATGGTGATCGTCCCCCCGTCGGGTTCGAGGTACTGCGTGAGGAGGCGCATCGTCGTCGTCTTGCCGGCGCCGTTGGGCCCGAGGAATCCGACGACTTCTCCGCGGTCGATCGAGAAGCTCGCGGAGTCCACCGCGACCGTCTCGCCGAAGGTCTTCACGACATCGGTAAGTGATACGAGTGACATTCGAGTGACACAGGATCCGGGTTGAAGTACGGGAATGGCCCGCGGTCGACCGGGCATCGCCGGGGAAACCCGCCGATGGACAATCGAGTCGGGTGCACTGTTGCCAGCGCGACGACCGCGTCTCCCGCGGCGTCCCCGACGGGGCGGAAAGGTAGATCGGGCGCGACACGAGTCAAGCGCCGCGCGGCGCGCCGGCCCTGCGCCGTCCGTCGCCGACCGCGGGGATCGCAGACAGCCGGGCGCGGTGCGTGTAGCTTCCACGGCATGAACGTGTTCCTCGATGCCGGCCGGCGGGTGCTGGGGCTGTGCCTGGTGGTGCTGGTCGCCGTCCCGGTGTTCCTGATCCTCGACCCTGACGGGTCCACGACCCCGCTCGACGTCCCCATGCGCCGCGCGGGGTTCGAGTACTGGTCGTATACGTGGGGCGCGGCGACCGGTGTCTGGACCCTCCTCGTCGTCGGAGTCGCAGTCCTGGCCGGGCTGTTGGGGAAGGGCAGGGTGTCCGGCATCCTGTCCCGGGTCGGCCGAGGCATCGCACGTCCGCCACCGTGGTCCGCGGCCGCGTTCATGGGGCTGCTCGGCGCCGGGCTCACGGCCGCCATCGCGGTGTGGGTGTTCGAGGGACGCACGCTGTTCAACGACGCGAGCGTACAGCTCGTACAGGCCCGTTATTTCGCCGGCGGGCAGCTGTCCGGACCGCCCCTCGCGCTGCCCGAGTTCTGGACGATTCAGTTCATGGTGCACACGGCGGCGGGGTGGGTGTCCCAGTATCCCCCGGCCCACGCGCTGTGGCTTGCGGCCGGCATGAAGCTGGGTGGCCCGTGGATCGCGGCGGCGGCGACCATGGGCATGCTCGGGGTCTTCTCCGTCCTCTCCTTCGAGCGCCTGTTCCCTGATCGGGCGGCGGCCGCGCGGCTCGGCGCCCTGCTCGCGGTCACGAGCCCCATGCTGCTGGCCCTCGCCGGGGCCTACATGAACCACGCGACGGTCGCGGCCTTCGCCGCGCTCGCCCTCTGGCTTGCGCTCCGGGCGGAGACGGGCCGGACCGTGTGGGCGCTGGCGGCGGGCGGCGCGATGGGTTTCATGGTCGCGGCGCGCCCCGTCTCCGGGCTGCTCATCGGCGCCGCCGTGACGGCGGGCGTGTGGCTCACCGCGCCACGCCGGGAACCGGGCCTGCACCGGCCGTGGCTCCTGCGCCGCTTCGCCTGGTGGGCCCTGGGCGGCCTCCCGTTCGCGGTCGGCTTCGCCTGGTACAACGCCCGCTTCTTCGGTGGCCCGCTCACCCTCGGCTATACGGCCGCCGCCGGCCCGAGCCACGGCCTCGGCTTTCACGTCGACCCGTGGGGTCGCGCATACGGCTTCACACAGGCGCTCGGCTACACATCGACCGAACTCATCGCGCTCGGACGCGAACTCCTCGGGACCGTGCTCCCGGTCGGTGCCCTGGTCGGCCTCTTTCTGCTCCTGGCTCGACGCCTGGATCGCGGCGAGCGGGTCCTGACCGCGTGGGCGCTGCTGCCCGTCCTGGCCAGCGCGCTGTACTGGCATCACGACCTCATCGTCGGCCCCCGCATGCTCGCCGACGCCGTCCCCGCGTGGTGCGCGCTCCTCGTGCTGGGGGTGGTCGGCCTCGCGCGCGTGGCCCGTCGCGGCTGGCTCTCGGACGCGGTCGCCGTTCTCGTGCTGGTCGCCATCGGCTACGGCCTCGCGGCCGGGGGGCGGGGGCGCGTCGTGCGCCTGACGGGCCGCCTCGCTCCCGTTCCGGAGGTCACGGAGCCCGGCCCGTCGCTCGTCTTCGTGCACGAGTCGTGGCAGGACCGGATCGGGGCCCGGCTCGCCGCGCGGCCCATGCGGCTCGACAGCGTGCGAGCCCTCATCAACCAGTTCTCGCCGTGCCGCCTGGAGGGCGCGCTCGTCGGCGCACAGCGGCCGGAGGAAGTGGAGGCGCGGTGCCGGCGGGAGGCCGCCTCCGATCGGCTGAGGTGGCTCGGTCTCACCGATTACCTGTGGCGCGGCGACCTGCCCGGCCTCGGCGACTCGGGCGTGCTGTGGGTCCGCGATCTCGGCCCCGAGGCGAACGCGCGCGTCATCGAGGCGTATCCCGACCGAACGCCCCTCTTCATCATGCCGGACAGCGGGGGTGGTGGTCAGCCGGTCCAATACGAGGTGGGCGTGAACGCCCTGTGGGGCCCCGCTCCGCCCTAGCAGGCCGTGGCAAAAGCCCCGCTACGTTCGAGCGGCGCTGCATCTCGCCTGAAACGCTGCGCTCTGCGTCGCTCCTCGGTCAAATAGCGGTGCTATTCTCCGTCGTCGCTCCTCTCCCCAGAGGGGCCCCCGCCGAGCGCTTCACCGCTCTCGGCGCTGACGCGGGGTTTTGCCACGGCCTGCTAGTCTACTGCCACAGAAGTCCTCGGGTGGTCGACCGACCTTGCTTCAGGAGCGTGATTCGGGCACCGGAGGTACGACGAGTTCGAGTTCCGTGTAGCGGGCGATCGTGCCGAAATCGCGGTTTCGGGCCAGCAGCGGGCGTCGCGCACCCACGGCTGCGGCGGCGACCATGCAATCGGTCATGGACCGAATCGTCCACCCCGCGCGCCGGCAGGTACGATAGATCCGCGCCGCGCTCCGGAAGTGGCCCAGCGAGTCGGGGATCACGATCTCGAAGCGGCCGAGCAGTTTCAACAGATCCAGCTCCTCGGATTCGCTGCGACAGCCTGCGAGGAGTTCCATGACCGCTGGAGCGGGCGTGGCGATCGCGCCTCCCGCCTGTACGGCGTCGTCCAGGCAGAGGTCGAAGGGGCTCTCCGTGCGGCGCAGGTATTCGATCCACGCGGATGTGTCGACGATCACAGGAGTTCGACCGTGTTGCCGTCCCGCATCTCGTCCAGGTCGCCCGCCCAGCCCACACCCCGCATGGCGAGCGCCTCCTCCTTCGTCATTGGGACGAAGGACTGGCGGACCACGGCCTCCGCCACGGCCGCTGACCAGTTGGCCAGTCCGTACCGCCGGCGCACCGCCTCCAGATCTTCCTCCGGCAACCTCACTTCCAGATCGACGAACCGCAGGAGCCCCTCCTCGGCCGCTCCGTAACGTGGGCCCGTCTCCCGGACGGCATTGGCGCCTCCACCCCGCAACTCGCGCTCGCGGGCGTCTCGCAGCACGCGCCGCACCCACGCGGATACCGTGACGCCGTTGCGCCGCGCCGCGTCGCGGATCTCGTCCAACTCCGCCTCCGGCATCACCACCTGCAGTCGCGTGCTCATAACATGAGTATGATATACTCACGCGCGCATCGCAAACGCCGGGGTCGGAGGTCAGTCTTCGGAGAAGGCGGCGTCGAAGGCGGTGGCGGAGGGCGGGAAGGTCAGGGCCCGGAGCCGTTCGCAGGCTTCGCGGGCGCCGTGTTCGCGGTCCATGCCGCTGTCCTCCCATTCGATCGACAGGGGACCGTCGTAGCCGGCGCGGTCGAGGGCGCGCAGGACCTCCTCGAAGTCCACGCGCCCGCGCCCGATCGAGCGGAAGTCCCAGCCGCGGTCCGCGTGCCCGAAGTCGAGGTGGCCGCCGAACACGCCGGAGCGGCGCGGCGTGTCCGACCACCACACGTCCTTCATGTGGGCGTGGTGGATGCGGTCGCCGAATTCGAGGATGAACCCGACGTAGTCCACGCCCTGGTAGGCGAGGTGGCTGGGGTCGTAGTTGAAGCCGAACGCGGCCCGGCCGTCCACCGCTTCGATCGCGCGGGCGGCGCTGCTCGCGTCGAACGCGATCTCCGTGGGGTGTACCTCGAGGGCGAACTTCACGCCGGCGGCGTCGAAGGCGTCGAGGATCGGATTCCAGCGGTCGGCGAAGTCGGCGAACCCCGCTTCGACGAAGGCGGGCGGGTGCGGGGGGAAGGCGTAGGCGGCGGCCCAGATCGAGCTGCCGGTGAAGCCGTTCACGACCGGCACGCCGAGCGCACCCGCCGCCGCGGCCGACCGGCTCATTTCCGCCGCGGCCCGCCGCCGCACGGCCTCGGGGTCGCCGTCGCCCCACACGCGCGCCGGCAGGATGAGCTGGTGGCGGGCGTCGATCGGATCGCACACGGCCTGGCCGACGAGATGGTTGGCGATCGCGTGCACCTCGAGGCCGTGGGACGCCAGCAGGTCGCGCTGCCCGGCCGCGTAGCCGTCCTCCTCCGTCGCGCGCACCACGTCGAAGTGGTCGCCCCAGCAGGCGAGCTCGAGCCCGTCGTAGCCCCACGCGGCTGCCTTCGCGGCGAGCGTCGCCAGCGGCATGTCCGCCCACTGGCCGGTGAACAGCGTGATCGGTCGGGTGCTCATCGCGTGGCCTCCCCCGGCTCCCCCGGCGGCTCGTAGCTTGCGTCCACCCACGCGCCGCGCCGCCCGCTCTCGACCGCCCGTTCGAGGAAATGGACCCCCCGCGCCCCGTCCCACACCGTGGGGAAGTCGAGGTCCGCCTTGTCCGGCGTCCGCCCCTCCTCGAGCGCTGCGATCGTCGAGATCACGTTCCGGTACAGGTTCCCGAACCCTTCGATGAACCCTTCGGGGTGCCCGGGTGGGACCCGCGAGGCACGGGCGGCCGCGGGCGAAACCCAGCCGTGTCCCCGGCGCCTGGTGCGCGCCCGGCCATCCGGCGTCCGCAGCCAGAGCGTCTCCGCGTCGTCGTGCCGCCAGGCGATGGAGCCCTCGCTTCCGAACACGCGGATCGCGAGCCCGTTCTCCTCGCCCGCCGCCACCTGCGACACCGTCAGCGTGCCGCGCACCCCGCCGCTCCAGCGCATGAGCAGGCTCGCGTCGTCTTCGAGGCGCCGCCCCGGGACGAACGTCGTCAATTCTCCGCACAGCGCCTCCACCTCCAGCCCGGTCACATAGCGGGCCAGATGGTGCGCGTGCGTCCCGATGTCGCCGAGCGCGCCCGCCACCCCCGCCCGCCCCGGGTCGGTGCGCCACACGGCCTGCGGGTGCCCCGTCTCCTCGAGCGGCGTCGCCAGCCACCCCTGGAAATACTCGAGCTGAATTCGGCGGATCTCGCCCAGCGTCCCGCCGCGCACCAGGTGGCGCGCGTCCTTGATCATGGGATAGCCGCCGTAGTTGTGCGTGAGCGCGAACACGCGATCCCCCGCGGCCACGAGCCGGCACAGCGCCTCCGCGTCCCCGAGATCCGTCGTCAGAGGCTTGTCGCACACGACGTGGAAGCCCGCATCGAGGAACGTCCGTGCCACATCGAAGTGGAGGTGGTTCGGCGTGACGACGATGACGAAGTCCAGCCGCTCGTCCCCGTCACGCGCCGCCTCGCGCGCCGCCATCTCCGCGTAACTCCCGTAGACCCGGCCGGCGTCGAGTCCGATCTCCGCCCCCTTCGCCGCCGACCGCTCGGGGTCCGACGAGAAGGCGCCGGCCGAGATGCGCGCGAGGCCGTCGAGTTCCGCGGCCATGCGGTGCACGTCTCCGATGAAGGCCCCGGGTCCGCCCCCGACCATCCCGTAGCTGAAGCGGCGCGTCATCCGTGCGTCATCCGACGTCCGGCTCCGTCCCGATTCGGACGGCCCGGTATCCGCCCGCCCGCCGGTCGCGCATGCGGATGATGCCGAAGATCAGGATGAGCACGGCCGTGATCGGCACGAGGCGCCGGAAGGAGACCCGGCCCCCGTAGTTGTCCGCCGGCCCGAGGATCGCATTCGCCCGCGCCACCAGGGCTTCGTCCCCCCCGGAGTCGATGATCGCCCTGAGCGCATTCGCCGTGACCGACACCGGGAGCCCGCCATCCGGTCCGACGCCGGCGAGGGCCTCGCCCACCGCTTCACGCGCCGCGGCCAGGTCCGGGGCGGTGCGCTCGTCTGCCCCCGCGAACGCCATCGACGCCTCCGTCAGGAGCGCCGTCGTCTCGACCACGGGAAGGCGCTCGTGCCCCTCCTCATCGGCGATCCGCCCCATCCAGGGCGTCGTCCACAGCCCGACCACCGCCATCCCGGTGGCCCCCATCATCCCCAGGCCGAGGGCCCCGGAGCGCGGGACCCGCTCCGACACGAAGCCGAGCATGGTCGGCCAGAAGTAGCACACCCCGACCGCGAACACGGTGGCCGAGGCGAAGGCCATGACCGTCGTTTCCGCGTAGCTCAGCCACAGCAGTCCCAGGACGGAGACCGCCGCGCTCGCCGACAGCACGCCCGTCGGCGACAGGTTCTCGACGGCGAACCCCGCCTTGTAGCGCAGGATCGCCATCAGGCCGTTGATCCACGCGAGCACGAGGATCCCGGGAATCCCGCCCGCCTCCAGCACCGCCGGCACCCAGCGGTTCGGCCCCAGTTCCGTCGACGCCGTGATCGCCATGCAGAACAGCATCAGGATCATCAGAGGCGTCATGAAGGTGGCCCTGAACATCTCCCCCATGCCGACCCCCGCCCGCACGCCCTCCGTGGGCGGGAACTCCTCGCGCCACATCAGGTGTCCGTAGATGAGGGTCGGGATCAGGATGAGGCCGATCTTCAACTGCCACGCGGTGAGCCCCGCCGCGTCGAGCCCGAATGCGAGCACGGAGCCGATGACGATCCCGCCCGGGAACCAGACGTGGAACTGGTTCAGCTTGACCGTCTTCCGGTCCGGATAGAGCGCCGCCACGAGCGGGTTGCAGGCCGCCTCGACGAGCCCGTTCCCCAGCGCCAGCGTCAGCGCCCCGATGAACGCCTGCCACAGGCCGCCGGCCGTGACGAGGACCAGCGCCCCCACCAGGTGACACCCGAACGCGAGCCGCAGCAGGAAACGCATGCCGAGCGTGTCGCAGAACGGCGCGAAGACGACCTGCGACACGGCGAAGCCCCAGATCGCCGCGCCGCCGATGAGGCCCACCTCGTAGTTGGTGAGCGTGAACTCGCTCTTCAGCGTGAGCATGACCGCGCCGACCACCGCGAAGGTGACGGAGGTCGCGATCAGCGACACGCAACTGCCCAGGAAGAGCCGCCCCGGGCGGACGGCCGACGAGGTCGTGTTCACGGAAAACTCCTCGGATGGGGTCGGCGGGCACGCTAGCGCCGCCTCGTTCGCCGCCGCAACGGCGCGGCAACGCCCGCCACCCTACCGGCCGGCGAACGCTCCGTCCTATTGTTCCCCGAGTCCAAGAACCAGGAGGATCCCGTGATACGTCCTACGATTCCCGGCCCGTCCGCCCTCGCGCTGGCCGCCCTTGCGATCGTCTCGTCGGCCCCCGTAGCGGCCGCCCAGTCCCGGCCCCACGCGCCGGAGTCGGTGAGCGCGAGCGAGTACGCGCGCGCGGAGCAGTTCCTGTTCTGGAACGCGGAGAAGCTCACGTCGGGTGTGACGGTCGCCCCGCAGTGGGTCGACGCGAACCGCTTCTGGTACCGGAACCAGGTGTTCGGCGGGCACGAGTTCATCATGGTCGATGCCGCGGCCCGCACCCGCGCGCCCGCCTTCGACCACGACCGGCTCGCCGCCGCGCTCTCCGAGGCCTCCGACGCGAGCCACGAAGCCACGGACCTCCCCTTCGACGCGTTCGAGTTCAACGACTCCGGCGGGATCCGCTTCTGGACGGACACGTACGAACGCTGGGACTGCGATCTCGGCGCCTACCGCTGCGCCGGACCGGACTCGGTCGCCGAGGCCACGCATGAGATCGAGTACTCCGGCGGCGGACGCGCCGTCTTCTCGCGGGACGAGAACCTGTGGGTGCGGGACACCGATACCGACGAGGAGCGCCAGCTCTCGACCGACGGCGAATCGCACTGGGGCTACGGCGTCGCGCCGGAGGGCTGCTGCTCGGAGATCTCGAACCGCCGCCGCGGGTTCAAGCCGCCGCCCGTGGCCGAGTGGTCGCCGGACGGCCGCCGCATCGCGACCCACCGCTACAACGAGCAGGATGTCGAATCGCTGCACCTGCTCGAGACGGCCACCGGCCGCCCCATCCTCCACAGCTACAGGTACGCGCTCCCCGGCGACTCCATCGTCCCGACGTGGGAGCTGTACGTGTTCGACGCCGAGACGGGCGCCTCGGTGAAGGCCGACTACGATCCGGTGCCCGGCTACTTCGGGAGCGCGGACACCACCTGGCACGCCACGCAGTGGTCCCCCGACGGCGACCGTCTCTGGTTCTCGCACCACTCGCGCGACTTCAAGAACCAGACGCTGGTCGAGGTCGACGCGGAGACGGGCGCGGCGCGCAAGGTGATCGTCGAGAGCGGCGACACCTGGGTGGAACTGAACCAGCTCCGCACACCCTACAACTGGCGCGTGCTCGACAACGGGCGCGAGTTCGTCTGGTTCTCCGAACGCGAGGGCTGGGGGCACCTCTACCTGCACGACCTCGCCACCGGAGAGATGAAGAACCGCATCACGCAGGGCTCCTGGCTCGTCGTCCAGCTCCTGGCCGTCGATGAGGACGCGCGGCAGGTCTACTTCACCGCCGTCGGCCGCGAGCCCGGACGCGACCCCTACATGCACCACCTCTACCGGGCCTCGCTGGACGGCGGCGGCGTGACGCTGCTCTCGCCGGAAGACGCGCACCACGCCGTCTCCGCCTCACCCGACGGCCGCCATTTCGTGGACACCTGGTCCACGCGCTCGACGGCTCCGCTCACCGTTCTCAGGGACCGCTCCGGGCGCGCCGTGATGACGATCGAGCAGGCCGACATCGGCCCGCTGCTCGAAGCGGGCTGGGAGCCCCCGGTGCGCTTCTCCGCCAAGGCGCGCGATGGCGTGACGGACGTGTACGGCTACCTCTGGCTGCCGGCGAAGATGGAGGAGGGGACGGTCTATCCCGTCATCGACTACGTCTATCCCGGCCCCCAGATCGGCCCCATCCGGACGCCCGGGTTCACGACGGGGCCGCGGGGACAGGGTCACGCCTTCGCCCAGCTCGGGTTCATCACCTTCGCCGTGGACGCCATGGGGACGCCGTACCGCTCGAAGGCGTTCCACGAGAGCTACTACGGGAACATGCGGGACAACGGGATTCCCGATCACGTGTCGGCGCTCAAGGCGCTCGCCCTCCGCTATCCGATCGACATCGACCGGGTGGGGATCTTCGGCCACTCCGGGGGCGGATTCTCCTCGACGGACGCCATCCTGACCTTCCCGGACTTCTTCAAGGTCGCGGTGTCGGGGGCGGGGAATCACGACCAGCGGGGCTACCACTTCCCGTGGGGGGAGAAGTACCACGGCCTCCTGGAGCGCTACGACGACGGGACGGACAGCTTCGATTCGCAGGCGAACCAGAACATCGCCTCGAACCTGAAGGGGAAGCTGCTGCTCCACTACGGGTCGCTCGATGACAACGTGCACCCGAACATGACGCTGCTCGTGGCCGACGCCCTCATGGAGGCGAACAAGACGTTCGACATGCTCGTGTTCCCGAACCGGAACCACGGCTACGCGCGCGAGCCGTACCTCATCCGGCGCACCTGGGACTACTTCGTCGAGCACCTCATGGGCGCCGAACCGCCGGTCGACTACAGGATCGTCCAGCCGTAATCCCCCCGGGCGACGGCAGCCCTGAACACGTTCCCGCGGGAACGCCCGGCCTCCGCCTCGGGGCCGGGCGAACCGCTTGTCAGCCCCCCTCATCCGGCGCACGTTCAGCCGGAACGCGGCCCGACCCTTATCCGGAGGATCCCATGCGCGCCCCCGATCGAACGTTCGTCACGCACCTGTGCTGTGCGCTTTCCCTCTCCCTGATCGGCCTCTCGGCCTGTGCGCCGGAGGACGCCGGCGAGGCCGGCGGGGACGAAGGCTCCGGCGAGACGCTCGCCGAGCGCCTGATCGCGCGCGGGGAAACGCTCGAGCTTCCGACGGAGTGGGATCCGCCGCCGGGCGAGCCGATCGTGCACCACACGGCGGGCTTCGCGAAGACGCTCTGCTCCGGGACGTTCATCACGGGTCTGGACTGGCGCGACGCGGCGGCGAACGTGGGCGGCTTCACGGCGCCCTTCCAGCACCGTGGCGCGGTCGTCGACACGGTGGTCGACATGGAGGCACAGACGGTGAGCCTCACCCTCGGCTCGGGGATCACGCGCACGGCGAAGCTGTACGGCAGCCAGGGCTGCATCACGCACCCGCTGGGCCGGGACTCGATCTACTTCACGCCCTCCGTGGTCGAGCCGATGACCCCGGATCCCGCGACCACGCCGTGGCCCATGGGGGACGTCCTCCCGGACGAGCCGTTCCCGCCCGAGATCGACATGGAGAAGGTCGGGCAGGCGGTCGAGATCGCGATGGACCAGGAGGGGAAGACGCTCGGCTTCGTCGTCACATACAAGGGGCGGATCATCGGCGAGGACTACGGTCCGGGCGTCGACATGCACACGCCGTTCGAGAGCTGGTCGAAGGGGAAATCGCTCACCGGGACGCTGATGGCCGTCCTCATCCAGCAGGGCGTGTACGGCCTGTGGCAGCGCGCCCCGATCCCCGAATGGCAGGATGACGCAAGGAAGAACATCCGCATCGCCGACATCATGCGCATGTCGAGCGGGATCCGGATCGTGGCGCCGCAGGACCCCGGCTATACGGAGGAGATGGGGTATCCCGACCACCTCTATCTCTACACGGGCGAGAACGCCTTCGAGTGGGCGGCCACCCGCCCGCAGCAGTGGGAGCCGAACACCGTGGGGCGGTACCGGAACACCGACCCGGCGCTCACGAACTACCTGGTCCGCCTCGGCGTGGAGGGACGCGGCGAGGACTATCACGCCTTCCCGCAGCGGAACCTGTTCGACAAGCTCGGGATCCGGAACTTCATCATGGAGACGGACCCGAACGGGAATTTCCTCACGCAGGGCTACGAGTTCGGCTCCGCGCGCGACTGGGCGCGGCTCGGCAACCTCTACCTGCAGGACGGGGTGTGGGAGGGCGAGCGCATCCTCCCGGAGGGCTACGTCGACTACGCGATGGAAATCGCGCCGGCCTGGATCGCGGACGGACGGCCGACGTACGGCGGCGGCTTCGTGTGGAAGGACCTCGGCTTCCCGATCGAGGACGACTACGGCGCCTTCGCCGGGGCAGGTGGACAGTACACGGTCTTCGTCCCCGCGCGCGGCCTCGTCATCACGCGCCTCGGCAAGTACACGGGCCAGGGCCCCGGCGGGGACAACCTGGACGCCGCCATCGCCCTGCTCATGGAGGCCGTGCCCCCGATCAGCGACTAGTGTAGTGTCGCAGAAATCCTCGAGGCACCGAGAGTGCCGGGGCGCCGGCCTCCGCAAGGCGCTCCGACGAGCAATAGCCGTACTATTGCGAGGAGGAGCAACGCCGCGGGGACGGATGCAGCGGCGCTCGAATGACCGCAGGATTTCTGCGACACTACACTAGGCCGGTCGGGCCGCGCTCCGCGGCCAGGCGCCGGGCGCGAGGACCGAGGTCGGGGGCGTCGAGGATGGTGGCGACGAGTTCGAAGTCGTCGCGGGGGCCCGTCCATTCGAGGTCATCGACGCTCGCTGACACCGGGGCGTCGCGGACGAGTGTGGCGAGGTGGCGGAAGAGGAGCGCGTCTTCCAATCCGCCACGCAGTGTCCGGGCGAGGCGTTCGGGGCCCCGGACCGAGACATCCCAGTCTCGCCCGTCCGAGGGGATGTCATCGATGCGGCCATAGCGGGCCAGCACCGCAGCGGCGGTCTTCGCGCCGAAGCCGCGGATGCCGGGGAAACCATCCGCGGAATCTCCGACCAGGGCCAGCCAGTCGGGGATCGCGGCGGGTGCGACGCCGAACTTCTCGATGACGCCGGTCTCGTCGCGCAGCAGGCGCTGCCGCCGGTCGAACTGCACGATGCGGTCGCCCTCCACGCACTGGGCGAGATCCTTGTCGGGCGTGCAGAGGAAGACGCGCTCCACGCGCGGGTCCGCGGCGGCCATCCGGGCGCCGGAGGCCATCCCGTCGTCCGCTTCGTGCTCCACCATCGGCCACACGACGAACCCCGCCGAGGCGAGGGCCTCCTCGACAAGCGGGAACTGCGAGTAGAGCGCCGGATCGATCCCGCTGCCGTCCTTGTAGCCGGGCCACAGGTCGTTGCGGAACGACTCGATGACGCGGTCCGTGGCGATCGCGACGTGGGTGGCGCCGCCCTCGAGGAGCCCGAGCATCGAACCCACCACGCCGCGCGCCGCCCCCACCTCGTGGCCGCCCGCGTTCTTCGCCGAGGGCGCTCCGTAGAAGTGCCGGAACAATTCGTAGGTGCCATCGATGAGGTGGACCTGCACGCGAACCCGACCTCCGCTGATTCTCTCGCTGGCGACTGCCCCCCGTCCCGATCCCCGCCCCGGAAGCGTCGTGGTCCGGAGCGCCGCGTGCAACGGGCGGGTCCGGGGACTGGTGCCGGGGGGGCGCCGGTGTACCTTTGGTGGCCTTCCGCCGGCCCCGTTGGCCGGCCGCGGTTCCGCTCGCTGCGAGGCGTTCGACGTGAGCCAGCTCCAACAGGTCTCGACCCCCGGGGGTGACATCGCTACGCCGCCCATCACCCGGGCGGCGATCGCGGGCGCCGAGCGCATCGTCCTCAAGGTGGGGACGGGGGTCGTCACGCATGCCGACGGGACGATCGCCCTCTCTCGGCTTTTTCGAGTGGTGGAGAGCGCCAGCCGCCTGCGGCGGGAGGGTCGGGAAGTCCTGATCGTCACTTCGGGCGCGGTGGGCCTGGGTCGTGTCGCCCTCCAGCTCCCCGAACCGCCCGCGACGGCCGAAGAGAAGCAGACGTGCGCCGCCGTCGGCCAGAGCCGGCTCATGGAACTCTACCAGCAGGGCTTCGGCCGGCTCGGCGTCACCTGCGCGCAGATTCTCATCACGTGGACGGACTTCGATGACCGGGTCCGCTACCTGAACCTGCACGAGACGCTCCAGAGCCTCTTCCGGCTCGGCGTGGTTCCGGTGGTGAACGAGAACGACGCGATCTCGCTGAACGATCGCGTGTACCGCGGGACCGGCAAGCGGCCGATCTTCGACGACAACGACCGGCTGGGAGCCCTGGTGGCGAGCGAACTGGCGGCGGATCTGATCGTGCTGCTGACCGACGTGCCGGGGGTCATGACGGCCGACCCCAGGCGCGACCCGGAGGCGCGGCTCATCGGCCGGATCGAGCGCCCGGACGACCACGGGCTCGATGTGGACGGCCGCTCGGGGCTCGGCCGCGGCGGCATGGCGAGCAAGCTGGAGGCGGCGTCGGTCGCGTCCCGCGGCGGGTGCCACACCGTCATCGCGTCGGGCGTCGATCCCGAGGCCCTCGACCGGGTCCTGGCCGGCGAGGAGGAAGGGACGTGGATCCCGCCTCGGGCCGCGCTGTCCTCGCGCAGCCGCTGGATCGCCTATTGTTCACATCCGCGCGGGACGCTCGTTCTGGCCGAGGGAGCCGCCGAACGCCTGCGGCGCGGTGAATCGCTGCGGGCCGCCGACGTCGCGCGGGGGGACGGCGCGTTCCGGCGGGGCGACGTGGTCGAGGTCCTGGCGCTCGACGGATCCCTCGTCGGCCGGGGCGTCGTCGCGCTCGATTCGAGGCTCGTCCTCCAGGCGATCTCCCACGATCGTGCCGCCGCCGTCGAACTCGTGGGGCGGGAGCATCTCATCCTCAAGGAAACGAGCGATGACTGAGACGCTGCGGGAGCGGGCGGCCGGGGTACGGAAGGCGCAGCGCACGATCGGAAGCGTGCCGGCGGCGCGCCGGACGGCGGCGTTGCGCGCCCTGAGAGCCGTGCTGGTCCGCTCGCGCGGCGAGATCTCGCGGGCGAATGACGAAGACCTCGAGCGGGCCGCGGAGGAAGGGCTTTCCGGGGCGCTCCTCCACCGACTGGGGCTGCCCGACGCCAAGTTCGAGAGCCTGCTCGACGGGATCGACGCGCTCGTCGAAGGCGAAGATCCGATCGACCGTGTCCTGACGCGGACGGAACTCGATGAGGGTCTCGTCCTCGAGCGTGTGAGCAGCCCGCTCGGCGTGCTCCTCATCATCTTCGAGAGCCGTCCCGACGCGGTCATCCAGATCGGGTCGCTCGCCATCCGCTCGGGGAACGGCGTGATCATGAAGGGGGGGCGCGAGGCGGCGCGTTCGAACGAGGTGCTCGTCGGCTGCCTGCAGCGGGCGCTGGAGGAGGCGGGACTCGATCGTCGGGCGGTCCTCGGCGTCCCGGACCGGCGCGATGTCGACGAATTGCTCGCCCTGGACGACCTCATCGACCTCGTCATCCCCCGGGGCTCCGGGGCGCTGGTGCGTTCGATCCAGGAGCGGAGCCGGATTCCGGTGCTGGGTCACGCGGAGGGGGTATGTCACCTCTTCGTGGACGCCTCGGCCGATCCGGAGATGGCGATGCGGATGGCGGTGGATGGGAAGTGCGACTACCCGGCCGCCTGCAACGCGACCGAGACGCTGCTCGTGCACGCAGCGTTTCTGCCGCGGTTGGGGCCGGTCGGAGAAGCCCTGCGCGAACAGGGCGTGGAACTCCGCTGCGACCCGCCGGCTCGCGGTGCCCTGCCGTGGGCCGAAGCCGCCTCGAACGAAGACTGGGGAGTCGAGTTCGGGGAACTGACGCTCGCCGTGCGGACCGTCGGGAGCCTGGAGGAGGCCGTCGATCACATCCACACCTACGGGAGCAGCCACACCGACGCGATCGTGGCCGAAGACCGGGAGGTGGCGGAGCGGTTTCTGACGGCGGTCGACGCGGCGAGCGTGTTCCACAACGCGAGCACCCGCTTCGCGGACGGCTTCCGATACGGGCTCGGGGCCGAGGTCGGAATCAGCACGGCGCGCATCCACGCGCGCGGGCCGGTCGGTGTCGAGGGCCTCCTGACGACGCGCTGGCTGCTGCGCGGCGAGGGGCAGGGCGCCGCGGACTACGGCCCCGGCAAGCGAAGCTTCACGCACCGCCCGATGGACGGCTAGTGTCGTGTCCCGGAAATACCACGGCTATTCGAGCGCCGATGCATCCGGCTCCGTGGCGTTGCTCCTCCTCGAAATGGCGCTGCCATTCCTCGTCGGAGCGCCTTGCGGAAGCCGGCGCCTCGGCACTCTCGGTAGCTCGCGTATTTCCGGGACACGACACTAGACCGGCCTTCCTTTCGGCACCGGAGACCGTCAACCGCGTCCGGGTTCGAACGTTAATGCACCAAGAACGTGGTGCGGACTTCGACTCGGGGAAGACGACACGTGAGAGGCAGTATCGCTCTGGTGGGTTGCTTGCTGCTCATTGCGGTTCCGGCGGCTGCGCAGACACGACTGGGGATTCGGACGGGAATCGGAGTGAACTCCGTCTCCCCCGGATACGAATCCCTCTTCCGGCCCATGGCCGCCGCCGATGTCACGGTCCCGCTACACGGCATCCTCGGCATGCGATTCGGAGCGGCCTACGCCCCTCGCGGCGGGTCGTACCACAATCCCAACATGCCCGATGCCCCGTTCGGACACAGTCTGCCTCGTTCGATGAGCTCCGCGAACGCAGCACACCGGGGCACCGCGCTCGTGATGAGCTATGCCCAAGTCTCCGCCCTGTTACATGCTGCGCTGGAGACGGATGCCGGTCTTGTTGAATTCGGTGTGATGGGCGGGCCGTGGTTCGGCTTGATCACCCGGTGCAGTTACGCGAATGATCCGTGTGCCGGCCGGGGCAGAGACTTCGACAGCTACGACTACGGGCTGGCGCTCGGTGGTGGTGCGGAAATGGCGATCAGCGCTGACGTGGATCTGGCACTCGAACTGGTACAGTTCTTCGGGCTGGCGGACCTCAGGGACACCCGTCGCAGGACGACCTCATCGCACCTGGCGGGTCAGATCGGGTTCGTGTTCGCGATCCGATAACCCCACCCGGTACCCGGCTCCGTCCGGAACGCAGCTACAGCCGGCGGACGCGGATGTTGCGGTACCAGACGGGGTCGCCGTGGTCCTGCAGGCCGAGGTGGCCATCGTGGTGCCGGCCGTAGTCCGGCCACTGGATGAACTTGCTCCCGGCGACGAGTGCCTCCCACTCGGGAGACGCGATCTCGTACTCGACCACCCGGACGCCGTTCAGCCAGTGCACGACCTGGTTGCCGTGGCGCACGATCCGGACCTCGTTCCACTCACCGGCCGGCCGCGACACGTCCTCCGGCGGCGCGTGCAGGCCGTAGTTGGACCCCGCCGACGTCAGCGGATTGCCTCCGTCGTAGTGCCCCGCGTTGTCGAGCACCTGCATCTCGGGTCCCGACTGAAAGGCGCTCTCGGTGCTCTCCACGATTCCGAAGAAGATCCCGCTGTTGCCGCCTTCGCCGACCTTCCACTCGAGACGAAGGTCGAAGTCCATGTAGGTGTCGCGCGTGATGAGCGTCCCGCCCCCGACGCCGGGCGTGAAGGCGAGGGCCCCGTCGGCGGCGCTCCAGCCGGCCGGTGCGTCCTCCATCTGGAAGCCGCGCCACGCGTCGAGCGATTCGCCCTCGAACAGGAGCTCGAACCCTTCGGCCGCTTCCTCGGCGGACAACCGGTTCGCGGCGGCCTGGGACTCCATCGCCGCGTCCGACGCGTCCTCTTCAGCTGCTTGCGATCCGGCCTCCGCCTGGCCGCAGGCGGTTGCGGCGATCGCGACGAGGGCGGGCGCCCCCCACCTGTGTCGTCTCACGTCTGAACTCCGGGCTCGAATCAGGTTTGGTATCCGGCTCACGGTAGACCCTGCCAGTACGGGCCGCCAGCCGACCGCCAGCCGCCGGTGAGCCACCGGCGAGCCCGGGTCAGCGGCGGCCGCCGGCGATGCGGGCGGCCTCGGGCCGCCGGCGCAGCGCCAGCATGCTCCAGGTGCCGAGCGCCGGGCCGATGGCCAGCGGGGCGAAGGCCCACTCCCAGCCCAGCGACGACTCCCACACCGGGATGAGGCGGATGGTGGCGATCGTGAGGAGGAAGCCGACGGCCGTTTGAAGCGTGAGCGCCGTCCCCACATACCCGGGTTCGGCGAGTTCGCTCACGCAGGCGGAGAACTGCGCGGAGTCGGCGACGATCGCGAACCCCCACACGAGACACACTGCCGCGATCACCCACGCAGTCCCCCCGAAGAGCGGCCCGATTGCGAGGCAGCATGCCCCGCTCACCACCATGCTCCAGCTCGTCACGACCGTCCGTCCGATGCGGTCGGCGAGGACCCCGGCGACGGCGGCGCCCAGCCCTCCGGCCGCGATCGCCCCGAAGGCCAGGTACGAGGCGAGGGAAGGGGTCGTCCCCGCGCTCGCGTCGGCGGCGAAGCTCGCCGCGAGGAAGGCGGGAATCCACGTCCACATGGCGTAGAGCTCCCACATGTGCCCGAAGTAGCCGCCGTTGGCGAGCATCGTGGCGCGGTCGCCGAGGATGCGGCGCACCGCACGGGGGTCGAAGGGCGCGGCCGGCGCCTGATGGGGGCCGGCGCGGAGCCCGGTCGCGGCGAGGATGGCCGCGACGACGGCGAGGCCGGAGGCGAGCAGAAGCACGGGTTGCCAGGCACCGATCCCGCCGATGGGGCGCAGCAGGTGCGGCGATGCGCTCCCGACCGCGAGGGCGCCGATGAGAACGCCGATCGCCGTGCCGCGTCCCGCTCGGAACCACCCGGCGACGATCTTCATCCCGGGCGGATAGACCCCCGCGAGGGCCACCCCGGTCACGAACCGGAGTGCGACCGCCAGGCCGAGCCCGTCGGCGAAGACCGCGATCGCGGCCGTGGACGCGGCGCCGACGAGCGCCGACCCCGCGATGAGCCGGCGCGGGTCCCACACGTCGGAGAGCGTGAGCAGCGCCGAGAGGACCGCGCCCGTGGCGAAGCCGAGCTGGACCGACGTCGTGAGCCACGCCGCGCCGGCGTCGCCCAGATCCCACGCCTCCCGCAGCTCCGGCACGACGGCGCTGGCCGAGAACCAGAGCCCCATCGCGAGCAACTCGACGATCGCGAGGAGGGCGAGTTGACGGCTTCGGCGCACGCCGGCGCTCTCGGCGGACGCGGTCACGGGCTGCCTCCGGTTAACCCTCGCTGTCGGCGAACTTCTGCTGCAGGCTCCGCACCACGGCGGGGTCGGCGAGCGTCGTCGTGTCGCCCAGCGCCCGGCCCTCCGCCACGTCGCGCAGGAGGCGCCGCATGATCTTCCCGCTTCGCGTCTTCGGCAGTTCGGCCGCGAAGATGAGGTCGGCCGGGCGCGCGATCGCGCCGATCTGTGTCGCCACGTGCCCCCGCAGTTCCTGCCGTAGCGCCTCGGAGGTCTCCGTCCCCTCCACCACGCTCACGAACGCGGCCACCGCCTGCCCCTTGATCTCGTCCGAACGCCCCACGACGGCCGCCTCGGCCACCGCCTCGTGGTCCACCAGCGCGGACTCCACCTCCATCGTCCCGATCCGGTGTCCGGCCACGTTCAGCACGTCGTCCACGCGCCCCATGATCCAGTAGTAGCCGTCCTCGTCCACCCGCGCCCCGTCGCCGGGGAAGTAGATGTCGGGCCACTTCGCCCAGTACGTCTCGCGGTAGCGCTCCTCGTCTCCCCACACGCCCCGCAGCATCCCGGGCCAGGGCGACGTGATCGCGAGGTAGCCGGACTCCGCCGGGTTCCCCTCCTCGTCGAGGATCGCCGCCTCGACGCCGGGGAAGGGGACCGTCGCCGTCCCGGGCTTCGTCGTGATGGCCCCCGGGAGCGGAGTGATCATGATCCCGCCCGTCTCCGTCTGCCACCATGTGTCCACGATCGGGCAGCGCCCGCCGCCGATGTGCCGGTCATACCACACCCACGCCTCGGGGTTGATGGGCTCGCCCACCGTCCCCAGCAGTCGGAGCTTCGACAGGTCGTATCCCGCGGGCCAATGATCCCCCCACCGCATGAAGGCGCGGATCGCCGTCGGCGCCGTGTAGAACACCGTCACCGCGTAGCGCCCGCACAGCTCCCAGAACCGGCCCCGGTCCGGCCAGTCGGGCGATCCCTCGTACATCACAACCGTCGCCGCGTTCGAGAGCGGGCCGTACACGATGTAGGAGTGGCCCGTCACCCACCCCACGTCCGCCGTGCACCAGTAGATGTCTTCGTCCTTGAGGTCGAACACCCACTTCGTCGTGGCGGTGACCTGGGTCATGTAGCCGCCCGTCGTGTGCATCACGCCCTTCGGCTTCCCCGTCGTCCCGGAGGTGTAGAGGATGTAGAGCAGATCCTCCGAATCCATGGGCTCGGCGGGGCAGCGGGCGTCCGCGGCGGCGATCAGGTCGTGGTACCAGTGGTCCCGACCCTCCGTCATGTCGCACGACGGCGTCTCGACCCTGTCGCCGTGGGGAGCCGCCCCGGGGTCGGTCACGGCGGAGCGCTGCACGACGACGACGCTCTTCACGTAGTCGAGACCCTCGATCGCCGTGTCCGTGCTCGCCTTGAGGGGGATGATCGCGCCGCGGCGATATCCCCCGTCCGCCGTGATCACGCAGGTCGCGTGCGCGTCCTCGATCCGGTCGCGGAGGGACTGCGGCGAGAAGCCGCCGAAGACGACCGAATGCGGGGCGCCGATGCGCGCGCAGGCGAGCATGGCGATGGCGGCCTCCGGGACCATGGGAAGGTAGATCGCGACCCGGTCGCCCTTGCCGACGCCGAGGCCCCTGAGCGCGTTCGCGAACCGGCACACCTCGTCGTGCAACTCGCGGTAGGTGTAGCGGCGCACATCGCCCGGCTCGCCCTCCCAGACCAGCGCCTCCTTCGACCCCCGGGCCTCGAGGTGCCGGTCGAGACAGTTCCAGGCGGCGTTGAGCGTGCCCCCGACGAACCACTTCGAGAAAGGAGGTTCCCATTCCAGCACCGTCTCCCAGGGCGTGAACCAGTCGAGCTGCCGGGCCCAGCCCTCCCAGTAGGCATCGCGGTCGCGGGCGGCGTCCTCGTAGGGGCCGCGGTCGCCCACGTGGGCGGCGGCGACGAACTCCGCCGAAGGTTCGAAGGTCCTCTGCTCGTCCAGCAGGACGTCGATTTCCCGGTGCTGTTCGGTCATGGAATCGCTCGAATCGGGGGGAGAAACGGACCGTTGCGCTTGTCACGAAGCCGACGGAGACCCCATTTAGCGGGCCGGTCGCGGGCCGCACGGCGTGACAGTAGACGACGCCCGGCGGCGCAGGCAAGAACCCCTCGCGACCGGCACGACGAAGCGACGAAGCACGGAGATTCATGACCGACGATACGCTGACCTCGATCCTCATCATCGCGGGCTCGGTGGCCGCGCTGCTCGCCCTTGCGTTCGGCATCTGGATCGGGCTCGGGTCTCCGGGACTCTACGACCGGTCTGAGCCGACCGGCAGGGCGCCGCGCGAATCGCCCTGGCGCTGGCTGCTGGGAGGGCGGCAGCGCGCCCGGTCGAGCCGCTTCGATGCCGTGATGCGCGATGCCGAAACGGAGGAGGGCGAGGCCGAAGGGGGACGGTTCGAGCCGCACGCGTCGAAGCCGGATTTCAGCCGGGGACGTCGCTTCCGGCGATGAATCGCGCGCGGCGGATACGCAGGCGGCGAATACGCCGGCGGTGAGTACGCCGGCGGATCGTCACGAGCGGGTGCGGCGCATCCTCCTGTGGGTGCTGCTCGCGAACGTGGCGGTGATCGCGGCGAAGGTGGTCGTGGGGCTGCGTTCGGGGTCGATCGCGGTGCTGGGCGACGCGGCCCACTCGGGCGTCGACGCGATCAACAACGTCGTGGGCCTTGCCGCGATGCGCCTCGCGTCCGCCCCGCCGGACGCCGAGCATCCCTACGGTCACGGCAAGTTCGAGACGCTCGCGGTGCTCGCCGTGGCGGCCTTCCTCTCGGTCACGTGCTTCGAACTCGTCCAGGGCGCCATCGAGCGTCTCATCCAGGGCGGTGCTCCCCCGAACCTCGAGCCGCCGATGCTGATCCTGCTCGCGGCGGCCCTGATCGTGAACACGGTCGTCGCGCTGAGCGAGGCCCGCGCGAGCCGCAGGCTGTCGAGCGAGATCCTCGCGGCGGACGCGCGGCACACGGCGGCCGATGTGCTCGTGACGGCGGGAGTTCTGGTCGGACTCGCGATCACGACATGGACCGGCTGGGCTCCCGCCGACGCGTGGCTGGCCCTCGCCGTGGCCTTCGTCGTGGCGCGCTCGGGATACCAGATCTTCCGGGAAACCATCCCGGTACTCGTCGATGAGCGGGCGGTCGATCCGGTGGAAATCGAGGATGTCGCGAGGGAGGTTGCCGGCGTGCGCGCCGTGACCCGGGTCCGTTCACGCGGCAAGTCCGTGGGGCGTTTCGCCGAACTCATCATCCAGGTCGCGCCCGGCGAGACGGTGGTCAGCGCCCACGAAATCGCCGATGAAGTGGAACGGCGCATCGCGGACCGGATGGGCTTCACGGATGTGACGGTCCACGTGGAGCCCGAAGGCTACTGACGGCTCAGTCGTCCGCCGCGTCGTCCGTTTCGTCGTCCGGGCCGGAGTCCGGGTCGGGCTCGACGGCGAACGCCCAGGCGCAGCGGTCGTCCGTACCGGCTTCACAGTGGGTATGCACGGCGTGCCCGTCTCCCACCCGATATGCCTCGAAGAGGGCATCGATGATCCCGGTCAGAAGCGCGCAGCCGGCTCCCCCCTTTTCGGCGGTCGCAAGCGCCGGCAGTCCGCGCTCGATGACGAGCGTCCCCTTGCTTACCCGGATGCCGGAGGCGGGGCAGAGCAGGCGCGCGATCTGTCGAGCCTTTCTCCAGGCGCGCAGTCGCCGCCATGCCAGCGGCATGAGCCGCCACCCGCCGCGCATGACCACCACGCCCCGCGCGCCCAGCTCCTCGCGGGCGATCCGGTGTCCCGTGACACCGAAGATCTCCGGAGAATCCACGCGCTTCGCGACGAGGTCGAACAGGCTCCCGACCTCTGTCGCGCTTACGTCGCCGCCCTCCGCCTGGTAGCGGTGAATCTGCTTGAGAACGACGCTGGAGAGCCCGAGCCTCCGGCGCAGATTGAGGGAGAGGTCCCCGCCCTCGAGTTCGCTCGGATCCTCGGGCGTGTCGAGGTCTTTGAGGGTCAGCAGGAGGGCCAGCGGGATGCGAACGGGAATGTCGCCCTCGAACTCCCCGTCTTGTGTATGCGGAGAATCAACCGGCATCATGGTGCGCAAGGCTACGGCGGCACTTCCGGGCCTGCAAGCGGTGCCGGACGCCGGAGCCCACCGCATGGGAGGCGCCATGAATGCACCCGTCTCGAAGGAAACCACCCACGCCGTCCTCCGGGTTACCGCCGGCCTCATGCTATGGCAGCACGGCGCCCAGAAGCTGTTCGGCATGTTCGGGGCCACCGCAGTCGAATCCTGGTTCGCGTGGCCCCGGGGGATCGCCGGCATCATCGAGTTCTTCCTGCCGATCCTCATCATCCTCGGGATACGGACGCGCTGGGTCGCCTTCATCCTCACGGGGCACTTCGCGGTGGTCTACTGGTGGCGCCACTTCTTCGCCCGCGAGATGGAGTTCTGGCCGATCGTGAACGGTGGGGAGCTCGCCATCCTGTATTGCGCGATTTTCCTCTTCCTGTGGACGACGGGCAACGGGAAGTTCAGCCTGGACCACATGGTCCCGGGTCCCGGCAGCGACGACTAGCTGCACGACGCTGGCGCAAGTTGTTCGGCCGCCGGTCCGGCCCCATCTTGTGCGGCCGGCCGGCGGCCTCCCGCAGGGTGCCGCCGCGTAGCAGTCCGTGGAAAAACCCCGCGTCAGCGACGTTGGCGTAGCGATTCAGGCGAGGTGCATTCGCCGCTCGAACCAAGCGGGGCTTTTGCCACGGGCTGCTGGTACATCTTCCCGGAGTGACCCCGTAGACGGAGCGGACCCTCGAGCCATGTACGACCCCGGAGCCGTCGAGTCCCGATGGCAGGCCTGGTGGGAGGAGAACCGGACGAACGAGCCCGACCTCGACGCCTCGAGGCGTCCGTTCTTCAACCTGATGATGTACCCCTACCCGTCCGCCGAGGGACTCCACGTGGGGAACCTCTACGCCTTCACCGGGGCCGACATCTACGGCCGGTTCCGCCGCCTGCGGGGCGACGACGTGTTCGAGCCCATCGGATACGACGCGTTCGGCATCCACTCGGAGAACCACGCGCTCAAGGTCGACACGCACCCGATGGAACTCATCCCCTCGAACATCCGCAACTTCGAGCGGATGCTGCGGGCGTCGGGGCTCATGGCGGACTGGTCGCGCACGGTCGATACGACGGATCCGGGTTACTACAAGTGGACGCAGTGGATCTTCGTCCAGCTGTTCAAGGCGGGACTCGCGGAGAAAAAGGAAGCCGCGGTCAACTGGTGCCCGAAGGACCAGACCGTCCTCGCCAACGAACAGGTGATCGCCGGGCTGTGCGAGCGCTGCGATACCGCGGTCGAACAGCGGATGCTGAGCCAGTGGTTCTTCCGGATCACGGACTACGCGCAGCGCCTGCTCGACAACCTGGACTGGATCGACTGGTCCGAGACCACGAAGACGGCGCAGCGAAACTGGATCGGCCGCTCGGACGGCGCGCGGCTGCACTTTCCGCTTTCGAGCGCCGCCGCCCCCGGGGACTCCGCCGCCTCGGGGGATGTCGCGGGCTCCGGGGATGTGGACCAGATCGAGGTGTTCACGACCCGTCCCGATACGCTCTTCGGGGCGACCTTCATGGTGCTGGCGCCGGAGCACCCGCTCGTCGAGCGCCTGACGACGGACGAACGGCGCGCCGACGTGGAAGCCTACGTGCGCGAGGCGGCGACCGTCGATCTCGTGGAGCGGCAGAAGACGGAGGAGCGCGAGAAGACCGGCGCCTTCACCGGCGGCTACGCGCGGAACCCGGCCACGGGCGGCGACATCCCCGTGTGGGTCGCCGACTACGTCCTCATGGACTACGGCACCGGGGCGATCATGGCCGTGCCCGGACACGACCAGCGGGACTTCGATTTCGCGCGTCAGTTCGGGTTGCCCGTCGTACGGGTCGTGTGCTCCCGCGCGGCGCTCCCGGAGGGCGAGGATCCGTCGGCCGTGGAAGGAGACGAGGCGGAGGCTGCCTTCGTCGAGCACACCGCGGACGAAATCCTCATCAACTCGGGCCGCTTCAGCGGGATGGAAGCGGACGCGGGCGGCCGCGCCATCACCGAGGCGCTGGCGGAGAACGGCCTGGGGGCGGCCGAAGTGAACTATCGGTTGCACGACTGGTGCATCTCGCGGCAGCGGTACTGGGGACCGCCGATCCCGATCATCTACTGCGACTCGTGCGGGCCGCAGGCGGTGCCGGAGGAGGATCTGCCCGTCGTTCTCCCCTACGTGGAGGATTTCCGTCCCACGGCGACGGGGGTGAGCCCGCTCGCGCGCGACCCGGAGTTCCATGCGGCGGCGTGTCCGGCCTGCGGGGGCGATGCCCGGCGCGAGACCGACGTCTCCGACACCTTCCTCGATTCGGGCTGGTACTTCCTGCGCTATCCCTCGACCGAGTTCGACGACCGCCCGTTCGACGCGGAGAGGACGAGGAAGTGGCTGCCCGTGAGCAGCTACATCGGCGGCGAGGAACACTCCGTCCTTCACCTGCTCTACTCCCGCTTCCTCACCATGGTGCTGCACGACCTCGGGCACCTCGACTTCGAGGAACCGTACGACCAGTTCCGGAAGCACGGGCTGCTGATCAAGGAAGGCGCGAAGATCTCGAAGTCCCGCGGCAACGTGATCCTGCCGGACAGGTACATCGCACGGTTCGGCGCGGACACGTTTCGCACGTACCTCATGTTCCTCGGTCCCTTCCAGCGGGGGGGAGACTTCCGCGACAGCGGGCTCGCCGGGCCGGAGCGGTTCCTGAAGAAGGTTTGGGACAGCGTGCTGGGGGCCGTCGAGTCCGGGCGCACGGGTTTGGACGACCCCGGCGTGGAGCGCGCACTGCACGGAACGATCAAGCAGATCTCGGAGGACCTCGAGGCGCTGAGTTACAACACGGCGATCGCCGCGGCGATGGACTACCTCAACACCGTGCGCTACGGCGGGAGAACCGCCTCGGTGGACGAGGTGCGCCCGCTCGTCATCATGATCGCCCCGATCGCGCCGCACATCGCCGAAGAGTTGTGGTTCCGGCTCGGAGGCGAGTCGAGCATCTTCGACCACGCCGAGTGGCCGGCCTGGGACAAGAGCAAGCTCGTGGTCGACGAGGTGGAGCTTCCGGTGCAGGTGAACGGCAGGCTGCGGGCGACGATTCGGGTCGCGCGCGGAGCGCCGGAAGACGTCGTGCGCGAGGCGGCGCTGGCCGAGGCGAACGTGAGCCGGCGTCTCGATGGAGCCGCGATCCGCAAGGTGATCCACATCCCGGATCGCATGCTCAACCTGGTCGTCTCCTAGTGTAGTGTCGCAGCGGCTGGCCGGGCCGCTCGTCTACCACTCGACGGAGCCCTCCGCTCCGGTGTCGATGGGTGCGGCGGTCCCCTCCTCGCCGAAGAGGTGGATGCGCAGGTTCTTGTAGAGGAACTCCCGCGCCGCCGCCTCGTGGAGCTTGAGTCCGTAGTGGTTGATGAGGAGCATCTGCCGGTTCTTCCACTCCTCCCAGCACGCGGCGCAGATCTCGGCCACGATTCGCTCGCCCAGGGCGCTGGGGAACGGGATGCGGTCGATCCTGCCCTGGTCGCCGCGGCCGCAGCGGGTGCATGCGAACGATTCGGTCATGTCGAGCCGTCGGTGGTCTGGGGGTCATCGCTCCGGCCGGCGGCGGGGTCGCCGGGATCGGCAGCCCCCGGCCCCGCCAGCCGCGTAAGGGCCTCCCACGGGTCGCCCGCCGCCAGTTCCCTCATGAGGGCCTCGACGGAGGGCACGAGGGAGCCGTGCGACTCGTACACGCGCTCGAAGTCGTCCAGCCTCGTGTAGTACAGCAGGCGCGAGATGATCCACGCGTTGTCGAGGCCGTCCGGGTCGAGCGAGCCGTACTGCGCGTGGAGCCGCGGCTTGTACTCGGTCTCGAAACGTTCGGCCGCCTCCTCGAACACTTGCCGCTTGGCTCTCCGCTTCGCGTCGTCCGCCATCGAGGAGGCGTACACCTCTTCCAGCGGTGCGAGAATTGAATGGAAGAAGTGGCCGAAGACGCGCGTGTCCTCCCAGCGCCACCGCGCGCGCCGGCAGGCGCTCTCGTCCGCCACGGCCTCGCAGAAGAACTCGATCGCGCCGTGATGCCCGACGAAGTTCGCGAAGCTCTCGTTGAAGTCCGCCTGGCCGGTGGGGAAGTAGGTGCTGTGCGTGATCTCGTGGATGACCGTTTCGACGAGCGCGAGGCTGTCGAGCCTGAGCGTCGTCGACATGATGGGGTCGGGGAACCAGCCGAGCGTCGAGAAGGCGGACACCGGGCGAAGGGAGACGTCATACCCCTCCTCGGCGAGGCTGGCGGCCTCCGCGCGGGCGGCGTCGAAGTCGAAGTAGCCCTTGTAGGGCAGGTGGCCGACGATCGGGAACCACCAGGTCTTCCACCGCAGCGCGAACTCCGGGGCGGCGAGGACGTTCAGGACCAGCGTGTCCCGGTGGAGTTGCGCGAACGACTCGTAGCTCGCGCCCGCCCGCAGCCCGAGATCGCGCTCGGCGAAGTCCCGGGCGTCGAGGACGAGCCGCAACTTGTCGCGGGTCTCGCGCGCCACCGTCGTGTCGTGGATCACGGCCCGGATGGGGCGGCGCGCCGAGAGGATGCGCGCCTCCTCCCAGCCGGCGCGAAGGACATAGGCCGGCGAGCAGCCGCCCGCGCCGAGCAGCAGGAGGAGGAGCAGGGCGCGCGTGCGCATGGTCGCGATGGGGGCGGCCTCCCGGCTGCGGGCGCCCTCCGGGCGCGGGACGCTCACGAGCACCTCACGTAGTGGAGGTGTTCGCGTACGTCGTCGCGGAGGTAGCTCCGCTGCGGGCCGTCGGCGTCGCTCCGGTAGCGGCGGTAGGGCCGGACGAAGAACTCGTACGTATCGGACAGGCCGCGTTCGCGCAGCGCCCCTTCGATGGCGGCGCGGTCCAGCAGCCCCTCGTCGTTGTAGCTGAACAGGATGTGTCGTGCGTCGGCGGCCTCCAGCACCTCGCGCAGAGCCCCCGGGGCGCGTTGCTTCCGGCACCAGTCGGAGCGCTGCGCCTCGTCGGGAATGAGCCCCGTCTTTCCCCGAATCTCCGGCGGCTTGGCCCAGCCGAGCGCGAGGAGTTCGGGGATGTGATAATACGCGGGATATTGCCGGCCGTTGTAAGGGGGGTCGAGATAGACCAGATCGACGGGACCGATGGATGCCAGGAGGTCGGAGGCGAGTCCGCGGAACGCGCTGCAGACGCCGGCTCCCTCCCGCCGCGGGGTCGGCTCGATGGGGCGCAGTTCGATCGGACGCCGCGCGTTGGGCTGCATCGTCTTCACGAAGGAGGCGTAGACGCCGGTCGTGTTCGCGACCCGGTCGGCGGCCTCGATGAGCGTCGCGATCAGCAGTTGCGCCGCGGTTTCGCTGTGGGAAGACCCGCGCGTCCAGCGTTCGATCCGCGTCCGGACGAGGTCGATCTTCCGCCCGTTCTCGGGGGAGAAATACATGCGCCCGTGCTCCCGGCCAGCCGCTCCGCCGCTCGTGTAGTGTTCGGAGATGAAGCCGCGGGCCGGCCGCTCTCCGTCCCGGCGATCGCCGACCGCGTCGATGCCGTCCGGGTCATCGAGTTCGGCCAGGCCCTCGAGCAGGGCGCGGTAGCCGATCTCCCGCTTTCCGTTGCGGGCCGCCGCCGGGAGGAGCGAAGCGGGGTAGCGCGGGGGCGCGTCGAGATGGACCCGGGCGACCTGCAGGGCGTAGGACGACGCCATCAGGTCGCCCGCGTGGACCTGCCAGCCTTTCTCCTTGAGCGCCGCCGAGACGCTGGCGGTGCCGGCGAAGGGATCGCATGCAACGCCGGGCGTCTCCTGGAACCGCGCCACGGTCTCCAGAAGGAAGGGGACGAGCTTCGTTTTGTTCCCGAGATAGCGCACGCGGGAGAATATGGAGCCGGGATGCGGGCGAAAAGTTCCGGGGCGGGGGCGTGAACGCCGGGGCGCACCTCACGGAGGTCGTCAGCGGCTTGGCGCTGGCGGCGTCGCCCGTGCTTCGGCGCGTCCGGCCGGAGATCGCGCGGGCGCTGGCGGAGCGGCGGCGCGCGGCCACGGAGCTGACTGCGTGGGGCCGGGACAGGGAGCCCGGACCGCTCGTGTGGCTGCACGGCGCTTCCGCAGGCGAACTGATCGGCGCGGCGTCCGCCGTCCGGGCGCTCCGGGGTCCGGGGTCCGGACCGCCCGGCGCCGGTCGGTCGCAACTGCTCGTCACGCACGGCTCGCCGTCGGGGAGGGCCGCGCTCGGCTGGCTGAACGCGGATCATTCGGGCGCGCCGCCGCTCGACCGTGCGCGGGACTGCGATGCGGTGTTCGCCGCCGTGCGGCCCGGGCTGCTCGTGTTCGCGAAGCTGGACGTGTGGCCCGGACTCGTGGCCGCGGCCGGCCGGGCCGGCGTGCCGACGGCGCTCATCAACGGCACGGTCCGCGATGGCAGCCGGCGCTCGGGTGTCCTCGCCCGCCGCCTCTTCCGCGCTTCGTACGCCCGCCTGGACGCGGTCGGTGCCGCGAGCCCGGAAGACGCGACGCGGCTCGAAGCGCTCGGCGTCCGGCCCGAAGCGCTGACCGTAACGGGCGACGCGGCGTTCGACCTCGCGATTGAACGGGCCGACCGCGCGCGGGCGGATGGTTCCGCCGCGGGTTTCCGGGCCGCGCTCGGCGCGGCGGACGTGCGGCTGGTCGCCGGCTCGACGTGGCCCGCGGACGAGCGGGCGCTGCTCGATGCCGTGGCGGCCGCGCGGCGCGGGGGCGGCCCGGGCTGGCAACTCGTCATCGCGCCGCACGAGCCGACCGCCGCGCACGTCGACGCCCTCGTCGCGTCGTGCAGGGCCCGCGAGGAGCGCGTGGTCCGCTGGAGCACGGTCCGCGACGGGGCCGCGGAGCCCGGCGCATCCGTCATCGTGTTCGACGAGGTCGGCCGGCTCGCGGAACTGTACGCGGCGGGCGATGTGGCCTATGTGGGCGGTGGCCTTGCGGGCACCGGGCTCCACAACGTGCTCGAGCCCGCCGCGGCCGGGTTGCCCGTCGTCTTCGGCCCGCGCCACGACCGGGCCGACGCCCGCGCGCTCGCGTCAGCCGGCGGCGGGCTCGTCTCCCCGGCCGGCGCGCTCGCCGACACCCTGGCCGGGCTGGCCCACCCGCCTCGACGGGAGCGCCACGGCCGGGCCGCCCGCACGTTCGTCGAGGCGGGCGCCGGCGCTGGCGCCCGCGCGGCCGATCTCCTCCGCCCGCTCTGGCACTAGCGCTTTTCCGCCCGGGGTTTTGGTCCGAAGACGAACCAGAACATGCCTCCGATGATGGGACAGAGGAAAATCACCGCGATCCAGAGCGCCTTTTCCCGCCTCGGCGCGTCGGTCGCCAGAGTGAGCCCGGTGGACCAGGTGTTGAGGGCCAGGAGCAGGGCCACGAGCGCGAGCCGCGGATCCACGGCAGCCGCCCAATCGAGCACGGCGTTCACGCGGCGGCCGTCGGCTTCTGGAACTGGAGGCGGTGGAGCTGCGCGTAGAGGCCGCCCCTCTCGAGCAGCGTGTCGTGCGTGCCCGATTCGCTGATGCGCCCATGGTGAAGGACGAGGATGCGGTCCGCCCCCCGAATCGTCGACAGCCGATGCGCGATGACGAGGCTCGTCCGCCCTTCCATCAGCCGCTCCAGCGCCGCCTGGATCTCCGCCTCGATCTCGGAGTCCACCGAACTCGTCGCCTCATCCAGGAGGAGGATCGGCGGATCTCCGGCCAGGGCCCGCGCGAAGGACACCAGTTGGCGCTCGCCCACGGACAGGTTTCCGCCGCGCTCGCTCAGCGGCTCGTCGTACTTCTTCGGCAACCGCGCGAGATGCCGATCGACCCCGACCTGCCGCGCCGCCTCGCGGATCTCGCCCCGGCCCACCGCCGCGCGCTCGAGCGCGATATTGTCCGCGGCGGAGCCCGAGAAGAGATAGACGTCCTGCAGCACGAGGCCCATCTGCCGGCGCAGATCAGCCAGGCGAAGATCCCGAATGTCCACGCCATCGAGCGTGATCCGCCCGCGCTGCGGCTCGTAGAAGCGCATGAGGAGGCTGAAGAGCGTCGTCTTGCCCGCTCCGGTCGCCCCGACGACCGCGAGCCTCTGCCCCGGCTCCGCCACGAAGCTGATCCCTCGCAGCACCCAGCCGTCGTCGGGCGCGTCTTCGTCCAGGCGCCCCTCCGCTCCTTCCCAGGCCGCCGCATGGGCCAGCGCAGGCGTCGTGACGCCCGCCGCGTCCTCCTCGGGCGACAGGTAGCGGAACCACACATCCTCGAACGCGATGCGCCCCTTCAGGTCCGGGGGGAGGTCCGTCGGGTCCGTCGGGTCCTCGATTCCGGGGGCCTCGTCCAGGAGCCGGAAGATCCGCTCCGAACTCGCCATCGCCCCCTGCAGGATGTTGTATTTCTCCGACAGGTCCTGAATCGGCCGGAAGAACCGCCGCGCGTACTGCAGGAAGGCCGCGATGACCCCGATCGTGAGGGTCCCCTCCAGGGCCTGGTTCCCGCCGTACCAGATGATCAGTGCGAGCGCGACCGACGCGAGCACCTCGACGACCGGGAAGAAGAGCGCGTAGTACGCGATCGAGCGCAGGTGGGCCTCGAGGTGGTCGTCGTTGATCTCGCCGAACCAGCGCGTCGCCGCCCGCTCCTGCCGGAACAGCTGCACGACCCGCACACCGGTGATCCGTTCCTGCAGGAAGGCGTTGATGCGCGCGAGCCGGATCCGGATGTCGCGGTACGCCTCGCGCACCTTCTTCCGGAAAAGCCAGGCGGCCACGAACACGAGCGGGAGGACGGCGAAGGTCACGAGGGCGAGGCGCCAGTCCATGACGAGCATCGCGATCATGATGAAGGCGACGGTGAACACGTCCCCGAAGATCGTGACGACGCCGGAGGTGAACATTTCGTTCAGGACTTCCACGTCGCTCGTGAGCCGCGTCATCAGGCGCCCGACCGGGTTGCGGTCGAAGTAGGCGAGCCGCAGCCGCTGGAGGTGCCGGAAGATCTCCTGCCGCAGGTCGAGCATCACGTTCTGGCCGATCCACGTGGTCAGGATCGTGCGCGCGTACTCGAGCAGGCCCGAGAGGAGCAGCGAGATGAAGAAGAGGATCGCCAGGATGCGGATCTGGCGGAAGTCGCCCGCCGGGATCGCGTGGTCGATGACCTCCATCGTCAGCCACGGCCCCACGAGCGCGAGACCCGAGGCGGCCACGAGCATCAGGACGGCGAGCGCGACCCTGCCCCGATACGGGCGCAGGTACGCGAGCAGGCGCCTCATGAGGCGGGCGTCGTACGCCTTCCCGAGCGCTTCTTCTTCCTGGAGGGGGCCTTCCGGCATGTGCATGCCCCATAGTACGGACTCGGCCGCCGGGGTCCAATCAGGTTGGCGCGCCCCGCCGCCGCCGGCCATCATGCTCCCATGAGCGACCGGATCCGGGTCCGAGGCGCCCGGCAGCACAACCTCAAGGGCGTCGACATCGACATCGAGCGCGGGGCCCTCACGGTCCTCACGGGACCTTCCGGCTCCGGGAAGTCCAGCCTCGCCTTCGACACGATCTACGCCGAGGGGCAGCGCCGGTACATCGAGTCGCTGTCGACCTACGCCAAGCAGTTCCTCGAGCGGATGCCGAAGCCCGATGTCGATCTCGTCGAAGGCGTGAGTCCTTCCGTCGCCATCGACCAGAGCAACCGGGTACAGTCGAGCCGCTCCACCGTCGGCACGATCACGGAGGTCTACGACTACCTGAGACTCCTGTGGGCGCGCGTGGGGACGACGGTATGCCCCCGCTGCGAGCGCACCGTCGTCCCGGACACCGTGACGTCGGCGACGGATGCGCTGCTCGACCTGGGTCCCGACGCACGGCTCGCCATCGCCTTCCCCGTCCCCCCCGAGGAGCGCGCCGATGCCCCGAGGGCCGTGGCACACCTCAGAGCGCGCGGGTATGTGCGCGTCCTCGCCGATGGTCGCGAACTCTACCTGCCCGACATCGACCTCGCGGCCGTGGAAGAGGAGGAGGGAGGGGAGCCGGTTCGGGCCCTGGCCGGGGCCGGCGAGGCGGTCGTCGTCGTGGACCGCGTCAGGTGCCGAAGCGAGGATCGGGAACGGATCGCGGATTCGCTGGCGGCGGCCTTCGCCGAGGGGAAGGGTGCCGCCGTCGCGCTCGTCTGGAAGGGCGGCGGTTCGACGCCCGGGCGCCACGACTTCGAGGAGGCCCATCGCTGCGCGCGGTGCGGCTCCGGATTCCCGCGGCCCACCCCCCAGCTGTTCAGCTTCAACAGCCCCGCCGGAGCGTGCGACACCTGCACGGGCTTCGGCGCGGTGCTGGAGTACGCTCCGCAACTGATCGTCCCCGACCCGGGCCGTTCGCTGGAAGGGGGGGCGCTCGATCCGTGGTCGAAGCCCCGTTACCGGCGCGAGCGCACGCGGCTGAGACAGTTCGCGGTTTCCTCGGGGCTGGACATGGCCCTCCCCTGGGATCTGCTGCCCGAGGACGGACGCAATGTCCTCCTCAACGGAGGGACCTACGCGGGGGAGCGCTTCCGAGGCGTAGTCCCGTTCCTCCGCTCGAAGGAAAGGAAGCGGTACAAGGCGTATATCCGCGTCTTTCTGCGCCAGTACCAGCTTCCCGAGCGGTGTTCGGGATGCGAGGGCAACCGCCTGAAGCCGGAGGCGCTGCACGTCCGCGTGGCGGGACGACACATCGCCGAGGTGGCCCGCTGGACGGTGAAGGAAGTCGCCGGCTGGCTCACGGGGGACCTCGATCTGACTCCGTTCGAACGCAAGGTGGCGGGGACCATCCTGCGCGAACTCGAGCAGCGGATCTCGTTCCTCGGGGAAGTGGGGCTTGGGTACCTGACGCTGGATCGACAGGCCCGGTCGCTCTCCGGCGGCGAGATGCAGAGGATCCGGCTCGCGAGCTGTCTCGGGAGCAGGCTGGTCGGCACGCTCTATGTCCTCGACGAACCCACGATCGGGCTGCACCCGCACGACATCGACGCCTTCACGGGCGTCCTCGAACGGCTCGCGACCCGCGGCAATACGGTCCTCGTCGTCGAGCACGAGCCCACGGTCCTGGAGCGGGCGGACCGGATCGTGGAACTGGGCCCACGGGCCGGCGAGCACGGGGGCGAGATCGTGTTCGAGGGCGACTGGGACGGCCTCCTCGCGTCGGAGACCGGGACGGGGCGGGCACTCGCACGCCGGGCGGCGCCGGCCGGCGTGGTCGGTGTGCGGGAGGCGGTCGCCCGGCCGGGCAGGCCACGGGGGCGACCTCCGCCTGCGGGCGAACTCGTCCTTCGCGGCGCGCGGCTCCACAACGTGCGGGATGTGGATGTGGCGATTCCGCTCGCGTCGCTCACGCTCGTGACCGGCGTCTCCGGATCCGGCAAATCGACCCTTGTCCGCGGGGTGCTGTACCAGGCCCTCGAGCGGGAAATCACGGACAGATCCTCCGCCAAGCCGCACCTCGGCGAACCCTCCGGCGCGTGGGACGCTCTGGAAGGGATCGATTTCCTGGAGGATGTCGTGCTCGTCGACCAGCGGCCGATCGGGCGCACGCCGCGCTCCAACCCCGCGACCTACATCGGAGCCTTCACCCCGCTGCGGAGCGCGTATGCGGCCCTGCCGGAGGCCCGCGCGCGGGGTTACGAGGCGGGGTACTTCTCCTTCAACCGGGCGGGCGGCCGTTGCGAGCGCTGCAAGGGGGCGGGCGAGGAGACCGTGGAGATGGTCTTCCTGGCCGACGTCTCCGTGCCGTGCGAGGCGTGCGGGGGCTCGCGCTACCGCCCCGAAGTGCTGGAGATCGGGATCCGCGGGCGCTCGATCCGGGACGCGCTCGACATGACCGTGGACGAGGCGATCCGCTTCTTCATTCGCCACGATCGCCTCGGGGCGCGCCTGTGGCACCTGCAGCGCGTGGGTCTCGGCTACCTCCGGCTCGGCCAGCCGGCGACGACCCTCTCGGGTGGCGAGGCGCAGCGGCTGAAGATCGCAAGGGAACTCGCGCGTCGCCGAAGCTCCGGCCAAAGGCTGTACATCCTGGACGAGCCGACGGTGGGCCTCGGCGTGGCGGAGGTGGGCACGCTCGTGGCGGTGCTGCGGGAGCTCGTGGGAGAGGGGCACACCGTCGTCGTGGTCGAACACAACCTCGATATCGTCGCGGAAGCCGACTGGGTCATCGACATGGGACCCGGCCCCGCCGATCAAGGCGGGCGAATCGTGGCGGCGGGCCCGCCCGGGGCGATTGCGGAGGCGGAGCATTCCCGCACCGGTGCCTTCCTGAAGGCGCGAGCGCAACGGCTCGCCCTCGACGCGGCCGTCGGCGGGGCGGAGTCGGCGTGACGGGAGCCGGCGGGTCGGGAGCCGCGGCGCCGCGTGTCGCCATCCTCCTGCCGTGCCGGGACGCCGAACCGTTCCTGGGCGCGTGCATCGACAGCCTTCGGGCCCAGACGGAAACGCGCTTCGAGGTGCTTGCCCTCGACGACGGCTCGACGGACGGCACCGGGGCGCTGCTGCGGGCGTGGGCGGACCGGGATCCCCGCGTCCGGCTCGTCGACCGCGAGGGCTCGGGGATCGTCGCGGCCCTGCGCCGGCTGTCGGGCGAAGCGGGGGCGCCGCTTCTCGCGCGCGTGGATGCCGACGACATCGCGCGCCCCGGCCGGCTGGCCGCCCAACTACATCTCCTCGCCCGGCGACCCGACATCACCGCGTGCGGCACCGGCGTCCGCTACTTCCCCCGGCCCGCGTCCGGCTCGGGCTATCTCCGCTACGAGAACTGGATCAACGGGCTCACCGATCCCGGCGCGGTCGAGCGGGACCTGTTCGTCGAGGGTCCGATCGCCCACCCCACGCTGATGCTGCGCCGCGAGGCGTTCGAGGCGCTCCTGCCATGGACGATCGCCGAGGAACTCCCACTCGATGTCGTCGAACTGTCGGAGCAGGTCGGCGCCGTAGGCCGAGGACGGCGTCTGGTACCCGACACTGAAGTCCCCGGCCAGGGCGCGTAGCGCAATGGCGACCGCGGTCGCGGCCGTGAATCCATAGGGGTCCGGCGTCCGCACGCGGGCAGCCGCGCGATTCCCTTCCGCGTCTTCGATCTCCGCGACCAGAATCGCGTGCGCCGTTCGGCGCGCCGATTCGCTCGGCCCCTCCGGCGCGCGGTCGAGCAGGCGGTTCAGCAACGTCCTTCCCGTCCGTCCGGCCAGCAGCGGACCGAAACCGCGGAGGATCCTCGTGAGGCGCGAGAAGGTCCGGGTCGCCTGCAGGTACGTCTCGATATTCGGTATTCCGGTGGAGTGGAAGGCCGTCGACACGTCACCCAGCACACCGACGAGCGCCGCGTCCGGAGGGCATCCGAAATCGAACGCGTGGTGCAGTTGACCGGGCCGCACCGTCGCGATCGCGCCATCGCGCCGGATCCAAAACCGCCCGATCGCCTGGGCGACCGTGCGCAGGGTGCCGCGGGAGGCGCCGCTCCGGGCCGCGAGGCCCAGCCTCAGCGTGCGGCCGCCCGGATGCCGCGCGGCGAGGTCGGCGATGAGACAGTCGCTCGGTACGACATCGAACCCGACGCCCGGCATGACCATGATGCCCGACCCGGCGGCCTCCGCACTTCGCGCGGCCAACGCCTCGAACACGTCGATCTCGCCGGTGATGTCGAGGTAGTGCGTGCCCGTCCCGAGGCAGGCGTCGTACATGGGGAGGGCGGTGCTGGAGAATGGTCCCGCGCAGTGAAGAACCACGGATATGTCTTCGAGGGCGGCGACGAGTCCGGCCGGATCGTCCAGCCGGAAGGCCCGGGTCTCCAGCCCGGCCGCGGCGGCGGTCGTCGACGCCAGCGCAGCGAGCTTCTCCGGGTCCCGGGCCCCGAGCACGGGCCGCAATCCCACTCGCACCGCCTCGGCGACGACGAGCCGTCCGGTATACCCGGTAGCGCCGTAGACGAGCAACTTCGATTCAGTCATGCCCTCAACCTACGGAGTGACTCGCCATGCGTCTGCTTCTGTTCAGCGATCTTCACACGGATCTCGCCGCCGCCACCTCGATCGTCGAGCGGTCGGCCGGCTTCGACGTCGTGGTCGGCGCCGGCGACTTCGCGGTGAAGCGGCGCGGTCTGGCAGGGATCATGCGCGTCCTCGCCGCGATCGAGACCCCCGCGGTCCTCGTCCCCGGAAACGGCGAGTCCGCCGGGGAACTCTCCGCGGCGTGCCGCGACTGGCCGGCGGCCCACGTACTGCACGGAGAGGGCGCGGACATCGGCGGCGTGCCCTTCTTCGGACTCGGCGGCGGCGTGCCGGTGACGCCGTTCGGCGCCTGGAGCTACGACTTCACGGAAGACGAGGCGCAGGGCCTCCTCTCCACCTGCCCCGAGAGGGCCGTCCTCGTCTCCCACTCCCCTCCGCTCGGTCACGGCGACGCCGACGGGGCCGGACGCCACATGGGCAGCACGGCGGTGCTCGAGACCATCGAACGGGCCCATCCCCGCCTCGTCGTCTGCGGGCACATCCACGGCTCCTGGGGCGTCGTGTCACGGGCCGGTGATACGCCGGTCGTGAACGCGGGTCCGGGCGGTGTGGAATGGCGTCTCGAGAGGGAAACCCGACCGGGTCGCTGAGGTCTCGCCGACCTCGTCATCGGCTCGGTCGCGGAACCCGCCGGGGAGGTGCGTCGGGAGACGGCGAACAAGTCGCGAAATGCCCGAAAATCCGGTAGATTGTAGCGTCTCACCGACAGTGGCCCGGTCCCCTCCGACGGCTGCGTCCCCCGGGATCTCGAAAACGCCAGTTTCAGCGGGAATCCATGACCACCGAGAGCATAGAACGCGTCGAGCGGAGACCGCTCGAAGAAGAGATGCGCGAGTCGTTCATCGACTACTCGATGAGCGTCATCGTGCAGCGCGCCCTGCCCGACGTCCGCGACGGGCTGAAGCCGGTGCACCGGCGCATCCTGTACGCGATGCACGAGGCCGGCCTCGGGCCGACCCGACCCTACCGGAAGAGCGCCACGGTCGTCGGCGACGTGATCGGGAAATACCACCCGCACGGCGACTCGGCCGTGTACGATTCGCTCGTGCGGATGGCGCAGGAGTTCTCCCTCCGCTATCCGCTCGTCGACGGGCAGGGAAACTTCGGCTCCGTGGACGGCGACTCCGCCGCGGCCTATCGCTACACCGAGGCCCGTCTCGCCGGGTTCGCGAGCCAGCTTCTCGGCGATATCGACAAGGACACGGTCGACCACACGCCGAATTTCGATGACCGGCTGCAGGAGCCGACGGTTCTCCCGTCCGCGCTCCCCAACCTCCTCGTCAACGGGTCGTCGGGCATCGCGGTGGGCATGGCCACGAACATCCCCCCGCACAACCTCCGAGAGGTCGCGGAAGCCTGTCACCGGCTCATCGAGGCGCCCGACACATCGCTCGACGAGTTGATGGAGATCATACGCGGCCCGGACTTCCCCACCGGCGGCACGATCTTCGGCGGCGCGGGAATCCGCGAAGCCTACCGGCAGGGGCGCGGACGCGTCGTGATGCGCGCGAAGGCCGACATCGAGGAGGGGAGGGACGGACGCGACCGCATCATCATCCGCGAGATCCCCTTCATGGTAAACAAGACCCGCCTCATCGAGCAGATCGCGGGTCTCGTGCGGGACAAGAAGGTCACGGACATTTCCGACCTGCGCGACGAATCCGACCGCGATGGCATCCGCGTCGTCATCGAACTCAAGCGCGATGCGGTCCCCCAGATCGTCCTCAACCAGCTCTTCAAGGGCACGCAGCTGCAGTCCACCTTCGGCGTCATCATGCTCGCGCTCGTGGGCGGCGAGCCGCAGGTGATGGACCTCAAGACGATTCTCGGACACTTCCTCGAGCACCGGCACGAGGTCGTGGAGCGGCGCTCGAAGTTCGACTTCGGCGTGGCGAAGGACCGGGAGCACGTCCTCGAGGGCCTCAAGATCGCGGTCGACAATATCGACGAGGTCATCCGCATCATCCGCGCCTCGGCAGAGACCGAGATCGCGAGCGCGGAACTGCGGGCCGGCTTCGATCTCAGCGAACGCCAGGCCGACGCGATCCTCAACATGCGGCTCGCCCGCCTCACGGGTCTCGAGATCGAGAAACTCGAGGCGGAACTGGAAACGGTCCGTGAGCGCCGGCAGGAACTCGAAGCCATCCTCGCATCGCGCGAGCGGCGGATGGAGATCGTCGGCCAGGAGCTGTCGGCGCTCGTCGACAGGTTCGGCGATGAGCGCCGCACGGAGATCGTGCCCGACACCTCCGACCTCACCGACGAGGACCTCATCGCCGAAGAGCGGATGGTCATCACCGTGTCCCACACGGGCTACATCAAGCGCATCGAGCCCCAGGTCTACCGGGCGCAGCGGCGCGGCGGGCGCGGGATCGCGGGCATGGGCACGAAGGAGGAGGACTGGGTCGAGCACCTCTTCCTCGCCTCGACACACGACTACCTCCTCATCTTCACGCGGGATGGGCGGCTGTACCGGCTCAAGGTGTACCAGATCCCGCTCGCACGCCGGACGGCCCGCGGCAAACCCATCGTGAACCTGCTCCGGATGAACAAGGGCGATGAGGTCGCGTCCATCGTGCGCGTGCGGGAGTTCTCGGACGACCGTTTTCTCATCTTCGCGAGCCGGCAGGGACTCGTGAAGCGGACGAGCCTCGCCGCGTACCGCAACGTGCACGCCGGAGGGCTGCGGGCGATCAACATCCTCGAAGACGACCGCCTCATCGACGTCAAGCTGAGCGATGGCTCGAACGATGTGATTCTTGCCACGCGGCGCGGGATGGCGATCCGATTCTCTGAGAGCGACGCGCGAGAGATGGGTCGGGCGACGCAGGGAGTGCGCGGCATCCGGCTCATGGACGGGGACACGGTCGTGGGGCTCGTGGTCGCGCGGCGCGGCGGGTCTCTCCTGACCGCGACGGAACTGGGGATGGGGAAACGGAGCGAGGTCGACGACTACCGGATCCAGAAGCGCGGCGGAAAGGGCCTCATCAACCTCAAGCCGACGGAGAAGTCCGGGTTCGTCGCGGCGGTGCGCGAAGTGACGGACGAAGATGAGTTGATGTTCGTGACCCGGAACGGCGTCATCAACCGGCAGCCGGCCGAGGGCATCCGGGTGATCGGACGCAACACGAAGGGCGTGCGGCTGGTTTCCCTCGACGAGGGCGATGAACTGATGGATGTCGCCGGCTTGATCGACCCGATCGGGACGGACGAGGAGGAGGGAGAGAATCCGGCGGCGGACGGCGCCGAAGCCGACGCCGGGGCGGGTGCCGAGACCGGGGACGCCGAGTGAGAGGGGCCGTCGCGACCCTCGTTTCGCTCGCGGACATCGAGGCCGCGCACGAACGGATTCGCGGAGCGGTTCGGCGCACCCCGCTGATCCGGGCCCCCTTCCCGCGCGCCGGGGGGCGGGGCGCGACGGATGCTCCGGACGGCGTGTGGCTGAAGTGCGAGAATCTCCAGCGCGTGTCGGCCTTCAAGGCGCGCGGCGCGTACAACTACGTGAGCCTGCTCTCCCCGGAGGAGCGGGCCGCCGGACTCCTCACGTACTCCTCCGGCAATCACGCGCAGGCCGTGGCCTGGGCCGCGCGGGCGTTCGGCGTGCCGGCGAGGATCGTGATGCCGGTGGATGCGCCCGACGTGAAGCGCGAGGCGACGATCGCGCTTGGCGCGGAGGTCGAACTCGAGGGCACGACGTCGTCCGAACGAAAGGCGCGCGCCGAAGAGATTCAGCGAGAACTCGGCGGGACCATGGTGCCGCCCTTCGACGACCCCGACATCATCGCGGGGCAGGGCACGGTGGCGCTCGAGATCGTCGAGCAACTCGGCGCGCGGGAGCCGGGGGTCGTGCTGGCTCCGATCGGCGGCGGCGGGCAGCTGTCGGGCGTCGCGGCGGCCGTGCGGGGCCTGTGCCCGGAGGCCGAGATCGTCGGCGTCGAGCCCGCGGGGGCGGCCTCGATGCTGCGCTCGCTCGAGCACGGCGCGCCCGTGACGCTCGACCGCGTCTCCACGGTTGCCGATGGCCTGAAGCCGGTTCGCCCCGGCGACCTCACCTTCGCCCACACCCGCGATCTCGTGAACCGGGTCGTCACGGTCGACGATGACGCGATCCGCGACGCCGTGCGTTGGCTCTTCGGCCTGCGGCTCGTCGTCGAGCCCTCCGGCGCGGCGACCGTCGCGGCCCTGCTCGCCGGCGCGGTGACGCCCCCGGCGCGGGGCGAGACCGTGGCGATCCTCTCCGGCGGAAACATCGAGCCGGCGCTCCTCGCGGACTGGATCGGCGATTGACCGGCGCCAACGGTGCCCCGGCGCCCGGGCTCGCGCTGTTCGACATCGACGGAACGCTTGTGCACGCCGCGGGCGTCGGCCGGGCGGCGATCGAGGGCGCGATGATCGACATATACGGGACCGCCGGCCCCATCGACGACCTCCCCTTCGATGGGATGACGGACCCGCAGATCGTGCGCACCCTCCTCCGCGCCGAGGGTCTTTCCGAAGAGGAGATTGCCCCGGGCCTGGAGCCGCTGTGGCCTGCGTACGCCGCCCGGCTGGAGGATGAGATCGAGGAGCGGCGCGAGCGGATGCGTCCGACGCCGGGTGTCCCGGAGATCCTCGATGCGCTCGAGGAGGAGGGAACGGCGCTGGGGCTCCTGACCGGCAACATCGCCGCCGGCGCCGAGGGAAAGCTCTCGGCCGTCGGACTCTGGCGCCGCTTTCCGTTCGGCGCCTTCGGGTGCGACCATGCCGACCGGAACCGCCTGCCGCCCATCGCCCTCGAACGGGCCTTCCGCCACACGGGAGCGCGATACGGCCCCGGCCGCACCTGGATCATCGGGGACACGCCGCACGACATCGAGTGCGCCCGCGGGTCCGGCCTCTCCGTGCTCGCGGTGGCCACCGGACGGTTCACTGTGGACGACCTCCGCCGTGCCGGCGCCGATGAGGCCCTCCCGTCGCTCGCGGACACCGGCCGCGTGCTGTCGACTCTGGCAAGCGCATGAACCGGAGGGGGCAACCCGATCCCAGGGCGTACCGCTTCGATGTCCACCTCGCGGGCGAGGACGTCCGTCCGCAGGTTTCGGTCGTCTGCATGCCCACCGGCATCCACTTCGAGGACCAGCAGGTACCGCTCCCGTCCGTCTTCTGGGTATCCCGGCGGGCCGGCCTCATCCTCGTCTTCGCGCGGGAACACACGATCGCCTTCTTCGGGGAGAGCGGCGACCTGGAGGCGTTCGCCCGGCACGTGGAGCAGGGAAGCGACGTGGCGGCCCGGCGGTCTCTCCTCCGCCCGCTGGCGGCCGACATCGTCGTGTGCACCGCCGGCACCGAGGTCGACGGCCGCATCGGCGAGACGCCACTCAGCGGGTTGTTCCTCGCCGTGTTCACCCGGCAGGGGCTCCACCTTTTCGCGGAAGACCGGGAGTACACGCTGCAGTGGCCCGTAGCTCACGTGGCCGAGGCACCCGTCGAGACCGGTGCGGACGACCGGCCCGTCCTGGAACTCGCGAAGGGCGAGACGGCGCTTGCGATTCGCTATCTCTTTCCGGAGGAGATCCAGGCCGTGCTCCCGGTGGCGCGCACGACGCCGGCGCCTCCCGACACCGCCGATGTCCTCGAGATGTTCGGAAAGGGGGAAGTCGCCCGCCCGGTGCCGGCGCAACTGCCCGGTTTCGGCGTGGGCACGGACACCCTCCAGCAGGTCTGCGAAGAGGCCGTCGCACGCGTAAGGATCGACCCGTCGATCGGGGAACGCTTCGACCGGCGCTATTTCGAGCGCCACTTTCGCACGCTCGGCGAGATGGCGCTCGGGCCGCTGATGCTGCGGCGCTCCGCAGCGATCGAGGCGGATTCGCTGGTGGCCGCGATCCAGGCCATGAGCGCGGAGCAGATGCGGCAGGACGCGATCGCCGCCTTCCGCGCCGTCACGCAGGAGTTGATGCGCGTGTACCGCGCCGAAGTGCGGGCGGTCGTCCGGGCGAAGCGCCTGGACCGCGAGCGCGGAGAAAAGGCACTGGACGCCGTCGACGAACCTGCCCTGCGAGAGGCAGTGTCGGAGCACCTGGACGCGCTCGACCCGGCGTTCGATGCCGCACTCGCGCGGCAACAGCTCCTCCTGCAGCGCCTGCACGCGCGCGATGTCGCCCCGCCGGATTCGGAGGAGATCGGTGTCGAGGAGGCGATCCGCGCCTGGACGTACGAGGTGACGAAGCTCGATACCGCTTACACAGCCGGGGCGGCGGCGGCGCTGCTCGAAGTCGGGACCCTGTGGTCCGATCGCATGATCCCGGGCCTGCGGGCACTGGCGGCCCTTCGCGCCCGACGCTTGTCGAAGCGGGCCCGATGGGCGATTCTCGCGATCGTGCTGGCGTTCGCAATCGCCGCGCTGGCCTGGCTGGCCCGCGATCTGATCTGAACCGGGCCGGCCACGGCACCGGGCAGGAACAAGACAGGAAGCGAGACAGGGAGCAGGACACATGGCAAAGAAGAGGGTACAGCAGCAGAGCGCTCCCCCGCGCAAGAACAGGTGGTTCCCGATCGCCTTGGTCGTCATCGTGGCGGCCGGCGCGTTCTGGCTCCTTGTGGGGGGCGGACAGGGCGGCTCGGGCCCGCCGCCGACGCCCACGGAACTGGCCGAAGTGCTGGCCGAGGCGGAGGCGGATCCCGCGGTCGGCTACGAGCTTGCGGAATCGGCTCCGATTACGATCGAGGAGTTCTACGACCCGTCGTGTCCGGCCTGCGCGCAGTTCTCCGGTTTCGCCGGCAAGCTGATCCGGCAGAGCTACGTCGAGCGGGCGGATGCTCCGGTGCGCTGGGTCTCCTACACCATCATTCTCGGCAGTTTTCCCAACTCGATCGCGGCCGCGCTGGCCGAGCGCTGCGCGAACGAGCAGGGCCGCTACTGGCCCATGCACGATCTCCTGCTCGCTCGCCAGACGCGCTGGTACACGCAACAGGATCCCGCCGCCGCGATCGCCGAAATCGCCCTCGACGCGGGCGTCGACTCCGGCACCTTCAACGAGTGCATGCGCGAGCGCCGGCACCTGGAGGATGTCGCCAGGTCGCAGAGGGTCGCCGAGTCGCGCGGCGTGAACTCGACGCCCACGATCTTCTTCGACGGAGAGCGCGTGAACTGGCAGGGCATGGACCCGTACATGTTCCTGGAGGGGCTGATCCAGACACGGCTGGAGGAACTGTCGTCCGCCGACGCTTCTTCCCCGTGAGCACCGCAGACCCGTGAGCGAACTGAACCGGCGGCGGGGGATCGCGCTCCTGGCGCTGGCCGGCGCCTTTCTCTCGACCTACCTCTTCCTCTACGCGCTCGGCTACTACGGCGAACTCGTCTGCGGAGCGGGAGGCGGCTGCGATCTCGTCCAGGGCTCGCGCTGGGCCCGCTTCCTCGGCTTCCCCGTGGCCGGATGGGGCGTGGGCTGGTACGTAGCCGTGTTCGGGGTCTCGATGCTGGGGACGAGGGACGGCAGCGGCGCGGCCGGCTGGATCCCGCTGGCGCTGGTCGTGCTCGCGCTGGGAGGACTCGCCTTCACGATCTACCTGACGGCGCTCGAGTTATGGGTCATCCACGCGATCTGCCGCTGGTGCGTGGGGAGCGCCGTCATCACCCTCGGAATCTTCCTCCTCAGCCTCCCCGAGTTCCGCGCGTTTCGCACCCCTGCCTGAAGCGCCTCGGCCGGTTCAGGGGCCGGGGGGGCGCAGTTCGTTCCAGCGCTCGATGAAGGCGACCGCGGCGTCGACCGTCACCTCCGTTGCGATCCGTCCGCGCTCGAGCGTGGCCTCGGCCGGGTCGCGCGTGCCCCACACGCCCGTGGACGACATCTCGATCGACGACGTGCCCTTGCCCGTGGATTCGTCCTTGAGCCCCTCCGCGAGGAACACGGCGAGCGCCGTCGGATCGCCGGCCAGCACGTCCGGTACCATGGCCTGCAGATGGTCGGGCATGGTGAGTTCGGCGGGGACCGCCGCGTCCAGATCCACCAGCGTCGGCATGAGGTAGAGCGAACTCGACGTCTCGGGCGTCCCGCCGTGGCGGTCGAGTTCGTCAGGCGGAGGCGCAGGGACCGCCGCCATGCGGGTCCGGTCGCGGAACGGCCCCGAGACCGCGCCCAGATCCACGGCGATCCCCGCCGTCTCCTGGTTGATGCGATCGACGATGAACGTGGTGATGGCGCGGTTGCCGCCGTGCGCGTTCATGATCAGGAAGCGCTTGAAGCCGTGGGCGATGAGGCTCTTGACCGACTCGACGTACACCTCCTGCACGAGCGGCGAGGGGAGGGTGATCGTCCCCTCGAATCCCATGTGGTACGGGGACTGTCCCGGCAGGAGGATCGGCGCGACGAGGACGTCGGCCCGTTGCGCGATGAGCTTCGCCTGCTCGACCCCGTTCAGGTAGTCGGTGCCGATCGGCAGGTGGTTCCCGTGCTGCTCCAGCGAGGCGACCGGGATGATGACCATGTCGCTCCGCGCCAGGAAGTCGCGCACCTCCGGCACGGTCATGTGCGGCAGGTAGTTCTTCACCTTCTCCTGCGTCCACAGCGGGTTCGTCTGGGCGGCCGCTGCGGAAGGGAGGTCCGCCGTCGCGGCGACGGCGAGGAACAGGAAGACGGGCAGGGATCGTCGGCTGGATCGTCGCATGGGACCGGCTCCTGTCGGAGGGGTGTCAGCGTCCTGCCAGGAGTTCAGCGCGTCAGAACGCGGCCACTGGCATCGTGAGGAGCGCCGCGTAGAGGTCGATCGCGTACCACAGGTTCGCGATGCGGAGGTTCTCGTCGGGCGCGTGCTGGTTGTTGTCGTGGTTCGCGACGGGGACGTTGACGGCCGGCTTCCCGGCCACGTCGGTGAACAGGTAGAGGGGCAGGGTGCCGCCCAGGCCGGGTGCGAGGACGAGCGAGCCCGTCCCGAAGGCGCGGTCGGCCGCCGCCGAAGCCGCGGTGATGATCTCCTGCACGAAGGGGTCGTCCATCGAGGTGCGGGCCGCGGGATAGCCGCCCCCGCCCGTTACCTTGGCGATGCGCGGGTACCGGAGGCGTGTCTCCATGTCCGGGTCCTCGGACACGACGTGGAAGCCCTGCGACTCGATGTGATCCACGACGAGTTGCCGCAGGTGGGCCGCCTCGTTGCCCTTGACGAGCCGGATGCCCAGCGCGGCGACGGCCGTGTTGGGGATGATGTTCCGGGCCAGCGCGCCCGTGTTTCCGCTCGTCAGGCCGCGGATGTTGAGCGCCGGCAGGAGGATTCGCTCCGACAGCGTCTCCGGTTCGCCCTCGGTCCAGAGGAGCCCCATCTCCCGCTTGAGCGCCTCGTCGACCGGAGGCATCGACTCGAGCGCCGCCCTTTCCTCCGCCCCCAGCGGATCGGCCGTGTCGTACCAGCCCTCGATGAGCACGCGCCCCGTCTCGTCCTTCATCGAGGCGAGGAGCCGGGCGAGGATGTTTCCGGTATCCGGCGCCCAGTTGCCGTAGTGGCCCGAGTGCAGGTTCCGGGTGGCCCCGTAGACGGTGACCTCCATCCCCATCGAGCCCCGCACCCCGAAGGTGAGCTGCGGGCGACCGCTCTGGTGCGCCGGTCCGTCGAAGAAGAGCCACACATCGATGTCGTCGATACGGTCGGCCGCCATCTCCATGTACCGTCCCAGGTGCCTGGATCCGGCCTCCTCCTCCCCGTCGAAGAAGAAGATGAGGTTCGAGGTCGGCTGGATGCCCTCCCCCCGGAACGCCCGCAGCACCGGCAGGAGCGCGGCGATCGGCGCCTTGTCGTCCCCCGCGGAGCGCGCGTAGATCCGCCACTCCGGGTCCACCGGCTCTCCGGCCGCCGGGAAGTCGCGTGGCGCCCCGCCGACCTCCATCGAGGCCGTGTACAGCGTCGGCTCGAAGGGGGGATGGGTCCAGTTCCGCGGGTCGACCGGCTGCCCGTCGTAGTGCACGTAGATCCCCAGCGTCCGCTCCGCGTCCGGCGCGAGCAGTTCGCCGTACACGAGAGGCGCGACGCCCTCGATGCCGAGCAACTCGGAGGTAACGCCCACCGCCCGCAACTCGTCTCGGATGTACTCCGCGGCCCGGGTCACATCCTCCAGGTCACGCGCCCGGTTGGGATAGGTCAGGAGTTCGGCGAAATCCCGCAGGATCGCGGCTTCGTTTGCCTCCCGGTACGCGCGCGCTACGTCGGCCCCCGACTGCGCGTGCAATCCGCCGGCGAGGCCGAACAGCAGCGCGACGGCCAGAAAGCACGGTTGCGGGAGGAGCGGGGTCAGGCGGCCGAATCTCGAACGAAGGGGGGTCATGTCGATTCTCCGGCGAATGGTGCGGGGTGGGGACCGGCCGGCCCCCGGAGCGTCAGGCGGTGGCGCGCCAGAACCCTTCCAACGCCTCCCCGTCCGGCGAGGCGCGCAGCTTGTCGAAGGCCCGGTTGCGGATCTGGCGGATGCGCTCGCGCGTCACGCCGAGGAGCGAGCCGATCTCCTCCAGCGTCATCTCCTCGCCGTCGTCGAGGCCGTAGTAGAGGACGAGGATCTTGCGCTCGCGCTCGGTGAGGTAGCGCTCGAACATCTTCTCGAGGAACTCCCGGCGTGCCTGGTCCTCGACGTCCTCCTCGATGTCCGCGTCGTCCATCCCCGAGAAGCGCTCCCCGAAGGAGGCGCTGTCGCGGTCGGACTTGTCGAGCGGCGCGTCGAGGCTGAGTTCGGCGGAGGCCACGCGGCGGAGCGCGCGCACGGTCTCGACCGGCTCCTCCATCTCCTCGGCGATCTCACGGTCCGTGGGCGAGCGCCCGAGCTTCTGCGTGAGCGCCGTCTCGGTCCGCGAGAGCTTGACGAGGTTGGAGTTCTGGTTGAGCGGGATCCGCACGGAGCGCGTCTGCTCGGCCAGCGCCTGGAGCACGGTCTGCCGGATCCACCACACCGCGTAGGAGATGAACTTCACGCCCTTGTCGGGATCGAACTTCTTGACGGCCTTGAGGAGACCCTCGTTCCCGATACAGACGAGTTCGGCCAGGTTGAGGCCCCGGCCCTGGTACTTCTTCACGTACGAGATCACGAAGCGCAGGTTCGCCGTGACGAGGCGTTCCGCCGCGTGGCGGTCGCCCGCACGGGCCTTGCGTGCGATCTCCCGTTCGATCTGCGGGTTCTCGATGAGCGGGTAACGCTCCACGTCCTGCAGGTACTGGTCGAACGAGTCGAGCGCGTGCGTGTCGAAGAACATGCGTCGGCTGGTAGCCGTCTTCGCCATATGAAGTCCGAATCCTGGCTCGGGTCGGTTGTCGAAAACCATCGCCGCGGGGTGGGTCAACCGGAACTCCGCCCCGCCACGGTTCGATCCGATCGCTCTTGATAC
>CAZDZJ010000136.1:0-30906 GCA_964509895.1 uncultured Gemmatimonadota bacterium
CCGAAGGCCGCGAACCCCTGCCCATCCGGATTCCGCATGCCGCCGAAGTCGAGCGACGGCTGGTCCCCTATGCAGATGAAGAAGCTCTGCGTGGCGGTGTCGGGGCCGCCACGCGCCATCGAAACGGCACCATCCACGTGCGTGATTCCCGTCTCGGAGGTGCGTTCCAACGCGATCGGCGGGAAGGACTCGGCTTCCGTGTCCGGATTCCGCCCGCCCTGGACGACCGCGATCCGGATCGAGTCGTTGGGCTGGTTGTCCGCGTGTACCGTCCGGAAGAACGTGCCGCCGTCATAGAACCCGGCGTCGACATATCGGAGAAAGTTCGCCGCGGTGACGGGAGCCCGGTCGACGTCCACTTCGAGTTCGAAGGCGCCCATCTCCGTTTCGACGACGACCTGCACCGGGTCGCCGGCGTTCGGCGGGCCGGTCGCGAAACCGGCGGCCACCAGACCGCCCGGCACCATGATCGCCGCCATCGCCCATCGCACGCTCACCCTTGTCTCCTCTCTTTGCTGACCTGATCGGCACAACCTTACGTTTTCGGACCGACCCCGGGCGACCCTGCCCTCGAACCGACCGCATGAATGCGCACCCGACATGAACGAAGAAAAAAGAGACGCCAGTTCCCGGTCACCCGCCGCCCGCAACCGCCGGAGCTTCGTCAAGTCCGTGGCCGCCGGCTCCGTACTGGCCGCGGGTGCGCCCTCGCTCCTTGCCGGCTCCGAGGCCGACCGTCGGAGCGGTGCCGCCGTCCGCCGCACGCTCACGCGAGAGTCCGCCGCCCGTCGCGCGGCGCCTTCCGACGACATCGGCCTGGCCGTCGTCGGCGCCGGCGGCATGGGCATGGCGGACGTCTCGACCGCGCTGCGCATCCCGGGCGTGAAGCTGGTGGCCGCCTGCGACGTGTTCGACGGTCGGCTCGAAGCCGCCCGCGAGCGCCACGGGGACATCTTCACGACCCGCGACTACCGCGAGGTCCTCGCCCGGGACGACGTGGACGCGGTCATCGTCGGCACGCCCGACCACTGGCACCAGCCGATTTCGGTCGACGCGCTCCGCGCCGGCAAGGCCGTCTACTGCGAGAAGCCGATGGTCCACCGGATCGAGGAAGGGCACGGCCTCATCCGGGCCGAGCAGGAATCCGGGTCCGTCTTCCAGGTCGGCAGCCAGGGGATGAGTTCGCTCGGCAACGAGAAGGCGAAGGAGCTGTACGAGGAAGGGGCGATCGGCGAACTCAACTACGCCGAGGGCTTCTGGGCGCGCAACGACCCGATCGGGGCCTGGCAGTATCCGATCCCCGAGAGCGCCTCCGAGGAGACCGTCGACTGGGAGGGTTTCCTCGGCCCGGCGCCGGACCGGCCCTACGATCCCCTCCGCATCTTCCGCTGGCGCAACTACAGCGACTACGGGACGGGCGTGGCGGGCGACCTCTTCGTCCACCTCTTCTCCAGCCTCCACTTCGTGGTGAGTTCGCGTGGCCCCACGCGGATTCAGGCGGCGGGAGGGCTGCGCTACTGGAAGGACGGGCGCGAGGTGCCGGACGTGCTGCTCGGCGTGTTCGACTATCCGGAGACGGAGACCCATCCCGGCTTCAACCTTTCCCTGCGCGTGAACTTCGTGGACGGAACCTCCGGCAGCACTTTCCTGCGCCTCGTGGGGAGCGAGGGGGCGATGGACGTGACGTGGACCGAGGTCGTACTGCGAAAGAACGTCGCCGTGGACCCGATGGACGCGTTCTCGCAGGAGAAAATGGCCGAGGCCGCCGCGTCCGGGGACGGACTCCCGGCGCGCGTCCGGATGCTGCCGCCGGCAGAGGTCCGATACGAGGTCGAACGCGGGTATCGCGGGGCGCACGTGGACCACTTCTTCAACTGGACCGAGGCCATACGCGGCGGACCACCCGTGCGGGAGAACGCAACCTTCGGCCTCCGCGCGGCCGCGCCGGCGCTCGCCTGCAACCTCTCCTACTTCGAGGACCGCATCGTGCGCTGGGACCCCGACGCCATGAGGCTCATCTGATGGGCGCCTCGCCGCGGTTCCCGCTCTCCGCACGGTCCCTTCCCGCGGTGCCCGCGCTCACGGGAGTGCTCGCGCTCGCCTGCGCCCAGGCCCCCGAGACCGCGCCGGATGCGGCGGATCCGCCCCCGAACACGCTCACGCAGGCCGAACGCGAGGCCGGCTGGCGCCTCCTCTTCGACGGCGAGACGACGGCCGGCTGGCGCGGCTACGGCCGGGAGACCTTCCCCGACACCGGCTGGGCCGTCATCGATGGGGCGCTCGTCGTGGGGGCGACCGCCACGGATCCCGATGTGGCCATCGGCGGGGACATCGTGACCACCGAGTCCTTCTCCGACTTCGACCTCAGGTTCGAGTTCATGCTCTCGGAGGTGGCGAACAGCGGCGTTCTGTACCGCGTGATCGAGGAAGAGGGCGCCGCGATCTGGTACAATGCGCCCGAATACCAGGTGCTCGACGACACGGCGTACATCGAGATGGGCACGATGGACATGCGCACGCACCTGACGGGCGACAACTACGACCTGCATGCGTCGGGCGAGAAGACCCTCCGGGGCCCCGGCGAGTGGAACGAGGGCCGGATCCGGATCCAGAACAACCTCGTCGAGCACTGGCTCAACGGGACGAAGACGGTCGAGTACGAACTGGGGTCCCCCGAGTGGGAAGCGCTCGTCGCGGCGAGCAAGTTCGCTCCGTTTCCGCGGTACGGGCGCGCCGCCTCCGGTCCGATCGGCCTCCAGGACCACGGGCGCAACGTCTGGTTCCGCAACATCCGGATCCTCCCCCTCGAATCCGTCTCCCTGTTCAACGGCGAGGACCTCGACGGCTGGCGCGTGCACGGGACCGAGCGCTGGTACGTGGAGGCGGGCGAAGGGGGTGGAGAACTCGTGTGCGAGAGCGGTCCCGACGCGGCATACGGCTACCTCGTGACCGAGGGGACGTACCGTGACTTCGATCTCACGGTCGAGTTCATGCAGGAGGCGGATGGCAACAGCGGCGTGTTCTTTCGTTCAACCGTGGAGGGGACGACCGTCAGCGGCTGGCAGGCGGAGGTTGCGCCCCCGGGCCTGTTCACCGGCGGCATCTACGAATCGTACGGGCGCGGCTGGCTCGTACGGCCCGATGCGGAGCGCGACGCGGCGCTCCGCATGGGCCAGTGGAATACGCTGCGCATCCGGGCCGACGGCGCCCGCGTCGCGACGTGGCTGAACGGCACGAAGATGGTGGATTTCGAGGACGAGCAGATCGGCGCCGCGGAGGGCTCCGTCGCGCTACAGATCCACGACGGCGGCGGCATCAGGGTCCGCTGGCGCAACCTGCACATCGTCGATCTTGGGGGCGCGACGCCATGATCCGCGGTTGCCGCCGGAAGATGCGCCGGCCGACTTGCGCCGCGGGCACCCGGCACGCCCGCCTCGGGATGCGCTCCCGCATCCCGGGCCTGTCGGGGAGCGTGCTCGTCGTCCTTGCGGGGTGCGGAGGCTCCCCGTCCGAGCCTGTCGTCAAAGTGTCTTGTTCGGACCTGTACACCATACGCCCGACTTCGCCGTGGCAAACGATCAGAATAGTGCGGGGCGACCGGGCCCACGTAAGCGTGGCGCTGCTCGATGTGCCGAGGGAACGATACGCGCACTGCCCCGATATCACGTCCGATGGGTTCCGTTGGACCATCGTCGACACGACCGTTGCGCGGATCGTCAACGTGTGGAATGAAATCGCGACGATACATGCCGTGGAATACGGCGAAACCGAGTTGCGGGCCTACTACCGGAATCACTCGAACTTCTGGAAGTCGCGACGCCTCCGCGTGGTGGGCATTCCCCACGCCGATGGGCATCCGAATGCGGATGCCTTCGGCGGGGGGCCGGGGCCGGGTGCCGCTCCGAGGTGAGGAGAGACGGGATGAAACTTCATGACGCTGCGCTGGTCGCGTTGCTGGTGGGCTGCGGGGCGGAAACCGGGGGAGCGCCGGCGCCGCCGGCGGGCGAGGACCGTGCGCTCCAGGCCGATTTCGAGGAGGTGTACCGGATCGGCGGGATCGCGGCGGAGGGGTGGGATGCGTTCACGGAGATCGCGGACCTGGATTTCGATGCGGGCGGTCGGCTCTACATGCGCGACGAAGCCGGATCCTCCACCCGCATCGTGGTCGTGGACGGGGTCGGAGGTCTGGTGGCGGAGTTCGGGCGCATGGGCGACGGCCCGGGCGAGCTTCGGGAGGTAGAACACATGGTGGCCCGGCCGGGGGGAGGGGTCGTGATCGTCGACGATGGTCACCGCGCCTATCTCCTGTTCGGTCCCGACGGGTCGTTCGAGCGGGCGATCCGCTTTGCGATCCAGGGCGCCTCCGAGACCGCTTCCGCCGAGACCGTGCGCTCCGCCCGGGAGGGCGAAACGGTGTTCCTGACCCGAAGTCCGGCCGCGCGCTTGAGCGGCGGGGAGATGTCCGTGGAGACCGGTGACCGCACGATCTACCGCATGTCGCTCGCCGAGGCGGGCGATGCCGCGGCGGCGCCGTTCGCCGAAGGGTGGGAGGCGCGCCCGGAGCGGAACGTCAGGATTGAGGCGGCGGATCCGTCGGACATGTTCAGCGCGTTCGGCGACGCGTTTGCCGGGTTTGTGCCCGATCTGGTGTTCGATGTCCTCCCCGGCGGTGGCGTGGCGTATTCGGATTCCTCGGCCTACGCGATCACGATCCAGTCGGCCCCCGGTGCTCCGGCGCGCGTCGTGGGCCGTCCCCTCCACCCCGCGCCTGTCACGGAGCCGCTGCGGGAGCAGGCCCGGGCCCGGATAGTGGAAACCATGGAGTCCTCGGCCACGGGAGAAGTAAACGGCCAGTCGCTTGACGAGCTTCCGCCGGCCGTTCGCTCGCAGGTGGCGGCGATGATGGAGGAGATGTTGGCCGGCATGCGCGACGCGGTGGCGAATGCGGGTTTCATGCCCGAAGTGCCCCTCGTGCGGGACCTTCGGACGACCTGGGAGGGGACCATCTGGGTCCAACGCTGGGGGAGCGATCCACTGGTGCAGATCGATGCCCAGGTCGCACTTGCGGGCGGAGACGCGGAGGGTGAGGAGGCCGCCGCTGGCTGGATCGATGTGCTCTCGCAGGAGGGCGAGTACCTGGGCACGTTCTCGCGGGAGGAGACGGCCATGCCCGACGCCTTCGGGCCCGGAGGCCTCGTCGCCTTCGTCGAGATGGATGAATTCGATGTCCCGACGATCATCGTGAAGCGGCTGCCCCAGGCGATCCGCTAGCTGTTCAACTGCGCGGCCCCGACCCTCGCCGCGGTCGGCCGCGTCAGCTTCCCAGCGGGATCACGACCCCGGCCTGGATCGCCAGGTTCCCGGTCCTGACACTCGTGTCGTACATGGGATCATCCATGGAATCATCGGCGTCGTTGATGTCGGCAAGCCCCACCGAGTACAACACATCCAGAGCCAGCCGGAGCTTCTCCGAGACCGCGAGTTCGGCGCTCGCTCCGGCCGCGATCCCGAAGTCGGTCGACTTCACGGCGTTGGCGGTGCCGAACTCGTCACACGGGGACGATACCATCCCCGAGAACTCCTCCACGTCGTAACTCGCGTTGATGTTGCAGGAAACGCGGAGGGAAGCCCAGGGCCCCAACAGGACGCCAACCGACCATCCGCCATCTCGCGACGTTCCCACCCTCGCCAGAGAGGCGAGCTGGAAATAGTCGAGCTCCAGCGTGGCTTCCGTCGCCAGAGATTCTCCCTCGATACCGAATTCCGCGGATTGGCGCTGCCCCTTCTGCGAGTACGCGGCTCCGATTCGGAACTCGAGGGCACCGGCGACCGGGAAGGCCACGTCGACGCCCGCGACCATGCCGAGACGGGCCCCCTCCTCGAGGTCGAGGTCAAAGCCAATGATCTCATCCGGAGGGGTTTGGAAAGCCTCACTATCCAACGTGGACCGGCTCAACCCGGCCCGGAGCCCCAGCATCGTCTGCCCCATCAGGGGCGCCGCGACGAGCAGCGGGAGGAGTGACACGAGCATTCTGTGCATCGCCGAACTCCCTTCTCAGGTGGGTCGAGCTCTACCGTGTGGAACCCGATGACACGGGGAAGACCGCTCCGCGGGGGCAGAGGTCACAGGGCGGATGCGGTGTCGCGTTTGACCCGATGTTTGTCCCCGGAGTAACCTTTCGCGGGAGAGCCCCCTCGCAAGGAGCCATGACATGTTCCCCGCCACGCGAACGCTGCCGTTCGTCCGGAGATCTTCCCCGCTGCCGGCCCTCGTGCTGTTCTCCGCCGCCGGCCTGGCCGCGCAGAACGGCGAATCCGTTGCGACGGCGCGCCACGCGGGGGTCGCCTCGGCCGGCGATGCGGCCGCCGACGTCACGTTCAGCCGCGACATCGCGCCGATCCTGCAGCGGGCCTGCGTGCGCTGCCACCGGGACAACGGCGTCGCCCCGATGCCGCTCGTCACGTACGAGGACGTGCAGCCGTACGCGAGCATGATCGCCCGCCGGACGCAGATCCGGGACCGGGCCGGCGCCATGCCGCCGTGGTACGTCGAGAAGGACATCGGCATCCAGCACTTCAAGGACGACATGTCGCTCGACGAGTGGGAGATCGAGGCGCTCGACGACTGGCGGCGCGCCGGCGCCCCCGAGGGCGATCCCGCCGCCCTCCCGCCGGCGCTCGTGTTCGACGACGAAGTCCTGTGGTCGGCCGGGGAGCCGGACCTGGTCGTCCGTCTGCCGGAAGTGCTGGTGAAGGGCGACGCCCCCGACTGGTGGGGCGACATCGAGAGCGTCCCCACCGGCCTCACGGAGGACCGCTGGGTGAAGTCCGTCGAGATCCGGGAAGTGAACGACGTACCGCAGCGCCGGGACGGGGAACACGGGGGGCGGCACACGGTCGGCGGGCGTTTCGTCGTCCATCACATGATCTGGAGCACGCGCGTCCTCGAGGGTCAGGAGACGGGGCCCGGCTCGCGACGCGCCCAGACGGACACCGGCTGGCCGGTGCACGAGGTCGGCCGGGAACCCGACATCTTCGACGAGGAGGCGGGCCGGCTCCTGCGGGCGGGCTCCTCGGTGGTCTCGAACTCCGTCCACCTCCATTCCAACGGGCGCGATACCAGGGCCCACCTGGAGATCGGGTTCCGCTTCCATCCGCCGGATTACGAGCCGAAGTACAGGCGGACGATCCTGGGACTCGGGAACGGGAGCGACATCGACATCCGGCCGGGCGTGGCGGGGCAGGAACTGCACGCCTACAAGGTCCTGAACCAGCACACGAAGCTCGTGACCTTCGAGCCGCACCTGCACGCCCCCGGCATGCGCATGTGCCTCGAGGCGATCTGGGGGTTCAACGTGGAGACGCTGAACTGCGTCGGCTACGACCACAACTGGGTCCGCGGCTACACCTACGCGCAGGACCACCAGCCGCTCCTGCCGAAGGGGACGATCCTCCACATCATCGGCTACATGGACACCTCCGACGGGAACCGGAACGTCCCGGACACGCGCAACTGGCAGGGCTCCGGGAACCGTTCGGTGGCCAACATGTTCATCGATCTCGGCATGCGGGTGGAAATGTCGGACGAGCAGTTCGTGGAGGAGATGGCGATGCGGCGGCACCGGCTCGCGCTCGGGCCCAACGACCATGTGGTCGGCTGCCCGCTCTGCATGGTCCTCCCGGCGAACGGCGACATGAGCTACTTCGCCGACGCCGAGTGGATGCAGCCCGGCGCCGCGACCGAGGCCTCCGGGGGCGGCGGGTCGGGGTCCGGCGCGGGGCGCGATCCCGGCGAGCGCCGGGACCGATAGTGGTGACCGAACCGGTGTTCTCGCCCCGGGTCGGGCGGCCCGGGGCCCTCGCCGTACCGCTCCTGGCCCTGATCCTCGCCGCCGCCGCTCCTCCTGCGCCCGCCTCCGCGCAGACGTACACGCGGGGCCAGAACGTGGCGCCGGCCTTCGAGGGGTGGGAGCAGAACGAGGACGGCTCGTTCAACTTCCTCTTCGGCTACATGAACCGGAACTGGCTCGAGGAGATCGACGTCCCCGTGGGCGAGGACAACATGTTCTCTCCGGGACCCGCCGACCGGGGGCAGCCGACCCACTTCCTCCCGCGCCGCAACCGTTTCGTGTTCAAGGTCCGGGTGCCGGCCGACTGGGGGGACAGGGAACTCGTGTGGACGCTCACGAGCCATGGCGTCACCGAGAAGGCGTACGCCTCGCTGCGTCCCGACTACATCGTTGACAACACGGTCATCATGTCCGAGACGGGCGCGCTCGGGGCCGGCTCCAGCAACGCCGAGATGCGGTCCAACCAACCTCCGACGATCACGCTCGAGGGCGAGCGCACGCGAGAGGCGATCGTCGGCCAGCCGGTCACGGTGAGCGTCATCGTGGAGGATGACGGCCTGTTGCGCGCCTTTCGCCAGGGGCCGCCCGAGCCGCCGGAGACGGCGGAGGACTCCGCCCGGGTCGACTCGATCGCCAATGCCCACCCCAGCTTCAGCGGGCGCCAGCTGCGGGCCCCTTCGCGCGTGACGGTGCAGAAGGTGAACGGCCTCTTCATGTCGTGGTTCGTCTACCGCGGGGAAGGGGAGGCGACCTTCGACCCGCCGCAGGTGAAGGTCTGGGAGGATACGCGGACGGGGGCGAATTCACCGTGGGCGCCCCTGTGGCGGCCGCCGGAACTCCCGGAGGACGGCCGCTGGAGGGTGACGGTGACGTTCTCCCGGCCCGGGACCTACATCCTCCGAGGCCGGGCCGACGACGGCGGCCTGTTCGCCGACGAGGAGATCACCGTCGTGGTGCGCCCCGCCGCAAGCTAGTGTAGTGTCGCAGAAATCCTCGAGACACCGAGAGTGCCGGGGCGCCGGCCTCCGCAAGGCGCTCCGACGAGGAATAGCAGCGCTATTGCGAGGAGGAGCAACGCCGCGGGGACGGATGCAGCGGCGCTCGAATGACCGCAGGATTTCTGCGACACTACACTAGGACGTCCGCGAGCTCGAGCGCTTTCCGTGCTCCACGGCTTCGAGCGCCTGGAACACATGGACGGCCACGCAGATCGCGAGACAAACGAGATCCAGCAGCTCTCGATCCGCATACCAATGGATGGCGAGGTAGGTGCCCAGTGCGGCGTTGGCAATCGAGACGCCCGCCGCGCGGATGCGGCCCTGCGCAAACTGGCCGAGACCCGGGAAGAGGAAGCTCGCGAGACCCGCGGCAGCCGGCTTCATGAGGCTCGCTTTCGCCAGTAGCGTGCGAGGCCCCACCAGGAGTCGCGCGCGCCGAAGGCCTCGAGGTAGGTGTCGACGGGCTCGGGCGGCATCCGGGAGCGCAGGTCGTCCTCGACCCACCCCACGAACTCCCGCGCGCGGGCAGGGTCGCTGGAGGTGTCGGGTTCCGCCGGGTCTTCGTCCCCGAGCGAAGCGCGCACGTGGCCGGCCCAGCGCGCGAGTTCCTCCCGCAGCTCGGCGAAATGAGCGGCGGGTTCCTCCACCGGGCCGAAATGCGTCGGGACGATGCGGCCGGCCCCCCATTCCATGATTCGGTCCATGCTCCCGTTCCAGGCCTCGACGTCGATGTCCGGCACCGGCGTCACCGGGATCACGCCCCCCGGCGGGATTCGGATTCCGGCGTCGTCTCCCACCCAGGCCGTCCCCGCATCCTCCTCGAAATAGGCGACGTGGTGCTTGGCGTGGCCGGGCGTGTAGGCGACCCGCAGCGTCCGGTCTCCCACCCGCACGGTATCCCCCTCGTCCACCGCGGTAACGGACTCGGCGGGGACGGGGAGGAACTCGCCCCACAGCGTCTCCATCCGGTTGCCGTAAATGCGGCCTGCGGATGCGAGCAGCCGTTCGGGGCGGATCATGTGGATCGCCCCGATGGGATGAACGTAGACGCGGGCCTCGGGCGCCCGGCTCACGATCGTGCCGGCGGCCGTCGCGTGATCGAGGTGGATGTGCGTGAGCAGGATGGCGCGCACGTCCGCCAGATCGAACCCGGCCTCGCCGAGGCCGGCCTCCAGGGCCGGGAGGCAGGTCGTGGGGCCGGGATCGACGAGAGCGATGCCGTCGCTGGACTCCAGGACACCGGTGCCGATCGCGAGCGCATGCCCCTGGAACATCAGGTCGACGATCGAGGTCTGCGCATCGAGCGTGTGAACGGTCATCTATTGTCCTCCCGGGTGGCGGGCCGAAGCTCGATCCAGAGCCCGCCGGCGTTTCCGAGTACGATGTTGTCGGAGGTCGAATCGGGACCTCCACGTACGGTCAGCGATACGATCGGGGCCGACTCCGGATCGGCCATCCACAGTCGTGCGTCCACGATGTAGACCGTCCCGCCCCGAATCCCGATGGCACGCCCGTACAGGTGTTCGGGATGACGCGACGCCCCGCAGTCGCGGGCTCCGAAGGCGAGCAGGAAGCGGGCGAGACGCGCCGGGTCCTCCACCATCACCCACACGGCCTGGAGCCCGCGGGCGCCGTTCGGGTGCGCCTCGGCGTCTGATCGCTCGGCGCCGGATCGTGCCGCGCCGTCCCCCTCGGCTCCGACGATGAACAGGGCGTTGAGCGGATGCTCCGGGGGAAAGGCGGCCCGGTCGCCGGCGACCGAGGAGGCCGCGGCCAATTCGGGTTCGATCTCCCTCCCGTCCTCGAGTGCCTGCGCCAGATCCGGGGTGGCGAGCGCCAGGTACGCCCCGCCTCCGCCGTCCGAGATGAGATGCGCGTAACGCCCGGCTTCCGGCCCCCCTCCGCCGGCGGGAGTGGTCGTGGTCTCCACGGTCTTCAGCTCGAGGCGACTCCCGTCCCCGAAGCCGATCGTAGCCACCGCCAGCCCGTCCTCCCCGGATGCGCGCGGCCCGACGCGGAACCCGAACTCGTCCGTGAGGCGGCGGGCAAGGCCATCGAGATCGCCGACGGCGATGGGGACATGGTCGAGCCGCAGCGGGGATTCCGGGGCGACACACGCCTCCCGTGTCTCCTGCGCGGGGAGCGGCGAGGTCGCTGCGAGCGGGGCGCAGGCGACCGGCACGAGGACGCGGAGGGTGACGGCGCGTGCCATGTGCCGTGGTCGCCGCAGGGCCGTTTCCCGGCGAGTTGCGGAGGTTGAGCGGTGGATCATGTCGGACAAGATGTCGCGGGCGCGGCGAGGTCGATAGTTTGCCGCCCATGAAACGCCCCCGACCCGACGAACACGGCGACTACTATTCCACGTACATCGACCGCGTGCCGGAGGACCGATCGTTCATCGAGGTCCTCGGAGAGGCGCCCGATGCGCTCGAGGCACTCCTTTCCGATCTGCCCGCCGCGCGCGAGACATTCGCCTACGAGCCCGGGAAATGGACGTGCCGCGAGGTCCTGGGGCATGTGATCGATGCCGAGCGGCTCTTCGCCTACCGGGCGCTCCACATTGCGCGGGCCGACCGGGCGGAGCTTCCGGGAATGGACCAGGATGCGTGGGCAGCGGCCTCCAATGCGGCCGGCCGCCCCGTCGCGGAACTGCTGAGGGAGTTCCGCGGGTTGCGCACCGCGAACACGGCTTTCTTCGCCTCGCTCGACGAGGACGCGCTTGCGCGTCGAGGGGTGGCGAGCGGCAGCGAGGTCACGGTACGGGCGCTCATCCACATCATCGCGGGGCACGAACTCCATCACCGGGACGTGCTCCGAGAACGATATCTGCGAGAGTGATATCCGGGCGTCCCCGACACGAGTTGAGGAGATCGAAATGAGCGAGATCGCGCTCTTCTATCAGCGCCCTGGCTGAACGAGCTGCAAGCGCACCCGGGCGGTGCTCGACGATACCGGGGCAGAGATCGCCGCGGAGCGTTCCGCGACGAGAGATCCGCTCACGGACGACGAGGTGCGGGAACTCCTCGCGGCCGCCGAGCGGGTGGTCATCGCGAAGGGGAGAAGCCGGCGCGATCTGGATCCGGCGCAGACGGATCTCGACGCGCTGAAAGGTCCCACGGGGAAGTACCGCGCGCCCATCCTGGTATCGGGCGGCACGCTCCTGGTCGGATTCAACGCCGAGGCGCTGGCCGAACTGTAGACCGTCCCGGTGCCGCTCGCACCGGGCGCCGGGCGGGTCAGCGGGCGGTCGCCACCGTGAAGCCGAAATCGCCGCGGATCGTGTGGCCGTCCTGCGCCATGGCCCGCCACATGACCTCGTAGTCGCCGTTCGCGAGCGTCTCGCTCACGTCCAGCACGACGACGCTCGGATCGTCGTCCCGCGCGGTCGCCGGCTCGAGGTCGAGAGGTTCGCCCCCCTTCGGCAGGAGCCGGACCGACGTCCCGGCCATCTGCGGCGCCTCCGTGAACCAGAGTGTGACGGCCTCGGGGCTCGCGCTCACCGTCTCGTCCTTCTTCGGAGACGACTCCCTCAGCGCGAGGTGGGCGCAGACGTAGATCCCGGCGGTGACTACCGCCAGGGCCGGGGCGGCCGCAGCCCATCGTCCTGTCATCGGTCCTGCGTCATGGTGGGTGCTCCCTGGAAGCCCGCTTCCCGGCCGTCGCTCGACGACCTGCGGCATCGTATACGGGGATGGGTTCAGCCGCGAGGGCCGAGGCTGCCAGCTTGACTCGTTCCAGGACCGCACGCAGCTTGACGCACTGATCCGGAATGCCCTTTGGCGGCACCCGGAATACTCTGGCCGCATAGCCGTGAAGCTGATTCCTACTCGACAGCCGCTGCGCCTTCGCCGGTTCGGCGTTGGGGCCATCGCCCTCTTCCAGGCCTTGGCGTTCGCCGCCCTGCCGGCGGCGGATGCGATGCTGGAAGCAGGGGCATCGAGCGCCGTCGCGCACTTCGAAGGGGAACACAGCGAGCACTGCGACCCCGGTCACAGCCACCTGCTGTGCCAGCTTTCCCGCACGGTCTCGCTGGGGTTCCACATCCCGAGTCTGACCGATCTCCAGCTGGGTTTCGAAACCAGCCCCAACCCCCCGACCGCAACAACCGGGCATCGCCGCCCCATTCCGCCCGGCGGGAGCGGTCCCAGGGCCCCTCCTCGGAGCTGATCCGCTTCCAGGAAAGCTGTACCGGAAGCCCCCCGACCGCCCCATGGGCGGCGGACCGCAAGTCTCCCGAAACTCACGTTACCCGCTGAAGCATTTCAGCGAGACACACCGCGCTCCTTGAGCGGGAGCGGTCACCGGTGGGTCTCGAAAGGCTGTGCATGGTGATAAGGCGTCTGGCCGGTATCTTCCCGGCCGTTCTGGCATTGGCTCTTGGAGCCGTCGACTCGTCCGCGCAGGTGGAGCACGAGGGCGAGATCGAGGGCGTTGTACGCGATGTCGAATCAAAAGAGCCTCTTGCCGGCGCTCTCGTCTCCATCGAGTCGTCGGGTGGCAGGGCCATCTCGCACGGTGACGGCACATTCCACATCCCGGTGCCGGGCCTTCGCATCTACACGGTAAGGGTCGAACGCCTGGGCTACCGGACGGTTTCGCTCGAAGTGGATGCGTCGAGGGCGGAGATCGTGGTGGTGGAGATGGAAACCAACCCCATCTCCCTGCCGGGCCTCGTGGTCACCGGGTCCGCGGTGGCGCGCGAGGCCAGCGAAGTGTTGCGACCCACAAGCGTATTCGCGGGGGAGGACCTGCAGCGTCGCCTGGCCGGGACCCTCGCGGAAACGCTGTCCTCCGAACCCGGACTCGCCGTGAGCAGCATGGGGCCGGGGTCCGCGCATCCGGTGATCCGGGGGCTCAGCGGAGACCGCATCCTGATGCTCGAGGACGGGGAACGGGTCGGCGACGAGTTTGCGAGCGGTCCCGACCACGCCACGGCGCTCGACGCGTCGTCGGCACGCCGCGTCGAAGTCATCCGCGGACCGGGTGCGATTCTGTACGGAAGCAACGCACTGGGGGGCGTGATCAACGTCGTCCGCGACGATGTGCCCCAGTCGGTGCCGCATCATCTGACGGGCGCGCTGACGGGCGCGTTGACTCTCCAGGGACAGAGCGTCAGCAACGCGGTGGGCGGAAGTCTGAATCTCACGCAGCGCGTGACGGACCACGTTCCCGTGCGGCTGGAGCTCTCGCGTCGCAGCAGCGGCGACCTGACGACCCCGGTCGGGCTCCTGCAGAATACGAGCACGGACATTCAGGAGATTTCCGGCGGAGCCTCGTGGGTGGATGCCTGGGGCCATGCCGGCGCAACCTTCCGCTACTACGGCAACGACTACGGCATCCCGGGAGGATTCGTCGGCGGACACGAGGCCGGCGTTCGCGTCGAGATGCAGCGCACCGCGTCGCGGCTGCGCAGCGTGCTCCGGCCCTCGGGGGCCTTCGAGAGCATCGAGATCGACGCGGGCCACACCTGGTACGAGCACCGGGAGATCGAGCCCCCGGATATTCTGGGCACGCTTTACGAGCGCGAGACGGCGAGCGGCGAGATCCTGGCTCGCCACGGCGGCTGGGGGCCTTTTTCGTCGGGGGCGATGGGGACGCGGGCTTCCTGGGAGGACTTCGGATTCGGAGGCGCGCTGTTCACGCCGAACTCCACGCAGACCACCTTCGCGGTCTTCGCGCTGGAGGAGGTCGACCTGAGTCCGATACGCCTGGAGGCGGGGCTCCGCTACGACTGGGTACGCGTGCGGCCCGACCGGGAGGATCCCTCATCCGATATCGGTCACATCCGCGAGAGGTCGTTCGGTGCGGCATCCGGATCCCTGGGGGCTCTGGCACGGCTCGCACAGGGCTTCACGGTGGGCGCTTCCGTCGCGCGGGCCTTCCGCACCCCCAGCGTCAACGAACTGTTCTCGGAAGGTCCTCACCTGGCGGCCTACGCCTTCGAGGTGGGGAACCCGTCGCTCGAGACCGAGCGTGGGACGGGGATCGATCTGTTCGTGCGTTTTGCGGGAGACCGGCTGAACGGCGAGGTGACGTGGTTCCACAACGCCATTGCGGACTACGTCTTCCCGCTCGAGACCGGAGAGCTGAGCCGCGTGCGGCTGCCGATCTTCCAGTTCCACGGAGAGGACGCGGTACTCACGGGATTCGAGAGCGCGCTCGAGTGGGCGCCGGTCGGGGATCTGACCGTGGAGGCGGTGGTCTCGTACGTCCAGGGCAGGATCGAAGCGACGGACGAACCGCTTCCGCTGATCCCGCCGCTGCAGGGGCGTTTCGCCGTCGGCTACGCGCCTCGCAACTGGTTCGTCGAAGCCGAGACGCGCGTGGCGGCTCGCCAGGATCGGACGGGTCCGTTCGAGACCCCGACCGATGGATATGCGGTTTTCGATCTCTTCGCCGGAGTACGGATCACCGTGATGGGGCGGCTGAACGTGATCACCGTACGGGCGGAGAACCTTGGCAACACCGTATACAGAAATCACTTGTCGCGCGTGAAGGAGATCATGCCCCAAGCGGGAAGATCCATCAGCGTGGCATATCGCGTCGTCTTCTAGTGTCGAGCCATCCGCAGCCGCACGCGGAGCTGCTTCGTAACGGGGGCGACCGGAACATGAGACAGCGAGGTTAAGAACGATGAGACATTTTCAGCCGAAACTGCCACTCGCGCTGCTGACCGCGGGACTCCTGGTCCTTGCCGCCTGCGGCGACAGCGCCATGGAACCCGATGAGGATCACGACGAGCACGCCGGAGAGGTGGAGGGTGTGACGCTCTCCCTCGGGGGCCAGACCCTCGCGTCCTACGATGGACACGACGGAGAGTGGACGGGAGAACTCGGGGTCCAGGCCGGCCAGACAACCGGGAGTATCTCCGTGCAGTTCGTGGATGACCATGGCGAAGCGGTTGCATTCGACGACGATTTCCATCTGCGGGTGGACGTCGCGGATGCGTCCATAGCGGCGTTCGAGCAGGGCACCCCGGGCGCCTTCGAAGGCATCCTGCGCGGCGTGGCGGCGGGTAACACCACGGTCACCTTCAGCTTGGTGCACGGCGAAGTCGGCACGGGACACGCAGACTTCGTGACCGAGCCATTGGCCGTGCGCGTCCAGTAAGCGCAAGCAGGGGCCGGCACGACTCGGCCGGTCGCGGAAGTACCGCAAGCCCTCCCCGGTATGTGCCCGGGGAGGGCTTGCTCTTGCTCGCTTGACCGCCGGATCGGGTGAGTCTCAGGTTCACGACCCGTGTACGGCCGCCCGCCCGCGGCCACATCGGCTGTCTCGCCCCTATTGAGAGGTTTCGATGAGCAGAGCCCGCTCAACAGCCCCGGTGTCAGGGCCCACCTTCCGCCGCCTCCCCCTCCTGCTCGCCCTCGGCGTCGCCGCGTCGGGCTGCGCGGAGAATGGCGGGAGCGCGGCCGGCAGCGCCGAGTGGAAGAACATCGCCGGCAACGACATGGGACAGCGCTACTCGTCCCTCGACCAGATCGACCCGGAGAACTTCGAGGACCTCGAGGTCGCGTGGGTCTGGGACGGCTCGGACTACCCGGCCGTGAACGCGCGCGCCACGCCCATCTACGTGGACGGAATGCTGATCTCCGTGGCGGGCGAGAAGCGGCACACCTACGCCATCGACGCCGGCACCGGGGAGAAGGTCTGGGAGTACGTCGAACCCGAGACCTTCCGCTGGGAGTACTCGATGCGGAAGAACCACGGGAAGGGCGTCGCGTACGGGGAGATCGACGGTCGCGCGGTCGTGTACATGGTGAGCCCCGCCTTCTTCCTGCACGCGCTGTGGGCGGACACCGGCGAGCACGTGGAGGGCTTCGGAGGCCCGGTGGGTGTGCCGGACTTCCCGGAATCGGGGGTCGTCGACCTGCTCGCGGGGCTCGGGCACGAGTTCGACCCGTACCACGGGATCCCGCTGGAGACGGGCTACATCACGAGTTCGTCGCCCCCGATCGTCGTCAACGGCGTGATCGTGGTCGGGAACTCCGCCGAGCAGGGCTACAACCAGTCGCGGCGCGAGAACGTCCCGGGCGACATCCTCGGTTACGACGCCCGCACGGGCGACTTCATGTGGAAGTTCAACGTCCTCCCGGGGCCGGGCGAGTTCGGTCACGAGACGTGGGAGAACGACGCCTGGGAATGGACGGGCGACATCTCGTCGTGGGCACCGCTCTCGGCGGACGAGGAGCGGGGGATCGTCTACGTCCCGACCAACGGGGCCACGATGGACTTCTGGGGCGGCTTCCGACCCGGAGACAACCTGTTCTCGACGAGTCTGATCGCGCTCGATGTGCAGACGGGAGAACGGGTTTGGCACTATCAGCTCGTGCACCACGACATATGGAACTACGACACGCCGCAGATCCCCGTGCTCATGGACGTGACGGTGGATGGCGAGGAGATTCCGGCGGTCGTCCAGGTCACGAAACAGGCCTTCGCGTACGCGTTCAACCGGGAGACGGGCGAACCGGTCTGGCCCATCGAGGAGCGGCCGGTGCCGGAGGGGCTCATGCCGGGCGAGGCGCTCTCGCCGACGCAGCCGTTCCCCACCCGGCCGGCGCCGTACGACATGCAGGGGCTGACGCACGACGACCTCGTGGACTTCACGCCGGAGTTGCGGGAAGCCGCGATCGCGGCGCTCGACGACTACGTGATCGGGCCGCTGTTCACACCGCCGCTGCACCGGGACAACGACCTCGGCAAGGTGGCGTCGATGTGGTGTCCGGGAGATGTGGGAGGGACGAACATCGACGGAACGCCCGCGGCGGATCCGGAGACGGGGATCCTGTACGTGACCTCTCAGAAGGGGTGCGGGTCCCGGATCATGGTGCCGGGCGCAGAGCGGGACGCACGGGAGCCGGCGCAGACGGGGACGACGATCACGAAGTTCGCCGTGGGCGGCTTCGCGGGCGTGCGGCGGGTGCAGGGGCTTCCCCTCTTCAAGCCGCCGTACAGCCGGATCACGGCGATCGACATGAACACGGGCGAGCACCTGTGGTGGATCCCGGTGGGAGACACGCCGAACAGCGTGCTCGATCACGACGCCCTCCAGGGGATGGACATCCCGAACACCGGCACGGGGCGGCAGGCGGCCCAGATCGTCACCAGCACGCTGCTCATGTACACGGGGGAGGGGAGCGATGGGACGTCCTACCTGTTCGCCGTGGACAAGGGGACGGGCGAGCGGCTGGGTCAGGTCGAGCTTCCGGCGCAGCCGAGGTACGGGATGATGACGTACATGCATGAGGGCCGACAGCATGTCGTCGTCCAGGCTCCGAACACGCTGGTGGCGCTGCGTCTGGCCGACTGAGCCTCCGCCGGCAGCGGTCCGGGTTGGCGTCGATGGCGTCGCCTCACAACATTCCGGCATGATGGTTGCCTCTGTTTCGCGAGCCCGGGCTCCGGGGCCACGGCTCGCCGCTGCGCTGCTCGTCGCGTGCGCCTCCTTCCCCGGGGTGGCCTCACCCCTCGAGGGCCAGATGATCGTGGGCGTCGTACGGGAGTCGGACGGGGGCCCGCGCATCTCCGGCGGCTTCATCAGCCTCCTGAACGTCGAAGAAGAGGCGGTACAGGCGGACTTCACGGCGGCGGATGGCGTGTTCTCGCTCCGGGCGCCAGGTCCGGGTGAATACCGGATCCGGGTGGAGCGCATCGGCTACGCCAACTGGATTACGGAGTCCTACCAGCTCGCTGCGGGACAGCGTCTCACCGTGACGGTCGATGTCCCACCGCGCCCCGTCCAGCTCAGCGACCTCCGCGTCGAGGTGACGAGTTCCTGTCTCGACGATCCGAGTCAGGGGGGAGAGCTTGCCACGGTTTGGGAGGAGGTGCGAAAGGCGCTCGACACAGCGGTCTGGGCCGAGGACCGGGGCGAGGTGACGTTCACCCTGACCGAATTCCGGCGGACGCTGGAACCGGAGAGCCTCGCGACGCTCGAATCGGAGAGCCGCACGCGGCGGCACGTGCGCCTGCCTCCTTTCCGGAGCCTGCCCGCTTCCCGGCTCGAAGCTTCAGGGTATGCCACCGTGACCCGGGATTCCTCGACCTTCTACGCGCCGGACGCGACGGTTCTCCTTTCCCCCGAGTTCCGGGACACGCACTGCTTCGGCCTCCGGCGAGATGTGGTGGCGGACGAGCGGATGGTGGGGATCACGTTCCGTCCGCGCAGCGGGCGCGATGTGGTCGAGATCGAGGGGACGATGTGGCTGGCGGAAGAGAGCGCGGCGCTGCGGCGCGTACAGGTCCGGTACAGGAACGTCCCGCTGCCGCGCGGCGCGAGGCGGGCATGGGTGGGCGCGGATCTCACCTTCGACCGCCTGCCGGACGGCCCGTTCTACGTCCGCGACTGGTGGATCCGCTTCCCGATCGGAGGGCGAACCCGGATGCTGGGCCGGGCAGGGCTGAGCACGGCGCCGCAAGCCGTGCTGGTGGGGTATCGTCAGGTCGGCGGCACCGTGTCGGACGCCTTCGTCGGCGGCGTTGCGTTCGAGGTCGGCGAGGGCGTCGTCGCCGGGCTTGTGCGCGACAGCGCGAGCGGTGAGCCGCTCGCCGGAGCCGATGTCGTCATCCGGGATTGGGACGACGCCGCGGCTTTCGTCCCCCGTCCCGATGCTGCGAACTCACCGTTCAGCGCGATCACCGACGAGACCGGCGCGTTTCGGATCGGAGGGCTGCCCGACGGGAGCTACGCGGTGGGCGTGGATCACCCGAAGCTCCGCGCCGCCGGTGTGCGGCTTAACGAAACCCGCCTGGTCGTCGACGATCGGACCAGCGATCCACTGGAGTTGTGGACCCCCTCCTCGGACGCCCTCTTCCAGCGCGTCTGCCCCGGCGAATCCCCTTACGGGAGCGCGGGCGCCGTGGTCGGATTCGTGCGCGACGCGGAGACGGGGCTCCCGGTGCCGGAGACAGAGGTCGAGATCGTGTGGAGGGTGCGCCGACTCCAGGGTGCGGCCCGGGGCGCCATGATATCCGATCAGTCGCAATACGCCGGGAGCGCCTCGGACGCGCAGGGGAGATTCGCCATCTGCGGCGTCCCCCTCGGCGAACGCCTCCTCCTGCGGCCGCGGGGAGATGACGAAGGCCTCGAACTCGAACTCGTCACGCGCATCGCGTGGCAGGACGTGGTCGTCGAACGCTAGTGCCGTGCCGCGGAAAACCACGGCTGTTCGAGCGCGCCTGTTTTCCGGGACACGACGCTAGTGGTCCGTGGAGGGGCGCCGCGACTTCAGGTAGTCCAGAAGCAGGTTCGACATCGCGCGCATCCCGATCGAGATCGAGGCGTCGTCCGCCCGGAAATCCGGCGTGTGGTGCCCTCCGGAGCCCAGCTCCGGGTTCACCGAGCCCAGCCGGTAGAAGAACCCCGGCACTTCGTTCGCGAAGTAGGCGAAGTCTTCGCCCCCCATGGTGGGGTCGAGGACGAAGACGTTCTCCTCACCCACGATCTTTGCCAGCGTGGGCGCCATCTGCGCGGTGAGGCCGCGGTCGTTGATCGTCGCGGGGGTGCCGCGGTCGTACTCGAGCACGTAGCTGCCGCCGCCCGCCAGCGTGATCCCGTCGAGGATCTCGTCCATGCGCCGCTCGACGGCGTCCCGCACGTCGGGGTTATAGGTCCGGACCGTGCCCTCGAGCCACATCTCCATCGGGATGATGTTGAAGCGTTCGCCGCCCCGCATGACCCCGACCGTGACCACGCTGGGCTCGAGCGGCGACAGGTTGCGGGAGCGGATCGTCTGGAAGGCGGTGACGGCCTGCGAGGCCATCACGACGGGGTCGACGCTCGTGTGGGGTTGGGCGCCGTGCGCCTGCCGGCCGATGATCCGGATCTTGAAGTGGTCGACGGCCGCGAGCGCGGGCCCCGGCGTATAGCCGAGCGTCCCCGCGTCCATCTCGGAGAACGTATGGAGTCCGAAGATCGCGGACGGGACGACGCCCTCCAGCGCGCCCTCGCGGACCATCATGTCTGCGCCGCCATCCTCGCCCGGTGGCGGCCCTTCCTCCGCGGGCTGGAAGATGAACTTGATCGTGCCGGGGATCTGGTCGCGCATCGAGGCGAGGACCGAGGCCACGCCGAGTTGCACCGCGGTGTGGACGTCGTGGCCGCAGGCGTGCATTACGCCGACTTCCTGCCCGCCGTACTCGGTCCGGACCGTGGAAGCGAAGGAATACCCCGTGTCCTCGGTCACGGGGAGGGCGTCCATGTCCGCGCGCACCGCGACCACGTCTCCGGGAAGGCCTCCCCTGAGGATCCCGATGACGCCGGTGTGCGCGACGCCTTCGATGACCTCGTCGAAGCCGAGCTCCCGCAGGTGTTCCGCGACCATGGCCGCGGTCTCGAACTCCCGGTTGCCGAGTTCCGGGAACTGGTGGATCCGGTGCCGCATCTCCACGATCCGGTCGATCACCCGGTCGACCGCGGCGTCGACGCCGGGATCCTGAGCCGCGAGCGGAGCGGCGAGCGCTGCGGCAAGCAGGGGGGCGGCAAACGGAGTTCGGATAGTACGCATGCTACTCCCTGGGCGTGGGTTCACACGGAGCCGGGGGCCCGACGGCTTCAACCGGCGACGAAACGTGCACGGTCGCGGTCCGTACGGGCAACGGTGCGCGGCTGGCGACGCCCGCCGGCCCAGGCGAGACTTCCACCCGATACGGAGGAGGAAGACCTCGGACCATGACAACGGAGGGAATAGACCTCATGCGACTTCAACTCGCCCTCAACGTTCGCGATATCGACGAAGCGGTGGACTACTACGGGAAACTCTTCGGCGCGAGGCCGCACAAGCGTCGGCCCGGCTATGCCAACTTCGCCATCGACGAGCCGCCGCTGAAGCTCGTCCTGTTCGAGAACCCCGAGGCGGCGGAGCGGATCAACCACCTCGGCGTGGAGGTGTTCGACGACGGGCTGGTGCGGACCGCCGGTGCGCGGCTGGAGGCGGCCGACATACTGACGGCCGTGGAGGAGGAGACCGTGTGCTGTCACGCGGCCCAGATGAAGGTGTGGTCTCACGAACCGCAGGGTCTGCGATGGGAGTGGTACGTGGTCACGGACGATGCGCCCGATGGGGAAGCGCTGGTCGCGCCGTGCCCGCCCGCTTCCGAAGACGAGCCCGCGGCCGAGACCGAGGCCTGCTGTGCCTGCTAGTTCTTCGGATTGGTCGCTGGACGCGTGAAAGTCGCCGTCGTCGGGGGCGGCATCATCGGGCTGTGCGTCGCCCACTACCTCGAGCGCGGCGGAGCCGAGGTGGTGCTCCTCGAACGAGGCCGGATCGGGCGCGGGTGCTCCTGGGGCAACGGCGGGTGGGTCTGTCCGTCGATCTCCCGGCCGCTTCCGGCACCCGGCCTCACGCTCGCGTCGCTCCGCTGGATGCTCCGCTCCGACAGCCCGCTCCATATCCGGCCGAGCGCGATCCCGCGTCTGATGGGCTGGCTGTGGGCGTTCCGGCGCCACTGCAACGAGAAGAGCTACGCCCGGGGCGTCGCCGCGCTCGCCGCGCTTAATGAACCCACGGATCGCCTCTACCGCGGGCTGGTGGCTGCGGGGGTCGCCTTCGAGCGCGAGGAGGCAGGGACGATCCTGGCGTATGACAACGAGGACGAACTGCGGCAGACCGCCGGATTGCTGGCCAGGCTGGGGCCGGAACGCGTCGGACCGGTGGACGTGCTGGACCGGGAGGCGCTGGCCGGGGCCGAGCCCGATCTGCGAGGAGACCTCATCGGTCTGCGGGTGCGGGGCGATACGCACGTGCGCCCCGAGGCCCTCTGCACGGGCCTTGCCGCGAGTCTCGCGGAGCGGGGCGTGCAGCTCGTTACGGGGGCGGAGGTCGGCGGCTTCGCGCGCGAGGGATCCCGCGTTCGGGCGGCCCTTCCGAGGGCCTCTCCGAGTGACGCGGTCGAGGCCGACGTCTTCGTGGTCGCGGCGGGAGCCGAGACGGCCTCCCTGCTCGCCACGCTGGGGCGGAAGCTCCCGGTCCAGGCGGGGAAGGGCTACAGCATCACGATCCGGAACCCGCGGGCACGACTCTCGCACCCCCTCCACGTGACCCCGGCCAGGGTCGGCTTCACACCCTTCCGGGGCGCGCTGCGCGTGCTCGGAACGATGGAGTTCTCGGGCATCAACCAGCGCCTCGACCGGCGTCGGATCGCGATCCTCGAGCGGGCGGCACGCCGCTACGTCCCGGCGGGGCTGGACGGATCGGCGCGCGCCGACTGGGTCGGGATGCGGCCGGTCACGCCCGACGGCCTTCCGGCCATCGGCTGGTTGCCCGGCCTCCCGAATGTGTGCGTGGCCACGGGACACCAGATGCTCGGCGTCACTCTCGCGCCGTCCACCGGCCTGGCGGTGGCGCAACTCCTGCTCGAAGGCGCGTCCGAGACAGATCTCCTCCCCTTCGATCCCGGCCGCTTCCACTGAGACTCCGGGTTGACCCCCCGCGCCCCGTCGCGAACACTGTTGCTGCGATTCAACCGGATCTCCAGAGGCGGACCACCGAGTGAGCAAATTCGACGAGTTGCGCGCCCACCTGCGGGCAATCCGCACCCTGACGCGGGGTGTGACGCGCGGCCTGCCGACGCTCGAGGCGTCCCCCGATCCGTACGAGCTGTTCGGGCGCTGGTTCGCGGATGCGGAAGCCTCCGGCCTGCTCCTCCCGGAGTCGATGGCGCTCGCTACCGCCACCCCGGATGGCCGGCCTTCCGCGCGCATGGTCCTCCTCAAGGGCGTCGGCCCCGACGGGCTCCGGTTCTTCACGAACTACGACAGCCGCAAGGCCGCCGAACTCGATTCGAATCCACGCGCCGCCCTCTGCTTCCACTGGTCGGTCCTCGAGCGGCAGGTGCGGGTCGAGGGCAGGGTCGCGCGTCTCTCAACGGAGGCATCCGCGGCATACTTCGCGACACGCAGCCGTGGCAGTCAGCTGGGGGCCTGGGCGTCGAAGCAGAGCCACCCGGTCGCCGACCGCGCCGCGCTCGAAGAGAGCGTCGCGGCGACGGAGGCGCGATTCGAGGGAGGGGAAGTCCCGCTACCGGACTTCTGGGGCGGGTACCTCCTGTTGCCGGACAGGTTCGAGTTCTGGCAGGGCCGGGCGAACCGGCTCCACGACCGCCTCCTCTACGTGCCGAGCGGCGACAGCTGGGAGATCACGCGCCTCCAGCCCTGACTGGCAGGCCGTGGCAAAACCCCGCGTCAGCGCCGAGAGCGGTGAAGCGCTCGCCTGACAAGGAGCGACGAGGGAGAATAGCAGAGCTATTTGACCCAGGAGAGACGCAGAGCGCAGCGTTTCAGGCGAGATGCAGCGCAGCTCGAACGCAGCGGGCTTTTTGCCACGGCCTGCTAGCTAGCCCAGCAGGCCGAGTCCGGCCAGAACGACGAGTCCCACCGCAACCGGCACGAGGAAGCGCATCACCGGGCCCCACGCCCCCGTGATCCGGAAGCGCCCCGCACCCTGATTCGTTTCCGCGCGGAAGCGCTCGAATCCCCATACGGTCGCCACGTAGAGCGAGATCGCCAGCCCGCCGACAGTGAGGAAGATGTTCCCGGACACGTAGTCGGCGAGTTCGAACAGCCCGCGGCCCCCGATCTGCACTGCGGCCCAGGGTCCGCCGCCGAGCGCGAGCGGCACGCCGGACAGCACGATGATCGCCAGTACCGTCCACAGCGACCGGCGGCGGCTCCAGCCCAGCGAGTCCATGGCGCTCGCCGTGAGGGCTTCGAGGAGCGCGAGACCGGAGGTGAGTCCGGCGACGAACACGAGCAGGAAGAAGAACGCCGCGGCGACCTCGCCCGCCGGCAGGCGGCCGAACAACCCCGCCATGGTGACGAAGAGGAGGCCCGCTCCCTGGTCGGGCTCCATCCCGAATGCGAACAGAGCGGGGAACATGACGAACCCGGCGAGGATCGCGGCGATGGTGTCGAAGGCGACGATGGACGCGGCGCTTCCCGGGATGTCGCTCTTCCGCGGATGGAGATAGCTGCCGAAGACGAAGGCCCCGATCATGCCGACCCCGATCGAGTAGAAGGCCTGTCCGAGCGCCGCTAGCCAGGTTCCCGGGCCGATGGCGGAGAAGTCGGGCGTGAGATACCACCGTACTCCGTCCCAGGCGCCTTCGAACTGGAGCGAGACGATCCCGAGCCCGACGAGGAAGAAGAAGAGGATCGGCATCAGGATCCGCGCCGCCCGTTCGATGCCCCGGCGCAGTCCGCGGGTGATGATGAGTCCCGCGAGCAGCATCACGGGGATGGTGTAGGCGAGCACCTCCCCCGGGCGGGCCGTGAAGGCCGCGAAGGATTCCGCCGCGGCCCCGACGCTCCCGGTCGCGTAGCCCCCGGCGAACGCGCGAACGAAATAGGCGGCGATCCAGCCCATGATGAGCTGGTAGTACGCCATGATGAGGAAGGCGGCGCCCACGCCAAGCCAGCCGATCAGCCGGAACGGGCTTCGGCCCGCGAGCTTCCGCATCGCGGCGAGCGGCGTCGCCTGCGCGCGTCGCCCGAGGCTCATCTCGGCGGTGAACAGGGGGATCCCGATCAGGACGGCGAGCAGGACGTAGATGAGGAGGAAGGCTCCGCCCCCGTTCTCCCCCACCAGGTACGGAAAGCGCCAGATGTTGCCGAGCCCCACCGAGAATCCCGTGGTCGCGAGAATGAAGCCCAGAGGGCTGCCCCAGCGTTCGCGCGGCGTGTTCATCCCCCAAGAGTTGCCGGGGGTCGCGACGCCGTCCAGAGTAGGGCACTCGCAAGGAGGTGTGAGATGGCGGAAGCGTCGCGTCCGTGAAGTACGATCTCCAGACTTTCCGCGGCGACCTCTTCGGCGGCGTGACCTCGGCGGTGGTCGCGCTTCCGGTCTCGCTCGCCTTCGGCGTCGCGTCGGGGCTGGGGGCGGCGGCCGGCCTGTACGGCGTGATCGCCGTGGGCTTCTTCGCGGCGGTGTTCGGCGGCAACCGGTTCCAGATGTCGGGTCCCACCCCGGCCATGACCGTGGCCATGTCGGTCATCGTGACCACGCACGCCTCCACCCTGAGCGAGGCCTTCACCGTGGTGGTGCTGGCCGGGTTGCTGCAGATCGCGCTGGGCGTGCTGAAGACGGGCCGCTTCGTCGTGTACACGCCATACGTCGTCATCTCCGAGTTCATGTCCGGGATCGGCGTCATCGTCATGCTGATCCAGACGCTGCCGTTCCTGGGCGCCGCCAACGCCGAGGGCGGTCCCGTCGGGGCGATCAGGGCGCTCCCCGAAGCCGTCGCAAACGCCAATGGCAGCGCTCTCGCCATCGGGGCGGCCACGCTCGCGGCCGGCATCCTCTGGCCCCGGCGCCTGTCGCGACTTCTGCCCGGGCCCCTGGTCGCGCTGATCGTCGGCACCGCGCTGGGCGTATTCTGGCTCACCGACGCGCCGACCATCGGCTCGATACCGGCCGGCCTGCCGGACATCCAACTCGGCCTGCCGTCGCTCGGCTTCCTGGCGAGCGCCCTGCAGCCGGCGGTCATCCTCGCGCTCCTCGGTTCCGTCGACAGCCTCCTCACGTCGCTCGTGGCCGACTCGCTGACGGGGACGCAGCACGACTCCAATCGCGAACTGGTGGGACAGGGGATCGGCAACGTGATCTCCGGCTTGTTCGGCGGGCTGCCGGGGGCGGGGGCGACCATGGGCACGGTCGTGAACATCCGCGCCGGAGGCCTGACGCGGATGTCCGGAGCCCTGCGAGCGATTTTCGTGCTCGGTGTGCTCCTGGGCTTCGGCCGCTACCTGGAGCCGATCCCGCATGCCGTCCTCGCCGGCATCCTGCTCAAGGTCGGCTGGGACATCATCGATTGGCCGCTCCTCGCCCGCATCCGCAGGATTCGGCGAGATCACCTCTTCGTCATGGTGCTGACGCTCGCCCTCACCGTGTTCGTCGACCTCGTGACCGCGGTAGCCATCGGCCTCATTGCCGCGGGCATGGCGCACGCGAGCCAACTCGAGAGCCTCGAACTCGACAACGTACTCTCGGTCCCGCTGCTCGACCGGGTGTTCTTCGCGGGAACCGACGCCGCCGCCGCGATGGACGAATACTCGGCCAGGGTCGGCCTGGTCGCTCTCAGGGGAGTCTTCACGGTCGCGTCCTCGCACAAGCTGGTCGCCGTGATCGGGAAGGACATCAGGGACCACGAGATCGTCATCTTCGACTTCACCGGCGCCACCTACGTGGACGACAGCGCCGCCATGTTGATCCGGCAGCTTCTGGACGTGGCGGAGAGCGAGGGCACCGAGGTCGTCATCCTGTCGGTCTCCGGAGCGGTCAAACGAACGCTGCGTGCACTCGACGTCCTCTCGGGGGTGCCCGACCGGCACATCGTCGAAACGAGGGACGAAGCTCGCGACGTGGCCCTGGACCTGCTCAACCCCGGAAACTGAACCGGGGGTGGGGTCGTAACCCCCGCAGGAGGAGGACTTGCCATGCTCGGAATTCTCGTCGGCGTCGCCGCGCTCGCCGGTGCCGGCGCCGCGGCCCAGGGTCTCGAAGGGCAGGACCGGCCGCTGTCGGCCGACTTCCCCGAGGTGTATCGCGCAGGCGGTTTCGACGCGGAGGAATGGGCCGAGTTCAGGGACGCCCCCGCGGTGGGTTTCGACGCCGAAGGCCGGCTGTACGCCCTGGACACGTCCGCCGGGCACGTCGTCGTGATCGGTGACGGGGGGCGCCTCGTCCGCATCGTGGGGAGCCCGGGGGAGGGGCCGGGCGAGTTCGACGAGCCGGAAGCGTTCGTCGTCTGGCGGGACGGACGCGTGGCCGTGGCCGACCTGGGTCACAACGCATACCAGATCTTCGCTCCCGACGGCGAGTTCGACAGGTTCGTTCGCATGGGGGGCGGGAGCGACATCCTGGGCGGCATCACCAACAGCCGCCTGGCGCTGCGACCGGACCCGGGCAGGCTGGCCATCGTGGCACAGGGCATGCCATCGCGGCTCGGCGCCATGACCAGTCTTCTGAGTGATCTCGTCGGGGCGGAGGCATCCGACGAAGGGGGCGTGGACGACCGCGGTCTCGAGCGGCTCGACCTCCTCGGCGACGAAGCGGTCGGCGTGACGATCCTCGAGGCATGGCGCCCGCCCTCCGCCGACGAAGAGGTGGAGGCGTTGACGATGTCCGATCTCGGAGACGCTTCTACGATGGTCGATATGATGGTGGGCGACACGAGATGGTTCGAACCGTACCTCCTCTGGGATGTCCTGCCGGACGGCGGGATCGCCTACGCCGACTCAAGCGCCTACAGGATCAAGGTGACGGACGACACGGGGCGCGTGCTGCGAAGCGTGGTCCGCCCGTTCACGCCGGTACCCGTCACGCGGCGGATCCGGTCGGCAACGCGCGGCTACGAACTGCGGAACCTGGAGGAGGGGACCGGAGAGGGTCTCTTCGGAGGGCTGGGGGCTCAGGAGGCCGAGGGGGCGGCGTCGGCGCTCCTCAACCAGATGAAGGAAGCGGCCCGCGAGAAGATCGAGGACATCGAGTTCTTCGAGGAGGTTTCCGTACTCCTGGCGATGCGGGCGACGTGGGAGGGCGCGCTCTGGATCCAGCGGCGCGGTGACGAACCGTGGGATCGTCGCGGTCCGATCGACGTGATGGGCGCGGGTGGAGAATACGTCGGCACGTTCGCGGCCGGGGCGACGAGGATTCCCGACGCGTTCGGGCCGGACGGTCTCGTCGCCTTCATCGAACTCGACGAGCTCGACATCCCCAGCATCGTGGTTCGGAGACTGCCCGCCGAGGTGCGCTGAGCCCGTCAGCGCGCGCGCCCCGACTCCGTCTCGGCGACGCCAACGATCGGGAGAGCCGCGAGTCAGCGGGGCGGGCCGATCCCCGCGGAGAGCGTGATGGCGTTTGCCGAGTATCCGTAGTCGAGCAGAACATCGGGAATCTCCACGGTCCACTCGGTCCGGGATCGCGAGTATCCGAGACGTATGTCCACGAGCCAGGCGCGGCTCAGCGTCAGGCCGATCCCGAGCGTCGATGGCCACCGGACTCGCTGCTCGCGCCGCTCGCCGACCTCTCCGGTTTCCGGGTTGACGCCGCTCGTTCCGAATTCGGTCCACATCCGGCGGATGCCGGCAAAGGCATAGCCCTGCACCGCGCCGGAGCGGAGATCGAACCCGAGGAGCACGGCGCCTCCGACGCCGAACCGGTCGCGCAGGTCCCACTCGCCGGGCCATACATCGTGCGGCTCGCCGTTCGGGGTAGGTGCGATCGTGCCCTCGATGATCCCCCGATTGGCGATCAGTCCCTCGAGTTCGGCACCCGCGAGCAGGCCTCCCGACCATCGTCTGCGCAGCCCGACGGTGGGATTGACCGAGAAGGTCGGCCCCGACGCCGATGTCGCGCTTTCGCTCGATCCACCCCCCGCGGTGACTCGCTTCGTGTGTTCCGCGGTGAGCCAGCCTGCTTCCGGCGCCACACGAAGGAGCACTTCGCTCTGGGCGTGCGTCGAAGCGGGGACGAACAGGGAGGCGGCGAGGCCGGCGACGGCTGCCAGGCCGGCGACCCGGATCACCGGGGCGAAGGTGCTCCGGCCACGGCCACGACGCCGCAATTCATCAGGAGGCGCTGCGCATCGGCCTTCCCCGAGTCCGAGGGCCCGATCTGGTTCTCGCCCTGCTCCTCATCGTCGTCGAGTCCCGCCACGAGGCCGATGTCGTGATCCGCGACCCGTGAGGCGACGACCCTGATATGCGTGTTTCCGGTGGCGGGATTGTCGAACACGCTCGCCGTCAGGATGTCGTGGTGGGCGGCCCCGGTGAAGAGTTCCTGTACGACACCGGACGTCTGCCGGCGGCCCCTGACGAAGCCGGCCTCGAGGTTGCCGTCCTCGATCGTGTAGTCCATGAGATTCAGTTGCGCGACCGCGCACCGATAGGCGGTTTCCAGTCCGGAGGGCGCCACGCCCTGGAAGGATACAGGCGCCGTGGAGCAACCTGCGAGCAGTACCGCAATGACGACCGGGCCGATTCTGTTCATATCATCCAATATTCCGAGCTTGCGCGTCCGCCGCCAGCGACCAAGGCTTCGGTCCCATGACGGAACCCATCACCGAACACATGACGACTCGTATTCGCCCGCCGTCACGTTTCAAGCGGGCCGCCGCGGTGCTGCTGCTCGTCGGCCCGATCGCGCAGGGCGTCGGGGGCTGCTCGGCTCCTCCCGACATGACGCCGGACCAGCGGAACCCGAAGGTTCTGCTGATCGGGATCGATGGTGTGCGCGCGGACGTGCTCGCGGAGGTGGCGACGCCGGTCATGGACTCGCTGGCCGCCCGCGGCTGGTACACCGCGGGGGCGCGTACGACGACGCCGTCGGTGAGCGGTCCGGCGTGGTCCTCGATCCTCACGGGGGTCTGGCCGGCGAAGCACGGCGTGATGGACAACGGCTTCGAGGGGCGGCGGTACGAGGAATACCCGGCTTTCCTGACCCTGGCCGAAAGGCAGCGTCCGGAACTCGGCACGTTCGCGGCCCTCGACTGGATGCCGCTGGCCTCGCTCGAAGGAGGCGGGCCGGTGCTCGCGGACGCCACGGACAGGCTCGTCGCCGTGGACGGATACGAATTCGGGTGGGCGGAGGCGGACAGCATGGTTGCGGCGCGCGCGGCGCAACATCTGGCCTCGGCGGAGGTGGACGCCGCGTTCGTATACCTCGGAAACCCGGACGAGACGAGCCACCGGCACGGATCGATCGGGACCGAATACCGCGACGCGATCGCCCTCTCGGACCGCCACGTCGGCTGGCTGACGGAGGCACTGCGGGCACGGGCCGGCTTCGGGGGGGAAGACTGGCTCGTACTCATCAGCACGGACCACGGACGGCGGGAGGACGGCGGCCACGGTGGAGACTCGCCGGAGGAGATGACGATCTTCATCCTCGCCAGCGGTCCGTCGACCGTGGGCTGGCCGGCGGCGGGATCCCGGCCCGAGTACATCGTCGACGTGCCGGTTACGGCGCTCCACCACTTGGGCATTGCCGTGGGCTCGGATCTCGACGGGAGCCCACTCGGGACACGGCACTAGGCCGGGAGAAGCTCGTAGACCACTACGC
>CAZDZJ010000137.1:0-10606 GCA_964509895.1 uncultured Gemmatimonadota bacterium
CGCGTGGCGGATCACCTCCGACCGGGTGCAGCTGCCGCCGATCCAGCCGTGCATCGTCCCGTCCGCCGAGATCAGCGCCATGTTGCCCGGCTTGCCGCTCGTCGGACGCTCGCTCCTCACCACGGTGGCGAGTGCATACGGCTGGCGCTCGGCCGTCAACCGCGCGGCAAGATCGAGCAGGTCGCGATTCACGGGACGTCGCCGGAACGGGAGCCGATCCCCGCGAACTCTCGCCGCGCGGACTCGTACTCGTCGGGCCGGTCGAGGTCTCGCAGCCGGTCGGCCGGCCAGTCCACCCGGACCGCCCGCTCGTGGTGCCGCCGCACGACCTCCCGTCCGCATCCCGCCCGCATGCGGGAGATCTCGCCGAAGAGGCTGCGGTCGTAGAGGATCGGCGGGGCGTTCACGTCTCCGTAGCGCGACACGACGAGCGGCGCGCCCGTCTCCGAGTAACGCTCGACAAGCGCACGCACCATGCGCGCGGTCACGAAGGGCATGTCGGGCAGCATCACCACGGCCGCCCCGCATGCAGCCGCCCCGGGCGCTGCCGGCACCGCGGCGATGCCGCACGCCACGGAGGTCTGGATGCCGGTCTCGTGATCGGGGTTGAAGATCGGCGTGCAGTCGAGGTCGCGGACTTCGCGTTCGACCGCCCGTCGTGCGTGCCCCGCGACGAGGATGACGGGGTCGAGGCCGGCGTCACCCGCGAGGCGGACGGCGCGGCGCACCAGCGTCTCGCCGCCGACGTCCAGCAGGAGCTTGTTGCGGCCCATGCGGGTCGATGACCCGGCGGCCAGCACGATTCCCGCTACCCTGCGCTCCTCGGACATGGGCTCCAAGATAGGCCGCCGCCGGATGCCACCGCGAGCCCGGCAACGTGCAAGAAAACGCCCTGCCGCGGCCTGCTACGCCTCGTAAAGCCCGCATGCGAAGATGCCCGGGATTTCGAAGTTCACCGCCTGCGCCGACGGCGGCCCCCGGCGAGCCCACGTGCGACGGCCACTCCCGAGAGGATGACGGCGGCGCCGCCCAACTGCTGCGCCATGGGTGTCTCCCCCAGCCACATCCAGGCCGTGGCCAGCGCGATCACCGGGACGAGGTTCTGGTACACCGCCGTCCGGCTCTGGCCGATCGCCTTCATGCCCCGCGACCAGAGCAGGTAGGCGATCGCGATCCCGAAGACCCCCGTGTACGCCGTCGCGAACCAGATGCCCGCCGGGACCGAACTCCAGTCGACGCGCATCAGGTCCGGGATCCCCATGCCGATGATGAAGGGAAGCGCGGCCCAGAGCGTCCATCCCGTCACCTCCAGCGCCCCCCGGCGCTTCGTGATGCGCCGTCCGAAGACGGTGAAGGACGCCCAGGAGAGCGCGGCCGCGAGGACGAGCAGATCCCCGAGACCGGCCCCTCCGACTTCCTGCGACCCGCCGGTGATGAGGATCGCCATGCCGGCCAGCGTGGCAACGACGCCCAGCAGGATCGCGCCATTGAACCGCTCGCGCCCGAGCGCGGAGGCGATCAGGAGCACCCACACCGGACTCGTGGAGAGGAGCAACGCCGCGTTCCCGGTCAGCGTCAGATCGATCCCGTAGATGAAGGCGACCTGGAACACCACGTGCCCCACCACGCCGAGCCCCAGAACACGCAGCCACTCGCTCCGCGGCGGGAGGGCAGGGCGTCCCGTGGCGCGGAGGAGGACCCAGACCGCCACTGCCGCGAAGGGGAAGCGCAGCGCGTTGAAGCCCAGCGGATCCAGGTGCTGGAGCACGATCTTCACGACGGAGAAGTTGATGCCCCAGATGATCGCTGTAGCCAGGAGCCCGAGATCGACCGTGAGGTCGCGCGCCCGCCGCCGGGAGGGCCGGCCGCCTCTGGAGTTCGTCAATCGCGTCCGCCGTGGCGACAGGGACGAGGGACCCCGGCCGAAATCCGGGAAGGGGACCGGATGAGTATATTCCGGGAGTACTCCGGCCGTCGAACGCCGGGAGCCGAACACGAGGAGCCGAACGAGGGGAATCGAACGCGCACGCCCCGGCGAAACGAGCGTCCTGATGAATGACGAATTCATGCAACGGGCCATCGATCTGTCCGAACGCAGCATCGAGGAGGGCGGCGGCCCGTTCGGCGCGGTCATCGTGAGAGATGGCGAGATCATCGCCGAGGGGATGAACCGCGTCACCCTGGACAACGATCCCACGGCCCACGCCGAAGTGCAGGCGATCCGGAAAGCCTGCGACCGTCTGAAAACCTTTGACCTCGGCGGCTGCGAGATCTACGCCAGCTGCGAACCCTGTCCGATGTGTCTGGGCGCGATCTACTGGAGCCGCATGCGCCGCGTGTACTACGCCAACACCCGGGAGGACGCGGCGGCCCTCCGGTTCAGCGACGAAGACATCTACGACGAAATGGCCAGGCCGCTGGGGGAACGCAGAATCGTTTCGCTGGTACGGATACCTTCCGACCAGGCACGGACCATCTTCGAGCGCTGGATCCGGAAGCGGAACAAGACGCCGTACTAGCGCTCCGGCAGGGAGCCCAGGAGGAGAAACGATGCCCAGCCCCCGCACGAGGTCCTTCGCCTCTCTGCTGCGGTCGCTCCTCGTCGCCGCTTCCGTCCCGGTGATTGCGGCCCTCGCTCCGGCGATGGCCCGGGCCCAGACGCCGCCGGACATTCCGGCTCCGAGCGAAGTCCTCTATGAGGTCCGGCTCGCCGACGGCTCTCGCGTCGTTGCGCGCGTCGTGGAACTCGATGAGGCGCGGGTCGTGTTCGTGACGGCGGGTGGAAGCAGGCTCGAGGTCGACCGGTCCCAGGTCCGGGGGCTTCGGCCGGCCCGCGGCCGGTTCGAGGGCGCGGAGTTCTGGAACGAGGATCCCGGAGGTACCCGGCTGCTCTTCACCGCCACCGGGCGAACGCTCGCCCGCGGCGAGTCGTACGTCGGCACCTATGTGGTCGTCCTGCCGTTCGCCGCGGTGGGGGTAACCGACCGTGTGACGATCGCGGCGGGAGCCCCGGTCCTTTTCGGGAACTTCGAACCGTTCTACGTCGCTCCGAAGGCACAGATCCTCCGCAGCGCCGAGGCACAGGTCTCGCTCGGGACGCTCGCCTTCTTCTTCGACGATGAGGTCGTCGGCGTCGCGTACGGCGTAGGCACGTTCGGCAGCGGCGACGAGGCACTCTCGGCGGGACTCGGCTACTTCTACTCCGGAGAGGAGGTGGAGAACGAGCCGGCCTTCATGCTGGGGGGCGAGACCAGAGTGAGTCGCCGGATCAAGCTCATCTCGGAGAACTATCTCCTCCCCGATGCGGTCGACGCAGTCAGCGTGGTCCTGTCGGGCGGGATCCGCATCATTGGCGACCGGTTCAACACCGAGATCGCGGTTGTCGGCGCTGTGGCCGATGGCGACACGGAATGCTGTCTGCCGATCCTCAACTTCTCGTACTCGTTCGGCCGGTAGCCCCGAGGAGCCCGACGTCATCCACCTGAAAGTTGACATGCGAAGCTCAACCCCGTAAGACTGGCCGCACGACAACTCATCGAGACCGGCTGAGGGACAGGCCCGTTGACGCCGGGGCAACCTGTGGGAAGTGGCATTCCCGCAAAGGTGCCAACTCCTGCGGTGGACTCGCGTCCGCCGTAAAGATGAACCGCCCGCCGCCTTGCAGGTGGTAGCCAGCAGCATTCAGGGTGTCGAATCTCCGGAGTCCGATGAGGCAAACTCGAGACTCGGAGAGGTCATCATGGCCAACCGCTCTTCCGCTCGCGTTGCCTCGCATGCCGCGCCCGACCCGCATGCCGTGGCCGCGCCGATCGCGCCCCACGCGACGACAACCGTTCGTGAGGGCGTCGTACGCTCCACCCTGCCCTTCGATCACCTCGGAAAACGTTCCGTGTCGATCGCGTACGAGGCGCAGGGGCCGGCCGACGCACCGGCAACGGTCGTCCTCGGCGGCATCTCCGCGGGCCGTCACCTGGCGCCCACCGTCTCCGATCCTTCCCCTGGATGGTGGCCCGGCGTGGTGGGAGAAGACGCAGTCCTCGACCCGGCGCGCCATCTGCTCGTCGGCATCGATTACCTCGGCGGAAACTCGGAGGATGGCCTCCTCCGCCCCGTGACAAGCCACGACCAGGCGCGAGCCATCGCGGCCGTTCTCGACGAACTCGGCCTTGTCGCCGCCGCGATCGCGGGCGCCTCATACGGCGGCATGGTCGGACTGGCCTTCGCCGAACTCTTCCCGGCACGCGTGGCGCGTCTCGTCATCCTCTGCGCCGCGCACCGCACGCACCCCATGGCGACGGGAATTCGCTCGGTTCAACGTTCGGCCGCGGAGCTGGGCGTGGTCACCGGACAGGCGGCCCGGGGGCTCGCGCTGGCCCGCGCCCTCGCGATGACCACCTACCGGAGCCCGCGGGAATTCGAGGAGCGGTTCGAATCCGGCCCGCTCAGCGTCGGCACACCGGGGCAGTCGCCGTCGAGCTTCCCCGTCGAGCAATACCTGAAGGCGCGCGGCGCCGATTTCATCCAGCGGTTCGACACCGAGCGCTTCCTCGCCCTCTCCGAGTCGATCGACCTTCACAGCACCGCGCCCGCCTCGCTGCCGCCGCAGACGCTTCTGGTGTCGTTCGAGACCGATGTCCTGGTCCCGCCCTGGCTCGTCGACGAGCTGGCATCGCGCAGCGGCAGGTGTCCGAGACACATCACCGTCCCGTCCATCTTCGGGCACGACGCCTTTCTGAAGGAAGTCGACGCCGTCGCGACGCTCCTCGAGGCACGTACGCCGGAGGTGGTGCGATGAGCAAGCTGAAGAGTCGCCGTCCTTCCGCGTCCCCGATCACGCGCGCTGTGCGGGCGGGGCTCGGCGCCGACACGACCCATCGGGCGGTCATGCCGCCGATCCACCTCTCCACCAACTTCTTCTTCGACGCTCCGGGCGTCTGCGGAGCGTACGACTATACCCGCACGGCCAACCCGACGCGCGATCTGGCGGCCGAAGCCATCGCCGAACTCGAGGGAGGGTGCGGCGCCGTCGTGACTTCGTCCGGGATGTCGGCGATCGCCGTGGCGACGCGCCTGCTTTCGGCGCGCGATCTGCTCCTGGCGCCCCGAGATTGCTACGGCGGCAGCCACCGTCTCTTCTCGGCGGAGGCGACCCGTGGCACGTATCGCGTCCGGTTCATCAATCCGTGGGACCCCGCGTCGCTCAAGCTCGCGCGCCGGCTCCGGCCCCGGATGATCTGGATCGAGACGCCCAGCAATCCGCACCTGCGCATCACGGACATCGCTGCGTGGGCGCGCGTGGCGCGCGATATCGGCGCCATATGCGTGGCCGACAACACCTTCCTCTCGCCCGTCAACCAGCGTCCGCTGGAGTTCGGCGCCGATCTCGTCGTGCACTCGACGACGAAGTTCCTGAACGGGCACAGCGATGTGGTGGGCGGCACGGTGGTGGCGGCCGACGAAGGCCTGCTCGAAGACGTCGCGTGGTGGACCAACGCGATGGGCGTGTCGGGGGCTCCGTTCGACGCGTATCTGACGCTCAGGGGCATGCGGACGCTTCACGCGCGCAGCCGCGTGCACGAGGCGAACGCGCTCCGCATCGTGGATCTGCTGGACCGCAGCGATGTCGTCACCCGGGTCCACCACCCGAGCCTGCCGAACCATCCCGGGCACGATATCGCGCGGCGGCAACAGACGGGGTGGGGCAGCCTCGTCTCGTTCGAGCTGCGCGGAGGGCGGGCGGCGGTGGACGCCTTCGTGGACGGGATCGAGCACTTCGCGCTGGCCGAGTCGCTGGGCGGCGTGGAGAGCCTGGTCACTCACCCGTGGACGATGACGCACGCGTCGATGGACGAACCCGCGCGCGTGGCGGCGGGGATCGGCGAGGGACTGCTCCGGCTGTCGGTGGGGATCGAGGCGTGCGAGGACCTGGAGGCCGATCTGGAGCGGGCTCTCGCCCGCGCGGAGGCCGCCGTCGGGGCAACCGACGAGGCGGCGGTCCGGACGTCCCGGGACGCGGCCGCAACGGCAGGCGTCTGATGGCGTCGGCGGCGAAGCGCTCGGTTCGCGGGATCCCCCGTGGCTTCCCGGGAGGCCCCGTCCACGTGCTCAAGTTCGGCTCTTCGATCCTGGCTGGCCCGCGGGACTACCCCGCCGTAGCCGGGATGATCGGGCGGGAGGTCGCCCGCGGGCGGGCGGTCGTCGCGGTGGTTTCCGCCATGGGCGACACCACCGATGCGCTCCTGTCGGCGGCCCGCTCGGTGGCCCCGGCCTTGCCCGACCGTCTGATGGGTGCGCTGCTCGCGACCGGGGAAGAAGCGTCGGTGGCACTGCTGACCCTGGCGCTCGCGGATCGGGGAGTGCGGGCCGTGGGATTCAACACGTGGCGCCTGCCGATACGCACGCAGGGGTCCCTGAGCGATGCCGATCCGGTCGGCGTGGATGCGGCGCAGATCCGGGCAATGCTGGCCAGTCACGACGCGGCCGTGTTCCCCGGCTTCGTCGGAGTGGACGTGACGGGCGCTCCCTCTCTTCTGGGACGCGGCGGATCCGACCTGTCAGCGCTCTTTCTCGGCGATGCACTGGGGGCCGCGGAGGTCCGGCTGGTCAAGGATGTGGACGGCATTTTTCCCGCCGATCCGCGTCATGGCCGGGGTCCCGGTCCGCACCCGGACGATGGTCCGGATCCGTGCCCCCCGGAGAGCCGGATCCCCTGCTCCCGGCTGACCTGGGCGCAGGCGCGTGCCATCGGCGGGGGCGTCGTACAGTCCAAAGCCATCGACTTCGCGGAACGCCGAAAGCTCGACTTCCGGGTCACGGGGCTGACGGGGAAGGGGACGATAGTGGGACGCCCCGGCCGATGGGAGGCGGCGTCGTGAGCGGCAGGGTACCGGTCGCCGTCCTCGGCGCGACCGGCATCGTCGGCCAGCGGTTGGTGCGGATGCTCGACGGGCACCCTCTCTTCCACCTGGCGGAAGTCGTCGGCTCCGAACGGCGCGCCGGGCGGCCCTATGCGGAAGCGGCGCCGTGGGCCATCGGCGGCGATCCTCCGCCGAGCACAGCTGCGCTCCGTCTCCTGGCTCCCGGCGAGCCGCCGAGGAGCCCGTGGGTGCTCTCGGCGCTACCCGCCGCCGTCGCGACGGAGACCGAGTTGGCGCTCGCCCGTTCCGGGCACGTCGTGTGCACGAACGCTTCGGCACATCGAATGCGAGCCGATACGCCGCTGATCGTCCCGGAAGTCAACGGCGAGGCGATCACCGGCATTGCGGCGCAGCCCTGGTCCGGGTCCGGCGGAGCGCTCGTCGCCAACCCGAACTGCGTCGTCGTGGGGCTGGCGATGGCGCTCGCCCCGATCGAGAGGGCGTTCGGCATCGAATCGGCCACGGCGGTCACCCTGCAAGCGCTCTCCGGGGCGGGGCTGGGTGGCTTGAACGCGGTGGAGGTCGCGGGGAACGTCATCCCCGGCATCCGCGGGGAAGAGGAGAAGATCGGTCCCGAACTCAACAAGATCCTCGCGGCCGACATCGAAGTGTCGGTGGCGGTGAATCGTGTGCCCGTCCTCGATGGCCACACCGCGCACGTCTTCTGCAGCCTCCGCGCGCCAGCCACTCCCCTGGACGTAGCCCGGGCGCTGCGGGATTTCCGGTCGCCCCTCCAACCCGGCTCGCTGCCGACGCTGCCGGCGCGATCGCTCGTCGTCCGAACCGAGCCCGACCGCCCCCAGCCTCGTCTCGACGCGGACGCAGAGTCCGGCATGGCCGTCTCCGTCGGGCGGATCCGCCGCGCTTCTCCGCCGCACGACCTCGCGCTCGTGGTGGGGGTGCACAACGGGATCCGGGGCGCGGCCGGCGCCTGCCTCGCCAACGCGGAACTGTGCCTGGTCCACCTGGGCGCCCGCTTGCGAAGGGTCCGCGGGCCGGGGACCCGCCACTAGGATCCGGCCGCCGCCAGCGCCCCCAGCACCACGCCGGCCAGCTTCGGGAGGTGGTCGCGCATCCGCGACTCGTCGGAGTTGACCTGGATCGAGACGGCGGCGCCGTGGTCCGGGTAGTACGCGAGGAGCGAGTTGTAGCCGGGCCAGAAGCCCCCGTGGCCGTACGTCAGCCCGTGTTCGCTCTCCGCGACCGAGACCGCGAGACCGTAGCCCAGATGGGGTTTCGTGCTGTCCGTCGGGAACCCCACCTCGAGCAGCTGGGGAAGGTCGTCCCCCGAGATCGCCTCGCCCTCGTACAGCAGCTTCGCCCACCGCACCATCGCCTGTGGATTGTTCACGAGGCCGCCCCCCGTCCACTCCTGGAGGGGATGGAGGATGAACCGGCCGTCCACCACCACCTCGAGGGGCGTGCCGTAGAGCTGAGAACTCCGGTGCGCGTAGCCCTGGGCGAGGCCGGGCAGGTCCCGCCGGTCGGCCGCAAGCGTGAGGTCGAGACCGAGCGGGTCCAGGAAGAACTCGTCGAGAAGGTCGTAGTAGGCGCGGCCCGTCGCCTCCTCGATGGCAAGCCCCGCCAGCGTGTAGTGCACGTCGCTGTAGTGGTATCCCCCGCCGGCGGGGAAGAGCGGCTCCGCATCGAGGACCGTCTCGGCGATGAACTCCTCCGGCGTCATGTAGGCTTCGGGATCGCGGAACACCTCGCCCAGCCGCACGGCGAAGTCGGGGTCTTCGAAGTACGGCTGGATCATGCCGGCCGTGTGGTTGAGGAGGTTGCGCACCGTGAGGTCCGCGTGGTTGGGGACCCGGGAGAACCATTCCTCGTCCCCGAGCCAGGTCGAGACCGGCGCGTCGAGGTCCAGCTCCCCGGTCATGGCCAGCTGCAGGGCGACCGCCGCGACGTACGTCTTGCCGATGCTGCCCGAACCCATGCGCAGATCCGGCGTCATCGGGATCTCGTCGTCCACGTCCGACAGGCCGGTCGCGAAGCCGAACACGCGCCCGTCCGGGAGGATGAACGCGGCCGTCGCCCCGGGGAAATTCTCGTCGGTGTCCTGGGCCTGCGCCCAGGCCGCGTCCAGTTCCGCCTGGAAGGCCTCCACGAGGGCGGCCGTGGCTTCCGCAGACAGGGAGGGCTACGGTTCAGCCGCCGCTTCCGGAGTCGAATCCGGCGCCGGCCCACAGGCCGCAAGCAGCCAAACGCCCAGGACGGCCGGCCGCAGGTCCAGCAGGCCGTGGCAAAAGCCCCGCTGCGTTCGAGCGGCGCTGCATCTCGCCTGAAACGCTGCGCTCTGCGTCGCTCCTCGGTCAAATAGCGCTGCAAGTCGGACGCTCGGAATCCGATGATGTCCGAAGTCGTCTGTCGTAGTCCGTAACATCCTGTATCCACAACGCTTTAGGTAGGATTCGTCCTACCCCATCCGTCCAGCACCGGCCCTTGCCATCCCGCTCCATCCCGGCTACGATTAGGGGATGGATAATGTGAACACTTCCCCCACGAAACGCCCGCCGGGCAAGCCCCGGGGCCGCCATCCACACAAGCGGCTCTCGGCACCCTTCGTGCGCTCCGCTCCGCCCGGAAGACACTGCGACGGGAACGGACTCTACCTCTACGTCCAGAAGACCGGAACCCGGAGCTGGATTCAACGCCTCGTCATCCGGTGCCGCAAGCGGGAGCTCGGACTCGGCGGCGTCGAACTTGTCTCTCTCGCCGAAGCTCGGGAGCAGGCGCTCGCCAACCGCAAGCTCGCCCGTTCGGGCGGCGATCCCTTGGCCGAGAAGCGGCGGGTGGTCGGCATCCCCACGTTCGCCGAGGCCGCGAGGCGCGTCGTCGAGCAGAAGCGGGCCGGATGGCGGAGCGCGGCGTACGCCAAGGAATGGTTCCGCAACTTGGAGATTCACGCCTTCCCCCGCATCGGCGACGTGGCCGTCTCGGAGGTCACGAGCGGCGACGTGCTGGAGATCCTCACTCCCATATGGCACACCATGGGTCCCACGGCCCGGTTCGTGCACATGCGCATCCGGGCGGTCCTGGAATGGGCCATCGCCATGGAGTGGCGGACGGACAACCCCTGCGACCGGATTCTTCACTTGCTGGGTCCGCAGCACGATGTCGTCACCCACCACAAGGCCCTGCCTCACGGCGAGGTCGCCGCGGCCGTCGCGAAGGTGCGGGCGTCGGATCCGGAGAGGGTGGACACGTTGGCCTTCGAGTTCCTCGTGTTGACGGCGGCGCGGGGCGCCGAGGTCCGTGGCGCGGTGTGGAGCGAGATCGATCAAGAGTCGGGCGTGTGGACGATTCCGGCAACCCGGATGAAGACCGGGCGGGAGCAGCGGGTGCCGCTGTCCGGGCGGGCGCTCACGATTCTGGAGGCGGCCCGGAAGCTGGAGGGCGGGAAGAACCCGGTCGTGTTCGTGAACGAGCGCGGGAGGACGCTGGACGGGAAGCGGCTGAACCGGCTCTTGAGGAAGCACGGGATCGCGGCGGTGCCGCACGGGTTCCGCTCGTCGTTCCGGGACTGGGCGGCGGAGAAGACCGACCATCCCCGGGAGGTGGTCGAGGCGGCGCTGGCGCACGTGGTCAAGAGCAAGGTGGAGGCCGCGTACCGGCGCACCGACCTGTTCGAGCGCAGGCGGCAACTCATGAACGACTGGGCAGCCTATCTCGCGGGCGGGGGCTGA
>CAZDZJ010000138.1:0-5750 GCA_964509895.1 uncultured Gemmatimonadota bacterium
GGAGGTTACCCTCCGTCGTAAGCTCGGCCAGCAAAACGACTTATGGCCCTCGAACACACCAAGTGACACACGCATTAAGATCGTGCACTTAAGTCGTTGTGTCATCGTGACTTGGGAAGAATAGCCCTGGCTTCGCGGCCCAGTTCAGGATGGCGAGCAGTAGCTTCAGGTCCTGTTGGATTGTGCGGTTGGCCACGGGCCTGTGGCTGCGTCCGGCCTTGCCCGCGCGACGTGCCCGGATGAACCGGTCCCAATCGCGCTGCGAGAGCGTGGCCGGTTGTCGGTGTCCCCCAAGGAACTTGAGGAACATCGCCATGGTGGCCCGGTCGTACCTCCGGCTCGCCGGCGCCTTGGTCGGCGTCACCTCTTCCCCGTAAATGTCAAAAAGCCGCTCCAGGGTGAGCGGCTCGGGCTCGGCCTCCTTCCTGCCGTTCAACTCCGGCCCCGCGAACCCGGCGGCGGCCTTGTCGGCCTGCCGCTTCGCACGCGCCCAGTCGCGGTGTCTCAGCGACCTCGTGAGCCTGTGCCCGTGCTCCCGCCACTCGATCTGGAGGATGCCGGTCTTGGGATCGGGGAAAACCCTCACCCGGTTCCGGCCCCACTCGCCGGCGCTGTACGCGCGCCGGTCACGTTTCGTGCGTGCCATCATTCGATTCCTTTCTCGATGATGGACTGCACGATCTGCGCGTTAGAAACCTCGCCGGATCGCCCCTTCTCCGCCAGTCGCGGCCCGGCCGGCGCATGGGCCTTCCGGGGCAGGTCCTTCAGCGCGATCCTGGGCGCGCCGGGCCTGTCGGGGTTGGGGATCTTGCCGTCGCGCACGAGGCGTCCGAGGTGGTCGGCGGAGTATCCGCTCCGGGTTGCCGCCTCCGGGCAACGCGCAAGGGGTTGTCGGAAGAAGTCGTTGAGGGGGCTCGCACCCCCCAAGCCCGCGCCATCATCCCGGCAATGAGCTGCCGTGAACCTCCCGCGATCATGGTGCTGTTGTTGGCTGAAGCATCATTGATCGCGCGAATGACCTCGTCCTCCTTGGTGCCGAGAAAGCCGATCTTCTCACCTTGATGGTCATCGTGATACGCGATAGCGACATCAGAGGCTATTGGGAGCCAACTGCCGGGGGGCAGCCCCTGGACTATTGCGATGCCGTGGCTCCCAACGATGAAGCCGTTCTTGCGATGAGCTATCGCGAGAACAGCCAGCGCCCGGGTCTTGAAGAACTGATCCTCGAACCGTCGGACTGAAGGAACCATGCCTGCCGCCATCCTGGCGTCCGCATTGCGGAATAGCTGGTCCATCAATTCTCGGACACCGGGAATCGCGTAGAAATCACCCTCACTGGGCAGCGTTACACCTTCGCTCGCTGCTTTACGAGATAGCCAGACGTAGAGCTCGTGCCGGGCTTGGGCGTCAGGTGTACGGATGCGCTTCTGGGATTCCGGCGTGCGGCGCGCAGTCGCGAAGAAGAACCGCTTCAGGGCGTCCTGTGCGTCTGGTCCGAGCTGGGGAAGTCGTTGCTTTCGGGCACTCGTGATGACCTGACGAATCGGGTCGGCGGCGGCACCCTCAATCTGAGTCAGAGCATTCTCCGACGACCTGTCCCGTCGAAAGGTCCATCCAGTTCCGTCGGGATTGGCGACGGGGGTGTGCTGGGTGTTGAGGTCGTTTTCCGCGAAAACCCTGCGAGGCTTGGTTCCGAATGGTTGGTCTTGACCCTTGCGGGCAACCCAGAGACGCCCGTCGCTGGCGCAAAAGTGCCTCAGCAACATCTGAGGGAGGAAGTGGTCTCCCATTCTCTATTCGATTCCTTCTTCGATGATGGACTGCACGATCTCCGCGTTCGAAAGCTCGCGGCGGTACGGCTTGTCCGCCAATCGCGGCTCGGCCGGCGCTTGAGCCTTCCGCGGCAGGTCCTTGAGCGCGATCCTGGGCGCGCCGGGCCTGCCGGCGTTGGGGATCTTGCCGTCGCGCACGAGTCGCCCGAGGTGATCGGCGGAGTATCCGCTCTCGCGCGACGCCTCGACGAGGGAGAACGTGGTCTCGTCGCGCTCGACGAGGGTCGCTTCGAGGTCGTCGGCGCAGCGTTCGATCGCGGTGGCCGGAGTCTCGCCGCCGTACCGGCGGAGCGTCTTGGCCTGCTTGCGCCAGTCAGCGGGCAGGGCCTCGACGGTGGGCAAATCCTTCGCGCGGCGCCTCATTCCCAGTCTCCCTCGGCGTCCCTGCGGAGCGCGTCGGTGAGGTCCCGATCCCCCTCGCCCCGCCGGACGGATCGTTCGGCGAGGTCGACGCGGCTGCCGAGGTCGGCGAGCCCCGTGGCGCGGGCGACGCCGTAGATGGCGGCCGCGACGGTCACGAGGGCGAACGCCGCGTAGAGCCCGACCGGAACGCCGTGCCGGGCGAGGATGGGCGCCCAGTGGGGCGCGAGGTATTCCAGGCGCGCGCCACCGAGCAGGAACGTCGATCCGGCGAGCGCGGCGGTGAGTCCCGCGCTGATCTTCCAGGGTTGCATGGGCGGGTCCTCGCTGCGGGTCAGAGTTCGACCGAGGCGGGATCGCGGTCGGCCCGTCCCCCGAGCCACGAGCCGTCGTCGCCGGAGCCCAGGCCGAGCTTCCGGAGCATGCCCGCGGCGGCGGGTCCGCTGGCGTGCACGGCGAACCCGGCGGCGGCTTTCGCCTTGACGGTCTCGGGGCTGTAGTTGCCGGACGCGACCTCGACGTTGACGCGGCCGGTCCGCCCCTCGGCGTCCTCGTACTCGATCTGCGCGTCGGGGTGGAGCACCCGTCCCTCGTCGTCGACCGGGAGCCCGAGTTCACCTGCCGCTCGGTGCCGCTCGGCATCGGCGGCCCGCCTGCCTTTTCTCCGGCGCTCGGACTCGCTCGCTCGCGCCACGGCGGCCTTGAGTTCGGCGTCGAGCCGGACCCGCCGCACGGTGGCGCCCTGCTCGCGCAGCCGCTCGCGCTCCCGGGCGCAGGCGCGGTAGACGGCGGTGTCGTGGCCGGCTTGTGCGTCCCGGATCCGGGGGATCTCGATCCGCTGCCCCCGGTCCATCCCCCGCTCGGCCGCGTGCTCGCGGGCCTTGACGATGCCCAGGGGCGTGAGGGTCAGAACCTTGAACGGGTTGCCGTTCGGCCCCGTGACCGTGGTCTCGGCGACGAGTCGGTCGTCGATCCAGCCGTTGACGGCTCGCTTCGTGGTGTAGGGGTGGCCCCCGAAGCGGATCTCGGCGAGGTCGCGGTAGGAGACCGCGCCGTGGACGCCGATGTCGGTCAGCGCCCCGGCGCAGCGTTCGCGGAAGGAGATGGTGGACCCGCGCTCCCGCTCGGCGGCGTATTCTCGGCGGTGGCCGTCCCGCATCCGCTGGGGATTGCGGCTGGGTGGCGCGGCGGGGCGCGGGTCCGGATCGACCGGGCGGTCGAACATCTCCCTGCCTCTCATCGGCGCTTCAGCGGCTCGGCCCGGCGCTCCGCGCGGGCGTCGGGAGCTGGGGCACGGGCACCTGGATCCGCTGCGGCCCCTGCGGTGCGGGGACGCGGGTCGCGGCCGCGGCCATGGGTTCGCGCGGGGCGTCCACGGGCACCCGCGCGGTCTGGCGCTCGATGTGGCGGACGAGCACGAAGTCCGAGATCCTCTGCGCGTCCGCGGCGGCGCGCCGGATCTCGCGCGGGTCCTCCTTCAGCGCCTGGATCCAGCCCTCGACGTAGGCGGCGCCCCGGCTCGGGTCGTGTCCGACGCCGACGCGCTCGCCGGTCATCATCGCGCTGATCTCGGCCCGGAGTTCCTCCCGCGCGTAGTCGGGTGATCCGAACCCGCTCTTGATCCCCTGGGCGAGCGTGTCGCGGTTCATCCGCTCGGGGTGGCCGGTGCTGTGCCCGACCTCGTGGAGCGCGGTCTGGTAGTAGTGGTTCGCGGAGGGGAACTGCCCGCGCTCGGGCAGCACGATCTCGTCGCGCTTCATGTGGTAGTAGGCGCGGTCGCCCGCGACGTGGCGGATCGGGACGCCCGCGTCCTCCATGACCTTCTCGGCCTCCTGGTGCGCCTTCCAGAGCGGCTCGGGCGTCGGGTTCTCCCGCTCGGGCAGTCCATCGGCCTGCTCGGCGTTGAACACTGTGTACTGCCGCACGAACGGCGTCTTGAGCTTCTCGTAGCGGTAAATCCGCTTGCCCTCGCTGTCCCTCCTGGGCCGGCCGTGCGCGTCGGTGACGGCGATCCGCTTTCTGTCCTGGAAGGAGAGGATGCGCGTGCCGCGCTCGCCCTTCCTTACCTGTCCGCCGCGCGCCTGGATCTGGCGGTAGGTGCCCCAGCGCACATCGCCGTAGCCCTGCTCCTGCTGGACGGAGGCCAGGTGCAGGCTGTTGCCGCCCCGGTAGGAGCGGTCGGTGTCCACGTTCATGGGCATCACGCGCTCGCCCGGCGCCCACGGCTTCTGCCAGGGTGCGGTGCCCTGCCTGATCTGCTCGATGATCGCGTCGGCGAACTTGCGGTGGTATTCGTCGTGGTTCATCCGTCCACCTCCTCATCGCCGTGCGGATCGCCCCAGGCGGCCGCGATCTCTTCCTCGGTCCCGACATCCTCGGCGAACAGGCCGTACTGCTCGGCCAGGTAGGCCGGGACTTCGAGCGTGTCGCCCGCGTCGCGCGCGAGTTCGCGGTCGAAGTCCTCGAACGTCTCGATGGGGATGGTGCTGCCGTTCCAGGTCATGTCGTCACCTCCTTGTCGTGGGTGCGTGTGGGTTCCTGTCTCCGGTGGCGTCCCGCGCCCGCTTCGCGTGGGGGCGCGGTGATCCAGTGGCCGGTGGCCGCGTCGTAGCCGCCGACCTCGAGCGCGTCCTCGACGAACCGCCTCCCGCCGCGGCGGGCCACGTGCAGGACGAGCGGATCGTCGCGATCGAGGACACGCTCGAACTGAGGATCGACCGGGCGAACTGCCTCCGGTTCGAGGCCGGGGCCACGCTCACCGAGACGCCCGTCGAGATCCGCGACCTAGTGCGCCACGCGCTCCGCCACCGGCCCGACCACATCGTCGTCGGCGAAATCAGGGGCGGCGAGGCCGCCGACCTGCTGCAGGCGCTCAACACAGGACACGGCGGGTCGCTGACCACCATCCACGCGAACAACGCCCGCTCCGCGCTCTCGCGCCTCGCGAGCTGCGCCATGCAGGCCGGCGACGCGCTGCCCTGGGAGGTGACCTGCCGGGGCGTCGTCGACGGGATCGCGCTCGTCCTGCACGTAGCCCGCCAGGGAGGCAAGCGGTTCGTCGAGGACGCGCTCGAGGTATGCGGCTACGACGCGGCCACGGGCCACTGGATCACCGGGCCACCTGAAGCGGCCCCCGGGACGCAGCCGGAGAGAAGAACCCGCACACACCCACCGAAGGAGGTGAACCCATGACGTGGAACGGCAGCACCACCATCCCCATCGAGACGTTCGAGGACTTCGACCGCGAACTCGCGCGCGACGGCGGCGAGACGCTCGAAGTCGCGGCCTACCTGGCCGAGGAGTACGGCCTCTTTCCCGAGGAGGTAGGGAACGAGGACGAGATCGCGGCCGCCTGGCACGATCCGCACGGCGCGGCCGGCGAGGAGGTGGACGGATGAACCACGACGAATACCACCGCAAGTTCGCCGACGCGATCATCGAGCAGATCAAGCGGGGTACCGCGCCGTGGCAGAAGCCGTGGGCGCCGGGCGAGCGCGTAATGCCCATGAACGTCGACACCGGACGCTCCTACCGGGGCGGCAACAGCCTGCACCTCGC
>CAZDZJ010000139.1:0-16469 GCA_964509895.1 uncultured Gemmatimonadota bacterium
AGTTGCAGTATCCGGGGCAGATCAAGGTGGTCGTCGTGCGCGAGTCCAGGACCGTGGACTTCGCACGCTAGTGTAGCGTCGCAGAAATCCTCGAGTCACCGAGAGTGCCGGGGCGCCGGCTTCCGCAAGGCGCTCCGACGAGGAATAGTGGCGCTATTGGGAGGAGGAGCAACGCCGCGGGGACGGATGCAGCGGCGCTCGAATGACCGCAGGATTTTCTGCGACACTACACAAGCAGCGGAGAGAGTGGATGACGGCGCAGCTCATCGACGGTAAGGGAATCGCGGCCGAGATCCGGGCGGAGGTGGCGGAACGGGCGCGGGCCCTGGCCCGGCGCGGGATCCGACCCGGTCTTGGCGTTGTCCTCGTCGGCGAGGACCCCGCGTCCCAGGTCTACGTGCGGATGAAGACGCGGGCTTGTGAGGAGGCGGGCATCTACGCTCGCGACATCAAGCCGCCCGCCGACATCGGCCGCGATGACCTCCTTGGCATCGTCGATGAACTGAACGCGGATCCCGCCATTCACGGGATCCTCGTGCAGCTTCCCCTGCCTCGGCACCTGGATGAGCGGGAGGTGACGGAGAGGATCGATCCGGCGAAGGACGTGGACGGGTTCCATCCGGTGAACCAGGGCCGCATGTCCCAGGGCGACCCGACGGCGTTCCGTCCCGCCACGCCGGCCGGCGTTCAGGAACTCATCCGGAGGACGGGCGTGGAGACTTCCGGAGCACACGTCGTCATCGTGGGCCGCTCGAACATTGTCGGCATGCCGATGTCCCAGATCATGCTCCAGAAGGAGCCGGGTGCGAATGCGACGGTGACCGTGGCCCACAGCCGGACCGCGGACCTCGGCGCCGTGACGCGACAAGGCGAGATCCTCATCGTCGCGGTGGGCGTCCCCGGCATCGTCCGCGGGGACATGGTGCGCGAGGGGGCCGTCGTGATCGACGTGGGTGTGAACCGGGTCGACGATCCGACCACGGAGCGGGGCTACCGGCTCGTCGGCGATGTGGCGTTCGAGGAGGCGGTAGAGCGCGCGGGCTGGATCACTCCGGTGCCCGGCGGCGTGGGCCCCATGACGATCGCCATGCTGCTGAAGAACACCGTGAGGTCGGCGGCGCGGGTCGCGCACCTTGCCGGGGCGGGGACGGTAGCGGCGGCAGGTTGAACGTGACCCGTCACCCCTCGCTGTTTGGTCCCGCGGATGTCCGCGATGGCCGGTCACCGGAGGGCGCGGTCACCGTGTCCGACCTGACGGAGGCCGCGCGCGGCGCCCTGGAGAAGCGATTCGGCGATCTCTGGGTTCGGGGAGAAGTCACGAACTGGACCCGGTCCTCGGCCGGACACCGCTACTTCTCACTCCGGGATCAGGAGCGCGACGCGCGTGTTGCGTGCGTCTTCTTCCGGGGGGACGCGTGGCGCCTCCCGGCGGACCCGGAGGACGGCATGGAGGTCTTCGTCCACGGCCGCCCGACCCTCTATGCCCGACAGGGCCGCTTCCAGCTGAGGGTGCGCGCCATCGAGGCCGCGGGCGAGGGTCTGTGGAGGGTCGCCTTCGAACGCCTCCGCCGGAAGTTGGCGGCGGAGGGCCTTCTCGACCCCGAGCGCCGGCGTGCGTTGCCCGCGCTCCCCCGGCGCGTGGGCGTCGTCACGTCGCGTGGCGGCGCGGCGCTTCACGACATCATCACTGTACTCCGAAGACGGGCCCCGTGGGTCGAGATCGTCGTGCGCCACTGTCGCGTGCAGGGCGAGGGGGCGGCCGACGAGGTGCAAGGCGCGCTGCACCGCCTCGCGGACTGGAGCGCCGGCGGTCCGGACCGGAGACTCGACACGATCATCGTCAGCCGTGGCGGCGGGTCGATGGAGGATCTGTGGTGCTTCAACGAAGAGGCGGCGGTGCGGGCGGTCGCCGCGAGCCCGGTGCCGGTGATCTGCGCCATCGGACATGAAGTCGACGTGACGCTGTGCGAGTTGGTCGCGGACCTCCGGGCGCCGACGCCGTCCGCGGCCGCGGAGCTGGCCGTCCCGGACATCGGAACCGTCCAGGGCTCGCTCGACGCGGCGGGACGTGGTCTGGCGCATGGGTTGCGCCGGCTCATCGTGCGCGGGAGCGATCGCCTCGAAGCGCTGGCACAGCGGCTGCCGACCTCCGCCGGCTACGCGCGCGACGTCGCACGGTTGCGTCTGGAGTCGCTGGAGGCCCGCCTCCCGACCGGACTGGAACGCGTGCTCGCCCGTTCGCGGACGCGGCTGGCGGCCCTTGCCGCGAGACTCGACGCCCTGAGCCCGCTCGAGACGGTGGCCCGCGGCTACGCCGTCGCCACCGACCTCGAAGGCCGCCGGCTCACCGGGATCGAGGACTTTGCGCCGAGCCGGCGCTTCCGCCTGCGGGTTCACGGGGGCCGGGTGGCGGCGACGGCGGACGCCGTGGAGCCCGACGCGGCAGAGTCCGACGCCCCGCGGCGCCCGCCCATGGAGCCCGGAGAATGAGCGATGCCTCGTCCAGGTTCGAGTTCGAGGAAGCCCTTCGGGATCTGGAACGGATCGTGGCACGCCTCGACCGCGAAGGCATCGGGCTCGACGAAGCGATCGCCCTCTTCGAGCAGGGCATCGAGCGCCTCGGCGAAGCTCGGCGCTGGCTCGAGACGGCGAGCGGTCGGATCGAGGAACTGATTGCGACCTCGACGGGGAAGCTGGAGGCCGTGCCGCTCGAAGCTGCGGAACCGCACGGCGCGGGTCCGGACGACCGGCCTGAAGGCGAGACATGACGGCCGGGTTGCGCGAGCTGCGTTCCGCCATCGATGCGGAACTGGAGGCCTGGCTCACCGAGACCCTCCAGGGAGCGGGCCCGATTGCCGAGCCGATCCGGTACGCCGTCCTCGCTCCCGGAAAGAGGATCCGCCCTCTCCTGCTTCTGGGCGCCTGGGAGGCGGCCGGCGGCGCCAGCGGGGACGGCGCGGGGGTCGGCAACGGGGCCGGCGGGCTCCATCGCCTGGCGCTTGGACCCGAGTTGATTCACACGTATTCCCTGATCCACGACGACCTCCCCTGCATGGACGACGACGATCTTCGGCGGGGACGTCCGACGGTTCATGTCCGATACGGCGAGCGTGCGGCGGTCCTGGCCGGCGCGGCGCTCCTTCCGCTGGCGATCCGTGCCGTCACCGAGGGGGCGGCGGGTCTCGAGCTGCCGGATGCCGAGGCGAGTCAGCTCATCGGAACCCTCACCTCCGCGGCCGGGAGCGCCGGGATGGTCGGAGGCCAGCTCCTGGATCTCCTCGCCGAGCAGGAGAGTATCGGCTTCGATACGCTCGCGCGCATTCACCTCGGCAAGACCGCTCGCCTCATCGCGGCCTGCTGCACCATGGGCGGCCTCGCGGCGCGCGCCTCGGCGGAGACCGTCGGCCGGCTGACCCGCTTCGGGACCGCCATCGGACTCGCATTCCAGACGGTGGACGATATCCTCGATGTGACGGGATCCTCGATCCGCATGGGGAAGACCGGCGGGCGGGACGAAGTCCTCGGCAAGGCGACGACGCCGTCGGTCCTCGGCTTGGAGGGAGCGAGAGCGCGCGCCGAACAGTTCGGCGGCGAAGCGCTGGGGGAGATCGCCCCGCTCGGCGGAGCGGACCGCTTGCGCGAAATCGGCCGGCTCATCCTCGAGCGCGACCGTTGAGCCGCCCGTGACGTTCCTCATCATCGGCAACGCCGACCATCCGGAGCTGGAGCCGCTCCTGCACCGCGTCGAGCGCAAAGCGGCCGAACTCGGCGTCTCGCTCGTCTTCGAACCCGCGCTCGCCACGAAGGAGGGACGCGAAGGCGCCCCCCTGGAAAAGATCGATGGGGACGTCGTCCTCGTGCTGGCTCTGGGAGGCGATGGGACCCTGCTGCGCGCCGCTCGTCTGGCGGCTCCCCGCGGGATTCCGGTGCTGGGCTGCAACCTCGGCCGCCTCGGGTTCCTCACGATGGTCTCGGAGGATGAACTCGAGGCGGCGATGTCGATGGTGGCGAGCGGGGACTATGCCCTCGAGACGCGCATCGCCCTGCGCATCCGCGTGATTCCGAACGGATCCAGCGGTCCGGACGAGCGGAGCTTCTTCGCGATCAACGATGCGGTCATCCACAAGAGCGGGTTCGCTCGTCTCATCGGACTGCGCGTGCTGGCCGACGAAGACGAGGTTGGGCACTACAGCGCCGACGGCATCATTCTCGCCACGGCCACGGGTTCGACGGCATACAGCCTCTCGGCGGGCGGCCCCATCGTCTCGCCGACGATGGAGGGCATCGTTGCGACGCCCATTTCGCCGCACACGCTCGCGGTACGCCCCGTCGTCTTCTCGGGAGATACGCGGATCTCCGTCGAACTCCTGTCGGGAGACCACGACCTCCAACTGACCATCGACGGCCAGCCGGGCTGTCTCCTATCGGTGGGCGACCGCGTGGAGGTCTCGCGCTCGAAGCACGCCGTGGGCCTCGTGCGCCTCTCCGACTACTCCTTCTTCACCGTCCTGAGACGGAAGCTGCGCTGGGGCGATGTCCGCGAGCATCCGGCGAGTCCATCCGCCGAAGACGGGGAGGGTCGGGAATGCTGAGGGAGTTGCGCGTCCGGAATTTCGCCGTCGTCGAGGAGGCCACGCTCGAGTTCGGCCCGGGCCTCAGCGTTCTGAGCGGCGAGACCGGAGCGGGAAAGTCCATCCTCGTCGAAGCGCTCGCCCTCCTCGTCGGGGGGCGCCCGTCGTCCGAGATGATCCGGGCGGGAGCCGGTACCGCGCGCGTCGAGGGCCGCTTCGAGATCGAGGGGATCGACGGTCTGCGAACGCTGTGCGAGGAGACCGGCGTCGATCAGGAGGATGGCTGGCTCATCCTGTGTCGCGAGTTGCGCCGCGAGGGTCGGCACCGGGCATGGATCAACGGCTCGCCCTCCACCACGAAGCGGCTGCGCGAGTTCGGGCTCCGGCTTCTCGATCTTCACGCCCAGCACGACCATCAACGGCTCCTGGACCGCGGGTGGCAGCGCCGCATCCTGGATGCCTGCGGGCGACACGAGGCACTGGCCGCCCGGACCGAAGCCGCGTACGACGAACTTCGCGCCATCGAGGCGCGGCTCGAGGCCACGCGGCGCGCCGCGCGCGAAGGACGCGAGCGGGCGGACTACCTGCGTTTCAAGCGGGACGAGATTGCGGGCGCCGGTCTGGAGCCGGATGAAGACGAGAGGCTGGAGTCCGAAGCTCGACGCCTCTCCCATTCCGAGGAACTGATCGAGCTTTCCGGCTCGCTCCATCACGGACTGCACGAAGCCGAGGGCTCGATCGTCGACCAGTTGGGGGAGTTCGCGGCCCGACTCGACGCTCTCATCGCCATCGACCGGGAGGCGGGTCCGTTTCGCGATCTGCTCGAAACCGCTCTCCGCAGCGTGGAAGAGCTGGGGCGCGGCCTGGCGCCGTACCGTGACGGCATCGAGCACGACCCGGGAAGGCTGAACGAGATCCGTGTCCGGCAGGACCTCCTGTACCGGCTCAAGCACAAGTACGGCGGTACGCTGGAGGAGGTGATCCGTGCCGGAGAAGAGGCGCGCCACGAGTTGGAGACCGTGGAGGGCGCCGATGCCGAGATCGACCAGATGGAGTCCGAGCGGGGGGCCGCGGCCTCGAGGCTTGCCGCACTGGCGTCCGAACTTTCCGCGCGGCGCCTCGCGTCGGCCCGCGCGCTCGCCGAAACCGTCACGGCGGCGCTTCCGGAACTCGGTCTGCGAGGTGGCCGCCTGGAGGTAGCCCTCGACGCGTACGAGGAGATCAGGCGGGTCGGTGCGGAGCAGGTCGAATTCCTCGTCTCGCTGAACCCCGGCTTTCCTCCGGCGCCGCTCCGGCGGGTCGCCTCCGGGGGAGAGATGAGTCGCCTCATGCTCGCGCTCGAGACCGCCCTCATTGAAGTCGACGATCTGCCCGTGCTCGTGTTCGATGAGATCGATGCCGGCATCGGGGGGGAGGTGGCCCACCGCGTTGCGGCCCGGCTCGTGCGGCTCTCCGTCGCGCATCAGGTGCTGGTCGTCACCCACCTCGCGCAAATCGCGGCGCGGGCCGACGCCCACTATTCGATCGACAAGGTCACGTCGGGAGAGGGCGTCCGAACGACGGTCCGCGTGCTGACGGGCGAGGATCGCGTTCAGGAGGTCGCCCGCATGCTCGGGGGCGATCCCTCCAGCCACGCCTCGCGCGCCCACGCCGAGGAGCTGCTCGCCGGCCAGCTCGAAGTCTCTAGAAGACGCTGATGGGGAAGCGGAGTTCGGCGGCGTAGCGGAAGGAGGCGGGCGTCCGGCCGCCGGAGCCTGAAATCGCGCGGCGCAGGGAGATGCCGAACTGGTAGGCGCCTCGAACCGGTCGTGCCCCCGCCTCCAGCTCCTCGACGCCCGCAGCCTCGGAGACATCGAACAGGAACCCGACGCCCAGCCGGTGACGCGTCTGGGCGCCCTCGGCCGCCAGCGTGTTCGGATCCAGGCCTTCAACCATCCCCGTGAACTCGTACGTGGGCGCCGGGAGCCGGAAGTAGTCGTACTCGAGTCCCACGCTGAGCGCGGAATTGAACCGAAGCGAGGGGCGGACGAGCACCGCCAGATAGTCCCCCAGGTCGCGCCGCATCAGTGTCACGAGGTCCGCTCCGACGTAGGGGCGGTCCGGTGGCGTGAAACGGACCACCGCTTCGTCGGGGCGCTGAATCCCGTAGCGGGCGGAGGCACGGATCATGAAGCTGCGCCCGAAGGCGATGTCCTGATACAGCGCCAACTCGATGTCGTTCTGGCCGTCGCCGACAGGGATGTCCGCCGAGTTCGAGGGATCTCCGAAGATCGTCAGGTTGCGGTTGCGAATACGGAGTCGGGCGAGCCCGCCCACGCTCGTTCGCAGCCGAATGCCTCGTTCGGGATCCGGCGCCCCATCCGGCCCCGCGTCCGCGTTCTCCGAGCGTCCCGGCAGCGGTGTTCGGCGGGTGATCCCGTCGAACAGATTCACGCGGACGAACACTTCGACCTCGCCGAGGCCCAGCTCGTTCCGGGAGTCTCGCGGGAGGCGATCGGAGAAGCCCTCACTCAGGAAGAGCATGTCGTAGTCGTCCTCGGTCGCGAACTCGGGCAGCGCCAGCTCGGGGAGCATGAGTCCGAGCGCTTCGAACGCCGCCGCAAAACCCTCGAAGCGTTCCGCCATCTGCGTCCCCGCCGCGCTGGTCGCCGTGGGAATGAGCGCGCCCTCGGCGGCCCGCCGCGCCAGCGCGCCGAGAAAGCTCTGCGCGGCATTCCGCAGAGCGATCGCCTCCTCGAGGGTGCTTCCGGTGAGTGTCCCTCCGTTGATGAGTGCGCCCAGGTCGCCCAGCGCCGACTGCGCGTCCACGACGAAGGGCGCCCCGGCTTCGAAGGCGGCGACGTTCCCGGTCACCGTCGCGGTGGAATCGAAGGCGAACCCCACGGTCATGTCGGTGAGCGTGAAGGGGGCCCGGGCGCCGACGCTCACCCAGTCGAGGACCCCGAGCTCGACCCCGAGTCCGAGGCGGCGCACCTGCGCCCGCATCGCCGAGAAATCGAGTCCGCCGAAGGAGAAATCGTCCTCGGTCAACGGTTCGAAGCCGAGCGCGGCCGCATCGTTGTTCAACTCCTGGATGAGAGCGATCGGCGGCGGGAACATGCGGCGCGCGAGCGGACCGTCGAAGTGCGCGGCCAGCGGCTCCCGCTCGCCGTCGGCGATTCCGGCGCTCGAGTCGAGCGCAAACTGCTCGGTCCAGTTCAGGAGCGTCGGGGCGACCGTCAGCCATAGCTTGCCCTGTCTCGGCAGTCGCGCATCGGCGAACTGGCCGGCCAGATGCGCGGGGACAAGGACCGCGACGACGAGGGCGAGAGGGACGAGCGCGTGCGCGCGTGGGAGGCGCGGGGTCTGCGGGAGCATCGCGCGAGTATAGCAGTCCGCGACACGATAGAGAACCTCCTCGCCGGAGCCGCGCAGACCGGCCGGGAACCGAACGCGCACCCGCGGTTTACGAGACTTTCCCGCGTACGGCCGCTCCATTAGGCTGTGCGGACTCCGGCGCCGTGGCCGAGTGGTTAGGCAGGGGCCTGCAAAGCCCCCTACTCCGGTTCGAATCCGGACGGCGCCTCTTTCTTTTTCTCCCCGGTCGGCTCTCCGGAAAAAGCGGAAGGAGAATGGGTTGGCTCTCAAGCTGAAAGCGGACCAGGCTCTCCTGCTCCTTCTCGTCTTCGTCCCCATCACTCTCGTTCTCGAATACATCGTTCACGCGTCGGCGACCACGCTCTTTCTTACCTCAGCGGTCGCGATCGTTCCCCTCGCCGGCATCATGGGCAAGTCGACCGAGATGCTGGCCGAGCACGTGGGGGCCGGGCTTGGGGGGCTCCTGAACGCGACGTTCGGGAACGCGGCGGAACTCATCATCGCGATCTTCGCCCTGAGGGCGGGGCTGCATGACCTGGTGAAGGCGTCGCTCACGGGGTCGATCATCGGGAACATTCTCCTCATCTTCGGGCTGAGCGCCCTGCTCGGGGGCCTGAAGTTCCGGACGCAGACCTTCAACCGCACCGCGGCGAAGCTGGGCTCCACGCTCCTCCTCCTGAGTGCGGTCGGCCTCGTCATCCCGTCGCTGCTGTACTATCTCCGGGACGGCGGGGAGGCGGGGACGGCCGCGGCGACGTCGTCGGGGTGGCTGAGCCTCGAGATCTCCGTCGTCCTCATCGTCTGCTACGTCCTCTCGCTCGTCTTCGCGCTGCGGACGCACGCGGATCTCTACCAGGGGACGGCGCACGCCGGCGGTGAGGCGCACACGGCTCCCGCGTGGTCGAAGGGCAAGTCGTTCGCGGTCCTGGTCGGGGCGGCCGCGCTCGTGGGCTGGATGAGCGAGATCCTCGTCGGCGGGGCGGAGGAGGCGGCCCACGCCCTCGGGATGACGGAGGTCTTCGTCGGCGTGATCGTCGTCGCCCTCGTCGGCAACGCGGCCGAGCATTCGACCGCCGTGCTCGTCGCGCTCCGGAACAAGATGGACCTGTCGATCCAGATCGCGGTGGGATCGTCGCTCCAGATCGCGCTCCTCATCGCCCCGCTCCTCGTCTTCCTCTCCTACGCGATCGGGCCGGCGCCGATCGACCTCGTCTTCTCCCCGCTCGAAGTCGTGGCGGTCGCGGTCTCCGTCCTCGTCGTGGGACAGATCGCCGACGACGGCAAGACGCACTGGATGGAGGGCGTCCTCCTCCTCGCCGTGTACGTCCTGCTCGGCCTCGCCTTCTTCAATCTCCCGGGCTAGCAGCCCGCGACAAGCCCCCGCTGCGTTCGAGCGGCGCTGCATCTCGCCGCCGGGCCGGTCGCGAAGCAACGTTTCGCGAACCGGGCGCGTCTCAGTGTTCCAGACGCCGCGGAACTTTTGACCCCTCCGCGGGGTCGGGTCCGAGGGAGAACTGAAGCCGGGGCGGCGGATCACCCTCCTGTGGCAGGGACGACGATGGGATGAAGTCGGTTGTACCGAAGTGGTCGCGCGCGCCCCGGCCTCACTCCACGCCGGGAACCCGATCGGGCCGGTCGCCGGAGCGTCGCCATCGCCTGTCGTCGTAGTCGCGCACCCCGGCCTCATCCTTCGAGGCGATCCGCCTCTCGATCAGGGTCGTCCAGGCGACGCTCGAGGAGTTGTTCGGTGAACGCCTGTCGCTCCGCGAGCTGCCCCACCTGATCCTGCAGGTCGGAAAGCGTTCGGACGAGGCGGTCGTTCGCCGCCGGACCCGGCAGGGCCTCCTTTGCTCCGCCGGGGAGCCGGTCTGCCCGCTCTCGCGTCGCCTGCTCGAGGAAGTAGCCGAGCTTGCGCGAAATCGGGAAAAGTACGACGCCTCCGGTGATGATCAGCACGATCGTGGAGATGAACGCGAAGATGACGACCAGGTCCATGTCCATCCCGAGCCTCCTGGATCACGGGTGAGGGGTTGTGCCGACCTCCGCCTGCGGCGCCCTGCGTGCCGTCGGCGGACACGGAGCTGACGCGAGAACGACGGTCGGAGTTTCGCGTGAGCGAATCCCGGCGGCCAGACGTAACGGACGTCCGGGCAGGCGTGGCTTGTCGGCTCGTGAATCACCCCGCAGTGTGACGGACAGGCGAACCCGGCTCCACCCGGGGGCCCGAAGCATTCCCGGCTAAAGGAGGTGCGAGTGTCCGGACACGACGCGGATCACGAAACGGAGGCGTGCGGCATCCGGCGGCGCGGGTTCTTGAAGGTGGCGGCGGCGGCGACGGCGGCGGGAGCCCTGGATCCCAGGACGCTCGTCGCCGATCCGGCGGCGCCCGTTCCCGCTCCCCGCGCTACGGCGCGGCGGGAACTGCGCGAGGCCGCGCAGGAGGACGTCATCCCGCTCGGCAACGGCGAGCCGCCGGCCCTTCAGTTCCAGGCGTATCCGGGCGGGACGGGGGCGCTGCTCGAGAAGTACTGGCGCGCGGGAATGAACCCGTTCGAGAGGGCCCCGATCGATGTCGAACCCTGGGAGGGGCCCGTGCCGTCGAGCGAGGAGGAGATCGCGTTCCTCCCCGTGCACCGGCTGTCGGCGCTCGTGAAGGAGCGCCGGGTCTCGCCGACGGAACTGTTCGACATCTACATGGAGCGCATGAAGCGCTACGACCCCGTGCTGCTGTGCGCGGTGACGATCCTCGAGGACCGGGGCAGGGAGGAGGCGGAGCAGGCCGAGGCGGAGATCCGCGCGGGCGAATGGCGTGGACCGCTGCACGGGATCCCCTACGGCCTGAAGGACCTGTTCTCGACCGTCGGGGCGCGGACGACGTGGGGTTCAGCCGCCTTCCAGACCCAGATGATCGAGGAGGATGCGGAGGTCGTGCGGCGGCTGACCGCCGCCGGCGCGGTCCTCATCGCCAAGCTCGCGACGGGCGAGTTCGCGCGTGGGGACCGATGGTATCGCGGCCGGACGCTGAACCCGTGGAACCTGGCGTGGGGATCGAGCGGGTCCTCCGCCGGGCCGGGGTCCGCGACGGCCGCCGGCTGCGTCGCGTTCTCGATCGGGACCGAGACACGCGGCTCCATCGTCTCCCCCAGCCGCCGCAACGGGCTGAGCGCCCTCCGCCCCACCTTCGGGCGCGTGAGCCGCTACGGGGGGATGGTGCTCTCGTGGAGCATGGACAAGACGGGCCCCATGTGCCGCACGATCGAGGACTGCGCGCTCGTGTTCAACGAGATCCACGGCGCGGACGAGAAGGACCCCGCCTCCATCACGATGCCGTTCCGGTTCGAGCGGAGCCCGGACCTGGGGGCGCTCTCGATCGGATATACCGAGGACGCGCCGAACTCGTTCGTCGCGAAGCTGGAGGAACTGGGCGCGCGGCCGCGGCTCATGCGGGATCTGCCCGCCCAGTCGGCGAGTTCGCTGGGCGCCGAGTCGTCGTCCGCCTTCGACTTCCACGTCGCCCCGGGCGGGGAACTGCCCCCGGTGCCGGAGGGACTCAGCGAGGCTGAGGAGCGCGACTTCACGCGGTTCCGCCGCGGGCGCGAGGGTCTGGCGATGGACTACGTGCACGCGCAGCGGCGGCGCCTCATCGTGATGAAGCGCATGGCCGAGGCGATGGAGGGCTTCGACATGTTCGCCACCGGCTCGGGAGAGGTCGGACTCACGAACGAGACGGGACACCCCGCGGCGGTCGTGCAGTACGGCTTCGGTCCGCTCGGACCTGAAGGCGAGGAGGCGGAGCAGCCCCTGACGACGACGCTCATCGGCGACCTGTTCGCGGACGACAAGATCCTCAGCGTGGCGCACGCCTTCCAGGCGGCGACGGACTGGCACACGCGGCACCCCGCGCTCGACTGAGCGGGGGCCACGACAGACGAAAGACGAAGGACGAACGATGAACAGAATGCCCAAGCGCCTCCTGTGGGGCGTGCTCCCGGTGCTCGTGGTCGGTGTGGCGCTCGCCGTCGCGGGCGTCCCGGGGTCGACGGCGGCCGAGTCGGACGCGGGCCGCCTCCAGCGGCTCAGCGGCGCCCTGGAGTCCTACGTGGAGGAGGGGGCACTGGCTGGCGCCGTGGCCCTCGTCGCGCACGGGGGCGAGGTCTCCTACCTCGAGGCGGTCGGCCACCGGGACGTTGCGGCCGGCGACCTCATGGAGACGGACGACATCTTCCGCATCGCCTCGCAGACGAAGGCGATCGTGAGCGTCGGCGTCATGATCCTGCAGGAGGAGGGGAAACTCCTCATCTCCGATCGGCTGGGCCGCTATCTGCCCGAGTACATGGAGACGACGGTCGCCGTCCCCGATGGCGCGGGGGGATACGACATCGTGCCCGCGAACCGGCCGATCACGATCCGCGACCTGCTCACCCACGCGGCCGGGATCGGCTACGGCGGCGGCCCCGCGGCGGAGCTGTGGGCGGCGGCGGACATCCAGGGCTGGTACTTCGCGCACCGCGACGAACCGGTCCGTGAGACCGTGCGGCGCATGGCCGCGCTCCCCATGGATGCGCAGCCGGGCGAGCGCTTCGTGTACGGCTACGCGACGGACATCCTCGGCGCCCTCGTCGAGGAAGTGTCGGGCGAGCCGCTGGACGATTTCCTCCGCACGCGGATCTTCGAACCGCTGGGCATGGTGGACACGCACTTCTACCTGCCCGAGGAGAAGCGCGACCGGCTGAGCGTCGTGTACTCGGCCTCGGATGGCGGACTCGCGCCGGCGCCCGATCCGGGCGGCATGGTCGGCCAGGGCGCGTACGTCGATGGCCCGCGCGCGAGCTTTTCCGGCGGTGCCGGGCTGCTCTCCACGGCGCACGACTACGCGCGCTTCCTCCAGATGATGCTGAACGGCGGCGAACTCGACGGTGCCCGCATCCTGTCGGGCAAGAGCGTCGACCTCATGACCGTCAACCACGTGGGTGACCGGTTCAACTGGGAAGGCGGTGTCGGCTTCGGCCTCGGGTTCAGCGTGCTGGCCGACCTCGGCGCGCGGGGAACCCCCGGCTCGGTGGGTGAGTACGGGTGGGGCGGGGCGTACCACTCGACGTACTGGGTGGATCCCGCCGAAGACCTCGTCGTCGTCTACTTCACGCAGCTCATCCCGGCGGACGGCGTGGACGACCATGCGAAGCTGCGCACGCTCGTGTACCAGGCGCTCGACGAGATGCAATAGCCGCGGGCGGCCCGCCGTTGTAGATCTGAGGGCCGCGCTCGCGAGCCGGAGTGGCGGAACTGGCAGACGCGCCGGACTCAAAATCCGGTGGGAGCAATCCCTTGAGGGTTCGAGTCCCTCCTCCGGCATTCACCCCTCCGCCTTCGTTTTCCCGCGCGGAGGTCCGACGCCCTCAAACGCCGGACGACGCGCGGGTGTCTTTCGTACCGTCGGGCGTGACTCCCACTTTCGACCGAGTTGCCGCGCCGAGCGCCACCATCGCCAGGAGCCCCGAAATGCTGAAGCGCGCCGCAGGTTCTCTCATCCTCACATCCCTCCTCCTCCCCGCCCAGGCGGTCGCGCAGGAGGCGGTAGCCGACGAAGACTTCATGGCCGAGATGGAATGGCGTTCCATCGGTCCCGCGAACATGGCGGGGCGCGTCACCGACATCGAAGGGATTCCCGGCACGGGGACCTTCTTCATCGCGGGCGCGACGAGCGGAATCTGGAAGACCACCAACAACGGCACGACCTACCGGCCCGTGTTCGACAACGAGCGCGTCATCTCGATGGGCGACCTCGCGATCGCGCCCAGCAATCCCGACATCGTGTGGGCGGGCACCGGCGAGGAGGACTCGCGCAACTCGATCTCCCCCGGGGGCGGCATCTACAAGTCGGTCGACGGCGGCCTCACCTGGGAGCTGAAGGGGCTCGAGGATACGCAGGCGATCGGCCGCATCGTCGTCCACCCGACGAAGGCCGACTGGGTCTACGTCGCCGCGCTCGGGCACCCGTGGGGCGCGAACGAGGAACGCGGCCTGTACCGGACGAAGGACGGCGGAGACACGTGGGAGCGCATCAACTTCGTCTCCGAGGACGCCGGATTCGTCGACGTCGACATGCACCCGCAGAATCCCGACATCCTGTGGGCCACGAGTTGGGAGCGCGTGCGCGGCCCGTATTTCTTCAACAGCGGCGGCCCGGGGAGCGCGATCTGGAAATCGACGGACGCGGGCGACACGTGGGAGAAGGTCGAGGGCAACGGCCTCCCGGAGACGATGCTGGGACGGCTCGAGATCGCGATCGCGCCGAGCTATCCGCAGGTCATGTACGCGATGGTCGAGGCCGAGGCCCCGGAAGAGGCGGATGAGGACGGAAACCGCCACGCCTCCGGACTGTACCGTTCCGCGGACGGCGGCGAGACGTGGGAGTTCAGGAACTCGAACAACTCGCGGCCCTTCTACTATTCCGGCGTCTGGGTGTCGCCGGACGACCCCGACTTCATCTACTGGTCTTCGCTCTTCTTCTCGCGCGACGGGGGACGGACCGTGGGGAACCCGGCCCAGGGCGTGCACGTCGACTATCACGCACTGTGGTGGGATCCCACCAATCCGGACCACTTCATTCTGGGGAACGACGGCGGGATCGCGATCACGTGGGACCGCGGCGGCAACTTCGAGTTCCCGAACCGCATTCCCATGGGACAGTTCTACGCGGTCAGCTACAATATGGACACGCCCTATCGCGTCTGTGGAGGACTGCAGGACAACTATACGTGGTGCGGCCCCAGCAGCCGGGCCGGCGGGTCCATCGACAATCACATGTGGTATTCGATCGGGGGCGGCGACGGGTTCTACGCGCCCCAGGACCCGACGAACCCGGACATCGTGTTCGGGGAGTCGCAGCAGGGGCGCATCTATTGGCGGAACACGCGTACCGGCGAGCGACACCAGCTCCAGCAGCCCGACTGGCGCGAGCGCACGCAGGTGCTGCGCGACTCGGTCGCGATCCTGACCGGAGACGACCCGGACAATCCGCCCGCCGCCAACGTGGCCCATATCGAGGAGCTTCAGGAACTCGTGGCGCAGGATTCGGCGCTCTACGACATGCGGTTCAACTGGAATACGCCGCTCGAACTGTCTCCCCACGATCCGCAGACGCTGTACATCGGCTCGAACCGCGTCCTCCGGTGGACGTACGACACGGACGAGATGACGCCGATCTCCGACGACCTCACGTACGCGGACCCCGAGAAGATCGAGATCGCCTACAACACGACGGGCGGCATCACACCGGACGTGACGGGCGCGGAGAACTTCGCCACGATCGTCTCGCTCGCCGAGTCGAAGCTGAACGAGGGCGAACTCTACGCGGGGACCGACGACGGGCGTGTGTGGCGGACGCCGGAGGGCGCGGAGTGGATCGAGCTCACGGATCGCTTCGACGGCGTTCCGGAGGGGACGTACGTGAGCCGGATCGAGTCTTCGAGCCACGACCCGAACCGCTTCTACGTGACGTTCGACAACCACCGGCGCGACGACTACACGCCGTACGTCTATGTGACGGACGATGCCGGAGAGACCTTCCGCTCGATCTCCTCCAACCTCCCGACCGGCGCGCCGGACTTCGTGCACGTGGTGCGCGAAGACCCGGTCAACCCGGATCTCCTCTTTGTCGGGACGGATGTCGGAGCCTACGTGTCGACCGACCGGGGCGGGTCCTGGTCGCGGTTCATGAACGGCTTGCCGACGGTGCCGGTGCACGACCTGAAGATCCATCCGCGCGAGAGCGAGATCATCGCGGGCACGCACGGCCGCTCGATCTTCGTGGCGGACATCTCGCTCCTGCAGCAACTGGACGGCGGCCGCGTGCCCGAGGCCGTGACGGTGTTCCAGCCGAAGACGGCAATCCAGTTCGGGGATCCGCCGGTGGGCGGCGAGTTCATCGCGCAGAGCAATTTCCAGGGGGACGCGGGCGACTACGGGGCGCAGATCTCCTACTACGTCCCGGAGGAGGTGGCGGAAGCGCTCGCGGAGGCGGCTTCCGAAGAGGCCGAGGAGGCGGAAGAGGCCGAGGAGGAAGAAGCCGAGGAGGAGGCCGAAGAGGAGGCTGCGGGAGCGGCGGCGGCCCCCGCCTTCGCGATGCCCGCGGGCATGGCGGGCATGGCGGCCGCGCGGGGCGGAAACCGTCCCCAGGCCTCGATCGCGATCCTGAACGCGGCGGGCGACACGGTGCAGACGCTGAATGGTTCGGCCTCGGCCGGCGTGCAGCGCGTGCGGTGGACGTTCAACCGGCGGAGCGCGCCGCAGGAGCCGTCACCGGCGGAACGCCTGGACAGCCTTCGCACCGCACGGCTCTACCAGACCGTGGGGGACTCGTTGGTCGAGCACGAAGGGGTCGAACGGGAGACGATGGACCAGGTGCTCGAAATGATGCAGGGCGGCAACCAGGGCGCGATCATCCGCATGTTCACCGGCGGTGGGGGCGGTGGAGGCGGCGCCGGCGCCGGCTGGCAGGAGCGGCCGGCCGAGCGCTACCCGCCGCCTGGACAGGCGGGG
>CAZDZJ010000140.1:0-25888 GCA_964509895.1 uncultured Gemmatimonadota bacterium
GGCGATCAGGAGCCGCCGGAGGGCGCGGGGCTAAAATCGGGTCGGCGGGAATCAATCGGCGGGAAATCGACCGCGAAATCCCGTAAGTTCATTCATCACAAACAGATCCGCGCGGAATGGCAAATGCTGGCCCAGCTCGAGGGGGCGGAGCAGGCCCGCCGCCTTGTTCGGTACTGGGCCGAAGAGGGAGTGCCCTGGTTCAAGGCGTACACCTGGATCAGCCGCGAGGAACTCGGCGCGGCGATCGACGAGGCGCACCGCCACGGCGTGAAGGTCACGGCCCACCTCTGCTCGGTCGGATACCAGGAGGCGGTGGCGCTCGGCATCGACAACCTGGAGCACGGCCTGCTCGCGAACAGCGAGTACTTCGCGGGGAAGGAGCCGGACGATTGTCCGTCCGGGTTCCGGAACGGCTACGCCGACCTCGACGTGAACTCCGAGGACGTGCAGGAAACGTTCCGGATGATGATCGAGAACGACGTCGCGATGACGTCTACACTGGCCGTGTACGAAATCTCCGTGCCGGGCCGGGGTCCGATCGACGAGCGCGTCTTCGACATCCTCGCCCCGGAGATCGCCGCCGAGGTGCGGGAGATCGCGAACCTGCGGCGGAACGCGACGCTCGATTCCGGGATCGGGATCCACCCGGACGTCTACCGGAAGGCGCTCGAGTACGAGTACGCCTTCGTCCAGGCCGGAGGAACGCTGGCGGCCGGCGTCGACCCCACGGGCTACGGCGCGGCGCCCCCGGGCTACGGCGACCAGAAGAACTACGAACTGCTGCTCGAAGCCGGCTTCACGCCCGCCGAAGTCGTCCGGATCATGAGCGCGAACGGCGCCAGGGTGCTCGGCATCGACGACGAGACGGGGACGATCGAGGTCGGAAAGGTCGCGGACCTGGTCGTCCTCGAGGGCGATCCGGAGGCGGACGGCCACATCCGCGAAACGCGCATCGTGTTTAAGGGCGGCGTGGGCTGGGACGCACCGAAGCTGATCGACTCGATCCGCGGCATCGTCGGCATCCGCTAGGTCGCGTTTGCCGGAACGTCCGCTGCGAGACCGGGTCGCCGTCGTCGCCGGCGCGACGCGCGGCGCCGGGCGCGGCATCGCCCGCATGCTGGGCGAGGCGGGCGCCACCGTCTACTGCACCGGCCGCAGCGTCCGCGGCAACCCCGCCACGCCGGGGAGACCCGAGACGCTTGAGGAGACGGCGGAGATGGTGTCGGCGGAGGGCGGCCGCGGCATCGCCGTCCGCACCGACCACACCGTCGAGTCGGAGGTCGAAGAACTCTTCGCCCGCGTCCGCGCCGAGGCGGGCCGGCTCGATGTCCTGGTCAACGACATCTGGGGCGGCGACGCGCTGACCGAATGGGGGAAGCCCTTCTGGGAACTCTCCATCGCGCAGGGCGCGCAGCTGCTGGAGCGGGCCGTCCACACCCACATCATCACGAGCCGGTACGGCGCCCCGCTGATGGTCGAGCGCAACGCCGGGCTCATCGTCGAGGTCACCGACGGCGACACGTTCGGCTACCGCGGCAACCTCTTCTACGACCTGGCGAAAAACGCGGTCGTCCGGCTTGCCTACGCCATGGCCGGCGACTTGCATGCGCACGGCGTGACGGCGCTGGCGGTCACCCCCGGATTCCTGCGCTCGGAGGCCGTGCTCGACCACTTCGGCGTCACGGAGGCCAACTGGCGCGACGCGATCGAGCAGGACGCGTACTTCGCCGCGTCCGAGACGCCGTGCTACGTGGGCCGCGCGATCGCCGCGCTCGCCGCCGATCCGAAGGTTGCGGCGAAGAGCGGCGGGCTGTTCTCGAGCTGGGCGCTGGCGAGGGAATACGGCTTCACCGACATCGATGGGCGCCGACCCGACTGGGGCACCTTCTTCCCGCGCAAGGTGGAGGGAATCCTCGAACGGGACGGCCCGCCCGACGAGATGGACCTGTTCGTCGTTCGCAGCCGGCTCTACCAGGCGGAACTCGACCCCTCCGCCGCCGAGGAGACCGAGCGCCTCCGCGGCTGGCTCGCCCGCCACGAGTAGCGAGTGCGGGTCAAAGGCCGATCGACTTCGACACCTTCGCGGCGAACACGCGTTCGACCGTCATGCCGGCGGCCATGTCGCGACGCTCGGTGTAGACGAGGAAGACGTCGCTCAGCGGCGAATACAGGTAGTTGAAGCGCACGTTCGTGACGAACTGGTCCTGGGCCGCATTGTACTGGACGAACGCGCTCGCGAAGAGCTTCGTCGAGAAGCCGTAGTCGATCCGTCCCCCGTACACATCCGCCGTGAACTCCGCGTCCGGGAGCGAGATGTCGTTGTAGTTGGCCGAGAGGTCGACGGAGAGGTGGTGGTTGGGCCGCCACATCAGGCCGCCCGACAGCGAAGTCAGCGTCCCGTCGAAGAACCCGCCCCGTTCGACCCGGACGAATCCGGTGAACGCCCGGCCCGGCGCCGACCGGTACTGCAGCGACCCGGAACCAAAGTCGTACCGGCCGATGGGGATCGTCGCGTCCGACGAGACGCGGAATGGCTCGCGCAGGCGTTCGAACCGGTCCGTGTAGTCCAGCGTGAGCCCGCTCCCGTTGAGGAACGAGATCCCGAACCCCGCCGTCCGCCTGCGCGTCACGAGGACGGACTCGAGATCCTGGATGTAGTCGATCTCGACCCAGGGATTCACCTCCTGCACGCCGGGCAGCGGCGGCCGGGGGTGGAGACCCACCGTCGTGTAGCTCTGCCGGATGTCGCGCCGCCGCACGAAGCCCACCGTCGGATTGAAGTTCTCTCCCACGTGGCGCCACAGTGCCGACACGTCCCACAGTTCGTCGCGCCAGCCCACCCACATCCGGCCCGCGAAGGCGTCGCCATCCCTGTCCGGCGAGCGCGTCCAGGCCAGGAAGGGGGCGAAGAGCAGCGACGGGAGCGGCCTCAGGTTCGCATCGAATCCCACGCTGCGGTTGAAGTCGGGGTATCCCCGCACGTCTGCGCCGGTCGCCTCCCGGTTGATGAAGATCGCCCCCGCGTCCGACGTGCCGAATACGCTCCGGCGCGCCCGCATGACCGAGAAGTTCTCCGCCGGGAGACCGCGGCCGGATCGCGTCTGCAGGTTCATGAGGCCGACCTCGAACCCGCCCGCACGGCCCGTGAGCCGGGCCCCGCCGAGGATGGGGACCGGCTCCCCCCTCCCCGTGAGGCCGATGCGCCGCGAGTGGAAGAGGGTGAAGTCGCGCAGCGAAACCCCGGTCCGGTAGCTGCGCTCGGACTGGTCGCCGAACGCGAACGTCCCGGAGTTCTCGACGAAGAAATCCCGCTTCTCGGGGAAAAAGAGCGGGAAGCGGGTCAGATTGACCTGCTCCTGGTCGACCTCCACCTGCGCGAAGTCGGTGTTGTACGTGAGGTCGAGCGTCAGCCCCGGCGTGACCCCGTACTTGACGTCGAACCCGATGTCTGCCTGCGTGCCGCCGCGCCCTTCCTCGATCAGCGTCCCCGTCTGGTCCTGCGCGAGCGCGTATGGTTTCACCCGCAGGTTGAGCCCCGGTCCCACGCCCCGGAATCCGGTGAGCGTCCCCGCCTTGGACATCTTGTGGATCTGGTCCCGGCGGTCGAGCGGCGCCCAAAAGGTGTCCTCTGCCTTGCGCCGGATGCGACGCAGGACCTGGAGGCCCCACGTCTGGTCTCCCTCCGAGGGGGTGAAGCGCAGTGTGGAGAACGGGATCTCGATCTCCACCGTCCAGCCCGCGTCGCCGGTCGCCGTCTCGACGCGGATCGGGCCTTCCCACGCCTGGTTCTCGGAGCGGCTGTCGTCGAACAGCTGGACGTCCTTGAGCGCCCCGCCGGGATTCACGAGAAACATGAACCCGTTGCGGCGGTCGAGGTACGTGTCGAGCGCCACGCCGAACACGTCCGATGATCCGCTGTTGAAATCCTGCTTCAAGCTGGAGACGAAGTAGCGGTCCGGCTCGGAGTCGTAGCAGATCGCCCCTATGTAGAGCGCCCGGTCGTCGTACACGAAGTAGACCACCGTCTCCTCCGTGGCGGGGGCGCCGGTGTCGGGACGGGACTGGACGAATCCGGCAAGTGGCTGCGCCTGCCGCCACACGGGATCGTCGAGGCGGCCGTCCACCGTGGGTGGCGCGTCCGTGCGCAGCGCCGCCGCGGTCGGGCGCGGCGCCGATTCCACGGCGATCCTGGCCGGCCCCTCCCGGCCGGGTTCCTGCCCGATCGCCGCAGACGCACCGAAGAACGCGAGCAGCGCACCGAGCAGAGAAGGCCGCGACGCGTTCAGTTCCAGCTCAGCCCCCGCAGCTGTTCGACGTCCAGGTTCCCGCCGCTGAGGACGCAGGCGACCTTCGTCCCCGGTGGCGCGTCGATGAGCCCGTGGAGGACCGCGGCCACGGAGGCGGCCGCGGCGCCCTCGGCCACGAGCTTGGCGCGCGTCATCAGCCACAGCATGGCGTCGAAGATCTCCTCATCGGGCAGCGTCACGACCTTCTCGACGAAACGGCTCACGACGGACGCGGTGTTGTCGCCGACCCGCATCACCTTCAGCCCGTCGATCACGCAGTCCACGGTCTCCAGGGTGATCATCTCGCCTGACTCTACCGTGCGCTTCATGGCCGGGGCCCCCGAAGATTCCACGCCGAACACGCGGATGGAGGGGTTGATGCTCTTCAGGGACATCGCGTTGCCGGAGATGAGCCCGCCGCCGCCGATGGGGATGACGACGACTTCGACCTCCGGCCAGTCCTCGAGGATCTCGAGTCCGAGCGTCCCCTGTCCCGCGATCAGCCGCGGGTTGTCGAAGGGATGCACGTAGGTGAGTCCGCGCTCCTCGACGAGTTCGAGCGCCCGCTCGTTCGCCTCGTCCCAGATCGACCCGTGAAGGACGACCTCGGCGCCGTACCCCTCGGTGGCCGCGACCTTGGCCGGCGTCGCGTTCTCCGCCATGACCACGACAGCGGGGATCCCGTACAGGCGGGCCGCCAGCGCGACGCCCTGCGCATGGTTGCCGGCGGAGGAGCAGATGATGCCGCGCGCCTTCTCCTCCTCGCTCATGTGGGCCATCACGTTGAGCGGGCCCCGCACCTTGTACGAGCCGCCGCGCTGGAAGAGTTCCGCCTTGAGGCGGATGTCGAAGCCGGAGGCCTCGCTCAGCGAGCGCGAGGTGAGCAGGGGCGTGTGGTAGACGTGCGGCGCGACGTGTACCCGCGCGCGCTCGAAGTCCTCGCGCGTCAGGGTGAGTCCGGGGATCTCGACGTGTGGAGTCACGCGGGGCCGTCTCTCTCGGCTGGTGATGGACCGGCGGCCGGAACCGCGCCCAGACGCGCGTCCGGATCGCCGAAGCGTGGTCGATAATCCCCGGAACCGGAAGGACACGCAACGGGAAGTGGTGGTCGCCTTGCGGCGGGAGCCGCCGGTCGGCGACACTCAGGATCTCCTCCCCCGCACAGACAGCCAGCCGAGGATCCGCCATTTGAACCAGTCACCGGACACCCCGAAGTCCCCACGCGAGCGCTTCGGCACGCGGGCCGGTTTCGTGCTCGCCGCCGTGGGTTCCGCGGTCGGGCTGGGGAACATGTGGCGCTTCCCCTACCAGACGGCGGAGGGCGGTGGCGCCGCCTTCCTGGTCGCCTACGTCTGCATGGCGTTCCTCATCGGCGTCCCGATGATGCTGGCGGAGTTCGCCGTGGGGCGGCGCGCCCGACAGTCGGCCATCGGGGCGCTGCGCTCGGTCGGAGGGACGCGCTGGGCCGCGATGGGGCTCCTCTTCCTGGTCACCTCGACCGTCATCATGGCCTACCTGTCGGTGATTACGGGCTGGGCGCTGCGCTACGCGCTCGACGGCCTGGCGACGGGATTCCACGCCGACGCGGCGGGACGATACGAGTCCATCGCCTCCGGGCCCTCGGCGGTCGTCTTCCACCTGCTTTCGATCGGCGCCACGGTAGGGATCGTGGTGTTCGGCGTCCGCAGGGGGATCGAACGGGCGAGCATGCTGCTCATGCCGCTCCTCTTCCTGCTCCTCATCGGCCTCGCCATCTGGGCCGCGACGCTTCCGGGGGCCGCGGAGGGATATCGCTTCTACCTCTCCCCCTCGCTGAGCGAACTGCTCGACCCGGTCGTGCTGCAGGGAGCGGCGGCGCACGCTTTCTACTCGCTGAGCGTGGGGATGGGGATCATGGTCACCTATTCCTCGTACCTGTCGAGGAAGGCCAACCTCGGCCGGGAGAGCGCCGTGATCGCGCTCTCGGACTTTTCCGTCGCCTTCGTCGCGGGGCTGGTCGTTTTTCCGATCGTGTTCGGACTCGGGCTGTCGGAGGATGTGGGGGAGAGCACGCTGGGCGTCCTGTTCATCTCGCTCCCGAGCGCGTTCGCGCAGATGGAGACGCTGGGACGGATTGTGGGGACGGCGTTCTTCATCGCGGTGATCGTAGCGGCCATCACCTCCGCCGTATCCCTGCTCGAGGTAGCGGCTTCGATCCTCATTGACGAGTGGGGCTGGACGCGCCGACGGGCGACGCTCACCTCCGGGCTGCTCATCGCGGCGATCGGGATCGCACCGGCACTCTCTCTCGGCGCGCTGGGAGTCATGGATCAGGTGGCGGCGGAACTCCTCACGGTGCTGGGCGTACTCGCGATCGCGGTGCTCGTCGGGTGGGTGATGAAGCAGCCGGAGGAGGAACTCCGGATCGGGGCCTCGCCGACGTTCGCGCGCCTGATTCCAACGGCCCGGTTCCTGATACGTTATATCGCGCCGCCACTTCTGGCCTACGTGAGCTGGATCGCGCTGCGGCAGACGATCCGCGTGATCGCCGGCGGCTGAGAGTCCGGAGCGTTTCATGTCGAACCTTGACGACCTCCGAGAAGAACTCGCGCGCATCGACCGCGAACTGCTCGAACTCGTGGCCCGGCGGCAGGAGGTGTCCGCCCGGGTCGGGGACCGAAAGCGCGACACGGGGCAGGCCACGCGAGACTACCGGCAGGAGAAGGTCGTCATCGAGCGGGCCCGCGCCGCCGCGGGCGAAATGGGGCTTTCGCCCCGGCTGGCCGAGGATCTTCTCCTCTCACTGATCCGTTCCTCGCTGGCCGTGCAGGAGCGGGGCAGCGTTGCCGCGGCGGCCAGGGGTGGCGGGAAGCGGGCGCTCGTCATCGGCGGATGCGGGAAGATGGGCGGGTGGTTCGTCCGCTTCCTCCGGTCCCAGGGGTTCGAGGTGGAGACCGCCGACCCCACCGGAGGAGATCACGCGGATTGGGCGGCGACGTCGCTCGACCACGACCTCATCGTGGTGGCCACGCCCATGGTCATCGCCAACGAGATCCTCGAGCGGCTGGCCGGGATCGGGCCGCCGGGGCTGGTGTTCGACATCGGTTCGCTCAAGACGCCGGTGCGCTCCGGCCTCGCGGCGTTGACGGAGGCCGGGGTCCGGGTCACCTCGCTTCATCCCATGTTCGGCCCCCAGATCGAACTCCTCTCCGGGGAACACGTGATCTTCGTGGACGTGGGCTGTCCCGGCGCCACGGAAGAGGCGGAGGCGCTCTTCGCGTCGACGATGGCGAGGCGGGTGCGCATGGACCTGGAGAGCCACGACCGCGTGATGGGATACGTGCTCGGGCTCTCTCACGCCCTCAACATCGCCTTCTTCACGGCGCTGGCGCGCTCGGGGGAAACGGCGCCGCGCCTGGCGGACGTGTCGAGCACGACGTTCGAGGCCCAGCTCGACGTCGCCCGGGCGCTCGCGGGCGAGAACCCGCACATGTACTTCGAGATCCAGACGCTGAACGAGTACGGCGACGTGGCGCTCCGGGCACTCGTGGCCGCAGCCGAGAGGGTCCGCGAGGCGGTCGAGGCGGGGGATGAGGAAGCCTTCGTCGGCCTGATGTCCGCGGGCCGCGACTACCTTGAATCGCGGATCACGCCGGAGGAGGACCGCGACTCGGCTGTGACCGGATCGGCTGGCGTCCCCACGTAGATATTCCCTATCTTGCTCAGGCTGGATGAGGGGAGGGGGTATTGCGTCCAAACGCCGCGCCGGGTCGCGGTGTTGGCCCGGCAGGATCGGGCACCAGCCGGTGAGGGACTACATGAAGAAGTTTGCGATCGCGGCTCTGGGTACGGCGGCGCTGTATCTCGTCGTCACGGGCGAGGATGCGCCGCTCGGTGCGCCCTCGCACGCCCTTGCGGTCGCGCCCGCGCCGGATACCGTGGCGAACTCCGTCATCCAGACCGTGTGCGTCCGCTGCCACAACGACTCGCGCAGGGCCGGCAACCGTTCCTTCCTCGAGTTCGACGCCGCCGAGCCCCAGGCCGACCCGGAGACGGCGGAGCAGATGGTCCGCAAACTGCGCGCCGGCATGATGCCGCCGCCCGGAATCCGCCGCCCGGACGAGGCCACGCTGACCGCCGTGGTCGAGGAGCTCGAGACGCGCCTGGACGCATCGGCGAGCGCGAACCCGAACCCGGGAACGCGGACCTTCCAGCGACTCAACCGGGCGGAGTACCGACGCGCCGTTCAGGACCTCCTGGACCTCGACGTCGACATGGGGGCCTTCCTCCCGACGGAGACGATCAGCGACAACTTCGACAACATCGCCGACGTCCAGATGATGTCCGCGACCCTGATGGAGGGCTATCTGCGCGCGGCGAGCGAGATCAGCCGAATGGCGGTCGGCGATCCGGAAGCGGGCCCGCGACAGGTTACCTACAAGGTGCCCAAGACGGCGTCGCAGTCGGTTCGGGCCGAGGGTGCGCCCTTCGGCACGCGGGGCGGCATCTCCGTGATCCACGTCTTCCCGGCGGACGGGGAGTACGTGTTCAAGATGGACATGCACCCGGGTCCGACGGGGTTCCTGTACGGGATGACCGCGCCCGATGAGAAGATCGAGGTGTCGATCGACGGGGCACGCGTCGCGCTGCTCGAGATCGATCCGTTCATGTCGGAGTCCGATCCGCAGGGGATGGTGATCGAGACCGAGCCGATCCATGTGCGGGCCGGCCCGCAGCGGGTCACGGCGGCTTTCCTCCTCAATGCCGAGGGGCCCGAAAACGACCTCATCAAGCCGATCGACTACAAGCTGGCCGACTCGAACATCGGCAGCGCCTATGGGGTGACGACGCTCCCGCATCTGCGCGACTTCCTCGTCACCGGACCCTTCACGGTGACGGGGATCTCGGAGACGCCGAGCCGAGCGCGAATCTTCTCGTGCCGGCCGACCGCGCCCGATGAGGAGCGGCCCTGCGCGCGTGAGATCATCGCCTCGCTCGCCACGAAGGCCTACCGTCGCACCCTGCAGGCGAAGGATGTCGAAGACCTGATGGTTTTCTTCGACCTCGGCGTCGAGGAAGGCGGCTTCGAGGTCGGTATCCGGACCGCGCTCCAGGCGATCCTCGCGAGCCCGCACTTCTACTTCCGTCTCGAGGAGTTGCCCGCCAACGCGCAGCCTGGTGACGTCTACCGTCTCGGCGACATCGATCTCGCTACGCGGCTCTCCTACTTCCTGTGGGGCACGCACCCGGACGACGACCTTGTGGCGCTGGCCGACGCGGGCCGTCTCTCGGATCCGGCGGTGCTGGAGGCGCAGGCGAGGCGCATGCTGGACGATCCGCGGGCGGAGGCCATGGCGACGCGCTTCGCCTTCCAGTGGTTCCGCCTGCAGGATCTGGAGAAGATCCACCCGGATGCGCTGCTCTACCCGTACTGGGATCACCGGCTCGTCGAGGCGATGCTCCGCGAGACGGAACTCTTCTTCGAGCACCTCCTCCGTTCGGATGCGCCCTTCTTCGAGTTGCTGACCGCGGACTATACGTTCGTGAACGAGCGGCTCGCGCGGCACTACGGGATTCCCGGCGTGACCGGGGAGGAGTTCCGCCGGGTCGGAATCCCCGGCGAAACGCGCCGCGGACTGCTGGGTCACGGGAGCATCCTCACCCTGACCTCGCACGCGGACCGCACCTCGCCGGTCCTGCGCGGGAAGTGGGTGATGGAGGTCCTGCTCGGGACTCCGCCGCCCCCGCCCCCACCCGACGTACCGGATCTGGAGGCGACGGACGAGGCGGAGGACGGCCGCTTCCTGACGGTGCGCGAGCGGCTTGAGATGCATCGCTCGAACCCGGCTTGCCGGTCGTGCCACCGGGTGATCGACCCGATCGGACTCGCCCTCGAGAACTTCGACGTCACCGGTGCGTGGCGGATCAAGGACCAGGGGCGGACCGTGGACACGACGGGAGAACTCTACGACGGGACCCCGATCATGAGCGCGCCGGACCTGAGGGCGGCGCTGCTCGAGCGCGAGGACTCGCTCGTCCGCACGTTCATCGAGAACCTCATGGCCTATGCCCTGGGTCGGCGGATCGAGCATTACGACATGCCCACGGTGCGGGAGATCGCGCGCGTGGCGAAGGCCGATGATTATCGGATGACGTCGTTCATCCTGGAGGTCGTGAAGAGCGCGCCCTTCCAGATGAGCGCCGTCGAGATGGTAGCCGAAGAGGATATCGACGCAGGTGGCGGGCGCTGACCGGGCCGGTGGCGCGGGCTGCTGGGCAGAACAGATCAGGAGGAGTGAGCATGGAACTCATCACGGGTAAGCACATTTCCCGCCGCACGGCTCTGAGGGGCATCGGTGCGACGGTGGCGCTGCCGTTCCTGGATGCGATGCTGCCGGCCGGCCGGCTGTGGGCCTCCACGAAGTCGCTTACGGACGTGAAGCGGTTCGTGGGCATCGAGATGGTGCACGGCGCCGCCGGCTGCAACGAATGGGGCGCGTCGCAGTTCATGTGGTCGCCGGAGAAAGTGGGGCGCGACTTCGACCTCACGCCGAGCAGCCTGAGCCCGCTCGAGCCGTGGCGCGACTACCTGACGATCATCTCGAACACGGACATCGAGAACGCCGAAGCGAAGACGCCGAAGGAGATCGGCGGCGACCACTTCCGTTCCAGCGCCACCTTCCTCACCCAGGCGCACGTGAAGCAGACCGAGGGCTCCGACGTGTACGTCGGCACCTCGATGGACCAGTACTACGCGCAGCGCTTCGGGCAGGATACGCCGATCCCGTCCATGCAGCTCTGCATCGAGAACGTGGACCAGGCGGGCGGATGCGCCTACGGCTACGCCTGCGTGTACACGGACACGATCAGCTGGGCGTCGCCGACGGAGCCGCTGCCGATGATCCGCGATCCGCGGGCCGCGTTCGACCAGTTGTTCGGGGCCGGCGGCACGTCGGAGGACCGGGCCCGGCGCCGGCGCACCGACCGCAGCATCCTCGACTGGATCATGGGCGAGGTCACCGGCCTCAAGGGCTCGCTGGGGGCCACGGACCGGCGCCGGCTGGACCAGTACCTCGACAACATCCGCGAGATCGAGCGCCGGATCCAGCGCATCGAGGCGTACAACACGAGCGGCGAGACGCGCGAGATCCCCGAGGCGCCGCCGGGCGTCCCGGACGATTTCGCCGAGCACGTGCACCTCATGTTCGACCTGCAGGCGCTGGCCTTCCAGTCGGATCTGACGCGCGTGTTCTCGTTCAAGCTGGGCCGTGACGGATCGGGCCGCGTGTATCCGGGCAGCGGCGTGGACGCCGGCTTCCACCCGGCATCCCACCACGGCGGCCGCGAGGAGCGGGTGCGGGACTATGAGAAGATCAACCGCTACCACGTGAGCATGCTGCCGTACCTGCTCGAGAAGCTGGCCAGCATCGAGGAGCCGGACGGGAACCTGCTCGACAAGAGCATGATCCTGTATGGCTCGCCGATGGGCGACTCGAACCTGCACAACCACAAGCGTTGCCCGCTGTTCGTGGTCGGCAAGGGCGGTGGCACGCTTGAAGGCAACATGCACATCAAGGCGCCGGACGGGACGCCGATGGCGAACGTGATGCTGAGCCTGATGCACAAGCTCGGCCTGGAGGACATGGAGAGCTTCGGCGACAGCGACGGCGGCTTCTCGTTCTCGGCGGTCGCGCAGGACTGAGCCGGCGGACGAGTCGAAGGTGGATCGATCGGGTCGGAGGCAAGATCGATGTTGAAGAGAATCGGCACGGCCGGCCTTCGGGCCGGGGTTCTCGTCGCGCTCTGCGCGACCACGCTGTGGGCGGCCACGGCGATGGACGCGCCGGTCGCCGAGGCGGCGGCGCGCGGAGACCTCGAGGCGGTGCGCACGCTCCTGCGGGACGGTGCGGACGTGAACGCGGCGCAGGGCGACGGCATGACGGCGCTCCACTGGGCGGCGCTCCGGGGCGACGCCGACATGGTGTCGGTGCTCGTCTACGCCGGGGCCAACGTCACCTCGACCACGCGCCTGGGGGCCTACACCCCGCTCCACCTCGCGAGCCGGGACGGTCGGGCCGAGGCGGTCACCCTCCTGCTCGGAGCCGGGAGCGACGCCAACGCGGCGACGACGACCGGCTCCACGCCGCTCCATTTTGCGGCGGCGGGAGGGGACGTGCCGACCCTCGCGAGCTTGCTCGAAGCCGGGGCCGAGATCGACGCGCGGGAGGGGGCCAGCGGGCAGACGCCGCTCATCTTCGCGGCCGCCGCCGGACGGCTCGGCGCCGTGCAGGCGCTGATCGCGCACGGCGCGGACGTGTCGATCGCGTCGAACGTGGTGGACTTCGTCGAGAAGGCGCGCACCGACAGCGAGGCCCGGGGGCGGCGGCGGGAAGTCCTGACCGCGATTCGGAAGGCCGAAGCCGAGGCACGCGGCGAGACCGTGGAAGTCGGGATCACGCGCACGGACACGCCCTCCGGCCAGGAGCCGACCCGGCGAGAGGCCGCCGACCGGGCGGATCGGGACCAGACGGGCACGGCCCCCGCGACGCAGGGGGCGGGCACGACGCCCGGCCAGGAGCCTGCGGCCGCAGCGCCCGACGAGACCCCTGCCGAGACGCCGGTCGAGGAAACCTCCGCTGCCCAAGGCGAAGATCCGCCCGAGGCGGCCCAGGGTGAGGATCCGCCCGAGGACGAAGAGCCCGCCGAGGAGGCTGAGGAGCCGTCCGAGGAGTCGGCGAAGCCCGCGCCGCGGCCGCTGGGCTACTCCGACATCGTCGGCAAGCAGGGCGGCATGACCGCGCTCCACTACGCGGTCCGCGAAGGCCACGTCGAGACGGTCAAGGCCCTCCTCGCGGCGGGCGCGGCCATCGACGGGCGGACGGGTGGGGACGAGAGCACGCCCCTCGTGGTCGCCACGGTCAACGGACACTACGACCTCGCCGCCTGGCTGCTCGAGCAGGGGGCGGACCCGAACCTCGCCAGCGAGGACGGCGTGGGGCCCCTCTACGCGACGATCGCCAACCGCTGGGCCCCCAAGGCGCTGTACCCACAGCCCACCGCGTTCCGGCAGCAGGAACTCGACTACATGGAGCTGATGGAGATGCTCCTGGCGGCGGGCGCCGACCCGAATGCGCGCGTGAACACGCATATCTGGTACTCCGCCTACAACTTCGACCTGCTGGGCGTGAACTTCAGCGGCGCGACGCCCTTCTGGCGCGCCGCGAAGGCGCTCGACATCCCCGCGATGAGAATGCTCGTGGCAGCGGGCGCCGACCCGCACATGCCGACGAGGAAGGCTCCCGAGCGCCGCCGCCGGTCCTCCGATGACGAAGAGGAGGAAGATCCCAGCGGGCTGCCGCCGGTAGAGGTCGGGGGACCCGGGATTCCGCCGTTGGTCGCCGCCGCGGGTTACGGGTACGGGCGCTCACGCACGGGCAACCAGCACCGGCATCGGCCCGATGAATGGATGGCCACGGCCAGGTACCTCGTCGAAGAGTTGGGCGCGGATGTGAACGGCCGCGACTCGGACGGGTTCGGCGCGCTGCACTACGCCGCGGCGCGCGGCCACAACGAGCTGATCGAGTACCTCGTGGGCAAGGGTGCCGACCCGCTGATCGTGGCCCGCAGCGGCCAGACGACGGTCGACATGGCGAACGGCCCGATCCAGCGCGTGCAGCCGTTCTTCGAAACGATCGCCCTCCTCGAGAGCATGGGCGCGAAGAACAACAACAACTGCCTCAGCTGCTGAGTCGCTCGCTCCGGAGTTAGTCGTCCGTGGTCCGATAGGGGGTGTTGGTTCCCTCGCGCACGGCACCGACGATCCAGGAGTTAATGCTCATCCCTCGCGAAGCCGCCGCCGCTGCGACAGCGGCGTGAAGCTCCGATCCGAGTCGCACGTTCAGCTTGCCGGAGAAAGGCCGCTTTGGTTCGACGCCGTCCTCCTCGCACCAGGCGAGATACTCATCGATGGAGCAGTGAAACTCCTCGCGTAGCTGCGCAGTGTCCGTCGCCTCGAACGTTGCGATCGGATACGGACCGCTGTTGATCACCCGTCCGTGGAGGACGTTGCTCGAGTCGTCGAACTCCACCGCAGCTCGGTATCCCTTGTATTCCATCACGGTTCCACCCCTGCGGCTCGCAAGAAGGCCGCAATGTCGGCGAGGAGAGCTCGCGAGCCCGCTAGGCGTCGCGCGGCAGGCGCTGGGAGACGGAGATCGGGTAGCCGTCGGGGTCGCGGAGGGTGAACTCGATCGAGCGGGCGTTCGGGTTCACGTGCGGCTCGTCGAGGCAGTCGGCCCCCATGGCGCGGGCGCGCTCGAACACGGCCTGCGCGTCCTCCGTGTAGAAGTAGAGAAGGACGCCGCGGCCGGGAGTCCCCTCCGCCGGGTCCGTCATCCCCGGGTGGGCCTTGAACTCGGGGTGGTGCAGCATCAGTTCGACGCTGCCGTCCGGCGCCAGAAGCCGCTCGAAGTGATGACCCCCCCGGCCGCTCACGAAACCGAAGAGTTCGACGTACCAGGCTGAACTCGCCGCCACGTCGCGGACGACGAGCATCGGTGCAAGGCCCTGACCGCCCGTGGCCATCGGCCTGGACCTGCGGCGCCCGCTTCCGCGCCCTGCTTCCCGCCGACGGCCTAGTGGTTCGAGTTGTTCGTCTGCGCCTCTGCGGCGCGCCTCGCCTCTTCGCGGGCCGCTACGAGGGCTTCGTATTCCTCGGGGTCGAGGTACGTCACGTCGACCCACAGGTGCGCCATCTCGTCCACCGTCCGGTCCCCGTAGCCGACCCACTGCTCATGGTCGGGATTGTTCGGGTTCTCGGCCGTGTTGTCGTGCCAGGCGGTGATGACGAGGGTGGTTCCCGCCGGGAGGAGCGGCGCGGCGGCGTCCTCGTAGATGTAGTTGATGTGCCAGTTCCACTGGAAGTTGTCGACCTGATTGATCAACTCCTTGCGGCCGTCCGGGTAGATCGCCTCGAGAGACATCGCCTTGCCGCGCATGTGCATGTGCGGCTGGAAGTTCTCCAGGCGGGCGGGCCAGCGCAGCGTGTGGAAGTCCTGCGTGACCGCGATCTCGCCCGGCGGGATGTCGAGGCCCGTCCGCCCCGTGGCGTTGTAGAACATGAGCCGGGTGCGATTGCGCGGTTCCTCGCCCTTCGGATAGAACCACACGCCGAGTTCCACGTAGCTGTCCTCGACGAGCTTGCCCATGGCGTGGAGGTGGACTTCCCAGCGGATCTGCGAACCCGGGAGCATCACCTTGCCGGCACCCTCGGGGAAGATCTCGCCCTCCTTGCCGACGGCCCACTCCATGAAGAGGCCCGGGCCACCCATGGCGCCTCCGCGCGTGCTCGCCTCGACGATGCCGGCGCTCATGGGGCTCTCCTCCTCATCCTGCTGCAGGAAGGCGAGGACATGGTGCGTGATCGTGCGCGCGTCGTTGCCGGCCGGCTTGATCTCGATCGCCTTCACCCAGCGGGGCTCGGTGAGCCCCGTCGGGGTGACGGGACGCCACCACTTGTCCATCGTCTCGGCCTCGAGCGTGTAGGGCTCGGAGGCGAGGACCAGGTCCGGCTCCCCGAAATCGGCCTTGAGGCGCCACTCGTTCGGATCGGGGAACGCGGCGGGGGGCGGCAGGTCGGCGGGATCGCCTTCCGCGCGGCCGCCGTCGATCCACGCGACGATCGTCCGGATCTCCTCGCGCGACAGGCTGCGGTCGTTCTTGAACGCCTGGATCCCGACGGTCGGGTCGAGGTGCCAGGGAGGCATGACGCGGTCGGAGACCTTCTCCCGGATGCTCGACGCCCAGCGGTACGCGTCCCGGTAGGTGAGGAGCGACATGGGGGCGATGGAGCCCTCCTGGTGACATTCCTGGCAATTCGCCTGGAGGATGGGCGCTACGTCCCGGTTGAAGGTCACTTCTCCGGGCCCGCTCTCCTGCGCCTGCGCCGCCCCTCCGACGCTCAGAACGCCGAATGCCACGCCGAACGCCATGGCGGCGAGACTGCGGGAGATGGGGATCTGTCTCATGGTCGTGCTCCTCCAGCCTTCTCGGAAGCGTCGCGTCACGGATTGACGATGACGCGAACGAACCCGTTCGTCCAGCAACATTGCGCGTGCCCCGCGGCGGAGACGCCCGATCCGTCGTTCGCGCGCACGCGCAGGATGTACTCGCCCGGTTCATCGAACGTGACCGGGGTCGTGGCTTCGGCTCCGCTCGAAGGGACGCGGGTCGTTGGCTCACCGAACTCCACGCCGCCCGGCCCCTGGTGCTTGAACCAGGTCAGGTTGACGGGCGAGCCGTCGCGACTCCCCGCCACGAAGTGGCTGCGTCCCACGCCATCGTCCCGGACGTGGACGCTCACGTCGAGCGGTGCACCGACCCTGGCCGTGAGGGGTCCTCCCCAGGCCCCGGCCGGCCCCGCGCCTTCTTCGCCCGCTCCGAAGCGGAGGACAGGGGGCGTGTTACCGTCGCCGGCTTCGCCCTTCAGCGCGTCGATCTGCCAGTCGCGGTGCAGGTGCCCGGGGATGCGGAGGGTCTGGCCGCGCATCCTGAGCGTCCAGTAGACCTTCTCGTCGCCGAAGTCCGCCGGGACCCTGACGGTGAAGACGCCGTAGTGCCGCCGCGGAGAGAAGGACGTGGGCTGGCTTCCCTGGAACTCCGCCGGCTCGATCGTGTTGTCGGGCCCGAGGGCGACCTCGATCGTTTCCTCGAAGTTGCGGTTGAAGTAGCCGAACGAGAGCGACAGCGTGCCGTCCGCGTTCGGGTACCAGCCCTCGAAGGCGGGCGTCACCGTCTGCCCCCGGCCGCTGGGGTTGCCGAGCGGGACCTGGCCGGCGAGCGGTAGCATTTCGGCGCACAGCGCCGCCCCCACCGCGACGGCCGCCAGGATCCGGGCAGTTTTCATCCTCGGCGGCCCGCTTCCGCCAGGCTCGCCTCGATCGAGGCGCGGATCGCCTTCACCGTCTCCTCCACCCGGAAGCGGAGCAGCTTCCGGCCCGTGGCGATCGCCTCCTCCTTCGGGGCGATGGAGACGCCGTTGATGCTCGCCCGGCCCGCCGCCACGCGCTCGTCGTAGCGCACCATGGCCGGGTCCTCGACCATCATGATCGCGGTGATGACGAAGTCGTCGTGGATCCCCTCGGGATCCGTCTCGAAGATGCCGAGTTCGTCGTTCATCCACTGGTGGACGTCGCGGTAGCGGTAGAACTCGGGGATGAAGTGCGCCTGCGCGTCGTACCAGCGCTCGTTCAGGCGGGCGGCGACCGCCTCCATGCCCGACTGATTCCCGCCACTGTCGCCGAAGAGGATGACGTGCTCGAACCCGTGCGCCTTGAGGCTGGAGGCCACGTCATCGAGCACCGCCTCGAACGTCTCCTGCCGGAGGCTGATCGTGCCCGGATACCGCATGTGCCCGGACGGCTCGTCGATGTCGCCCTCGGGGACGAGCTTGATGATCGGGGCGCAGAGCGCGTTCCCGAGTTCGCGGGCCACCCCCTCGCAGGCGCCCTGCAACACGTAGTTGTGCTTGCCCGTGGCGAGGTAGGGTCCGTTCTGTTCGATCCCGCCCGTCGTGATGATCGCGGTGGTCTTCCCGGCCGCCATCGCGTCCCGGACCTCCATCCACGTCATCTCCTCGATCCACACCGTGTCGAACGCCTCGATCGGCCGCTCCGACACGAGTTCCTCCCGCACCTGGCGCTCGCGCTCCGCCGCCATCCGGGCGCGCTCCTCGGGGGTCATGTTCCGCTGTTGCCCTCCGAGCGCAGAACTCGAAACGGTCATCAGTGCGAGCGCCGCAAGAATCGATCGGGACTTTCTCATGGGATACCTCGTTTCCGGCGAACACGGGACAACGACTCCAACCGCCAACCCTAGCATATCCGGCCGGTCCCGGACCAGACCGATCAACACGGCCGGGGGTGGCGGGCGCTCCCTCCGATGGGAGAAGATTCGAGTCGAGGCAGTTCCACTATCGGAGGGCTGGGAATGGTGCGACGAATTTCGCGGCAGAGCTGGTGGCCAAGTCTCGTTCTCCTCGCCGCTTGCGGTGCGCCGGGCGACACCGCTTCAGAGGCGGCGGCGGACGGGGCGCCGCCCGGGCCGGCAACGTCCGACCCCTACGAGCACGGGTTCACGGACGCGGACTATCCCCGCGTGATCGAGGTTGCGGAGGACGTCTACGCGTACGAGCAGATCCACCCCACGGGGGGCGAGATCATCACGACGGTGAGCCTCATCGTCATCACGTCGGAAGGCGTGCTCGTCGCGGACGGACAGGAGAATCCCGAGGAGACGCGGCGGCTGGTCGACACGGTGGCGGACATGACGGACCAGCCGATCACGCATGTCGTCGTCGCCTCGGATCACGGGGATCACACGGGGGGAAACTCCGCCTTCCCCGCGGGGGCACGGTTCCTCGCGCACCCCACCTCGGCGGCGATCCTGGAGGCGAGCGCGGCGAACCCGAACCGGCCGGGGGACGCGCCCCCGGTCGTCGTCCCGACCGATATCGTGGGTGACGATACGGTGCTCGAACTCGGCGGCCGCGAGATCCGGCTCCTCCACCTCGGGCGCGCGCACACGGGCGGGGACCTCGTCGTGTACGTGCCGGAGGGGAAGGTGCTGTTCATGAGCGAGACGTACCTGAAGCACATCTTCCCGGCCATGCGGTCCGCGTATCCGTCGGAGTGGGTGGCCATGCTGGACCGCTCTCTGGAGATGGACGTGGACGTCTACGTGCCGGGACACGGGGTGATGGAATCGCCGGACATCCTCGAAGCGGGGCTCGTGTCGTTCCGGGATGCGGTGCAGCGGGTCGTGGAGGAGGCGACGCGGCTCCACGGCGAGGGTCTGAGCGCCGAAGAGGCCGCGGAGGCGGTCACGTTCGGCGACATCGAGGAATGGTCGCTGCGGGACAGCCAGAAGCCGCGCGCGATCCAGCGCGTGTACATGGAACTGAACGGAGAGCTACCGGGATGAGCGCAAGGATCAGCAGGGGGCTGACCGCCGTCGGCGGCCGCGCGGAACGGATGTTCGGACTCGGCACCATCGTCACCATCATGGCGAGCTTCGCGCTCGGCGCCGGGGCGGTGCAGGCGCAGTCGCACGTCACGGTGGATGTCGGTGCCCGCGATCCCGCGATCTCGCCGGACGGGTCGACGATCGCCGTCTCGATCCTGGGGAAGATCTGGACGCTTCCGGCCGAGGGCGGCACCGCGACACAACTCACGAACGGTGCCTCGTGGGACACGCGGCCGGCCTGGTCGCCGGACGGCCGGTTCCTCGCCTACGCCGCGAGGTCCCGGCAGGGGGCCGACATTCTCGTCCGCAACCTGGCCACCGGCGGGGTCCGCTTCCTGCACCACGTCCCGGGGTCCGTGGGGCACATGCAGTTCCACCCGGACGGGAGCCAGCTCTTCTTCGTGGATGACCGCTCGCAGTACGAGGCGCACGTGTGGCGAATCCCGCTGGCGGGCGGGGAGGCCGAGCAGATCACCCACACGCAGAACTGGCACGAGTGGTCGTTCGCCCTCTCGCCGGACGGGAATCGGATCCTCCTCGAGACCGGACGCTTCGATGGCACGGATCTCTACGAACTCGATCTGGAGGAGATGTCGCTCGAGCGGATCACGGACACGCCGGAGCGGGAGATGGCGGTGGCGTGGAGTCCGGATGGGACGCGCCGCGCGCACGTGATGACGCACAACGGGTACGACCACATCGTGGTGTCCGAGCCCGGGCAACGGCAGATGTTGGCGAGCGCCTTCGACCAGAAGCAGCTCGCCTTCCACCCCTCCGGCGACTGGCTGCTGGTCCTCGGGGGCCGGCGCATGCAGCGGCTGGACCTGGAGAGCTGGGAGTTCGCCCCGATTCCGTTCGAGGCCCGGTTCGAGATCGCCGAAGATCCGGTTGACGATCTGCTGATCACGAACGTCCGCCTGTTCGACGGCACGGGGGACGAGGCGGCGCCGGCGGCGGCGGTGCTCGTCCGGGACGGGAGGATCGCCGACGTACGAACCGGGGAAGACGCGGGGGTCCCGGATGTCGGACCTGACATTCCGGTCATCGACGGGGGCGGCCGCATGCTGCTCCCGGGGCTGATGGACAACCACTACCACTACTGGCAGCCGCTCGCCGGCGCCGACCTGCTGGCCGCCGGAGTCACGGCGATTCGTGATCCCGGCTCGGCGATCCAGGACGCGATGGACTTCAAGGACGCGGTGCGGCTGGGTGTGCTGGCCGGCCCCGACGTGTACACCGCCGGGCCGCTCATCGACGGTCCCGCCGGGTACCATCCGATGGTGGACGTGAGCATCGACGATCCCGCCGCCGCTCCGGGGCTCGTCCGGGCGCTCAAGGAGCAGGGCGTCGACCTGCTCAAGGCGTACTTTCTCCTCGACCCGGACGTGCTCGCGGCCGTGGTGGCCGAAGCGCGGGTGCAGGGGCTGCCGGTCACGGGCCACATCGGGGTGCGCACAAGCTGGCGCCAGGCGATCGAGGCGGGAATCTCCGGGTTCAACCACATCCGCGTGTGGCGTGACTTTCTCCCCCCCGAGATCCAGGTCGACGGGCGGGACATGTCGCTCGACGGCGGGCGCAACCCGGTCGGGCGCATGCAGGCGGACTGGCGCGAGATCGATCCGGCCAGTCCCGAGGTCATGTCCCTGCTCGAACTCATGGCGGAGACGGAGACCGGGCTCGACCCGACCCTCTATATCCAGGAGATCGAGGACAGCGACCGCACGCGCTTCTCGCTCGAGGAGTTCCACGCCGGCCGACAGGCGTACGAGCGCATGGGCGAGTTCGTCCGTCGCGCAGTCGAAGTCGGGGTCCCGCTCCTCGCCGGCACGGACAACGTGGGGCTGTTCAACGAACTGGAGGCGTATGCGAACGCCGGCGTGCCGAACGCCGCCATTCTCCGGGCAGCGACCGCGAACGGCGCGCGCTGGCTCGGGAAGGAGGATGACTTCGGGACCGTGCTGCCGGGACGCCGCGCGCACCTGATCCTCGTGGACGGCGACCCGCTGTCCGACATCGAAGATCTGCGGAACGTCGATCTCGTCGTGAAGGACGGCGTGATCGTCTTCGGCGGTCCTGCAGCCGAGCCGCTGGTGCCGTGATCGATCCAGCCGTGATGACCACCGTCGCGGCGGGCGCCATCGAGGCCGTTGCCGGCGCGGCGCTGCAGGTGGAGCCGGCGGGAGGCCTCCTCCCGGCGCTCTCCGACAACCCCCTCCTCGCGCTCGGCGCGCTCTTCGCGGCGGGCGTGCTCACGAGCACGAACCCCTGCATCTGGCCGATGATTCCGATCACCTTCTCGGTCATCTCGGGCACGGCGGGCGAGGATCAGCCGCGAAAGCGCACCATCGGCCTCACGCTCACCTACGCGCTGGGCCTCGCGCTCCTCTACTCCCTGCTGGGCGTCATCGCCGGCCTCAGCGGCACCGTGCTCGGCTCGATCGGAGCGAGCTTCTGGGCGCTGTTTGCGACCGGGAACCTCCTCCTCTTCTTCTCGTTGTTCATGCTGGACGTCTTCCCGGTCCCGGTGCCGAAGCGACTCCTCGCGTGGGCGAGCAGCCGAGGCGGCGGATCCTACCGGGCCGTGTTCATCCTCGGGGCGACATCGGGCATCGTGGCGGCGCCGTGCGGCGCCCCCGCCTTCGCCGTCGTCCTGACCTGGGTCGTCGCCGAACAGGCGGGACTCATGGGGTTCGCGTACCTCTTCACCTTCTCGATCGGCATGACCGCCGTGCTCATCGCGGTGGGCCTCTTCTCGGGGACGCTCGCGGTGCTGCCGAAGTCGGGGACGTGGATGATCTGGATGAAACGGGCCGCCGCCGTCATCATGATCGGGATGGCGCAGTTCTATCTCATCCGCGCGGGATACTTCATGTGAACACTCAGCGGAGACACTTCGGCACCTTCGCGGCTTGCGCGATGTCCGTCGCACTGGCGGCATTCGCCGGCGCCGCATTCGCCGGCGCCGTCCTTCTGTCGGCGGATCCGCTCCACGCGCAGGCGGGCTCGGGCCAGGTGAGCCTGCCGACCGGGACCCAGGGGCCGGACGCCACGCTCCACGACCTCGACGGCAACGAGGTCCAGCTTCTCGACTACGCGGACGGCAAGCCCACGCTCCTCGAGTTCTGGGCTGCGTGGTGCGAGCAGTGCGAGGGGCTGCAGCCGGAGATCGACCGGGTGCAGGCCGACTACGGGGATCGGGTGAACGTCGTGGCCGTAGCCGTGGCCGTGGCCCAGTCGCTGCGCCGTGTCCGACGCCACGCGGAGGCGCACGGGGCGGAGTACCCCTATCTGTGGGACGCGGACGGCGCGGCGGTTCGCGCCTACTCGGCGACCACGACGTCGATCGTCGTCATCCTCGACGCCGAGGGGAAGGTGGCGTACACCGGCGTCGGTCCGGACCAGGATCTCATCGGGGCCGTGAGCGGCATTCTGGGGGCGACCTCCGGGAAGCGGGAGCGGAGGTGAGCGAATGAGGGGACGTTGGGGTTTCTTCCTGGCCGGAGGGGCGAGCCTGACCCTCGTCTCATGTGCCGCGAACCCGGCGGCCCGAGGCGGTCCCTCATCCTGGGAACCACCACAGGCTGTCCTCTCATACGACTCGATGCCCGTTCTTGTGAACGAGGAACAAATCTTGCCGGCAACACGGCAGGCCTACCCTCCCGAACTGCACGAGGCCGGGATCGGAGGCAGAGTCGAGGTCTGGGTGCGCGTCAACGACGAGGGCAACGCACGGAGCAGGCACATTCGGACCTCCAGCGGCCACGACGCGCTGGATTGCGCCGCGCTGCAGGTGGGAAGCGCGATGGAGTTCGAGCCTGCGATCACCGCGGGTCAACCCTCCATCGCCTGGGTCGCCCGGTGGGTGGAATTCGAGCCGGATGCGGCGCATCCACCGCCGCCGGATCGGCCGCGCTGCGAACCCTTCGACACGAACCCCGGTCAGGTGAACCCGCAGGACGTGACGAAGTGGCTGGAGTGGTTCTATCCCAAGGATCTCAGGGCCAGGGGTGTCGGCGGCCGAGTCGTCCTCTGGTTGTTCGTAGACGAGTCGGGCACGGTGACAAAACATGAAGTGCGAGGATCCAGCGGCCATGAGGCCCTCGACCGGGCGGCCGGGGAGGTCGCCAGGATGTTGCGCTTTACTCCGGCGAAGTCCTTGGGGATACCGACGGGGGTCTGGGTGCAGCAAGGGTTCACCTTCCGGGCAATGCTCGACCGCCGCTGAATCCGGGCCTGCTCGTACCATCAGCCGGGGCGAGCAGGCCCCGCAAGGTGCGGCTACGGGTCGACGGGCTCCGGCGTCACCTCATCGATGATGGCGGCCAGTTCCTCGTAGGCGGCGGGATCCACCTGGTTGAAGCGCGGAATCACGCCCGCGATGCGGCCGTCCGGCCCCACGACGATCACCGCGCGGCTGTCCACCGCGTTGGTGTCCCTCAACCCTCCGCCGAAGGCGACGTATGTCCTGCCCTCGTTCTCCGCGTCGCTCGCGAACAGGAAGGGAAAGTCCTCATCCTTGAGCCATGACGCGAGTTCGTCGACCGGGTCGTTCGAGATGCCGACGAGGACGACGTTCCGGCCCTCGTTGAACAGACTTGCGTACTGATCACGGTACGCTCTCATCTGAACCGTTCAGCCACGCGTCCTGACTCTGAAGAAGAAGGCGAGGACGACGGTCTCGCCCCGGTAGTCACCGAGGCGGATCGGGTTTGCCAGCGCGCCGTACCGCGTCGCGCCGGGGAGCGCGAAGTCCGGCGCCATCTCGCCCACGGCGAGGAGTTGCGAGTCCTGCGCGCTCACCGGGGCCGCGCCTCCGATGGCGAGCGTTCCGGCCAGGCCCAATGCGAGGGCCGCGGCCAGGACAAGTCTCCGCATGTCTCGGTCCTTTCGTGCGGGTGGACGACAGGTGGAAGAACCATGCCGAAGGGTGGCGCGCCCTCCGCGTTCGCGCCAGAGTTGAGCAGCGCCTCCCCTGCCGGAGGCCGCAGCCCGACGCTCATCCCGCCCTTCAAGGAGGAGCCCCATGACCCGCCAGTCCCGAGGCCGTCCGTGGCGTCGTGCCGCCGCCCTCGTCTTCGCCGCCCTCCTCGTGGTCCCCGCCTCCGGGTGCGCACAGGGGAATGGCGATCCCGTGAACGACCCCCGCTTCGAGCAGGCGGTGGCGCTGTTCGAGGCCTGGCTCGATGCGAAGATGGCGTACGAGAAGATCCCGGGCGTGTCCGCGGCGCTCGTACACGACCAGGACCTCGTGTGGGCGCGCGGCTACGGGTACGCGCACCGCGAGAGCGAGGCCCCGGCCACCCCGTCGACGATGTATTCGGTGTGTTCGATTTCGAAGCTCTTCACCTCCATCGGCGTCATGCAGCAGCGGGACGAGGGCAGGCTGGATCTGGACGACGCCGTCTCCACGCACCTCCCGTGGTACGATCTCGAACAGGTGTACGCCGACGGTCCGAGCGTGAGTGTGGAGGGGATCCTCACCCATTCCTCGGGGCTCCCGCGCGAATCGGCGCACCCCTACTGGACGGGCCCGGACCACCCCTTCCCGACGCCGGACGAGATCATCGAGGGGCTCTCGGAGCAGGAGACGCTGTATCCCGGGCGCCGCTACTTCCAGTACTCGAACCTGGGGATGGCGCTCGCGGGGCAGCTGATCGAGGAGGCGTCGGGGATGGCGTACGACGACTACATCCGAAGCCGGATCCTCGATCCGCTCGGGATGTCCGACACGTACACCGACATCCCCGTCGAGCACCAGGGCGGTCGCTACGCCACCGGGTATTCCCGGCTCGAGCGGGACGGCACCCGGGCCGAGGCCCCCTTCTTCCAGGCGCTCGGGATGGCGTCGGCGGCGGGTTTCGCCTCCACCGTGGAGGACCTGGCGCGCCTCGCCTCGTGGCAGTTCCGGCTGCTCGAGAACGGCGGGACGGAGATCCTCGACGTGAACACCCTGCGGGAGATGCACCGCGTACACTGGGTGGACCCCGACTTCGACACGATGTGGGGGCTGGGCTTCGCGGTCGCCCGGCGGGACGGGGAGCGCACGGTGGGCCACGGCGGGAGCTGCCCCGGTTTCCGCTCGACCTTCCAGCTCATTCCGGCGAAGAAGCAGGCGGGCGTGGTGATGATGAACGCGCTCGCCAACCCCACCGATGTGTGGACGCGGATGATGGCGACGCTCGGCGCGGCGCTCGAGGAGATCCAGCAGGATCCGGGTGGCGGCACGCCGCGGCCGGCCTCGCTGGCGGAGTACGAGGGTTTGTACCAGTCCACGTGGGGGGAGACGGTCATCCTGCGCTGGAATGATGGCCTCGCGGCGCTCGGCGTGCCCTCGAACGATCCGGTCGATGGGATGACGAAGCTGCGGCACGAGGGCGGCGATACCTTCCGGCGCATGCGGGACGACGGCGAGCCGGGAGAGGCGTACATCTTCCACCGGGAGGACGGCGCCGTCGCCCGGTACAGCGTCCACGGAAACTTCTCGAACAAGGTCCGGTAGCGACGGATGACCGAGCTCTCAGGCGGGGCGGCGGGCAGCCTCATTCCCGAGGCGGCGGCGGCGTCCTCCCGGTGGAAGATGTACGCCTCTCCCGGCTCGCCGT
>CAZDZJ010000141.1:0-37760 GCA_964509895.1 uncultured Gemmatimonadota bacterium
GCCCGAGCAGGCCGCCGAGCCCGCTGGCCGAACTGAAGGTGAAACTGCCCGTGAGGCTCGACAGGATCGGGGCGAAGGTCCGCTCCTGCCCGGTGCCGTCGAACAGGTCGAGAGACATGTTCAGGGACAGCCCTCGCAGGAGGTCCGAGTTGACGCGGTGCGACCAGCGGTCCGTCGTCAGGGGCGATTCGTCTTCGCGGGACCAGTCAAAGGTGAGAGGGCTCGAGTTGATCCCCAGGAGAACGACGTTCCGGCGTGGTGTCGCGCGGCGCGGCGCATCGGGATCGCCCGTGTCGCCTGCCGCGCCCGGTGCCGGCTCCTGCCCGGTTTCGGCCAGGCCGCGGCCGCCGGTGGGCGGGTCTCCTTCGCCCGGTCCGCCCCCGACCGCCCGGACCCCGGCCGAATCGCCGGCCGCGGCGAGCGAGTCGGTTTCGGTTGCGGCCAAGCCGGGTGCCGCGCCGAGTGAATCATCCTCGAGCGAGCGCCCCTCCAGAAGCGCTTCCGCTTCGGCATCAAGCTCGACCTCCTCGCGCAGCTTGGCTTCGAACGTCTGGTTCAGCGTGATGCGAAGCCGGTTCTCCTCCTTGGAGTTCGACACCGGGAACCCCGGGATCGCGAGGAGGGAGTCGGAGGCTTCCACGGCCGGCGAATAGTCGTAGTGAAAGCGGGGCGAGACCTTGTGGCGGATCCGCTCGAACGGACCCACGCCGGGCAGGAAGCCATAGAGGTCCGTGGACACGGCGGCGCCGAGGCGGAGGCGCGTCGGCGCCGTGATGAACTCTCCGTCCGTGTCGCCCGACTGGAACTGGCTCGCATCCACGCTCAGCGTGGGGCGGAGCGTCGTGCTTCCCATCAGATCGATCTGGTATTCCGCCTGGGCGCTGTAGTCGAGTTTCGCCACGCTCGCCGGCGCCCCCGCCCCCTCGGAATCCTCGCTTTCGCCGCCCGGCACCGGCTGGAACGGCAGGTCGGTCGTCCGGTTGAAGTTCGTGTTCCCGGAGATCCCGAAGGAACCGATCCGGATGCCGCTGTTCGCGGACGCCCGCTCGGTTCTCTTCCCGTCGCTCTCTTCCTGGGTTCGGTCGAGGCGCGAAGCGGAGAAGGCGCCGTTGACGACGATGTTGTTGAACGGCCCGCTGCGGTTGCTGGGCGCCCGGAAGAGGGTCAGGGGAGAGAAGGTCATCTGCAGCTTCGGCAGGGTGAGGTCCGTCCGCCCCTTCTGCGCGCCCAGATCCTGGCGCCGGCTGCCGCTCAGGTTGACGGACGCGAAGGGGAACCGGTGCTGGACGCCGACGTCCGACGCGATCCGCTGCGTCTGAATCGTAGGATCGAAGGTCTGCCGCTCGAAGACCCTGGTGTTTGAGACGAAGTTGGCGTTGACCTTGATGTCCGTGACGGGGGTCAGCTCGTGATTGTGCCGCATCTGGAATTGCACCGTCTTCTCGTTCCCGAAGCTGTAGCTCGCGAGGAGATTGCCGCGGAAGAACTTCTTGATCGAGCGATAGCGGAACGCGCCGTTGAGGCGGGTGAAGCGTCCGCTGAACCAGTCGGCGGTGCCCTGCGCGTCCATGAAGTCGTTGAACGCGAAGTAATACCCGAAGTCGGTGATGCTTCGCCGGGCGTTGCTGGACGACGCGACGACATCGTTGAACCCGAATCGGGGCGGCAGAAAGCCGCTCCTCCGCTCCTCGCGAATGTCCTGCGCGAAGAAGGGGAGCCAGGCGACGGGCACGTTCTGGATGTAGAGCGTGACGGGCCACGCCACCACGATGTCGTTCGAGACGACCTTGATCTGTCCGGCGCGGAAGTAGTAGTGCGGCTCGTCGGCCTCGCACGAGGTGAAGTTTCCGGTTTCGACGAAGGCCGTGCCGGAGCCCCGGAGCGTCATGTCCCCGAGGATGAACCAGTCGGCCCCCTGCTGGGCGAACGAGGTTCGCGCATCCAGGACGGTGCCCTTGGTGGACGAGACATCGTAGTTCAGACACTCGTCCGAGATCACGTTCTCCCCCTCCCCCTCGAGCGAGACGTTCCCGCACCCCCGCACGAACTGCAGACCTGCCTCGTAGGTGATGGTGTCCGCATCGATCGTGGACTGCTCGTACAGCACCTGTGCCTCCCGATTGAGCTGCACGCGTTGCCGGTCGACATCCAGCTCGACGCCGCGCCCCTGGTAACGAATCGCCTGGTATCCGGGCTGTCCCAGGAGCTGGCCGAAGATGTCGTCCTGCTGCGGGAAGGGCGGATCGGGCGGGCCCGTGTCGACGGTGTCCGACTGCACCGAGTCGCCAACCGCCGCCGGGTCGCCGACCGTCAGGGAGTCGCCGGGCGCCGTCGCGTCGCCGGCGCCGGTCGAGTCGGCCCCGGGAAGCTCCAGCGTGTCCCCGGCAGCGGAGTCCGTCGGTACGGCGTCAGGCGGCAGCGGGGCCGGCGGCAGCGAGTCCGGCTCGGCGACGACCACGGTGTCGGTATCCGCGCGGGCGGTGTACTGCAGGGGCCGGGTACCCGCCGGTGCGGCGCGCGCGGTCTCGGCCGCACCGAGGCCGCCGATCAGGGCCGCCAGCCCCAGGAGTGCGCGCAGCTTCAGTCGGGGCTTCCTTCCCCGGACATTCGCTCCTCCGCCCGCTCCTGCCGGCGACGCCGAAGCACCCGGGTCATCACGACCGAAGCCTCGTACAGCAACATCATCGGCAGCATCATCGCGAGCATCGTGTAGGGGTCGGCCGGCGTGAGGAACGCCGAGACCACCGCCATCACGACGATCGCGTGGCGGCGGTACTTCGCCAGTCCCTCCGGCGTCACGACGCCGAGCAGCGACAGGAAGACGAGCACGACCGGAAGCTCGAAGATGAGTCCGAAGGCCAGGATCAGCCTGGTTGCAAAGGTCAGGTACTCCCCGATCATGATGACGGGGGTGAGCTGCTCGGTGTAGAACGTGAGGAGGATCCGAAGTCCCAGCGGCAGCACCAGGAAGTACGCCATGGAGATCCCGGCGGCGAAGAGCACGGTCCCGGCGGCGATCGTGGGGATGGCGAACTTGCGCTCGTTCTCGTACAGAGCGGGAGCAAGAAAGGCCCAGGCCTGCCACGCGAGATAGGGCAAGGCGGCGAGAAGGCCCACTATGAAGCCCAGCTTGAGTGTGATGACGAAGGGGGTTGTCGGACTCGAGAAGTTCAGGTTCTCGTCAGGGAGAAGATCCGCGATCGGCCTTTCGACGATGCCGAGTACGTCCCACTGCGTCACCGCCACGAGCCCGACCACGAGCCCGACGAGGAGCGCGAGCAGCGCTCGGATCAGTCGTGAGCGGAGTTCATCGAGATGATCGAGGAAGGGCATCTCCGCCTGGTCGCCGCTGCCTTCAATCTGTCGCCGGGGCCCCATCGCCTCTAGTCACTCCCTGAGCAAAGAGATCGACCTGCCCGGCCGCGGTGTGCCCGGCCCGGCGCAGCAGTTGTCGCACTTCCTCCATGAACTCCGTCGTGTCCTGGAAGTTCCGGTATACGCTCGCGAACCGTACGTACGCCACCTGATCCATGGCCCGGAGCCGCTCCATGACGAGTTCTCCCAACCGCAGGCTGGCGATATCCCGCTGGTCGTCGGCCGCCAACTGTTCCTCGACGTCGTCCACCAGAGCTTCGATGTCGCTGTTCGATACCGGGCGCTTGGCGCAGGCCACCCGGATCGAGGCCAGGAGTTTCGCGCGGTCGTAGGTTTCCGAGCCGCCGTCCTTCTTCATGACGAGCAGAGGCTCCGCCTCCGCCTGCTCGTAGGTCGTGAACCGTTCGCCGCAGGAAAGGCATTCGCGCCGGCGACGTATGGCGCGTCCGCCGCGACTCGTACGCGAATCGACGACCCGCGCCTCCGCGTGGCTACAGCGGGGACACTGCACGGTAGCCCGCAGTCACCGATCGGCTAGTGTCGTGCCACATTGGTGTAGTGCGGCACTAGCCGCCCAGTTTCTCGCGTTCCCGGGTAGCCTCCGGCGCTTCCGGGCTGTTCGGATAGCCGCTCTCGATCTGGACGAACAGCCGCCGCGCCACCGCCGTATTGCCACGGCCCGCCTCGATCATCGCACGCTGAAACAGCGCCGCCGGAGCCCGGTTCGAATCCGGATAGAGTTCCGTCAGGCGGCGGTACTCCTCGAGGGCGTTGCCCGGATCCCCCGCATCCTCGTACGTGCGCGCCACCCAGTACTGGGCGTCGGGCGCAAATTCGTGCGCTCCGTGCGCGGCGAGGAAATTGCGGAAGGCATCGCGGGCGGTCTCGAGGTTGCCCCGGTTGTACATCCCGAGCGCCAGCGCATAGAGCCGATCCGCGTCTTCGGCCCCGGCCGCGGCGGAGGGATCCGTCTCCGTGACCGTCGCACCCCGGATCGGCGGGCCTGCGTCAGCCCGGCCGCCGTCCGCCGTTCCGGGGAAACCCATCGGCGAGGGAGGACCCGGGCGGCTGAGAGTCTCGTAGATGTCGCTGAGCAACTGGCTATTCTCGGCAGACAGCTCGATCTGTCGCTGCACGAGTTCCCGCAGCTGGCGGATCTCGCGCGAGAAATCCGCGCGCCCGGTCGTCTCCCGGCGTTCGCTCGAACTCTCGATGGTTGCCAGTTCGGCGCGAACGGCCTCGGCCAACTGGCGCTGCGTCTCGGCGAGCGCCGCCATCTCGTCCCGCAGGGCGTCTCCCATCGTCTCGACATCGCCCCTGGACGCGCAGGCGGCGGCCGCAACGCCCAGCAGCACGGCGACCGCCGCCTTGTTCAAGCCACTCGCCATTTCCGTCAGATGTCTCCCGCCGTGATGACGGACTCGGCCCGGCGATTCTGCCGCCAGGCGGACTCGTTGCTTCCCGTCGCCAGCGGCCTCTCCTCACCGAACGTCACGACATCGAACCGCTCGGCATCCAGTCCCAGGCTGGTCAGATAGTCGACCGTCGCCTGCGCCCTCCTGAGGCCGAGCGCCTGGTTGTACTCGAGCGAGCCGCGCTCGTCGCAGTGCCCCTCGATCCGAAGTTGGATCCCGGGCCGGCCACGCAGCGCGTCCGCCTTGCGTTGCAGGATTGCGGCGGACTCGTCCGTGATGTCGGACATGTTGTAGTCGAAGTGGATCCGTGCGACGATCGCCTCGCCGTCCATCGCGCGCGCGATATCCGCGGGCGCCGACTCCGCGCACGTCGTGCCTGGATAGTCGTTTACGGCCTGTTCGAGCAACTCGCGCGCGGTCGTGTAGTCGCCCGCCGCCATGGCCTCCATCGCGCGGTCGCAGAGCCGGGCCGCCGCAGCCTCGCGGCGCGCGCCGTCATCCGGCGGCGGAGCCGCGGGTGGAGGCGGAGGCGGAGGTACCGGTTCCGGTTCCGGGTTGCCGCTGCACGCCGTCGCCAGAAGTGCAACGAAGAGAATGGGAGCGAATCGGTGGCTCAGCCGCATCGAGGTCTCCTTGTTTGCCAGTCGCGGGACGAGAATTCGGCGGGGACGGGCAAAATCCGGCACGGTCGGACGCCGCCCCGATCCCGGTTTCAACACGGATTCGTAACCTATCCAAACCCCGTCAAGTTGCAACCCGCCCCGCCGGTCCATCATGAACCGGGCGGAATCGGTGGAGACCAGTCGGGAAGGCCGTCGAGACGGCCCGAAGTCAGGGGCCGGGCGCGCCCTGTGAAGACGTCGAGAATCCAGACCGTCGAGCCCTGCGAATCGATCGATGAGAAGACCAGGTGGCGACCGTCCGGCGCCCAGCTCGGGTCCTCGCTCTCGCCCCGGCGGGTCAGCTGCCGCCGGTCCGTCCCGTCCGGATTCACGGTGAAGATCTGCCAGCGGCGGTTGCTCAGCGCCGCGTACGCGATCCGGTCTCCGTTGGGCGACCAGTCCGCGCCTGCCGCGTTCGTCCGCTCGCGAGGGTGATAGATGCTGATTCTCCGCGCGGGCCCGCCCGCGATGCGGCGCACGTAGACCTGGGGCTCGCCCGTCGGATCCGCCTCGTACGCGAACCAGCTGCCGTCCGGCGAAAAGCTCGGGTTCAGCGACTGCCCCCGTCCCTCGGTCAGCGGTCTGCCGCCCTCCACCATGACGCGCGTAGATCCGGCGTTCCCTTCCGCGTACGCGAGGCGTCCGTCCGGCGTCCAGCTCGGGGTGAGCAGAAGTCTTCCCGAGCGCACGGTTCGGCGGCTGCCCGTGATCAGGTTCTGCTCCACGAGCGAGAAGTAGCCCGTCTCGTCCTGGATCGTGAAGGCAAGCCTCGAGGCATCCGGAGAAAAGGCGGGCGAGAACACGTTGCTTCCGCCGCCGTCGATCCGTTGCGCATTCCGGCCATCGCTATCGATGAGCAGAATGTAGGACGATCCGCTGCCATCCCTTCGCCGCAGGGCGATGCGGGTCGCGGCGATGCCCTGCTGGCCGCCCGTCGCCCAGGACACGACCTGGTCGGAGGCCCGGTGGACCACCATGCGGAACCCGGCCGCATCCATGGCGGGCAGACTGAAGGCCTGCACGTTCTCGAGGCTGCCGTGCACCACATCGTGCAGGCTCACCCTCAGGAGGGGTGCCTGCGTCCCCGGTGCGACCGAGATGTCGGACGTGACGAGCCAGACCGCCCCGAGTTCATTCCACAGCGCGTAGTTCGGAGGACCGCGCATGGCAAGTGTGTCGGACACCTCGAGGATGTCGAAGCGGTCCGAGTACCGGAGATCCGTGCGGAGGATCTCGCCGACGACCGCCCCCAGTTCCCCGAAACCGGCGGCTGCGACGGGCGCGACGACCATCGCCGGGACGTAGCCGGCCTCGTACGTGAGGCCCAGGCGGAGCGCCCCGCCTTCCTCCTGACCCGCGAGTGGCGCCCGGGCCGCCGCGGAGACCAGCACCAGCCCGATGGCGGCGAGCCGTGGCGCCGGGGCGACGGCCCGGCGTACGCGAGCGACCACGCCGCTCCCCATTCAGCGCACGCTCGGGTCGAAGAAGAACGACACGGCGAGCGCGTCGGCGGGAAAGTCGTCCGGAAGCGGTCCGAACGCGCGGTCGCGGCCCGCGGATTCCACGGCTCCCATCGCCTCGGTATCGAAGATCAGGCTCCCCGAGCGCGCCACCCAGTCGAACCCCGTCACGCGCCCGTCCCGGTGGATGATGAAGTAGATCTCGGCCCGAAGGTCGCGCGCGCCGGCCGGGGGCCGCCAGCGGCGCTGGATCTGTCGGATGATGTTTTCGCTGTATTCGGGCCAGGCCGAGGCGTCGCCGGCGATGCGGATGCTCATCACCTCCTCGCCGACCTCCTCGGTGCGCGCCGGCTCCGGCTCCTCCTCGCGCTCCATCGGAACCTCGGCCTCCACGGTGGGCGTCTCCACCTGCGGCACCGGGTCGGGCGTCGGCTCCGGGGGAGGCGGCCGTTCCTCCTCCTCCGCGACCTCGGGCGGCGCCGGATCGAGACGGATCGGCGCATCCTCCGGGGCGAACGCGACCATGTTCACACGTAGCGTCGTGGGCAGCTGGGCCGGGCGGATGACGGCGTCCCCGAGCACCGCGAGGGCGAGGAAGCCGCCGTGGACGCCGAGCGAGCCGTACACGGCCCGCTGGGGTGGGCGTCCATGGCGCTGGGGTCCTCCGCGCCGCCAGGCGCGCCAGCGCCCGCGGTCACGTTCAGCCTCCGTCCCTTCGCGCAGCTCCGGACTCATGGGCGGCGGCGCGTCGGGTCGGGGTCCGTCACGAGGTTCAGGATGCCGCCGGCCTCGGCGATGCTGCCCATCACCCGCGTCGCCTGCCGCAGGGCGATGTCGCCATCCGCTCGCAGGAACACGTGATCCGACTCGAAGCGATCGAGCGCCAGCGCGAGGGAGGCATCCAGCTCCTCGAACGTCACCGGTGCGTCATCCAGGAAGATCTGTCCTTCGGCGTCAATCGAGATCACCAGGGCATCGGAGGCGCTGAGAGGACCGGCAGCGCCCTCCGGCAGGTCGACCTCGATGCCGCCCTGGAGGATGGGCGCCGTGATCATGAAGATGATGAGCAGGGTGAACGCGACATCGACAAGGCTGGTGACGTTGATCTCCGCCACGGTCCCGATCCCGTCGGACTGCTGCGTAAAGCGCCTTCTCATCCCGCGTTCCTCGTTCTCCGACGGCCCGGGTCCCGGCTCACAGGCGACCCTCGCGCGCCAGCGTCCCCACGAACTCGCTCGCGAAGCCTTCCAGTTCTCCCACAAACAGACGCAGCCGGGAGGCATAGTGGTTGTATGCGATGACCGCGGGAATCGCGACGGCCAGCCCGGCGACCGTCGTCGTGAGCGCTTCCGCGATCCCCGGCGCGACGGCCGCAATGTTGGCGGACCCCTGCGACGTGATGCCGATGAACGAGATCATCACGCCCACGACGGTCCCCATGAGGCCGAGGAGCGGACTCACGGAGCCGATGATCGCCAGCCACGGAAGTCCGTGCGAGAGTTCATCCTTCTCCTCCGAGAGGCTCTTCTCGAGGACCAGCCAAAGCGCCTCCAGCTGCGTGGGGCTCAGCCCGTCGCCGACGTGTGCCGCGTCGAGTGCGCCCGGACGCAGTTCGGAGAAGAAGGCGATTCCCTCGCGGAACACCCTTCGGAAAGGCGAATCCTCGAGTTCCGCCAGTGCGTCGTTCAGGTCCACCAGACCGTTGGCTCCGGCCATGGCGAACACAAAGTCGTCGGCTCGCGCGTTCACGGCGCGCAACTCGCGGAACTTCCAGATGATGAGGACCCACGACACCAGCGAGAAGGCGGCGAGCACGGTGAGGATGATCTTCGTGGGCAGGGTCGCGCCCAGCACCATGTCGATCGGGGAATCGATAACGCGCGCCGGCGTCTGCCGGACGGCTTCCAGGACGCCGGCGCCGATGGCCCCGACGAGGCCCGGGACGCCTGCCATCACCCGGCCTCCGGGGGAATGAACCGATTCATCCGCTCTCTCCTGACGTCCCCACCCGTTCCGCTTTCCCCGGGATTATCAGCCCCGTTCCGGACTCCGGCCGGCCCGCTGCCCCGCCGCCACCGAAGCGGCTACGGCATCTACACTAGCAGGACGCCGAGGGGCGCCGCCACCAGCGGCCAGCCATGGCTCCAGGACGCGGAGACGCTCCTCGCCATCGGGCTGCTCCGCGAGCCACCGGATGGCGCGCGTCGGCCCGTGCAGCAGCTTGTTCAGCGCGGCTCGGCTCGCCAGCCGGAGTGCGTCTTCCGCCCCTTCATCGGCCGGCAACCACACTCGCGCCTCGAGGGCATCCGCAACGTGCCGGCGGGCCGTGTGCCGAAGGGCGCGCACGGCCGGGTCGGCGCGACGGCTCCGGTGCCAGGCCCGGTATTTTCGAACGTGCCGCTCGATGATCGCCTCCGCGCGCGCCCGTTCGCCCACGCGCGCCTCGCGCGCCCGTTCGACGACCCGCCGCAGGTCGTCGATGTTGTACAGGAACACCCCGGCGACATCGGCCACCCGAGGGGCCACATTACGGGGGACGGCGATATCGAGGATCACGAGCGGCGCCCGTCTCGACCTCGGCTTCCGCGCGTGCTCGACGTGGAGGAAGGAGGCCTCCGATTCCGTGCAGGAGACGACGAGGTCCACGCCGTCCAGCGCTTCGAGCGCCGCGCTCCGACGCATGGGCAGGGCATCGAGCGGACGGGCCACCCGTTCGGCGCGGGCCGGGTCTCGGCTGGCGAGGAATACGTGCCGCGCGCCCTCGCGCATCAGACACTGAACCGTGAGCCGTCCCATCTCGCCCGTTCCCAGCACGAGTACGCGGCAGTCGTCGAGTGCGCCGAACACCTTCCGGGCGAGGGTGACGGCCGCACCGGGAATCGACGTCACGCCGCTGGCGATCGACGTGCCGGATCTCACCCGGCCGCCGACTTCGAGGGCCGACTGGAACAGCCGGTGCAGCAGGGGTCCCACGGCCGGGCGCCCATCCCGGTAGGCGCCGCGGACCTGGCCCTGAATCTGCGGCTCGCCGACGATGAGCGATTCCAGTCCGCCGGTGACGCGGAACAGGTGGCGGACGGCGCTCGCTCCTTCGAGCGTGGTCAGGTAGGCGTCCCCCGCAGCCCCCAGGCCCGAAACCCTGCACAGCGCCTCGCGCCCAAGACGGTCGAGCGCCACGGCCGCACTTCCCGCGAGGTAGCATTCCGTGCGGTTGCACGTGGAAAGCACGACGCACTCCGAAACGGCCGGTGCGGCCGTGATACCGGCGATCCACTCGGCGCGTCGCCTCTCCCCGAGCGCGAACCGCTCCCGGATGTCGATGGGCGCCGTACGGTGGCTGAGTCCAACCACGCAGAGTGCGTCGGCGGGGTGACGTGGCATCAATCCGGACCTCGGCGACCGAGTTCCGCGGCAGAATCCGGGGCCGGCAGCATCGGGCGTCTCAGAACGGGAGGTCGTCCTCACCCGCGACGGACCGGCCGGAAAACTCGGAAAAATCCGAAGCCTCCCGCCGGGGTGCCGGAGCCGCCTGGCTCTCTCCGCCACCGCCGCTGCTCCCGAGCATGATCATCTCGAGCACGCGAATCTCCGTCGTATACCGCGTCTGTCCGTCCTGGCCTTCCCATTGCCGGTACTCGATCCGGCCTTCCACGTAGACGCGGTCACCCTTGCGCAGGTATCGCTCGCAAATCTCGGCCAGGCGGTCCCAGCAGACGACCCGGTGCCACTCGGTTTTCTCCTGCTGGTCCCCGGCGCGGCTCGTCCACTGGCGGCTGGTCGCAACGGAAAGCGTGGCCACGCGAGTTCCGGCATTCGTGGACCGTACTTCGGGGTCCGCGCCCAGGTTTCCGATGAGTGTCGCCTTGTTCAAACTGCGCGCCATTCCACCCTCCCCGAAGATCGATTCGAGAGCCCATGCTGCTGATGATGAAGTCGACGGTCAAGGTAACAGGAAACGATCAACGGACCAGCAAGCGCCGCATGATCAGCGCGTCTTCCGTCGGGCCCGCGTAATATCCCCGACGCCGTCCGACGAGTTCGAATCCGCGGCTTCGGTACAGGCCCTGCGCGCTGCGGTTCCCTTCCCTCACCTCGAGAAAGATCTGGACGACGCCCCGGCTCCGCGCTTCCTCCAGCACGGCGTCCACCAACTCGCCCCCGATACCGCGTCGGCGATCCTGCGGCGCCACGGCGAGATCTCCCAATTCCGCCTCCCGCCCCACGAACCACGCGGCGGCATACCCCGAGACGCGCTCCTCATCGTCCACCGCGGAGAGCAGAAATGCATCCGGGCGCCGGAGGAGGTTTCGGAAGGTCCGCTCGGACCAGGGGGTGGCGAAACACGCCTCCTCGATCGCGGTGACCTGCCCGAGATCGGACTCCTCGAGGGGCCGGACCCGAAGTGCCGGCCTAGCCGGGTTCGCCACGGCGCCCGACCTGTCGTTCGGCCCCTGAACTCCGGACATACAGGGGTTCCCACGCGTCGATGTCCGCGATCCGTCCGGCCGGGACCCTTTCCGCCAGCCACAGGAGCGCACTCGCGCGCGGAACCCCGAGGAACGCGGGAAGCACGCTTCCACCGCGGTCTTCGATCGGGGCACGGTGCCGAATCGCTCCTTCCCCGGCGAAGGACCAGGACCCGGGATCGTCCAGCCCCCCGAGCCAGCGGTCGATGTCGCATGCCGCCGGCCCGTGGAGGGGGGCGTCCAGCGGGCCGGCGGCGTAGGCCGCGGCGTAGACCTCACCGCGTCGCGCGTCGAACAGCGCGCACACGCGTTCGCGCCCCGCGGAGGCGGCGACGGAGCGGAGGCTGGAGTAGGCGAAAAGGGGGACGTCCCGGGCGTGACACCAACCCTTCGCGAGCGAAGCCGCGATCCGCACGCCGGTGAAGGAGCCGGGCCCGGACCCCACGACCACGCGTTCGATGTCGGCGGCGGCGAGCCGGGCCCGGGCGAGCATGCGCGCCACCTCGTCGAGGACGGTCTCCGAGTGTGTCGCGCGGACGGCCAGCGCACATTCCGAGATCAGGCTGCCGTCGCGGCCCACGGCGATGCTGCCGAGTCCCGTGCTCGTCTCGAGCGCGAGGCTCAGCACGCGGTCGCCTTCCCGACGGCGGCGCATGGGCCCGGGTCCGGAACCGGCGGCACGCGACCTACGCCTCTCACCGTCACGCGGCGCAGGGTGGGGGCGCCGCCCCCGGCGGTTCCGCCGGGCCCATCGGTACGTTCGGCGTCCCCGCCCGCCTCGACAAACTCCAGTCGAATCTCCCAGCGATCCGCGGGCAGTTCTCTCCCGGCCCGCTCCGCCCATTCGACAAAAACCCCGCCCGCGTGCGATTCCAGCTCCTCCCACCCGAGCGCGAGAAGTTCCGATGGGTCGCGGATCCGGTACAGGTCCGCGTGCGCCACCGGCCCACGCGCGCCGGCGTACCAGTGAACGAGCGTGTAGGTCGGGCTCGTCACGGCCGCGGTCACGCCCGCTCCGGCACACGCCGCCTGGGTGAGCCGGGTCTTCCCGGCGCCCAGCGGGCCGGTGAGCGCGACGAAGACTTCCTCGCGATCCGCGGTCTCGCCGACCTCTCGCCCCCAACGCAAGAGCCCCGCCTCGTCCAGCACGGCGCTCGTCATGCCGGCTCCCTCGCGGAGGCCGGCAGTCCCGCCGGCCTTGTGACCTTCCGGCTGTCCATGCGTGCGCGAACCTCGAACAACTCGTCTCTCAGGCGGGCCGCCGTCTCGAAGTCGAGTGCGGCAGCCGCGGCGCGCATGTCCTTTTCGATCACCTCGGCGAGCGCCTCCGGCGACAGTTCCTCGTAGGAGCCTTCCCGCTCGTGCACGGCCGGCTGCGCCTCGCGCGCGTCGGCCACGGCGGTCGAGAACCGGATTTCCCTGACGGACTTGACGATCGAGCGCGGCTCGATCCCGTGTTCCCGGTTGTATTCCGCCTGCACGTCCCTTCGCCGCGCCGTCTCGTCCATCGCGCGGCGCATCGAGTCCGTCACCTTGTCGGCGTACAGGATCGCCTTGCCGGAGAGGTTCCGGGCCGCTCGCCCGATCGTCTGCACGAGCGACCGGTCCGAGCGGAGGAACCCCTCCTTGTCCGCATCGAGGATCGCGACGAGGGAAACCTCGGGCAGGTCGAGACCCTCCCGCAGCAGGTTGATCCCCACCAGAACGTCGAACGTCCCGAGCCGCAGGTCGCGGAGGATCTTCACCCGGTCGATCGCCGCGATGTCCGAGTGCATGTAGCGCACCCGCACGCCCCGCACGGCGAGGAACTCCGACAGGTCTTCCGCCATCCGCTTCGTGAGCGTCGTTACGAGCACGCGCTCGCGCCGTTCCGTGCGCCTGCGGATCTCGCCGAGCAGGTCATCCACCTGGCCTCGTACCGGTCGCACTTCGACATCGGGATCCAGCAGCCCCGTCGGCCGGATCAGCTGTTCAACGACCACGCCCTCGCTCCTGCGTAGCTCGTACTCGCCCGGCGTCGCGCTGACGAAGACCGCGCGGGGCACCAGCTCCTCCCACTCCCCGAACGACAACGGGCGGTTGTCCAGCGCCGATGGGAGCCGGAACCCGAACTCGACGAGTGTCGTCTTCCGGCTGCGGTCTCCCTCGTACATGCCGCCGATCTGCGGGATCGACACGTGCGATTCGTCCACAACGACGACGTAGTCGTCCGGGAAGTAGTCGAGGAGACAGTACGGACGGCTGCCGGGTGCGCGGCCGTCCAGGTGCCGGCTGTAGTTCTCGATCCCCGGGCAGAAACCCACCTCCGTCAACATCTCGAGATCGAATCGCGTGCGCTGCTCGAGGCGTTGCGCCTCCAGAAGCCGTCCCTCCTCCCGCAGGTGCAGGAGCCGCTCCTCAAGCTCCACATAGATCGAGTGGCGGGCCTCCTCGAGCCGGTGGCCAAGCGTCGCGTAGTGCGTGGCGGGAAAGATCGACGTCTCCGGGAGGCGGGTGATCGTGACGCCCGTCATCGGATCGATCTTCGAGATGCGTTCGATGACGTCCCCCCACATCTCGATTCTGACCCCCTGCTCTTCATACGCGGGCAGGACTTCGATCACGTCGCCCCTCACGCGGAACGTGCCACGCACGAAGTCCAGATCGTTTCGCGAATACTGGATCTGCACGAGTCCGGAGAGGACCTCCCGGCGGGAGATCTCCTGCCCCTCGCGCAGCGTGAGCATCAGTTCCCGATAGCCCGCCGGATCCCCGAGGCCGTAGATCGCGGACACGGAGGCGACGACGATGACATCCCGCCTTTCCATGAGGGCCGACGTGGCCCGAAGCCGCAATCGGTCTATGTCCTCGTTTATGGATGCATCTTTCTCTATGAAAGTGTCCGTCGCCGGGACATAGGCCTCGGGTTGATAATAGTCATAATAGGAAATGAAGTATTCGACAGCGTTTCGCGGAAAGAACTGGCGGAGTTCCCCATACAATTGAGCGGCCAGCGTCTTGTTGTGACTCATGACGAGCGTGGGGCGATTGACCTCGGCTATCATGGCCGCCAGCGTCACGGTCTTCCCGCTGCCGGTGACGCCGAGCAGGGTCTGCCACTTGTCGCCGCGGCGCACGCCCTCGGCCAGCTCGCGAATCGCGGTGGGCTGGTCGCCCATGGGCTCGAATGGAAGCTGAAGGTCGAAGCGGGGCATGGTCTCGGATCCGCCGGTCACTCGATGGTGAGGCCGCTCTCCCCGAAGGATTCCTTCCGCTCGACGGAGATCACGCCCTTCACGCCCTGCACCTGGCGCATGACCTTCTGCAGATGCGTCAGGTTCTCGACTTCAACGACAAACTGGCCTCGCATCCCTCCCTCGATCCCCTTGATGTCCGCCGACTGAATGTTCGTGCCCGTGTCGCTGACCGCGCGCGCGATGTCCGCGAACAGGCCATGCCGATCCGTGCCCTCCATGACGATGCGGACGAGGAAGCGGCGCTCGCCGTGTGTCTCCCACTCGATTTCCACGCGGCGCTCCGGGGCGTTGGAGAGGTTCAGGACGTTCGGGCAGTCCTGCCGGTGGATCGAGACGCCACGGCCGCGCGTAATGTAGCCGATCACTCTGTCCCCGGGGACGGGCTGGCAGCACTGCGAGTAGCGGACCATCAGGTTTTCCATCCCCTGGATCCGAATCCCCTGCCCGCCTCCGCCCCAGACCTTGTCCACGAGTTTGTGGAGCGGACTCGGACTCTTCTGCGGCACTTCGGGAATCACCTCTGGAAGGATCGCCCGAATCACGCGGGTCAGCCCCACATCTCCCCGGCCGGTGGCCGCATAGAGGGCGTCGGGCCCGTCGTACCCGAGGGTCTCACAGGCAGCCTTGAGCGCCTCCTCATCCACCTTGCCCCGGCGACGACGACGCCATTCGCGATGAACGATGTCCTTTCCGAGCTGGATCGCGGACTCCTGCTCCTCGTCGCGGATCCACTGCCGGATCTCGTGGCGAGCCTTGCTGCTGCGCACGAAGCCCAGCCAGTCCCGGCTCGGCGTCTGCGCATCGGAGGTGAGAATGTGTACGGTGTCTCCGTTCCGGAGCGGGCGGCTGAGCGGAGCGATCCGTTCGTTCACCCTGGCCCCCTTGCAGCGAAGCCCGACCTCCGTGTGGACGGCGAAGGCGAAGTCGATCGGAGTGGCCCCTTTCGGCAACTGCTTGACGTCCCCGGCCGGCGTGAAGACGAAGATCTCATCCTGGAACAGGTCGATGCGGAGGAACTCCATGAACTCCTCCGGCTCGCGCGTCTCCTGCTGCCACTCGAGGACCTGTCGGAACCATGCGAGTTCGTCGTCGACCTCATCCCCGGAGCGGCCCTCCTTGTACCGCCAGTGGGCCGCGATCCCGTACTCGGCGGTGCGGTGCATGTCGTGGGTGCGGATCTGGATCTCGTACAGCGCGCCTCCGGGACCGAAGATCGTCGTGTGCAGACTCTGATACATGTTCGACTTCGGCGTGGCGATGAAGTCGTGGAAGCGCTCGGTGAGCGGCGTCCACTTGTTGTGCACGATGCCGAGCGCGTGGTAGCAGTCGCGCACGGAGTCCACGATGATCCGCATGGCCAGCGTGTCGTAGACTTCCTCGTACGGCTTGTCGCGCTTGACCATCTTGCCGTAGATGGACCAGAGGTGCTTGGGGCGTCCCGTCACCTGGCACTGGATGCCGGCGGCCCCGAGTTCGGCGCGGAGGGGCTCCTCCATGCGCCGGATCAGGGTTTCCCGCTCGCCCCGCGTCACATTCACCTCCTTGACGAGCTTCCGATACCCCTCCGGCTCCAGGAACTTGAAGGCAAGGTCCTCGAGTTCCCACTTGAGGCGCGCGACGCCGAGACGGTGGGCCAGAGGCGCGTAGATCTCGCGGGTTTCGAGCGCGATCCGCTGCCGCGCGCCGGCGGGCATGTGCTCGAGCGTCCGCATGTTGTGAAGACGGTCCGCGAGCTTGACCATGATCACGCGCGCGTCACGCGCCATCGAGAGGAGAAGCTTGCGGTAGGTTTCGACCTGCCGCTCCGCCATGGAGCCGAACGCGAAGAGCGAAATCTTCGTGAGTCCGTCCACTATGAGGGCGATTTCCTCGCCGAATTCGGTCCGGATCTCATCGACCGTCGTATCCGTGTCCTCGACCACATCGTGGAGGAGCGAAGCGGCGAGGCTCACGGTGTCGAGGCGGATGTCGATGAGGATCTTCGCGACCTCGACACAGTGGCGGATGTAGTCCTCGCCCGAGCGGCGCTTCTGGCCCTCGTGTTTCTCGAGGCTGTACTGGAACGCAAGCGCGAGCAGATCGAGGTCGAGGCGGTCCTCGTACCCCTTGATCGCCGTCATGAAGTCTCCGGGCAGCAGCGAGCGCGGGCCCGCTCCCGGCGCGGCCCGGCCGACTTCCCGCTTGAGGCTGCTCTCCACGCTTCGCGCTCCCTCCGTGCAGCATCACCGCCCGTGCCAGCCGGGATTCGACTGCCGGGCAACCTCTAAAGGTAGCAGCAGCGCCCGCATTCGGCGCGGGCTGCTAGCAGACGCCGCGTTCGCGGAGGCTCACGTAGGTTCGGTCGCCGAGGATGACGTGGTCCCGGACGGGGATGCCGAGGAGCCGGCCGCTCTCGACGAGCTGGCAGGTGACGGCGATGTCCTCGGGCGAGGGTTCCGGCTCGCCGCTCGGGTGGTTGTGGGCGAGGATGACGGAGGCCGAGGCCGTGGCGATCGCCGGGGCGAATACTTCCCGCGGGTGGACGAGGGAGCTGTTCAGGAGCCCCACCGTGAGGCGTCGCTCGAGCAGGACCTGGCTCTGCGTATCGAGGTAGAGGACCCAGAACTCCTCCTGCCGCCGATCCCGCAGCATGGGGCCAAGACGTCCGAACACGTCGGCCGGGCTGCGGATGCGCGCGGTCTCGCGGGCGGGTTCGGCCGCCTGCCGCCGTCCAAGCGCCAGCGCCGCGGCCACGGCGGCCGAGCGGGCGGGGCCGACCCCTCCCGTGCGCTCGAGTTCGACCGGCTCCGCCCGGCCCATTTCGCGCAGCGAGCCGCCGAAGTCCGCGAGCAGCCGCCCCGCGACGTCCACGGCCGAGCGCCCCGTTGCGCCCGCTCCGATCACGACCGCCAGGAGTTCGGTCGTCGAGAGCGCATCGGGGCTGAAGCGGTGCAGCCGCTCGCGCGGGCGCTCGCTTGCGGGGAGTTCCAGGATCTTCGGGGCCATGCTTCATGTATCCACGCCTCCGTGAATTCCGCCTCAACCGGCGGGTAGCGTGGGGCATGTCGCGCTCTGCGCCCGCTGGCAGGCCCCCGCCCGACCGCTCAAGTTGCGGGCACCCTGGCGGTCGAGAGCAGATGCCCGAGCCGGGGCAGGAATCGCCACCCGAGGGGCGCGGGCCCTTCGGTCCCGGTCTCACAACTGTCAGGAGGACGGAATGAAGTCACGATGGAGCGGCCCCGCCGCCGCGACGACGCTTTTCCTCGCAACCGCCCTCGCTTCCTGCGGGCAGTCCCCCCCCGTTCGGATCATCCCCCTCGAGGGGCCGCTCCTGCTGCGGATGGCACCGCCCGAGGGCCAGGTATCCCGCTACGCCTTCTCCATGGAAACGAGCATCGAGAGTCCCATGATGCCGTCGACCGGCAACCCGCTCATCACGCTGGCCTGGCAACAGGTTCAGACCGTCCTGAGCGCGGAGGACGAGGTCATTCGCGTCCGCGGGACGGTGGATTCGGCCAGCACGACGATGGACTTCGGGATGCCGATGCCGGGGATGGACGATATGCTGCCCGACTTCTCCGGAATGTCCTTCACCGTCGACATGGACCCGCGCGGCAGCGTCCTGCGCGTCGTGGAAAGCGAGGGAGTACCGGAAGAGGCCGGGGTAAGCGTCGAGAGCATCATGCAGGGGGCCGGCCATTCCGTGCTGCCTGAAGGGGAGGTCAGCCCCGGGGATTCCTGGACGCTCGAGACGCCCATCGAGATGCCCGTCGGGACCGGTGGAACGATGTCGATGGACATGGAGTTCACGTACACGTTCGTGAGTCTCGATGACGGCCTCGCCACCCTCTCTTTCGAGGGGCCGATGGACTTGGACATGGACTTCGAGGGTATGGCGATGAACGGCTCGGGGACCTTGTCCGGAACGCTGGTCGTCGACCTGGTAGAGGGCCGGCACGTGAGCCAGACGAGCCGGCAGAACGTCGAGATGAGCGTGGCCGGGATGTCGATGACGGTTACGTCGACGACCAGACTCGAACTCGTCACGGATCCGTAGAGGCGAGCGCGGCGGGCCGTCGCTCGCCGCGCGCTACGGCATCGGGTCAGTCCCTCTTCACCGGCAGGACGATCCGGGACGGGTGGGCGCTGTTGCGCTGCACGGTCCATTCCGGGATGCTCCCGTCGCGGGGATAGCGGAGAAACGTGTCCGCGTCCGCGCCGGCGAGGGCGACCCGGATCCGGTGGCCGGCACGGAACAGCACGGACGTCGCCCACAGATCGAAACTCAGCTCCACGACCTCCCCCGGCACGAGCGGGAGCGCGTCCGCGCGTGACTCGCTGCGGTGCGGCCCGTACTTCCGGTACAGCGGGGGATCCTCCGTCACCGCCCGCATGACGCCGCGAAGCTGTCCCTCCGTGATGTACCGAACCGTTCCGTCCGGAGCGACGTCCTCCAGGTAGGCGAGGAAGGCGCCATCCGGCGCGCTCGAGGCGAGGTGCAGGGTCACCACCGGATGGCCCGTGACCTCCGTGTCCACCTCGAGGGGCGGGCTCGTCCATGTCAGCAGCTTCTCGTCGTCGGCCCGGCGATCGCCGTACACCACGTCCCCGCCCCCGCCGTTGGTGTACCAGCGATTGCGGGTCCCCGTCGTGGCCGTGAAGTCCACCGTGTAGCGGTCCTCCCCCGCCTCCGCCACGGGGGCTTCCGTCGACAGCGCCCCGTCCTCGCGGAAATACCACGTCACATCCTCGAACCCCTCGGGCGGCCAGCCCTCGGTCCGCGTCCAGCGGTCGGCGCCCAGCGTGTAGTAGTGGATCTCGGTCGGCGTCTCCCCGGAGCCGTCTTCCTTCAGGTGCGCATCGAAGAACGCGACGAGCTCCTCGAACCGGGCGGCGGCACCGGGCTCGACGGGCGTATCCTCCGGCTTGAAGGGATCCGTGTCGTTGCGGGCCCCGTGGTCCCATGGCCCGATGAAGACCTGCTGCGCGTTCGAGATGGTGTTGTAGCGGCCGAGGGTGCCGTTCACCGTGCCGGCGTCCTGCCATCCGACGCGGATGAACATCGCCACGCCGGATTCCTCGATCTGCGGGAGGTGGCCGGAGGGGCTCCGCCGGTGTCCGACGTTCGTCTCGCCGTAGGGACCGAAGGGGTCATCGCGGAACTCGTACTCCAGCGCCGATTCGAAGGGCACGGTATTCGCCTCGTGCTCGGCGACCGCGGCCGCGAGCAGCGACCCGTCGCGGTCCGCGTCCACGGGTTTCACCCCCGTCACGCGCCCGAGCACGTCGTCGCAGGCGGCCCCCGTCGCATCGGAGAGGCCGCAGATATCGTTCAGGTCCTGCATGCGCGTGCGGTTCGACCAGTCCTCCAGGAAGCCGACCGTGAGCACGCCCCCGGGGAAGATGAGGTGCCCGAAGTTGTCGAAGTCGTTGAACAGCGGCGCGACCGCCTTCACAACCGGATTCCGGTTGACCGCCAGCATCTCGGCCGTGTTTCCGGCGTAGGAGACGCCGTAGGCCCCCACCCGCCCGTTCGACCACGGCTGGTCCGCGATCCAGTCCGCAACCTCTCCGTAGTCCGTGACCTCATCTTCGGCGAGTTCGAAGCGGCGGATCCCGAACGAGGCGCCGCTCCCCCGCCCATCCACGAGGACCAGCGCGTAGCCGGCCCGGTTCCAGCGTTCGGCCTCGGCGAAGTTCCCGGTCTCCCCGAGCGGGACGCCGACTTCGCCCCGGGCCCGCCAGTAGCGGGTGGCACGCATCATGGCCGGGATGCGGTCGCTGGGTTCGATGCCGTCGGGCAGCCACACGTCGACCGCGATGCGGACGCCGTCGCGCATGGGGATGTGCAGCGCCTGGTTGCGCGTGAGTGCGCTCACGGGGGCATCTCCCGTGCTACCGGCGGGACCGGGCGCGCCGCTCCCGCACGCGACACCGGCGAGGGCGACCAGCGCCGCCGGTGCCGCCGCGGCGGAGCGCAAGCCCCGCCTCACCAGGCGATCGCGTGTCCGTCGCGGCGCGGATCCGACCCGCCGGCGAGGGCGCCCGTCTCCGCGTCCCGGTACACGCCCTGCACGCCGCCCAGGTTGCCGGGCTGAACGAGGTTGTGACCGCGGTCCTCGAGTTCCCCGTACACCTCGGGCGGGAAGCCCGCCTCCAGATACGTGACCGAGTCCTCCGGGATCGGCGTGCGGCCGCCGCCCCGGTTAAGACACATGCGCGGCGAGGCGATCGCGAGCTGCATGTCCATCCCGCCCGCCGTGAGCTTCGTGATCACCTGGCCGACCGTCTGCGGGATCGTGTAGCCGCCCGCGGCGCCGACCGCCGCGACGAGATTCCCGTCCTTCATGACCACGCACGGTGTCATCACGCCTTTCGCCTTCTGACCGCCCGCGATGTAGTTGACGTGCCCCTCCTCGAGGGAGAAGCCGAACATGTGGCCGTTGTTGAGGAAGATCCCGGTGTCGCCCGCGATCACGCCGCTCCCGTAGAGGGCGACGAGAGATTGCGTGAAGGCGACGGCGTTCCCCCACCGGTCGGCGGAGGAGAGGCTCGTCGTCCCGAAGAAGGGTAGCGGGGCGCCCGAGAAGGACGCGATGCGCGCGGGATCGATCTTCGCCCGCTGCTCGTCCGCGTATTCCTTCGAGATGATCCTGTCGACGGGGATGTCGGCGTCTTCGTTCCCCGTGTTGTACCGTTCGTCGTCGATGAGGGCGAGCCGGTTCGCCTCGAGCCACAGGTGCGCGAACTCGGAACTGTAGAGATCCATGTTCTCGAGGTCGAAGCCGTCCATGATGTTGAGCGCCTGGAACATCGTCATGCCGCACGAACCCGGCGGCATCGCGTACAGATCGTGTCCCTGGAAGGTCGTCCTGATCGGCTCTCTCCACGCGACCTCGTAGCCCTCGAGGTCGGCCTTCGTCATGTGGCCGCCGTTCTCGGTGAGGAAGGCGACGATCCGGTCTCCGATCTCCCCCTGGTAGAAGTCCTCCGCGCCTTCGCGCGCGAGTCGGCGCATGCTCGCCGCGAGTTCGGGCTGCCTGATGATCTCGCCCATGCGGGGCGGACGTCCGTTGGGGAACATGATCCGCGTGCTGGACGGGTAATTCCCGAGCTTGTCCGCGCTCCCGGTGGTGTGGAGTTCATCGAACTTCGAGATGACGAAGCCGTCCTCGGCAAGCTGGATGGCGGGCTCGAACACGTCGCCCAGACTCATCGTCCCGTAGCGCTCGAGCACGGCGGCCCAACCCTTGAAGGCGCCGGGTACGATCGGGGCCCGGTAGCCCATCTCGACATCGTCGGGCGTAATCGTGCTCGCCGAGGAGGCCGCGGGGGCCCGGCCGAGCGCGTCGAGTCCGACGACGCGGTTCTCCTCCGCCAGATAGATGAGCATGAAGCCGCCGAAGCCGCCGAGCCCGGACATGTAGGGCTCGGAGACGTTGAGCGTGGCGGAAGCGGCGACGATGGCGTCGATCGCGTTCCCGCCCTGCATCATGATCGTCGTGCCGGCGAGCGAGGCGTAGTAGTCGGCGGCGGCGGTGACGCCCCGGCGGCCCCACACGGTCCCGTGCGCCGGGCCGAGCAGGCCGGGGACGTTCGAATCCCCGGCGGGCCCCCATTGTCCGATCCCGTCGGGGGGCGCGGCGGCCGTCTCGGGGGCGCGGCAGCCGATGAGGCTGGATCCGGCGGCGGCCGCGGCGGAGGTGGCGAGGAAGTCACGGCGCTTCATGGTTCGGCTCCTGGGCAGGGGGAACGCGGAACCTGATCCTAGACCGGGAGTTGCCGACGGCTCAAGACCCCGGCCGCGCCACCTCCCGCAGCCGGGGTCCGATCTGCCCTTCGCGCGCAGGTTGCGGCGTGACCGTCACCAGGCGATCGCGTGGCCGTCCCGGCGCGGGTCCGATCCGCCGGCCAGGGCGCCGGTCTCCGCATCCCGATACACGCCCTGCACGCCGCCCGGATTGCCGGGCTCGGCCAGATAGTGACCACGGTCCTCGAGTTCCCCGTACACCTCGGGCGGGAAGCCCGCCTCCAGATACGTGACCGAGTCCTCCGGGATCGGCGTGCGGCCGCCGCCCCGGTTAAGACACATGCGCGGCGAGGCGATCGCCAGCTGGATGTCCATTCCGCCGGTGGTGAGCTTCGTGATCACCTGTCCAACCGTCTGCGGGATCGTGTAGCCGCCCGCCGCGCCGACGGCCGCGACGAGATTTCCGTCCTTCATCACGACGCACGGCGTCATCACGCCCTTCGCCTTCTGGCCGCCCTCCAGGTGGTTGACGTGCCCTTCCTCGAGCACGAAACCGAACGTGTGGCCGTTGTTGAGGAAGATCCCCGTATCGCCGGCGATCACGCCGCTCCCGTAACCGCTTACGAGCGACTGCGTGAAGGCGACCGCGTTCCCCCACCGGTCGGCGGAAGAGAGGCTCGTCGTCCCGAAGAAGGGGAGCGGCGCGCCGGAGAAGGACGCAATGCGCGCGGGATCGATCTTCGCCCGCTGCTCGTTCGCGTATTCCTTCGAGATGATCATGTCGACCGGGATCTCCACGTCTTCCTTACCCGTGTTGTAGCGGTCGTCGTCGATGAGGGCGAGCCGGTACGCCTCGAGCCACAGGTGCGCGAACTCGGAACTGTACAGATCCATGTTTGCGAGATCGAAGCCGTCCATGATGTTGAGCGCCTGGAACATCGACATTCCGCACGAACCCGGCGGCATCGCGTACAGATCGTGTCCCTGGAACGTCGTCGTGATCGGCTCCTTCCACGTCACGTCGTACGACTCCAGGTCGGCCATCGTCATGTGGCCGCCGTTTTCGGCCAGGAAGGCGACGACCCGCTCGCCGATCTCGCCCTTGTAGAAGTCGTCCGCGCCCTCGCGGGCGAGGCGGCGCATGCTGGCGGCGAGGTCCGGCTGCCTGATGATCTCGCCCATGCGCGGGGGCCGGCCGTTCGGGAACATGACGCGGGTCGTCGAGGGGAACCGGCCCAGCTTCTCGGCGGCGGCGCCGTTCGTGTGGATCTCATCGAAGCGCGACACGACGAAGCCGTCCTCGGCGAGCCGGATGGCGGGCTCGAACACGTCGCCCAGGCTCATCGTTCCGTAACGCTCGAGGACGGCGGCCCAGCCCTTGAACGCGCCAGGCACGATGGGTGCCTTGTAGCCCGCCTCGAAGTCATCGAGTGTCATCGTTGCCGGGGACGAGGCTGCCGGTGACTTGCCGAGGGCGTCGAGTCCGACGACCCGGTTCTCCTCGGCCAGGTATATGAGCATGAAGCCGCCGAAGCCGCCGATCCCGGACATGTAGGGCTCGGAGACGTTGAGCATCGCGGAGGCAGCCACGATGGCGTCCACCGCGTTCCCCCCCTGCATCATGATCGTCGTGCCGGCAAGCGAGGCGTAGTAGTCGGCGGCGGCCGTCACGCCCCGGCGGCCCCACACGGCCCGGTGCGCGGGGCCGAGCAGGCCGGGGACGTTCGAGTCGGCGGCGGGGCCCCACTGCCCGGAGGCGGCGGCGGTGGCCGCGCCCGCGGTCTCGGGGGGACGGCAGCCGATGAGGCTCGATCCGGCAGCGGCTGCGGCGGAGGTGGCGAGGAAGTCTCGGCGCTTCATGGCACGGCTCCTGGGCAGGGGGATCGCAGACCCTGATCCTAGTGTAGTGCGCGCGCGCCGTCGACCGGACGCGCCGCGGTCACCAGGCTACGGCATGCCCGTCGCGCCGCGGGTCCGAGCCGCCGGACAGGGCACCGGTCTCCGCATCCCGGTGCACGGCCTGCACGCCGCCGAGATTCCCCGGTTCGGCCAGGTAGTGGCCGCGGTCCGCCAGTTCCTGGTAGACCTGCGGCGGGAACCCCGCCTCGAGGTAGGTGACGGAGTCCTCCGGGATCGGCGTCCGACCGCCGCCCCGGTTCACACACATGCGGGGCGAGGCGATCGCCAGCTGCATGTCCATGCCCGCCACCGCGAGCTTCGTGATCACCTGGCCGACGGTCTGCGGGATCGTGTAGCCGCCCTGTGCCCCGACCGCCGCGAAGAGGTTCCCGTCCTTCATCATGATGCACGGCGACATCACGCCCTTGGCCCGCTTGCCGCCTTCGAGGTGGTTGACGTGACCCTCCTCGAGCACGAAGCCGAACATGTGGCCGTTGTTGAGGAAGATCCCCGTGTCGCCCGCGATCACGCCGCTCCCGTACGCATTGACGAGCGACTGCGTGAACGCGACCGCATTCCCCCACCGGTCCGCCGTCGAGAGGCTCGTCGTGCCGAAGAACGGAAGCGGAGCGCCGGAGAAGGAGGCGACGCGCGCGGGATCGATCTTCTCTCGCTGTTCGTCGGCGTATTCCCTGGAGATGATCATGTCGACGGGGATGTCCACGTCCTGCTTCCCCGTGTTGTACCGGTCGTCGTCGGCGAGGGCGAGCTTGAACGCCTCGAGCCACAGATGCACGAACTCCGAGCCGTACAGGTCCATGTTCGCGAGGTCGAAGCCGTCCATGATGTTGAGCGCCTGGAACATCGACATCCCGCAGGAACCCGGCGGCATGGCGTGCAGGTCGTATCCCTGGAAGGTCGTCGTGATCGGCTCCCGCCACTGGACCTCATACCCCTCGAGGTCCGCCTTCGTCATGTGGCCGCCGTGCTCGGCCAGGAAGGCGACGATGCGGTCGGCGAGTTCGCCCTTGTAGAGGTCATCCGCCCCCACGCGGGCGAGGTGTCGCATGCTGGCCGCGAGATCCGGCTGCCGGATGATCTCGCCCATGCGGGGCGGGCGCCCGTTCGGGAAGAACACGCGCGTCGTTGAAGGGTAGCGGCTCAGCTTGTCCGCGCTCGACTGGGTGTAGCGCTCATCGAACTTCGAGATCACGAAGCCGTCTTCCGCCAGCTTGATGGCGGGCTCGAACAGATCGCCCATGCTCATCGTGCCGTAACGCTCCAGCGCGGCGGCCCAGCCCTTGAAGGCGCCGGGCACGATCGGCGCCTTGTAGCCCATCGCGAAGTCGTCCAGGGTCATCGTCTCGGGCGATGAGGCGGCCGGGGAGCGGCCTAGCGCATCCAGCCCGACGACGCGGTTCTCCTCGGCCAGATAGATGAGCATGTAGCCGCCGAAGCCGCCGATCCCGGACATGTACGGGTCGGACACGTTCAGGGTGGCGCAGGCGGCAACCATCGCGTCGATCGCGTTCCCGCCCTCCATCATCGTCTTCGTGCCGGCGAGAGACGCGTAGTAGTCGGAGCAGGCCGTCACGCCCGTCCGGCCCCAAACGGTCCCGTGCGCGGGTCCGGCCAGGCCGGGGACATGCGAGTAGTCGCCGGAACCCCATTGTCCGGTGGTGACGGGGGGCGCGGCGGCGGTCTCGGGAAGGCGGCAGGCGGCGAGGCTCGAGCCGGCGGCGGCCGCGGCGGAGGTGGCGAGGAAGTCTCGGCGTTTCATCGAACGGCTCCTGGCACGGGCAGGGGGACGCGGACTTCGATCCTAGATCGGGGCCAGCCGGCCGTTCAAGACCCCTGTGAAGGCCGGGCGGACGTTTCCCGACGCGCGTGGCGGCTCAGGAAGTCTTCGGTGTGCTCGGGAAGGAGCAGGTTGTCGGCGATCGCCGCAATCTCCTCGGCTTCGCGCCACGCCCGCTCGAGCTGCGCCAGTTCGCCTTCGAGGGCGCGCCGTTCCTGCTCTTCGTGCAGCGCCATCTCCAGCGCGAGGCGCGTGGGCTTGGGCATCTTGCGGACCCATCCGGGCCCGGACAGCCGGACCTTCTTCCAGCCCTCGGGTGTGGGGAATTCGCGCACCGTCGCAGCGGACCCTCGCTCGGTGGAATCGGCAATGAACCGCCGCGGGTCGCCGTGGGACTCGATCCGGGACACCGCTTCCCGGATGTGGTGAGCCGCGGCGCCCGCGCCATTGACCAGGAGAAGAACAGCATTGATGGCTCGCCCGGCATCGTCGCCCTCGAACAGGTCCGGACCCTCCCGCGAGAGCGGTCCCTTGTGAATCTCGATGCGAAAGCCGGGTTCGTCGTCGGTGGCCAGTATGCGGGCGAATTGGGAGACCTGCTCGCGCGCCAGCGTGGAGGGCGTGCCATCGGAGCGCCGGAACCGGGCTGAACTGACCTGCCTGGTGAGCAACCTTTGCACCGTCCATAAGGCCAGTCCGGCCACGCCACCGCCCAGTGCCGCTGCCCCGGCGGCCCCGATCAATCCGCCCATCGTCAGGTTGAGGGTTACCGAGGTAGCGAGGTTCGCCGTGACGCCCGCCGACCCGGCCGCGATCCAGCGCCGACGACGGCGGCGGAACTGGTCGCCGTAGCGCCAGGCGGCGAACTCGGGACGCAGCGGCTCGCCGATGCGGACCAGTTCGAGGCCTTCGGCGTGCCGGGCCAGGCCGATGTTCTCGGTGGACGTGCGGATCCGCGTCGCGCGGAAGAGCCGTTCGCAGGTCTCGACCGCCTCCCAGCGCTCTTCGAGGGGGGTGAGGTTCCACCGCTCGCAACTGCGACACACCACCCACAGGCGGCCCTTCGCCGGATCGAAGGCAAGGCGACGGCCGACCGGGAAGGTCTCCACGACCTCGTTGGAGCCGAGGGGCTTCTTGCAGAACATGCAGGTTCGGTACATTGGCGAGCTACAACCTGACGTCGCCGCCCGGATCGCGCCGGCGGAGGCGATCGAGGACCTCCTCCGCTTTCCGCAGGCGTGCGCGGCGCGCCTCCTCATCGAGCGCGGCCGCGGTCCAGTCGGGCCGTCCGGCCGGCTCCGGCACCCGCAACACGGACCCTTCACGGCTTCCGGCGGGCAGCGCGCTGATGGGCACGTCCTCGGTATGCTCGTCTTCGTCGCGAACGAGTACGGCGATCGACCCGTCCACCCGGTCGACAACCCAGAGGCGTTCCCTGCGCTCGCTCAATAGTCGAACACGACCACGACCGCCCCCGTGCCGTCGTAGACCGTCGCGGTGTCTCCGCGGTTGTTCCACACCGCCTGACGACGGCCCATGTAGTAGCGGGTGCCGTCCGCGCTTCCGGAACCGGTATGGACGAAGAGCCGCTCGCCGGCCGCGAGCACCGTGCCCGCCGGGAACGTGAAGCAGTGGTTTGCGAGGTCACACAGCGTCCAGCCGCCGATCGGCCGGTCCTCGGACGACAGGCTCTCGAGCACCGCGTACTCGCCGTTCGGGTTCCGGTGATCATTGCCCGGGGCATCGGCGTGCACGCGGAGCCGAATCCCGACCGCTGCGGAACCCGTGGCGGGAGCCACGCCCCCCGCACCGGGGACAGGCGCCGGGACGCGGGGCGCGGACGGCCGACGCGGCTCCGCGCTCCCCGCGGTGCCCCGCAGCGCGACCTGGCCGCCGTACGCGACCTCGTAGTCTCCGTTCTCGCTGCCCGCCACCGAGACGTGGCCGTGCAGGTCGGTGCGGAAGATCGCAGCGCCCGAAGCGTGGAAGGCGTTCAGCGCCGCGGGTCGCGGGTGGCCGTACGGGTTGTTCCGGCCCGCCGAGATCACCACCACGCGGGGCTTCGCCACGGCGAGGAAGTCCCGCGTGAAGCCGTTGTCGCTCCCGTGGTGCGGGGCCTTGAGCAGCGTCGCCTCGGGGACGACGCCCTGCCCGACGAGATGCGAGAGCTGCCGCACCTCCGAGTCGCCGCTCAGAAACGCCGTGAAGCGTCCGTAGCGCACGACCAGGGCGACCGAGCGATCGTTGTGTTCCGTACTCCCGCGCGGCAGCAGCGGCAGCACCTCGATCTCGACCTCGCCGAGCGTGAGCGTCCGGGGCGAAGCTTCCAGGTAGGTGATCTCCGGCCGCCGGTCGAGCGCAGAGAGCAAGCGCCAATAGGTCTGCGTCGTGTGCGGCTGGCCGTTGTCCATGTAGAAACGGACCGGTAGCGTCTCCATCACCCCGGCCATCCCGCCGATGTGATCCGCATGAGGGTGCGTCGCGACGAGCAGATCGACCTCGTCCACACCGAACTGCCGCAGCAGGGAGACGATGTCGCCTCGTCCCGCGTCCACGAGGGCCGTCCGGCCACCGGGCGCCTGGACGAGAACGGCATCCGCCTGCCCCACGTCGAGAAACGTGATGCGCAGAACGGAGTCCGGGACCTCGCCGCGAAGAAACGTGGCGGCCGCGAAGGCGGGGACGGCGACGAGGACCGCGAGGCAGGCGATGGCCAGCGCGCGGCCAAGCCGTTCCCGGCGCCGCCCTGCCGAAGGCGTTCGTATTGTCCCGAAGCACATGCGGGCCAAGTAAGCCGCCCGATCCCGGCGAAACAAGTGGCGTGTCGGCGCATCGCCGTCTCGTCTTGCGCGGCGGGTTCGAAGCGAATCACTGTTCGCGTGTCACGTATTCTGCGGTCGTCCGCCGTCACCCCGGAGGTTCCGATGGCGCTCCAGTCGAGGTTCCCGTGGTTTCCCCGCCTGCTCCTGTCTCTCCTCGCACCGCTGGCCGTCGCAGCGGCTCTGCCGGACCCGGTCACTGCCCAGACCGCTTCCGAGCGCGCGGTGGCCGCCTCTTCGGTGCTCGACTTCCGGGAATTGGGCCCGGCCATCATGGGGGGACGCGTCTCCGACCTCGCCGTCGTCGAGAGCGACCCGCGGATCTTCTACGTCGGCCTCGGCGCCGGCGGCGTGTGGAAGACGACGACCGACGGGATGACGTGGGACCCGGTGTTCGATGACCAGCCGACCGCCTCGGTCGGCGCCGTGAGCGTGGCGCCCTCCAACCCCAACCACGTCTGGGTCGGGACGGGCGAACCGGCGAACCGCCAGAGTTCTCCGTGGGGAGTCGGCGTCTTCAAGTCGACGGACGCCGGCGGAACGTGGACGCACGTAGGGCTCCAGGACACGCGGCACATCAGCAAGATCAAGATCGATCCGCGCGACCCGGACGTCGTCTACGTGGGCGCCGTGGGCCACCTGTGGGGGCCGAACGAGCAGCGCGGCCTGTTCAGGACGACGGACGGCGGGGAGACGTGGGAGAACATTCTCTACATCGATGAGCACACGGGGATCATCGACCTCGTCATGGACCACAACGACCCGCACACGCTCTTCGCCGCAACATACCAGCGGCAGCGAACGGGCTTCGGGTTCGCGGCCGGCGGCGGCGGATCGGGCCTCTGGCGGACGACGGACGGCGGGGAGAGCTGGACCCGCCTCGAGGAGGGGCTGCCGCAGGGTGAGCTGGGCCGCATCGGACTCGACGTCTATCGCAGGGACGGCAACCTCGTATACGCGATCGTGGAGGCGCACGAGGGGCAGGGCGTGTACCGCTCGACGGACCGCGGCGAGACGTGGGAGTTCATGAGCGACCGCAACCCGCGGCCCATGTACTTCTCGCTCATCCGGATCGACCCCAACAACCCGGAGCGGATCTATCTCGGCGGCGTGCAGTCCTCGGCTTCGGACGACGGGGGCCGGACGTGGTGGCCGGGGAACGCGACGGACCAGATCCACTCCGACCACCACGCGCTGTGGATCAATCCCGACGACTCGAATCATCTCATCAACGGGAACGACGGCGGGTTGGCCTTCTCGCGCGACGGCTCCGTCACGTGGCGCTCGATCCGCAACATGGCGATCGGCCAGTTCTACGAGATCGATGTCGACATGAGCGATCCGTACAACGTGTGCGGCGGGCTGCAGGACAACGGGAACTGGTGTGCCCCGCACCGCACGCAGTCCACGTGGGGCGTGCGCAACCGCGAGTGGACGCACATGTGGTTCGGGGACGGGTTCCACAACCACTCCGACCCCGAGGACCCGAACATCATGTTCTCGGAGTCGCAGGGCGGGAACATGGCGCGCATCGACGTGGCCACGCGCGAGGGACAGTCGATCCGGCCCGTGCCGCGCCCGACCGGGGACGAAGCGGAGGACGACGAGCCCCGGCGCTACAGGTTCAACTGGGACTCGCCGTTCGCGATCTCGCGCCACGACCGCGCCACGATCTACCTGGGCGGGAACCACCTCTTCCGGTCGAGGGACCGGGGGCTGAACTGGGAAGAGGCGAGCCCGGACCTCACGAAGCAGATCGACCGCGACACGCTGGAGATCATGGGCCGGGTGGTGACGGACGAGACGCTCTCGGACCACGACGGGATCGCCTCCTACGGCAACATCACGGCGTTCGCGGAGTCGAAGCACTCGCCGGACGCCCTCTACGTGGGGACGGATGACGGGAACCTGCAGGTGACGGTCGACGGAGGCGCGACCTGGACGAACGTGATCGACCAGGTTCCGGGCGTGCCGCCGCGGACGTACGTGAGTCGTCTCGAGACGTCGCATGCGGTGGACGGCCGGGTGTATGTGACGTTCGACGGGCACCGGAACGATGACTACGCGCCGTACGCCTATGTGAGCGAGGACCACGGAGCGAGCTGGCGACGGATTGCGGCCGGCCTCCCCGACGGCTGGTCGGTGAACGTGATTCGGGAGCACCCGCGGAACGCGAATCTTCTCTTCCTGGGGAACGAGATCGGCGTGTACCTGTCGATCGACCGGGGCGAGTCGTGGGCGCGCATGGTGAACAACCTGCCCACGGTTCCGGTGGACGACATCGCGATCCACCCGCGCGAGAACGACCTCGTGGTGGGGACGCACGGGCGCAGCATCTGGATCCTGGACGACATCACGCCGCTGGAGGAGATGTCGGCGGACGTGTTCGCCTCCGACTTCCGGCTCTTCGGGGCGCGGCGCGGCACGATGTGGTCGATGGGAATGGACTGGCCCTTCCAGCCCGCGACGTTCATCGCTCCCAACCCGCCGGCCGGGATTCCGCTCCGCTACTACCTGGGCGAGGGCGCCGACTCGGACGGGGCGAGCCTCGAGATCCTGGACGGCGGCGAGGTCGTGCGCACGATGGACGCCGCGGGGGCGGCGGGCCTGAACGAGGTCCTGTGGGACTTCCGCGTCGATCCCGCGTTCGAGGCGGACGGCGGGGGCGGCGGGTTCTCTCGCGGGCCGCCATCGGGCTCGGGTCCGCGCGTGCTGCCGGGCACCTATACGGTGCGCCTCACCGTCGGTGCCGAGAGTCAGGAAACGGAAGTGGGCGTGCGCCTCGACCCGAGGCGCGAGGCCAGCCGGGCGGCCCTCGTCGCGCGGCAGGATGCGATGATGCGGGCACACGCCCTCGCCGGGCCGGTGCGTGACGCGCGACAACGGATCGGAGCCATGAACGGCCGGCTCGACGAGATCAAGGCGCTGGTGGACGGCGCGGAGATGGACGACGCGGACCGGGAGCGGATCGAGGCGATGGCCGAGGAGATCTCCGGCGAACTGGAGGAGATCGGCGACGACCTCGGTGATGCCGCCGGAGGCTCCGGGATCGGGCAGATGGAAGGGTGGTCCGGCGAGCCCACGGCAGACCAGTTGTACAGGATCGACCTGGCCTGGGACGCGCTGCCGCCGGTCGCCGAGCGCATCAACGCGCTCCTGGCGGGACGCATGCCGGCGCTGGAAGCGCTGTTGGGTGACCTGGGCGTGATGCCGGATCTGGGCGACCCGATCCGCATCCCGCCACGACCCTGACGCCCGGCCCGTGGCTGGCAGTCCGTGGCTGGCAGGCCGTGGCTAGCAGACGCAGGCGGAACGCGCCTTGATCGAACCCGCCCCGCAACCGCCGCGGGCGAGCATCGCCGTCATCGGGGCCGGCATCGTCGGCAGCTGTCTGGTCGAACACCTCGCGCAGCGGGGCTGGGACGATCTCGTCCTCATCGAGAAAGGCCCGCTTCCGGACCCCGGCGGCTCCACCGGCCACGCGTCGAACTTCATCTTCCCCACCGACCACAACCGCGAGGTCGCGATGCTGACGCTGGAGAGCCAGCGGCAGTACGAGGCGCTCGGCGTGCAGACGACGTGCGGGGGCGTCGAGGTCGCCCGCACCGAGGCCCGCATGGAGGAGCTGCGGCGTCGCATGACCTCGGCGCGCGCCTGGGGCATCGACGCCGAACTGCTCACGCCGGAGGAGGTGGCGGAGCGCATCCCGTTCGTGAACGCGGACGTCATCCTGGGCGGCTTCTGGATGTCGTCCGTCTCGGTGGTCGACGCCGTGCGGGCCGGAACCCTGATGCGCGAGCGGGCCCTTGCGCGGGGCGCGCTCACGGTGCTCGACGATACCGAGGTCACGGGATTCGAGGTCGAGCCCCGGGCTTCCGGCCGTCCCCGTCTGCGGGCCGTCCTCACGGCGCACGGCCGGATCGAGGTCGAGCACGCGGTCATCGCCTGCGGCGTGTGGAGCCCTCTCGTGGCCGAACTTGCTGGCGCCTCGATTCCGCTCACGCCGGCGGTCCACCAGATGGCGGACTTCGGCCCCGTCGACATCCTCCGCGCCACCGACAACGAGATCGCCCACCCGATCGTGCGCGACATGGATGCCTTCATGTACGAGCGCCAGAAGTACGGAGCGATGGAGGTCGGATCCTACGCGCACCGTCCCATCCTCGTGCACCCGGAGGACATCCCCACGCGAGAGGCGGCGGAACTCTCGCCCACGGAGATGCCGTTCACGGGGGATGACTTCGCGCCCCAACTCGAGCGGGCGAGGGAGATCATGGGCGGACTCCTGGCGGATGCCGAGATGGGATACGCGATCAACGGCCTGCTCTCCCTCACGCCCGACGCGCACCCGGTGCTGGGCGAGACGGCCGAGGTCGCGAAGCTGTGGTCGGCGGCGGCGGTCTGGATCAAGGAGGGTCCGGGGGCGGCGCGCCTCATGGCCGAGTGGATCACGCACGGGCATCCGCGCCTGTGCGACCCGCACGAGTCGGACGTCACGCGCTTCCAGCCACACGAGCGCACCCGCGGGCATGTGCGAGCCCGCGCGCGCGAGCACTTCAACAAGACCTACGGGATCGTCCACCCCCGCGAACAGTGGGAATCCTGCCGCGACGTGCACCGGTCGGCCCTCCACGCCCGTACCGGGGCGCTGGGGGCCGTGTACCACGAGGCCCGTGGCTGGGAGCGCCCGCAGTGGTACGAGTCGAATGCGGAGCTGGTCGAGCGCTATGGCGTCGCCGACCGGCCGCACGAATGGGACCGGCGGTGGTGGTCTCCGATCATCGATGCCGAACACCTGCACCTGCGCGAGAGGGTCGGCGTCGTCGATCTGGGCGCGTTCCAGATCTTCGACGTGGCGGGCCGCGGGGCCCTCGCGTACCTGGAGGGGATGGCGGCCAACGCGTGCGACCGCCCGCCGGGCACGTCGATCTACACTCCGCTCCTGACGGGCGATGGGGGTTTTCGGGCCGACCTCACGATCCAGCGGCTGTCGGCGGACCACTTCCGTGTCGTGACCGGCGCCTTCGACGGCGCGCGGGACGGGGCGTGGTTCCGAAAGCACCTGCCGGAGGATGGTTCCGTCCGCTTCGAGGATCGGTCGGAGGACGTGTGCACACTGGGCGTGTGGGGCCCCCGCGCGGTGGCGCTGCTGAGGACCATCTCCGGGGTGAGCCTCTCGCAGGCCGCTTTCCGCTACGCTTCCGTGCGGGACGTTCCCCTGGCCGGAATCCCGACGACGATGTGCCGGATCTCGTACGTGGGAGAGAGCGGGTGGGAGATCTACGTGGAGGCCGGGCTCGCGCCGCAGTTGTGGGACGCGGTGTGGAGGGCGGGGCGGGCGTTCGGCCTCCGTCCCGTGGGTGCAGGCGTCTACGGCACAACGGGCCGCATGGAGAAGGGATACGCGCTCATGGGGGCCGAACTCACCGCGGAGCACTCGCCCGTGGAGGCGGGTCTCGCGCGACCGCGCGTGAAGCGGGCGAATTTCATCGGCCGCGACGCGTACCTGGCCGCCCGGGAGGCAGGACCCGCGGCGCGGCTCCGCACGCTCACCATGGACGATCATGCCGGCGCCTCCGGCCTCGCCCGCTTCCCCACCGGGGGCAACGAACCGCTCCTGGGGCCGGACGGCGAGCGCCTCGTCGACGCCCGGGGAAGAGAGTCCCGCGTCACGTCGGCGGGGATGGGTCCATCCGTCGGCAAGTACCTCCTCATGGCGTACGTGCCGCCGGAGTTCGCCTCCCCGGGGACGCGGCTCCGGGTTCTCTACATGAACGAGACCTTCCCGGTCACCGTTGCAGCCGACAGCGCCGTCTTCGACCCGACCGGCGCGCGCATGAGGTCGTAGCCCGGGCGGCCCTGGTGCGCCCGTCCGGCCGCCGGATTACATGGCCGCGTCGCGGCCCTGGGTTCGAGCGACCTCGCGCGTGCTCGGGTTCGCGGATGGCCGGAACGGGACCTCGCACACGCGCGCCGCGTCGGGTCGGCCCGGCTCGCTCGCGTATTCGTCGGGCAGCCACACGGCAAGTTCCGTACCGATGGCCGATTGGGCGGGCGGCACGTACCCGAGCGCGATGTTGTCGCCCAGTTCCGGCGCGTACCACGGGGACGTGATGTAGCCCACCGGATCGCCCCCGTCCGCGTCCGAAACGAGCCAGAAATCGGGTGCGTAGTCGTCGATCGGCCGGCCGCCCAGCCTCATCCCCACCATCACGAGGGCGAACGGACAACGCCCCGCGTCGATCTCGGCCCGCTGGCGCTCCAGCACGGCACGTCCGATGTAGTCGCCCGGTTTGTCCCGCGGCACCTGGTAGGCGAGGTTGCACTGGAAGGGGCTTGTTTCGTGGTCGATGTCCTGCCCCCACGAGAGGATCCCGGCCTGGATTCGGCGCTGGTGCCCGGGGGCCGTGACCATCAGTTCGTGCGCTTTCCCCGCCTCCAGCACGGCTCGCCACAGGGCCTCGGCGTGCAGCGTCGCGTCCCTCAGGTAGATTTCGTACCCCTTCTCGCCGGAGAAGCCGGTCTGTGAGACGACGACGGAGCAGCCGGCGATCTCCGCCTCCATGAGCCCGTAGTAGGAGATGTCCCGAACGGCCTCGCCCACGAGGTCGACCATCAGATCGAGCGATTTCGGTCCCTGGATCTGCAGGGGACAGACATCGATCTCGTCGATCTCCACGCGCATCCCGAACCCGACGTTCACGCCCTGGAGCCAGAACATCAGGTCGGAGTCGGCGAGCGAGAACCAGAACTCGTCCTCGGAGAGCCGCAGCAGCACGGGGTCGTTGAGGATCCCGCCGCGGTCGTTGCACAGGATGACGTACCGCGCCCGCATCGGCTCGATGCGGGTCGCATCGCGGGTGATCACGTAGTCGGCGAAGGCCTCCGCGTCCGGGCCCTTCACCCGGATCTGCCGCTCCACCGCGACGTTCCACATCGTGACGGCGTGGGTGAGGGCCTCGTGCTCGACCGCCGCGCCGCCGTCCTCGGGACGCACGTAGCCGCGGGGGTGGTAGATCCGGTTATAGGTCGTGGCCCGCCAGCAGCCCGCCGCATGCGACAGGTGCCAGTAGGGCGACTTCCGGACGCGGGTGGAGATGAGCAGCTCCACCGGCGTCCGCCCGCTCTGGCGCAGGTTGATGGGGACGATCCGATCCGACTGGTCCACGCTTCCGGGCTGCGCTTGAGCCGTTGCCATCGATTTCCTCTCGTCCGGGGTGCCGGGGGATCCGACCTTCCGCCGCCGGCAGGGCTGGCTATCGGTAGACGTCGCCGCGATGTCCGATCTTCAGGATGATGATGATCAGGGTCGCCGCACCGACACTGTAGATGATCCGCCAGGGTCCGACCCGTGCGCGAAAGATGTCATCGTAGCCGGCAAGTTTCCTCGTACCCCTCGGAAAGGGATCGTGCGCCAGGCTCGACATCTTGCGCGCCACTCGCTGCTGATCTGCGTCGGGTAGTCTGCGAAGCTGTTTCTCCGCGGTGCGCGAGATCTCGAGTTCATAGCGCGCCATCGATCCCCAGTTCCCTGAGCACCTCCGCCAGCGGTCGGGTGGGCTCGTGCCTGATCCTCTTCAGATCTTCGATGTCCTCGAGCTCCTCGAGACGATCGAGCAAGGCTTCCTGCACGAAGTGGTTCATCGCCACGCCGCGCGGCTTGCAGTATCCCTCCACTGCATGCTTCACGGCCGCATCCACTCGGACGTTGATCTGCACCTTTTCCATCGAGTCCCTCATCGGCACAAGGTTGTGGGCGCGATGATAGCAAATGCTAGCGTGCGACGCCAGCAACCGTACCCGGAAGCATGACGACGGCGGCGGTTACCGGCTTTTCCAGTCCGCGAGGATCTCCGCGTCGCGTTCGAGATTCAGCTGGAGTTGCGCCCGGCGTTCCTCGGGCTCGCTCAGGAACCAGTCGAGCGTCTCGCGCGCCGTGACCGCGAGCGGGCGGAAACGCAGGCCGGCTTCGACGCCACGGTGCGACCGGACGCGCGCCAGCGCCCGCGCGGGGCCGTTGTGCGAATACCAGAGGGGGAAGCGCGCGGGCGGTTCCCGGTTCCGGAGGAAGGCTTCGTCCACCCACGCGAACGAGACGGGCGTCGTGACGGTGGCGCGGATCCCGTACAGGAACTCGTCCATGCGGGTCTCGTCGAGCGTCGGGCCCGCCACGTTGAAGGTCCCGCCGGTGTCCTCCTCCAGCAGGTGCATGCAGAACTCGGCCAGGTCGCGCACGTCGATGAACTGGACCGGGTTGTTCATGTCCCCCGGCGCGATCACCTCGCCGCCGTGATGGATCCGGACGGGCCAGTACGTGAAGCGGTCGGTGGGATCTCCCGGGCCCGCCACGACGTGCAGGCGCGTGACCGTGCCGCGGTCGCCGTAGATCTCCTGCACCGCCTCCTCGCACATCACCTTCAACTCTCCATAGTACCGCCCCACGTCCTCGCTCTCGGGGTCCGTCACCTCGAGCAGCCCGGCATCTTCCGGCAGTTCGTCCTGATCGAAGTCGTACACGGAGCCGGTGGACGTGAACAGATACCGCCCGACGGCATCGCGCAGGAGGTTCGCCGAGTCGCGCACCAGGCGGGGGACGTAGCCGCTGTTGTCGATGACGTAGTCCCACTCCTTCCCCCGCAGCGCGTCGAGCGCCCCGTCGCGGTCCCCGATGAGGGTCTCGACGCCGGGAAAGAGATCAGGGTTCGTGCGCCCGCGGTTGAAGAGCGTGACCTCGTGTCCCCGTTCCAGGGCGTGCCGCACCATGTGGGGGCCGATGAAACCGGTGCCACCCAGGATGAGCAGCCGCCCGGCGCGCGCCGCCCCTTCGCCGGCGCCGGGCGGCTGCTCATCCTGGGTGGCACCGGTTTCATCGGCCCCCACATGGTGCGGCACGCCCTGGAA
>CAZDZJ010000142.1:0-31461 GCA_964509895.1 uncultured Gemmatimonadota bacterium
GGGCTGGGCGGGCGAACTGGCCAGCGTGACGCTCTCCGGCCCCACCGGATCGGCCACGCTGGACCGGGACACCGACCGACCGATGGCGATCCTGCGCGATCCCCGCACCGGACGGGTGCGCGGTATCCTGGACGGGTCGGACGCTGCGCCTGGCCAGCCGGGCCTCGCGGCCGCCCTGTCGCGAGAGCCGGGATTAGAAGTGCTGACCAGCCGGGGCATCCCCGATCCCGAAGCGTGGAGACGTAGTCCGGCCTCGCGCGGCCCATCGCCATGAGCAGATGGCGCCCGACATCCTGGCCGAGGTGGTACCGCATCGCGTTCGGGTGCTGCGCGGCGGCGATCCTGCTGGGCGGGGGGCTGGCGTGGTTCGGAGGACCGTGGCGTTACACGAATCTCGCCGGCGTCCTCCTGGTCTTCCTCGGTTTCCTGGTCCTGGGCAACCTGAGTCCCGACGACTTCGATTCCGACGGCTGAGGGGTCAGCGGATCGCGAACACCAGTCCGCTCTGGACAGCCAGGTGACGGTTCCGGGTTCCGTCGTCATCGATATCGGTGAGACCGAATCCGTAGATCAGATCGAGCGCGAGCGCGAGCGAATCGTGCAGCTTCACCTCGAATGCCGCGCCGAGGGCGAGTCCGAAGTCGGTGGATCGGACCTCGGTGCCATCGGCCTCGCTGCACGACGTACTCGTGTCCGGGGGGATCCGCATGTATCGAACACCGAATCCCGCCGGAGGATGATTGGCCCGCATCACCACCTTGCACGAGTGGTTGAAGGCCGCGTAGGGCCCCGCAAGGAGGCCCAGGTCGAGGAGCCCGCGGTTGGTCTCGGTGCCGACACGAACGAGCGTGGAGAATTGCAGGTAGTCGAGCTCGGCCGTCGCGGTGAGAAACGCTCTGCCCGCGGTCACGGAGGGCGGCGGATCCGTGCTGCCCCCCTTCTGGGCCAGCCCCAGGCCGAGGCGCAGATCCAGCATGCCGCTCAGTGGAATCCCCAGGTCGACCCCCGACACGACCCCGAACCTGGATGCGCCTTCTCGGTGGACAACGCGCGGCTCTCCCCCGGACCAGGTTGCGTTGCCGACCCCGGCCCGCATGCCGAGGGTCGTCTGCGCGGCGGCCGGCGCGGCCGCCAGCGTGACGATCAGCGTCGCGACGAGTGTCATTCGCATGTTCGACCCATGGACGCCGGTGCGCCGGGGCCGCCCGGAGTGGGGGCGTTCACCGGACCGCGAAGACGAGGCCGCTCTGGATGGCCAGGTGACGGGTGCTCCTGCCGTCATCGTCGATGTCGGACAGGCCCATGGCGTAGATCAGGTCGAAGGCCAGGGCGAGCGAGTTGTACAGTTCGATCTCGACCGCGGTACCGAGGGCCAGTCCGAAGTCGGTTGACCGCACGGCGTTGCCTTCGGCCTCGCTGCAGGACGTGATCGCGTCGTTGCGTCCGAACTCGAAAGCTCTCGTGGAGATGCCCGATCCGCTCGGCGGAGCGGAAAGCCTGAGCGCCACCTCGCACGAGCGGTTCGAAGCCACGTAGGGACCGGCGAGGACGCCCAGTCTGAGGCGCCCCTCCTCGGCGCCCGTGCTCGCGCGCAGGAGCGTGGAGAACTGCAGGTAGTCCACCCTGGCTGTCACCTCGCGAAAAGACCTGCCCGCGGTGAGCGACCGCGGCACATTCCCGCGGCCGCCCTTCTGGGCCAGCCCCAGGCCGACGCGCACGTCGAGGAAGCCGCCGAGCGGGATCCCCAGGTCGACCCCGGCCGTGACGCCGGACCTGGACAGCGTCTCCGCATGCCGCGGGCCCTGGGTCAGGGTTGCGTTGCCGACCCCGCCCCGGATGCCGAGGGTCGTCTGGGCGGCGAGCGGCGCGGCCGCCAGCGTGACGGTCAGCGTTGCAACAAGCGCCCTCTTCACGGGACGGGCCCCTCAGCCGATCGGGAACATGACCCCGCTCTGAAATACCATCTGGCGGGTCTTCTTCCCGCCATCGTCGATTTCGGAGAGACCCAGGGCATAGATCAGGTCGAATCCCAGGCTCATCGAATCGGACAGCCTCACTTCGAACCCTGCGCCGAAGGCCAGTCCGAAGTCGTTCGACGTGAAATCGGTGGCTCCGCCCTCGCCGCATGCCAGGCTCGTATCCTCCGCGACTCCCGTCCGCACTCCCGGTACCCGGTTGGGAATCCCCGGAGGGACGGGCGGGCCGGTATCCGGACCCTGGGCCGTCTCGAGCGCCACGTTGCACGAGAGGTTGTAGGCCACGTAGGGCCCGATGAGCAAGCCGAAGTTGAGGTCGCCCCCTTCGGCGTCGGAGCCCGCGCGAAGCAGCGCGGAGAATTGCAGATAGTCCAACTGCGCCATCGACTGGGTGTTCAGCCTCCCCTGCGTGATCGACGTCGGTATGTCGGTGGCGCCGCCCTTCTGGGCCAGCCCCATGCCGAGGCGCACGCCGAGGCCGCCGATCAGCGGGATCCCCATGTCGACACCCGCCACGAGCCCCGTCCTGGAATCGTCGAACGTCGTTCCCGTAGCCGTCACGGATCCCTCCGCGGACAGGATTCCGGAGCCGACACCAGCCCTGAGGCCGAGGGTCGTCTGCGCGCCGAGCGGCGCGGCCGCCAGCGTGATGACCAGAGCCACAGCGAGAGCTGGGGTGAGCGCGGAACAGCGACCTGCGGACATGGCGTCTCCCTTCGTGCGGATTCATGAACTGTCAACCGACCACGGAACTGGAAGCGGCGGCCGTTTCCCCCCCGAATCTCGAAGCTGGTCGGCCCCCGGTAAAGAACGCGCTCCCAGGTCAGGTGAGGACAACGGCGGCTTGCCCTCTAGACGACGAGCCCCGCAGACCGGTCACACCATGAGCACGGCTACACGAGACGCGGAGCGGCCTCTCTACGACCTCGCCATCCCGTTGAGGACATCCAGAAGGGCTTTGCAGTCGGCGAGGGCTCCGTGTGTCGGCTTCCTGCCACCGTATCTGGCAGCTGCCGCCGCCAGACTGCCGGGTTGACCCGGGAACTCGTCCTCGTACACGGCATGAAGGTCGATCCAGGCGCTTGTGATTGGTTCCAACTCGTGTCGGTCACACGTCTGGGCGAGCAAGCGTCGGTCGAAGGGCGCGTTCCACGCGATCAATCTGCGTACGTCGGCCAGGGCATGGGTAAGTTCCTCGTAGACGGTGGGCCAGGGCCGGGCATTGACTCTTCGAAGCTTCCGTTTCGTCCACCCGTGAACTTCCGTCACGGCACGGGGGATGGGTCCCTCGGGCATGGAGCGTTGGTCGATGAGCGTCCTGCCCGCTGTATTTATGGCTGCGACGGACAACACCTCCGCGTCCTTGCCGAGACCTGTCGTCTCAACATCCAGAACGGCCACGTTCGAGCGGTTTTGGAGGACCGCGATCTCATCGAACTCCGTCGCTACGAGCACAAGCATGGTACGAGTCCTTCCGACAATGCCACCGAGTAGCTGTCATCTATCATGGGGGATAGTGTCAGTCCAGACAGTCGGATCCATGTACGGGTTCATGGGAGGGTTGGAGTGCATCAGATCTGACAGATCCATGAATTGCGTGTTGAACATGTCGAACCGCTCGTCGAGCAGGTCGAATCGTGGGGAAATATCGTTGAATTGTGCATCGATAGTCTCCCGAACGTCGATGATTCGGCGGTCGAGCCCGTCGAAGTTGCGCCGGAGGCTGGATACCGAATCACGCAGGACACGGACCTCTGCTTCGATGTCTTTGATGTCCTGCCGAGCCAACTGCCAGAACCCGAACATCCCCTCCAGTATCGCGAGGACAATCGTAACGACGTCGCTAGTTTTCACGATGCCACCCTTTCGTCCGGATCCGCTCGCCTGCCCGCGGGCCATCACTGGTCACTCCCAGAGGACTCCGGCGGGCATCGCATCCCGCACGGAGAGATGAATCTCGTAGTTGCCTTCCGTACCGCTTCCCTGTACCACCCATGGGCCTTCGGACCCGCCAGCGGCGTGACCCCGGGGAACGAATTCGCCACCGTCCCACACGCCGTTCTCGAACCGCGTGGCCCCCCGGTACAGCACCTTGTCCCCGCGCGCGATCCGCTTGAGCGTGAAGGACCGCAGGTCCGCCGCCGCCCCGCCCAGCGACCCCGCCACCAGCGTCTTGTCGACCACGAGGTCGGTCTCGTCCTCCCCGTCGCCCCGCTGCGAGGCTTCGATCGTCTTCTTCGCCTGGTACTTCAGCGACTCGATGATCCCGCCCAGGATCCCCTTCACCCAGTCCCAGGCATCCGCCCGGTTCACGTCGATCACCTTGAACTGGACCGAATGGAGGCCCTTCGTCTTCACCCCGAGAATGAGGGCGTCCCACGAATCGATCCGCTGCATGTCGAAGCGCCCGAAGGCGGCCGCCTGCCCCTCCCGTGTCACGTCGCGCACGAAGTTCGGCTTGTCCTGCCGGTTCGTATCGCACTCCCAGAACGTGTCCAGGCTGGGCATGACGGCGTGCTCGCTGTCGAAGTTCTTCCGGTCGTCGATGAATCGGAGATCGACGATGAAGCGGAAGTTCGCCTTGCTGTTCGACAGCTTCTTCGGGAAGCGGAACCCCTTCAGCACCAGTTCGCAGGTCTCCGGCGCGCCGGGGTCGTCGCTCGACATCTATTCCGCGGCTCCCCGGGCCGGCCCCGGTGCCGCCGCCGTCTGAGAAAATCTCGCCTCGGCGAACTTCTGGAGAGCCTTCGGGGCGAAGGCCGCCAGCAGAAACGCCATCGTGATGTAGAGCCCGTTCGCGCCGTCGCGCGCCGCGGGGTGCAGCACCGAGACCAGCCCGAAGACGATGCTGGCCACGAGCGACGTGACGCTCATCAACCGCATCGAGGACGCGTTGCCCTGATGGTCCTCGAGGAACCCCGCCTTGCGTGCTGCCATCACGTTCTCCTTGGAGCAGGTTGGTCTGTTCGTCCGGTGTGGACGTCCGGCGGTCTATTGGATGCCGCAGGAGGGCCAAACCTTACATTGGGGGATTCCCCGGCCGAACAGCCGCGGGCGGCAGCGCGCTTGATCGGCCACGTCTGCGCCGGAACGTCCGGGAGTCGGGCGAATCCGTAACTTCCTGCAAATCTACGACGACCCTGCCCACGCCACCTCGAACCGCACAACTTCCACGGACGCCCACGTCAACGCCAAGCTGCTGACCATGACGGACAGCGAAATGTTGCGCGGGAGATATGCTGTAGAGAAATTGCCAATCTGTCCCTTGAGCGGGACCACCTGGCCGTCGCCGCTGCGGCATGACCCATCGCCTGTCCACGTACCGGACTCCTCGTCAACCGCACGGAGCGTGAAGTTGCAGTTATCGACACGTAGCGGGGTGTCTATTATGAGTGTGTCGCTCACGACCGCGGTGCGTTTGATTCGAATACGCTCGGTACGATCCGCGAAATAGAGACCGTCTCCTATCCAGGTACTCCTCCCCTTCGTCCCAAGGTCGACATCTCCTTTGAATCTGTCGACATCTACACCAATGCTGAATCGCACTTCGCCGTCGTGCGACACCGTAACCTTGCGAGCCGAAAGAGCCTCTGTCACGACCGAGAACGATCGCTCCGAACCTGGCGGTGTACCAGCCGTTTCCGGACAGTCTGTCGCGTGGAGGTTCCTTGCCGCAACTACATGGAGACTATCCAGTTGAACCGTGACTGTCCTCTTCGCCGTTACAGATGCGGTAGCCGAATCTGCCGCGGTCGCCAGCGTATCGGCGGTCGCCAGCGTATCGAGCCTGAGCGCACCCCCGAACTCATCCGTCACATCTGTGCTCAACGCAATCCCCATCTGTGTGCTCAACCCATCATTGTACTCAACAGTTAAGCTGCTCACACTTCGTGAGGTATCCGCCTGACTTACAATGAAGCAGGGCTGTTGCTGCATCCGGTCGTTGAGAACGAGGCGCCCAAGTTGGTGTTCGCTCACCGGCGGTTGCTTGACTTCGTAGTGCGGCGCGAAGCTCTTGAGAGCTCGTTTAAGCGGAGGCGGACATCCCGCTACAATGAGAGCGAGGAAGCAAACCCCCGACGCACGTCCGCAGGATGAGGCGTGTCGTGACATGATCTGCTCCTTCCTCCGCAAATTGGAACGAGGCTAGTTCAACGCTGTCAGGATTTCGGCCATGAAAGCCGCTAATCTTCCTTCGCCCCCCCGCCCTACGAATTGGACGGAGGAGCTGGAGTCTTGCCAAACCACGAATCCGACGACCAACGGGAGGACCTCCCTCGTGTCTCGCGGGCTATCGCGCTCGAAAAACAAATGGACCTGACCCTGAAGGCTGAACATTCCGTGAGAGCTACCGCCGCCTGTTTCGGTGCTGCGGGAGTTGAGGGAGACGTCGATGCGGTGCGTCTGGGTATTGTGAGTGACGACGAACCCGTGGGACTCAAGTGCGGCATGAAGAGAGTCGCCTATCCGCGTGGTCAAATCCGTGAGACACGCTCGCGGGTTGAAGGGGTCGGCTTGAGGGGGACAAACGTGTGTTTTGCCCGCGCTCCAATTGACCAGTGCACCGGGCTCGACGAGGGACGGCGCCGTACCCTCGTTGACGGCTTCACCCCCGCAAGCATGGAACGCAGCCAGGCAAAGGGCAGCTATCCACACGATGTGGAGCGTCGGACGCATATGTTCCTCCCGGGACGAAAACGAGGAAGTGAGCTGCACGTTCGTCACGAGACGGGCCGCGGGACCGCGAGGAGGTGACTCAGAGGTCCAGAGGGCCTCCCCCTGCGCACCCGCGTTGCGCAACCGACTCCTCTAGGAGTTAGATGCCGGAGGAGGGCCAAACCTTACATGGCCAGTGGCGCCAGGATCACCGCGGCCGGCCGGTGGGCGCCGAGCCCGCTTGTCCGGGATCTCCAGGCGATTTGAAGCGGAGCATCTCCCGGGTCGACAGGTCCGCGCCGACACTAGGCCTTTGTTGGAGAACCGCCCTCCACAGAGGCGGCGAAGGCTTCCACCTCGCGAGTTGAGGTGAGGCGCACGAAGCGAATGTGCGCCCAGCGCGGATCGGACATGCACGCGATCATGTTGCGCCTCTTGCGACCGTGCTGCGTGATGACCCAGCCGAGCAGCGAGTCGTTGATCCGCCAGATCATGAGCTGCGGCCAGAACTTCTCCCGATTGCCGCCCCACACGGGTTCCCCGGATCGCCACCGCTTCCACGAGCGGCGGAGCATGCGCCAGGCCACGATCCGCAGCGGCAGATCGAGCCACACGACGGTATCGAGGCGCGGCCACAGGATCCGCCGCGAGAACCTCTCGTACGAGCCCGCGGCGACCCAGCGCCCGCCCCCGGTCGCCGCCCGGATTCGGCGCTCGAACTCGTCGGGATCCGACTGGTTCAGGCCGACCCACCCCGGCAGCCAGTTGAGTGCGTCCAGTTCGACGAGGGGTGCGTCCAGCGCCGCCGCCAGCCGTGCCGCGAGCGTGCTCTTGCCCGACCCGCTGTTGCCGATGACCTGGATGCGGTCGCCAATCGTCGCATCCGACGCGGCACGCGGCACCGGGGGCGCGCTTCGGCTCAGTGGTTCAACCTCTCCGTGACGGGTTCGTCGTTTCCGCCACGGCTGCGCGGGGGGCGCTTGCCGGTCGGTCGCGACGCACGGCACAATGGCCCGGCCCAAACAAGACGGGAAGCCCTGTGTCCAACATCCGGGAGTCAACTCAGATGCACGTCGCAGACCACCGCCGCACCCTGCTTCCGCTCGTCGTGGCCGTCGCGCTCCCGCTGCTCTCCGGCGGCTGCCAGCCCGGCGACCCCCGGTCCGGCGCCGGGAGCGGCGCCGCGAGCGGTTCGGCCAGCGCCTTCGTCGAGGCAGGCGGGGCGTTCCCGCAGGGCTGGCCCTTCGCCGCCGAAGACGCGCCCGTCACGGGCACCGAGGGCATGGTCGCCTCGACCGACGAATACGCTTCGCGGGTCGGGGTGGACATCCTCGCGGCCGGCGGCAACGCGGTCGACGCGGCGGTCGCCACCGGACTCGCGCTCGCCGTCGTGAACCCGGAGGCGGGCAACCTCGGCGGCGGCGGGTTCATGATGATCCGCCTCGCCGACGGCACGGTCTTCGCGCAGGACCACCGCGAGAAGGCGCCGCTGGCGGCCACCCGCGACATGTACCTCGACGAGGCCGGCAACGTGACCGACCTCTCGGTGCGGGGGCACCTGGCAGCGGGCGTGCCGGGGACGGTGTCGGGGCTGTGGGAGGCGCACCGGCGCTTCGGCTCGCTCGATTGGGTCGAGGTCGTGCAGCCCGCCATCGATCTCGCGAACGGCTTCGAGGTCACCACGCGCCTCGTCTCGACGCTCGACGCGGCGCAGGACGGGATCCGCGGCTTCACGGAGGGCGCCCGCATCTTCCTCCCCGGCGACGCCGTCCCCGCGATCGGCGACACGTTCGTGCAGCCGGACCTCGCCGGCGTCCTCACCCGCCTCCGCGACCAGGGGCCGGACGACTTCTACCGCGGAGAGACCGCCGCCCTCATCGCGGCGGAGATGGCGCGCGGCGGCGGCATCATCACGCTGGAGGACCTCGACCGCTACGAAACCGTGTGGCGCGACCCGGTCGCCTTCGACTACCGCGGCTACACCGTCCACTCGATGCCGCCGCCGTCCTCGGGTGGCCTCACCATGGCGGCGATCGCCAACATCGTGGAGCGATGGGACCTCGGGGCGATGGGGTGGAACAGCCCCGAGACGATCCACGTGATGGCCGAGTCCTTCCGGCGCGCCTACGCCGACCGCAACGAGTACCTCGCCGACCCGGACTTCGTCGAGCTTCCCGTCGACGAGTTCCTCTCCGAGGCCTACGCGGACACCCGCGCCGCGACGATATCCACGGAGCGGGCGACCCCCTCCGCCGAGGTCGCGCCCGGAATCGACGCCTTCCTCGACGAGAGCCACACGACCCACTACTCGGTGGTCGATGCCCGGGGCAACGCGGTCGCGGTCACGACCAGCATCAACTCGTGGTACGGCGGCAAGGTCGTGGTCGAGGGCGCCGGCTTCTTCCTCAACAACACGATGGACGACTTCGCCGCCAAGCCGGGCACCCCGAACCAGTTCGGCCTCGTCCAGGGCGAGCGGAACGCGATCGGCCCCGGCAAGCGCATGCTGTCGGCGATGAGCCCCACGATCGTCGAAGACGCGGACGGCAGACTCTTCCTCGTCACTGGCACCCCCGGCGGCGCCACGATCATCACCACCGTGCTGCAGTCGATCTTCAACGTCGTCGACCACGGGATGAACGTCGTGCAGGCGGTCCACGCGCCACGGGTCCACCACCAGCACCTCCCCGACCTCGTCTTCCACGAATACGGGGGACTGTCGGCGGCCGCCTCGAGCGCGCTGCAGGCGCTGGGACACACCGTCCGCGAGCGCGACCCCGGCCCGCCCGACGCCTACTTCACCGGCGGCATGTCCGGCGACGTGCAGTTGATCATGGCGATGCCGGACGGCTCCTGGACGGGCTGGTCGGACCCCCGCCGCGGCGGCAGAGCGCTCGGCCGTTAGCCGGCTCGGGCCGCTACTGGTGCAGCGCGATCTCCCGCCCGTTGAGCGGCTGCACGGGGCGCGCGTTCATCGGATAGAGCGCCGCGAAGGCGTCGACCTGCGCCTGCGAGACGGAGATCGACGCCGTCATCACGACCCAGCTGACGACCTCCGAACACGGCGGCGTAGTCAGCGAGCCCTGGTACCGGAAGTAGCCCCGTCCCTCGGGAAGCAGCGTGCCCGGATCGAGGGCGCCGACCGCGGCGGGCGACGCGTCGGAGCCGGGAATGGCTTCCCAGAGGCTCTGGATCGTCGCGTCGGCGTCGCCGGCCTCCATGAAGACCCCGATCACGGCGAGGTCACCCTCCTCGGCCGCGTGCACGAAGTGGACCTCCATCGGGGAGGCCGCCCCCTCGGCCGTGTGCTCGCTCGGAAGGTGGAAGTGGAACTGCACGAGCGAGAACGTCCGGCCCTCCAGGACGATGGAACTCCCTTCGGCCACGTTCACCTGAATCGTGTGGCCGTTGTCGACGACCTCCGCCTCCGTGGCCTGCCACCGGATGTCGAGGCCGCCGGCGTCCGCGTCGGCCGGAGCCGCCCCCGTCAGATCCACCGGAGACTGCTCGACGCCGGTGTCGCAGACCGCAAAGGAGGGGTCGAGCGCGCCCCACCGGTCGGCTCCCGTATCGCCCTCGTACCCCCAGTGAACCTCCGCCATCTCCCCCTCCGCCTCCGCGTGATCCTCGCCTTCCGGCCCACAGCCCTGCTGCGCCCCGAGGAGCAGGAGCAGCGCCAGGCCGCAGACGAATGTCCCGGGGATTCGTGTCGACGCTTGCATCTCTGCCTCCGTGTGGCGGGGGGGGCTGGCCATGACCCTGTCGAATCTGCCGGCACGGACCGGCCCGTCAAGAGCCCGCGGTGCGGGTCGCGCAGACGGCGGTTACGTTGCCACCTCCGCCGCTCACACCTGCTCCGGGAGACGAGACTTGACGGCTGGGCGCATCATCTCGCAGCCCATCTCCCGCGAGGATCTCGCGCGGATGGCAGAGACCCAGTTCGGCGACCTCTATCTGGAGGAAGAAGGGCCGGACTGGATCGAGTTCGACTCGCTGATCAACATTCGACCCGGGCAGGGGAACCGCTCTCGCAGCGTGGACGACGAGCACACGCGCGAGCGCATTCGTGCGCTGGTCTCATCTCTGATCCTCGCCGAGTAGCCGCGGGGGAAAGGCACCTTCTTCGGCTTCGCCTACGCCGCGCGCATGCGCCACTACCGACGCGAATCGTAAGATCCCCCCCCTCCCTCGCCACTCAAACGGAGTTGACCGTCATGTCTGAGGCATCGATGCCCGACCGCCGCCGTCCCTTCGGCCTCCTTGCGCCCGCGGCGCTCCTTCTCCTCCCCTCGGCGATGCTCCCCGTAGCCGGGCTCGCCCAGGATCGGGACGTCCGCGTCACGGTCTCCGAGGGGACGAACATGGCCGCCGCCGTCTCACCCGACGGGAGCCGGATCGTGCTCGACCTCCAGGGGACGCTGTGGGTGATGGACGACGGGGGCGGCGAGGCGAACGCGATCACGGACATGTACTACGACGCGCGACAGCCGCAGTGGGCGCCGGACGCGAGCCGGATCGCCTTCCAGTCGTTCCGGGACGGAAACTGGCACATCTGGTCGATCCGGCCCGACGGCTCCGATCCGGTGCAGCACACCTTCGGTCCCTACGACGAGCGGGAACCCGCGTACTCCCCCGACGGCGGCACCATCGCCTTCGCCTCGGACCGCTCCGGCAACTACGACATCTGGACCCTGGACCTGGCCAGCGGCACGACGAGCCGGGTCACCGACGCGCCGGGCCACGAGTTCACCCCGCAGTGGTCACCCGATGGCGAAACCCTCGCCTACGCCTCCAGCCGGGACGGCGGGACGGTCCTCGTGCGCGGCACCGACGGATCGGGGCGGGTCGTCGCCAGCGTGCCCGGCGCCATCTCTCCGTCGTGGAGCCCGGACGGACGGCGGATCGCCTTCCCCGCCGTCTCCCAGGGCCAGACCGGCCTCTACGTGGCGTCTCTCGATGGGGGCCCGGACGCCGGCCCCGACGCCGGTCCCGACCCGGAGCCGCGCCGTCTGACCGCGGATCGTGCCGATGTCTTCCCCTTCCGCCCTCACTGGGTCTCCGCGGACGACGTCGTGTACACCGCCGACGGCGTGATTCAGCGGGCCTCCGTGGAGGGCTCCGGGGGCGCCGCCGAGAGTTCCGTGATCCCGTTCGAGGCCACGTTCGCCTTCACCCGGCCGGACTACGAGCGGACGCCGCGCTCCTTCGAGGCGGGCGGGCCCGAGCCGGTGGTCGGGATCGTGGCGCCGGCCGTCTCGCCGGACGGAAACTCCATCGCCTTCACCGCGCTCGGAGACCTGTGGCTCCTCGACCTCGATTCGGACGATGCCTCGGCCGCCGCCACGCCCCGCCAGCTCACCGATGACCCCTTCGTCGACGTGCTCCCGGCGTGGTCGCGCGACGGCTCGATGCTCGCCTACGCCTCCGACAAGGGCGGCACGCTCGACATCTGGGTGCGCGACATGGAGACCGGCGACGAACGCCAGGCGACCACGCTCGCGGGCGGCGAGGTCGGCCCGGTGTTCTCGCCCGACGGCGGACAGATCGTCTTCACATCGGTGCAGGGGCTGCAGAGCGGGGTCCGGATCGTGGACCTGGCCACGGGCGACGTGCGCACGATTCGCGATGACCTGTTCGCGCCCGGCCGCCCGTCCTTCTCCCCCGACGGCGAAACGATCGCCATGGGCGTCCTCACCCAGTACTCGACGCGCTTCCGCGAAGGGCGGAACCACATCCTCCTGCAGCCGGTGGCCGGTGGAGAGGGACGCCGCGTGACGGCCGCCGAACACCGGGGGATGGGCGTGCGCGGACTCGACGGTCCCGTGTGGTCGCCGGACGGCCGCCGCATGGCGTACACGAGCGAGGGCGTGCTGTGGCTCGTCGAGGTCGACGATGCCGGAACGCCCGACGGCCCGCCCATGCGCCTCACGAACCACCACGCCGACGCGATCTCCTGGACGGGCGACGCACGGTCCATCGTCTACCAGACGCCCGGCGGCCTCCGCCGCTACCGTCTCGACGACGGCGCCATCGATGAGATCCCCGTTGCGCTCGAATGGCGGCGCCCGGCGCGCGAGGGTTCGACCGTCGTACATGCCGCCCGCGTCTGGGACGGCGTCTCCGACGGCATCGACCGCGACATGGACCTCATCGTCGAGGGCAACCGGATCGCCTCCATCGTCCCCCACTCCGACGCCAACCACGCCGCCGCCACCGGCGCCGGGGGCGACGTCGTGGACGCCAGCGACCACACGGTCCTCCCGGGTCTCGTCGACATGCACTCGCACATGGGCTACGGCATGGGCGAGACGCTCGGCCGCACCTTCCTCGCCTACGGGGTCACGACGATCCGCGATCCCACCGCCGACTCCTACGAGATCGCCGAGCGTCGCGAATCGATCGACTCCGGCCGCCGCGCCGGCCCGCGCGAGTTCGCCACCGGACGGACGATGGACGGGAACCGCATCTACTACTCCGGCGCCGGCTCGCTGCGCGCCGACGGCAACCTCGCTCTCGAACTCGATCGCGCCGAGCAACTCGGCTTCTCCCTCATCAAGACTTACGTCCGTCTGCCGGACCTCCTGCAGCGCCGCATCGTCGACTTCGCGCACTCGATCGGGATCCCCGTCTCGAGCCACGAGATCTACCCCGCCGTCGCACACGGCATGGACCACGTCGAGCACATCTCCGGCACGAGCCGCCGCGGCTACTCCCCGAAGGTGACGGCGATGTACCGGACCTACGACGACGTGATCCAGCTCCTCACCGCCTCCGGCATGACGATCACGCCGACCATGGCGCTCATGGGGGGCTGGTGGAAGGTCGTGGGCGAGGACCCGTCATGGACCTCCGACCCCCGCTTCGAGGCCTTCTTCCCGCCGGGCATGGCCGAGCAGATGGCCGCCCGCGCCGCCGCCCGCGGCCGCCTCGGCGGCATCGACCCGCTCCTCGCCGACGCCGGCCGCACCGTGACCCGCGTCGTCCGCGGCGGAGGCAAGGTCGTGGCCGGCACCGACTCCCCCATCATCCCGTACGGCGCCGCGCTCATCGCCGAGGTCGAGAACTACGTCTGGGGCGGCCTCACGGAGGTCGAGGCCCTCCGCACCGCCACCTCGGTCGCCGCAGAGGCCCTCGCCATGGAGGGGGAGATCGGAACGCTGTCCGCCGGCGCCCTGGCCGACATCCTCATCGTCGAAGGCAACCCGCTCGAGGACATCTCGGACCTCCGCCGCGCGCGTATCGTGCTGAAGGACGGCGAGATCTTCCGCCTCGAGGAACTGATGCAGCCCCCCGGTGCGCTCGTGCCCTGACGGCCTACGGCCCCTTCCGTATCCGGAATCGGGAGACCCACGGGATGTCGAGAGCATCCTCGCGCACTCCCCAGACGTGGTCGGCGTCTACATGGTGGATGACGAGGTCGTCCGGTGCTTCGACTTCGGCCATGATCGCTCCCGAGCGGTCGAGGACCAGCCACCGCGCGCCCGAGACATCCCGGTGCCGCACCCACGTCGTCCCATCGGCCGCGAGCACCACCGCCCCCATGGACAGGGATCGATTCATCGACTCGACGGCGGGAAGGTAGTCGGGCGTGTAGAGGACTTCCGAGAGGGCGCGGCGCGCGTCGCGGACACTCATCCCCATGCGCGGAGCGAGGCCCTCGCCGAGTCCGTCGCGAAGCGGGTCGACCTCGGCGCCAGTCAGGCGGGCTGCCCGAAACGGAACGGAGGCGGACCGCATCGCCCGACCTTCGGTGTCGAACCAGGTAAGTGTGTAGCGCCCTTCCGCTTCGTCGGTCCCGCGCCCCGTGAGAGCCACGAACCCCTCCCCCCGGGCGGATGCGGCGAGCAGGTCGTGAATCGACCACGGCTGCTGCGTGGCCATCATTGCGTCGCCGGCCAATTCGAGACGAAGCCAGATGGTCGAGACATCGAGCGTTACGACCTCACCGCGATCCCGACCATCGGTCGCCAGGAGACGGATCTCCTTGCCGCGCGAGAGATCTTCTTCGGTCCAGTGGCTGCCGACGACCTCCGACATGAGCAAGGTGCCATCTGCAAGCCGTGACGCCGGCTGAAACGAATTCCCCTTGGTCGAGACGATCCCGGCAAAGGGTCTGGAGTCGATGAAATCTCCCGAGAGCGTGAATCGGGAGACGCGGCGGAGCAGCCGATCCAGGGCCCACAGCGTGTCGCCACGTACGCCGATTTCAGGAGAGACCCTGAACTCGCCGGGCCCATCCCCGCGTTGCCCGATCGCACCCTGATAGCGGCCGTCGCTCGTCAGTATGTGGATCGCCGTTTCCCCCCTGCCCGTCACATGGACGGAACCCCGGGGTCCCACCACAAGCCTGTCGATCGAGCCGAGCGGGAGATCGGATGAGCCAGCGAACCGGAACTCGTCCTCCAGCCGCCACGCCCCGCCCTGGGCAACGGCCGAAGCCGGGATGAGACACATGGCTATCGCCAGCAGCGACAGCCGGGACCTGCTAATCATCGGAAATGCCCGAAGGTCAGCCTCCCAGGGGGATCACGATCCCGGCCTGGAGCGCCACGTGCCGCGTCTTGATTTCGTCCGCCGACATATCATCATCATCGATGTCCGCGAGTCCCAGCGAGTATATCAGATCCACACCCAGCCGCAGGGCGTCGGAAACCGCCATTTCCACGCCGGCGCCCGCGGCGATGCCGAAGTCGGTCGATTTCGTCGAATCGTCGCACGACATCGTCTCGCTCACCGATCCCAGTGCGCCAAGGTCGAAGTCCAGGCTCGTTTCGCAGGAAAGGAGGGAAGCCGCCCAGGGGCCGAGCAACAGACCCACGGACATGCCGGCGTCCCGCGGCGTTCCGATTCGCGCCAGCGCCGACACCTGTACCCAGTCCGCCTCGATGCTGGCCGACCCTCCGATGTCGTCCATGCCGTCCGACGCGAGGTCCGCGGAGAAGATCGTACCCTTCTGGGCATAGGCTCCCGCGATCCGAAGACCGACCGTGCGTCCGACCGGAAGCCCGATGTCGAGGCCCGCGACCACGCCCCGCCGCGCGTCCTGCGTCGATCCTGCCTCCAGGACCCATTGAGGCCGTGGCGTCGCTCAGTCCGCCGCGAAGTCCGAGCGTCACTTGCCCCGCCAGCGGGGCGGCGATCAGTAGCGGAAGGAGCGCTGCGAGGACTCTGCGCATGTTGAGACCGGCCTTTCTAGAAGAGACTCATTGCGATGAACAGTATTGCGACGCCGCTCAGCACCCAAATCACGCGGTCGCTGCGCTGCAGGAGGACGTGCTTGTTGAGGGTCGCCGCGATCGGGGCGGCGAAGGCGTAGGTGGCGAAGAAGGTCTGGTAGAAATCCAGCAGCAGGGAGCCCGGAGCGAAGCCTCCGGAGCTGCCGATGCCCATCGCTTCGACGAGGTCGAAGACGGTGAAGATGATCGTGAACCAGGCGCCGAGTTGCAGGTAGAGCTTGGCTTCGGCCCGCCGCCGCCTGCGGAGGATGGCGAACATGGCCAGCACCGGGCGGAAGGCGAGCGACAGCGCCCCGCCGGGATCGTTCGTGTAGTAGAACAGGCGCAGCCGGTGCGCCCAGCGGTCGAACCCCCGCAGCACCGGCAGCCTGGAGAGGGCGGTCCAGCGGGTGCCCAGCAGCGTGATCGCGATGAGCGCGAGCACCGCGAAGATCGGCTCGTAGACGCCGGCCCCGCGCGCGAAGGCCCCCATCGACCCGCCCGCCAGCATCATCACGATCGAGTCGGCCACGAGGCGGACGCGCGTCCGCCGCTTGGCGGCCCAGTGGGGCTCCGGCGGGAGCGTTTCCCCCTTGGCCGGCATGAAGGCGAGCTGGCGGGGCGCCAGGCCCAGGAACTGCCTCCGCGCCTGGTCTTCGTTGTACTTCCGCACCATTCGCGGGATCAGCAGGACGTCCGCGGCCCACCACAGCCCCGCGCCTCCGAGGGTGAGGAGCATGAGGAAGCCGGTTCCGGGACGGTCGAGATAGAAGCGATGGCCGCCGAAGATTCCCGTCACGAGCCATAGCGGATAGGCGAGGCCTTCGCGCTTCGGCCGGTAGCTGTACAGCTGGTCGAGCACCGCGCGGGAGAAGTCGAGGTCGCCCCTGCCGGGCACCTGTGGCGGGCCCTGATGCAGCGCGGAGATCCCGAAGAGGGTGTCGTCGGAAGGCATCGGAGGACGCGGGGAGCCGCCCCTAGAAGGCCACGGGCTCCTTGAAGCGGCCGTAGACCTTCTCCAGCACGATCCGGATCTCGCCCAGCGTCGCGTAGGCGCGCACGGCGTCGAGCAGCGGCGGCAGCAGATTGTCCTCATCGCGCGCGGCGCGCCCCAGCGCTTCCAGCGTGCGCTCGACCGCGGCCGAGTCCCGGCGCGCCCGGAGGTCGGCGAGCCGCTTCTCCTGGATGGCCGCGGCCTCCTCCCCGATCTTCAGGATCTCGATCGGAGGCTCCTCGGCATCCTCGAACCGGTTCACGCCCACGATCGTCCGGGTCCCCTTCTCGACCTCATCCTGGAAGCGGCGCGCCGAGGCCGCGATCTGCGCCTGGAAGTAGCCGGACTCGATCCCGTACACGACGCCGCCGATCTCGTCGATCTCGCGGAAGATGTCCTCCGCCTCCGCCTCGAGTTCGTCCGTCAGCGACTCGACGTAGTAGGAGCCCGCGAGGGGATCGATCGTGTTGGGGACGCCGGTCTCGTAGGCCAGGATCTGCTGCGTGCGGAGGGCGATCTTCGCCGCTTCCTCCGTGGGAAGGGCGAGCGTCTCGTCCATCGCGTTCGTGTGCAGCGACTGCGTGCCGCCGAGCGCCGCCGCCATCGCCTGGTACGCGACGCGCACGATGTTGTTGTGCGGCTGCTGCGCCGTGAGGGAGACGCCAGCCGTCTGCGCGTGCGTCCGCAGCCTGAGGCTCCTCGGGTCGCGGGCGCCGTACACGTCGCGCATGTGCCGGGCCCAGATGCGCCGGCCCGCCCGGAACTTCGCGATCTCCTCGAAGAAGTCGTTGTGCACGTCCCAGAAGAAGGAGAGCCGCGGCGCGAAGCTGTCCACGTCGAGCCCGCGCTCGATCCCCCGCTCCACATAGGTGAAGCCGTTCTTGAGCGTGTACGCGAGTTCCTGCCCGGCGGTGGCCCCGGCCTCGCGGATGTGATAGCCGGAGATGGAGATCGTGTTGAAGCGCGGCGCCGCGTCCGCCGACCACTCGAAGATATCCGCGATGATCTTGAGCGCGGGCTCCGGCGGGAAGATCCACGCGTGCTGCGCCTGGTATTCCTTGAGGATGTCGTTCTGGATCGTCCCCCGAACCCGGTCGAGCGGTACGCCCTGCTTCTCCGCCGTCACGAGGAGGAAGGCGTACAGCATGAGAGCGGGCCCGTTGATCGTCATCGACACGGAGACCCTGTCGAGCGGAATCCCGTCGAACAGGGCCTCCATGTCGGCCAGACTCGAGATCGCGACGCCGCACTTTCCGACCTCTCCCTCCGAACGGGCGTCGTCGGAGTCGTATCCCATGAGGGTGGGGAAATCGAAGGCCACGGAGAGTCCCGTCTGCCCGCGCCGGAGGAGGTACTTGTAGCGCTCGTTCGTCTCGTGCGCGGTAGCGAAGCCGGAGAAGAGCCGCATCGTCCACAGCTTCGTCCGGTACATGGAGTGATACGGACCCCGCGTGAACGGGAACTCGCCCGGCGTCCCGAGCCTCTCCAGATATCCGCGCGCTCCGTCGGCGCCGGCGGCGCCCCCGTCCAGAGGCGTGTAGAGGGGCTTGATCTCCCGTCCCGAGATGCTGCGAAAGCTGGTGTCCTCGCGCTGCGGGGTCTGGCGGAACACCGCCTCCCAAAGCTCGAGTTGATCGCTCAACGCACCGTGCTTGCTCATGAGTGTCCTGCCCGCGTTCGCCCTGGTGCTTCTTCCGGCACCCCAAGTTAGGGGAAGGACGTTCCCGCGGGAACGTGTTCGGCTGTGCGACCCGACGGGGACGATCCGCGCTTCGGGGCCCGGGATGAGACCCCGTTGACGCCGAAACCGAATATTTACCGAAGAACGGGGTGTGATCGGGGGCTGCCGCTTCCCCGGCTGCGGATCGCGCTACACGCAGGCGCATCATGCCGTGCCGTGGGCCGAGGGCGGGAGGACGGCGCTGGACAACCTGATTCTTCTGTGTCGGTACCATCACCGCACCGTGCATGAGGGCGGCTGGCGCGTAAGAATGGGGCGGGCCGGCGCGGCCCGATTCACGGATCCCGGCGGGCGAGCGGTTTCCGCGGTGCCACCCGTGACGTGCAGGCGCCGCGAACGGTGGACGCCGGACTCGGGCACCGGCACGGGCAGCCTGGAATCAATCCCTGGACGGCCACGAGCCTGTGGCAGGGAGACCGGCTGGATCTGGACTGGGCGCTGTGGGCTCTGTGGGGCCAGTACGAACACCTGGGGGAGGCAGCATGAGACTGAGAACATCGCTCGTTCGGGTCCTCGGCACGGGGGTGCTGATCGCGACGACCGCCGGCCCCTCGCAGGCGCAGGCGCGGCGGGGGTCGATGGTCGCGGATCGTCCGGACTTCACCGAGGCGGCGGCGACGGTGGGGCGCGGCGTGTTCCAGCTCGAGTTCGGCTACACGTACGAGTACGACCGGTCCGAGGACCGTCGCGACGGCGGGATATGGACGCACTCCCTTGGCGAAGCCCTGCTGCGGGTCGGTGCGGTGTCCGACGCGGTGGAACTGCGGCTCGGGCTGAGCCCCGTGTCGATGGGGGCGGGCGCCGACGGGCGCGAATTCACCGAGAGCGGCGTGGAAGACCTGTACCTCGGGATCAAGTTGCTGCTGGCCGAGCAGAGCGGGTTGCGGCCGGGCGTGGCGGTGCTCCCACAGATGACGGTCCCGACGGGGAGCGAAGCCTTCACCAGCGACCGCACGCTCCCGGGGGTGAACCTCATCTACGGCTGGGATCTCTCGGACGACGTCTCGCTGGCGGGCAGCACGCAGTTGAACCGCGCCGTGACCGAGTCTCGAGGTGCGGCGGAGGAATATCACGAATGGGCCCAGTCGGCCGTGGCGGGCTTTTCCGTGGGCGCAAGGGCCGGCGTCTACGCCGAATGGTTCGCCTTCTTCCACGACGAACCGCTCGGGACGCGGGCGGAACACTACGTCAACGGCGGCCTCACGTGGAGCCTCGGAGATGACCTGCAGTGGGACATCCGCCTGGGCGTCGGCTTGAGCGAGGCCGCCACGGGGTTGTTCGCGGGGACGGGACTCGCGGTCAGGTTCCCCTGAGGCTCTCCGTATAACGTTCGTGCAGGCGGCGGGCGATCGCGTAGGGGGACGCCCCGGAGTCCAGCACCTCCGCCGGGGCGGCGCGCCAGATCCGGTCGGCGTCGCGCTGGGAGCGGCGCAGGAGCGCGTCGTGCGCCCGGCGGCGGCGGGCGGCCCGGCGATTCGCCTCGAGATTCCCGGTCGACTCGAGCCAGTCGAAGTGACGGTCGAGGTGGTCGGCGAACTCCTCGACTCCACGGGCCTCGGAGGCGACGGTCTGCGTGATCGGCATGCGCCAGGCTTCGTTGGCGGGCTCCCGGTTCGCGAAGCGGATCGACATGATGATCGCGATCTCCTTCTCGAGCCGGTCGGCGCCGGGGCGGTCGGACTTGTTGATGACGAAGAGGTCGGCCACCTCCATGAGCCCGGCCTTCATCGCCTGGACGCCGTCGCCCGATTCCGGGACGAGGACGACGGCGGTCGTGTCGGCCGAGACGGCGATGTCGAGTTCCGCCTGGCCGACCCCGAGCGTCTCCAGAATCACCCGGTCGTAGCCGGCGGCGTCCATGAGATCGGCGGCCTCCCGCGTCGCGGTCGCCAAGCCGCCGAGTGACCCGCGGCTCGCCATCGAGCGGATGAAGACGCCGGGTTCGGTCGAGAGTTCTCCCATGCGGATGCGGTCGCCGAGAAGCGCGCCGCCGGTGAACGGACTCGTCGGGTCCACGGCGATGATGCCGACTCTGAGAGATTGGTCGAGGTAATGCTGCGTAAGTGCCGCTGTCAGCGTCGATTTGCCGGCACCGGGCGGCCCCGTGATGCCGATGCGCCGCGCGCGTCCGGTGCGACCGTCCAGCGCCTCGAGAAGCGCCTCGAAGCCGTCGCTCTCGTTCTCCACGTGCGAGATGCCCCGGGCCAGCGCAAGCGGCTCGCCGCCCGCGATGCGGCCGGCGAGCCGCGCCGGATCGTTCACAGCAGGAACCGGGTCGCCAGCCCCAGCAGGAGGACGAACCCGAACAGGTCCGTGAAGCTGGTGACGAACACGGACGACGCCACGGCCGGGTCCACGCCCAGCCGCTCCAGGACGATGGGGAAGAACGCGCCGAGGGGGGAGGCCACCGCGAGGTTCCCCCACATCGCGATCATCACGACGAGTCCGAAGACGGCTTCCGTGTTCGGCAGGAGCAACGAGACCGCGGCGACCAGCAGGCCGATCACGAGCCCGTTCACGAGCCCCACGACCAGTTCCTTGACCACGGCGGACCAGCGTTCGCCCGGGAGCTCGTCGGCCAGCGCGATGCGTCGGATCGTCACCGCGAGCGCCTGCGTCCCCGCGTTCCCGCCCAGTCCCGCGATCACCGGCATCACCGCCGCGAGAATCGCGAGCCGCTCGATCGTATCCTCGAACATCCACACCACGACCGCGGCCAGCGAGAGGGTGAGCGCGTTCACCGCGAGCCACGGCAGCCGACTCCTGATCGCACCGCCTGTCGTTCCACGCAGCTGCTCCTCGTCCGACACAGCGGCGAAGCGCAGGATGTCCTCCGTAACCTCCGCCTCCACGACATCGATGACATCGTCGAAGGTGATCTGCCCGACCAGCCGCCCTTCGTCATCGATCACGCCGACCGCGGCGAGGTTGTAGCGGGAGAGGAGCTTCCCCACCTCCTCCTGGTCGAGATCCACCGAGACCACCGCCGGCGGCTCCTCTAGCAGCTCCGAGATCGGGGTGCCCGGGGCGGCGAGCACCAGGTCCCGCAGCGTGACCACGCCCCGCAGGCGTCCGCCCTGCCCCACGACGAAGACCGTGTAGAGGTCCTCGCTCTCGGCCGCCTGCGCCCGCAACTCCTCGATCGCTCCGGCGGCGGTCGCCCCCAGGTCCACGGCGCACAGCTCGCGGGTCATGATCCCGCCCGCGGACTCCTCCGGGTACTCGAGCAGTTCGCGGATCTCCTGCTCTTCCTCGTCCGGCACCGACTCGAAGACGCGGTCCTGTTCCTCCGGGTCGAGTTCGCCGATGAGGTCTGCCGCGTCATCGTCCGCCAGTTCCTCGACGAGTTCGGCGATCCGCTCCGGCTCCATGCTCGCGAGCAGTTCGCCGGGCCTTTCCTCCTCTTCCATCTCGGCCAGGGCGTCGGAGGCGAGGGCGGCCGGGATGAGTTCGAGCAGGGCGATGCGCTCGGCCTCCTCGAGGTGTTCGAGCACATCCGCCATGTCGCTTGGATGCAGCGGTTCCACGAACGCGATGAGCGCGTCCGCGTCGCCCGCCTCCAGGTGGACGCGAACCTCCTCGATCAGCAGATGGCGCTGCTGTTCCGGATTCTCATGCATGGTGGGGGGAATGCTACGCCGGGTCGCGGAACTCGGCCAGCAGCCGCGCGAGCAGCCGCTCCTGCAGGTCGAACATGGGTGACGCGTAGCGCGCCTCGCCTTCCGGATGGTCGTGGCCGAGCAGATGAAGGGTGCCGTGGACGACGAGGCGCAGGATTTCCTCGCCCGGGTCGAGGCCGAGTTCGCGCGCCGAAGCTTCGGCGAACTCCGGGCAGATGTAGACGTCCCCGAGCCACGGCTCCTCGCCGAGTCCGAAAGCAAGCACATCCGTGACGTCGTCCTCGCCGTGGTATTCGAGGTTCAGCGCCCGCATGGGTTCGGACGGAAGCAGGGTGACGGAAAGCTCGGCGCCCTCGGGGGGTGCGCGACCGTCGACCCGGCCCGTGCGGAGGGCGGCCCGCGCGGCCGCGGCCAACTCGGCTTCGGAGGATCCCTCCCAGCCATCGGGAAGGTTGACGCGGATCGTGGGCGGTGCGAGGTCGGTCAATCCGCCCGCCCGCTGGCGACTCCTTCCGGCTCGAGTTCCGGCTCGAGCGCCGGGATGGGGCCGGTGTCCCCCTGGGACGCCTGTTCGATATCGATCGGGGCGGACGCGCCCTCCTCACCGGCGGCCGCCGCCGCGGCGACCTCCGTGGATTCGTCCGTCTCGGGTTCGGATCCCCGGTCGCTGGCGGCCTCGCCCGGCACGGTGGGCTTCGGATAGTCGATTCGGTGGTGGTAGAGGCCCGTGAGGACGTGCGCGAACTCCCGCTTCACGATGCGCAGGTCCCGATACGTGAGCTGGCAGTCGTCGAGTTCGCCGAAGTCGATCCGGTCCTGCACGAGCCGTTCGATGAGCGCCCGGATCCGCTCGGGGCTCGGGTTCGAGAGCACGCGCGAGGCCGCTTCCACCGCGTCCGCCAGCATCGCCACGCCCGTCTCCCTGCTCTGCGGCTTGGGGCCGGGGTAGGCGAAGTCGCTCGGATCCACCTCCGTGACGCCTTCCTGCGCGCGCGCCTTCTCGAGGAAATAGCGGATGAGCTGCGTCCCGTGGTGCTCCCGAATGAAGTCCTTCACGATCTCGGGCAGGCGCGCCTCATCGGCCATGACGAGTCCGTGGCGCACATGGTCGCGCAGGATCTCGGCGCTCTGCCATGGCGTGAGCCGGTCGTGCGGGTTCAGCCCCCTCGGCTGGTTCTCGATGAAATACTGCGGGCGCTCAAGCTTCCCGATGTCGTGGTAATAGACCCCCACCCGGGCCTGGAGGGCGTCGGCCCCGATCGCTTCGCATGCGGCCTCGACGAGGTTCGCCACGTTGATCGAGTGGGCGTAGGTCCCCGGGGCTTCGCGCGCCAACCGCCTCAGGAGAGGACGGTTCATGTCGGAGAGTTCGAGCAGCGAAGCCTCCGTCGTCCGCCCTGTGAAGGCTTCGAGGAGCGGCAGGCCCACGCCGACGCCGAGTCCCGTGCATACGGTGGCGTTGAGGAATCCGAAGGCCGCCGTCGCGCCCATGTCGCCGAGCGAGTAGTGGCCGGTGAGGACGAGCAGGAGGCCCGCGCCGACGTAGGCCGCCGAAATCAGCGCGACGAGGACCCAGCTCTGCGAACGCGTCCGGATGGTGTGGACCGCGAAGGCCGCCGTGACCCCGCCCGCCACCGTCACCATCGGGGCCGCGAGTCCCGCGAAGTGCGGCTGGCCCATGAGGATTCCGGTAATCGTCGAGACGACGACCAGGCCCAGGAGACTGTCGAACAGCGCCGCGGCGAGGAGGCCGGCCAGGGCGACCGGCACGAGCGCGGGCGAACTCTCCGTGGCGGCCACCGCGCCGGCCGACGCCATCACGACGACGATGAGACCGAGAAGCACGGCGAAGCTGGGAAGGTCCTCGTAGATGTCGCGGCGAAAGCGGAACGTGGCGAAGACGAGAATCCCGAGCATGCTCATCACGAGGAGGATCATGCCCATCGCGTGGAGGAGGCCCGATGTCGTACGGGCTCCCCCCTGCGCCAGGATCTGGGCCTGATAGGCGAGGAGGCGGCGGTGGTCCTCCTCGGTCACCACGGTGTTCTCGGTGATGATGCGCTCCCCCTCGAGCACGAGGCCTTCGAACTGGGGGATCGCCGCCCGGGCGCGTTCCCGCGCCTGCCGGGTCGCGTCCTGGTCGATACGCAGCGTCGGCTGCGCCAGGAGGACGAGCTGCTGGAACAGCTCCGCGCCCTCGGGCGGAAGCCGGTCGGCGACGCGCTCCCGGGCGGCCCGCGTGAAGTCGCCGAGCCGAACGAGATCGCCTACGGCGCGCACCCGATCGTCACCGGCATCCCCCGCGCGCAAGACGACGTTCACGGCGCCGATGTCCGCCAGTTCGCTGCCGCGGATCACCCCCTCGCGCAACCCCTCGAGGGCGCTCTCGAGTTCCGTCCGCAGCCGGGCGCGCGACGCCCCATCGAGGAGGTGGTCGACCTGGAGCGAGGCGATGGCCGCTTCCGCCGAGAGGTCGATGCCGATCCCGCTTGCGGCTTCCTGTACGGCGACCCGCACGAGCCCGGTGTCGACTGCGGGGACGATGGAATCGAGCTGCGCGAAGAAGGCGTTCATGCGCTGGATGCTGCTGTCGGCGCGCGTCGGCTCGAAGCGCAGGATGGGCGCCGAGGCGGCCTCCGCTTCGGCCTGCTGCTCCTGGAGGAGGTCCGCGTCCTTGGGCACATCGAAATCGAAATCGGCGATGACCGTTTGCCGGGCCACGCTGCCGGGGGCAATGCCGTCGAATCCGCCCGGGCCGCTCCGCGGGAACATCAGGGGGACGGCGGCGGCGATGACGACAACCATCCCCGCCCGGAATCCGTGGTGGACCCACTGGTCCCGGCGCCCGCCGGCCGGCGGCCGGTTCACGGGGCGCAGGTAGTCGCGGACGCGGCCGAAGAAACTCAACGCTCGGAACTCACCGCTCGGACTCCCGGTACGCGCGGATGATCTCCTTCACGAGTCGGTGCCGGACGACATCCGCGTCATCCAGATAAACGAAGTCGATCCCGTCCACGTCGCGCAAGACTTCCTCGATCTCGAGGAGGCCCGAGTCCTCCGGGCGCGGGAGGTCGATCTGCGTCTTGTCGCCCGTGATCACCGTCTTCGAGTTCAGCCCGAGCCGGGTGAGGAACATCTTCATCTGGGCGGTGGTCGCGTTCTGCGCCTCGTCGAGGATCAGGAACGCGTCGGAGAGCGTGCGGCCGCGCATGTAGGCGAGCGGAGCGACCTCGATCACGCGGTCCTCGATCGCCCGGCGGACGCGGTCGGGCGGCATCATGTCCTCGAGCGCGTCGTACAGCGGGCGGAGATAGGGGTCGACCTTTTCCCGGATGTCGCCGGGCAGGAATCCGAGCGCCTCGCCGGCTTCGACGGCGGGACGCGTGAGGATGATGCGCCGGATCCGCTTCCGGTTCAGGGCCTCGACCGCCGCGGCAACCGCCAGATAGGTCTTCCCCGTGCCGGCGGGACCGATCCCGACGACGATGTCCCGCTCGCGCATGGCGGCCAGGTACGCATCCTGCCCCGGCGACTTGGGGCGGATCGCGCGCCGGGCTCCCGCCAGCGCGACCTCGGCCTGGCGTTCATCCCCCCGCGCGTTTCCGGAGTCCCCGGGGCCCTCGTTCCCCCCGGTCCTTCCCGAACGGTTCGATCTCCGCGCACCGTCGCGGCCCTCCCGGCGCACTTCCAGAAGACGCTCGACATCCACCGCGTCGAAGGGGCGCCGCAGCCGCGCGTAGCGAATCATGCGGCGCGCGGCGGGGGAGGCGCGGTCCACGTCCGCCTGCGGTCCGGACAGGATCATCTCGTCGCGCCGCAGAACCACGCGGATGTCGCAGTGGCGGGCCAGCGTCGTGAGGTTCGAGTCGTTCACGCCGGCCAGCAGCTGCTGGTCGGCCCCCTCGATCGACAGGCGTCGTTCCTTCGCCGCGCTCAACCCTCGCTCCTTCCGGCACCTCCCGTGCCTCCGCTGACCGAGATTCCGAGTTCCTCCAGTTCAGCCGGGGTCACCGTCGACGGCGACCGTTCGAGCAGCCCCCGGGCCGCCGCCGTCTTCGGGAAGGCGATCACGTCCCGGATCGATGCGCACCGAACCATCTCGGCCACCACCCGATCCATGCCGACCGCGAACCCTCCGTGGGGCGGCACGCCGTATCGGAACGCCTCGAGCAGGAAGCCGAACCGCGCCTCGACTTCTTCCGGCGTGAGCCCCGTCGCTTCGAGGATTACGCGCTGGACTTCGGGAAGGTGACAGCGGATGCTGCCGCTCGCGTACTCGATGCCATTGTAGACGATGTCGTACGCAAGCGCGTTCACGGAGAGCGGGTCCTCCCGCAGACGCTCGGGATCGGGGTCGGCGGGCATCGTGAACGCGTGCTGGGCCGGGACGGGGAGCCCGGTGTCGGGATCCTGCTGGTAGAGCGGGAATTCCGTGATCCAGAGCCACTCCTCCCCGCTCTCGTCCACGGCGCCGACCTCCCGTGCGGCAGCTCGACGGAGCCGGTCGAGGGCGGGCGAACTCTCCGCATCCACGCCCGCGACGAAGAAAACGAGGTCTCCCTCGCCCACGCCGAACCCGGCCTCGAGGGTCGCGGCAACTTCCTCCCCCACGACCTTCGCGGGGGGCCCGGACCAGCCATCGGCCGTGCGCTTCAGCCACAGCGCGCCCTTCGCCCCGGCCTCCCGGGCGAGCCTGTCGTAGTGGGCAATTCGCGAGCGGGAGAGCGCCGCGCCGCCCGGCACGACGAGCCCCCGGATGCGTCCGCCCGCTCCTGCGGCACCGTCGAAGATGCCGAACCCGATGCCCGTGAGCGCCTCCGTGAAGTCGCGGATCTCCCACGGGATGCGCAGGTCCGGCTTGTCCGTGCCGTAGCGCTCCATCGCCTCCGCGTGCGGCAGCCGCCGGAAGGGCACGGCGAGATCGCGCTCGAGTCCGTCCCGCCACACGCGCTGGAACATCTTCTCGGCCGCGCGGAAGACATCGTCCTGCTCGACGAACGCCATCTCCACGTCGATCTGCGTGAACTCCGGCTGGCGGTCCGCCCGGAGGTCTTCGTCGCGGAGGCACTTGGCGATCTGGAAGTAGCGGTCGAAGCCTCCGCACATGAGGAGCTGCTTGTAGAGCTGCGGCGACTGCGGGAGCGCGAAGAACTGCCCCCGGTGGACCCGGCTCGGAACGAGGTAGTCGCGCGCGCCCTCGGGCGTCTGCCGCGTGAGAAGCGGCGTCTCGACCTCGACGAAGCCCTGCTCCGTGAGCGAGGCGCGCACCGCGTTCGTCGCCACGTGCCGGAGCCTGAGGTTGCGCTGCATCTCCGGGCGCCGAAGGTCGAGGATCCGGTGGCGGAGGCGGAGTTCCTCGGACGGCAGCTCCTCGTCAGGCGGCTGATAGACGAGGATCGGGAGCGGGTCGGAGACCGAGATTCGCCGCAGATTCGACACCTGGATCTCAATTTCGCCCGTGAGCATCTCCGGGTTGGCCTCGGGGCGCGGCTCGACGACACCCGTCGCCTGCACGACATCCTCCGGATTCAGTTCCGCCACAAGCTCGAGAGCGTCTTCGTCGGACCAGTCCGGGCCGAACGAGAGCTGGAGGAGACCGGTGCGGTCGCGCAGATCTACGAAGAACAGTCCTCCGAGATCGCGACGGCGATGCACCCACCCGATGACGCGGACTTCCTGTCCGGACCACGAGGCCTCCAGCTGCCCGCAGCCGGCGTCGCGCAGGGCGGTCCCGAGGGAGGCCGGCTCACGCCGTTCGGTCCGTAGCGATAGTTTGGTCAGAGGAACTCGCGGTACAAGGGAGTTGGTTCCGGAAGTGGAGGAACGCCGCGAAAGATAGCCGATTTTCGGCAATGCCAGCAAGTTGCGCGGGGATGACGGAGAGCATACGAGCGGAGTTGCTCGCGGCGGCGGGAGACGGCGGGCGGGAGCGGCTGGCGGACTTCTTTGCGGCGCGCGGGGAGCCCGCGTATCGGGCCCGGCAGGTCGAGCGGTGGGTCTGGGAGCGGGGGGCACGCGCCTTCGGCGAGATGACCAACCTCCCCGCCGCGCTCCGGCAGGCGCTGGACGAGGCCTTCTCCCTCACTCCCATCGAAGCGGACTACGTGGCGCGCTCCCGGGACGGGACGGTCAAGCATCTGTGGCGGCTCGATGACGGGGAGCGGGTCGAGTCGGTCCTCATCCCGACGCGCGACCGCCTCACGCTCTGTCTCTCGTCGCAGGCGGGGTGTGCGCTCGCATGCCGCTTCTGCGCCACCGGAGACTTCGGCTTTCGACGCCAGTTGCGGGCGGCGGAGATCGTGGCACAGTACCGCGAGTCCCTGCGCGTGGCGCGGGAGGAACTGGGGCGGCCCCCCGGCAGCCCGATCTCCAACGTGGTGTACATGGGGATGGGAGAGCCGCTTGCGAACCTCGACGCGGTCATCGGCTCGCTCGCGGCGCTCCACGGCGGGTTCGGTCTCGGAGCGAGGCGCATCACCGTGTCGACGGTGGGACTCATCCCCGGGATTCTCGAACTCGCCCGCCGCCCGGAGCCGTTCGAACTCGCGGTCTCGCTACACGCACCGGAGCACACCCTGCGGCTGGAACTGATGCCGGTCGAGAAGCGCTACCCGCTGCCGGAGCTGTTCGACGCCCTTCGCACCTACCAGAGCTACAAGAACCGGCGCATCAGCTTCGAGTACACGCTGATCCGGGGCGTGAACGATGATCCGGCGCTGGCGGCGCTGCTGGCGGAACTGGCGAGCGGACTTGTCTGCTTCGTGAACCTCATCCCCTTCAATCCCATCCCTTCGCGTCCGGAGTGGGGCCCGAGTTCCGCCGAGGCGATCGAGCGTTTCTCGGCTGCGCTCGCGGCGCGAGGCGTGGGCAATGCGGTGCGGAGACCTCGAGGACGGGACATCGCCGCCGCCTGCGGGCAGTTGCGCCTGTCGCGGGAGAGCTAGCCGCTCCGGTCCGGCTCAGTCCATTCCGAGGTTCCCGAGCAGGCCGGTCCAGTCGCTCCCCAATACGACGCTCACATCGAGAAAGAGCTCAGGATCCAGGGCGACGGCCAGCGAGTCCGAACTCAGGCCGCGGGCGACTTGCACGGCGGCGCCGAGTCGACCGGACCGATCGAGCACGTGCGTGACCTCGTGGTCGAAGTGGTCAGCGTTCCCCGTCGCTACGACATCGAACCCGAGTTCCCGCAGTCTGTCCCCGAACCGGCGTGCGAGACCCCGCTCTCCGGCCCCGTTCAGGACTTCGACCTTGATCCGGTCCGCCAGGTCCGCCGGTGCGGGAACGCCTCCCGCCGCGGGACTCCCCGTCGCGGGGCCGTCCGGCGTCGCCGAGCCCTGCGCGGCACTGTCGGTTATCGCGCCCGGCACGGATCCGGCCCCGGCCGGAAACGCGAGGCGGACGACCTTCCATTCCTCCCAGAACAGGCCTATGAGCGCGCCGGCGCCGATCAGGATCGCCGTCGTGACCAGTCCTCGGAATGCGGAAACAACTTTGTGGAAGGGGCCCTGTCTCCTGCGGAAAGGGGTACGCCCCCGGGAACCTCGTCGGGTCCCCCGCCTGGACCGTCGCCTGGACCTCGAACGCATCTTGTCGCCTCCCGTCGTCCTCCCGTCCACCCGATCGACCGTGCCCGGCCGCCACCCTGCCGTCCACCACCCTGCGTCCGGCTACTCCCCGACAACGCAGCGAATTTTGCGAAAATCGGACTCTCGGGCAAGTCCGGAGGTGGGCGGCAACCCGGTCAGCGAGGCGCGGTGATCGCCTCCCAGAAGCTGGCCGTCAGTGAGGAAATGCTAATCTGGGCGTCGATCAGGATGCCGATCTTCGCCGTCGCGACCTCGACCAGAACGGCGTGCCAGTCGGCGGGCAGGCGTCGGCGCAGGCTGGCGCGCTCCCGTCCCGAGGCGAGGCGGCCCGGCTCCAGAAAATCTGCCATGTAGAGGGCCTCTCCGATGGCGTCCAGCTCCGGATGTCCGGTCGTGTGAAAGGCGATCGCCTGCAGAAGCGGCCGGTCATCGACCCCTGCCGCGCGCAGCCGGTTCGCGCATGCCGGACCGTGGATCAGCGGGTCGGGCCACCGCTCCGGCCGGTCGACCTCGGAGCGCAGGGTGTCCGAGCCCTCGTCCTTGAGGGCGTCGTGCAGGAGGCCCGCCGCGCGCCATCGGATGCGTGTCCTGCCGTCGTGTCCGAGGGCGACCGCCCAGTCCCACAGCAACTGGCCGACCCGTTCGGCGTGGCGGATGCGTGCCGGGCTCATGACTGCCCAGTCGGGGAGGCGGGCCTCGGTGCCGGCGGCGTGGATGATCGGGTGAAGTCTGTCCAAGCGGGTGGTCGCTCTGCTCGCGGGAGTTTGTCGGGATCGCGCGGGTTGCCGAATATAGGCGCAATGCCCATCCGATACGACTCGCTCCTCGCGCGGACCCTGGCCCGCGAGATCCTCGACCGCTGGCGGCGCAGCCGCATCGCCGGCCTGCGCATGGCGTCGGGGCGTCGCGCCGTGGAATGCGAGTTCGAGGACGGATCGCGGCTCGTCGCGATGCTGCACCCGCTCCACGGACACATCCTCGCACTCGACGCCAATGCGCCGATGTCCGGTGTCGAGGGCAGGTCGCTCCGAGTGGGGCGTCTCTCTCTCCTGGACGCGCGCGCACCGGCGGACGAGCGCGCCCTCCTCCTCACGTTCGGGGACCGGCACGGACGTCCGTGGGAGATACTGGCGATCGAGCTTCAGGCCCGCCGCTGGAACGCCGTGCACTGCCGGCGCGCGGAGCCGGAAGCAGATCCCGCCGCCGGGCACAGCGCCGCCGATTCCGACCCGGTGTGGCGGATCGAAACCCCGCTCCTGAGCAGGGACGCCGGCGCGCGCTCCCTGCGTCGCGGGACGCCCTATGAACCGCCATCCTCGCCGCGACGAGCGGTGGCTGCGTTGCCATCGGAAGCCGAATGGGAGGCCGCGCTGGCCGGTGACGAGGCGGACTGCCGCAGGGCCGTGCTGCAGACGTGGGCCTGGACGAGCGCGCTGAATGTCGACTGGATCCTGGCCGGCACGGATCCGGCCGAGGTGTACGCGCGATATCGCGCTCTCCACGCGCTCGCGGCGGCGACGGCGCCGGGTCCGGCCTTCCTGCTCGACCGCCCGTGGGGCCCCCAGCCGTACCCGCACTCCCTCGGGACCGGCAGCGGGCCCGCCCCCGGACTGCTGACCGCGGCCGCGGGGAGCGCTTCGAGGAGGGGGGCGGGGCCGCCACCGACGACGACG
>CAZDZJ010000143.1:0-25958 GCA_964509895.1 uncultured Gemmatimonadota bacterium
TATCATGTCCCACCATGGAACAGCCGGCAGACCGTTCGGAGCGGCCGAGCCGCGGCGAACCCCGAATCGTGGACAAGCCCTGGGGGCGGGAGGTGTGGTACGCCCACACGGACCGCTACGCGGGGAAGATCCTTGAGGTGACGAAGGGGCACATCCTGTCGCTGCAGCAGCATCTCGTGAAGCACGAGACCATGCTGCTCCAGTCCGGGCGCATGCGCTTCACGCTCAACGACGAGGTCTTCGACTGGGCGCCGGGCGAGGTCGTATCGATCCCGCCGGGGAACGTACACCGCATGGAGGCCCTGGAGGACAGCGTCATCCTCGAGGTGAGCACCCCCGAACTGGACGACCTCGTGCGCCTCGAAGACCGCTACGGGCGGTCCGGTTGAGCGATACGGGCCCTGAAACCGAAGCCGGACTTTCGCCGGGGAATGCCGCTCCCGCCGCAGACTTCTCGCCGCGGGTTTCTAACCCAGCGCGGCGAGGATCTCCTCATGGGAGGGGTGCCGCCCCGTGGCGGCCTTCGAGTAGATGAGCTTCCCATCCGCCGCGACCTCGAACCGGCCGCCGCCGGACGGGATCATCTCGACTTCCAGATTGTCGAACCGTTCTCTGAGAGTGGCCGCCAGACTGACGGCTTTCGGTTCGTAGTTTCAAGCGGTGCAGTATTCGATCGATATGTGCATGCTGACGATCTCCGTTTCGGTTCTCCCGATGTTCCGCGGCAACCCGTGAAGGCCGGAAGCGGACACAGGTCTCGGTGGTGGGCACGTTCGCCGTTGACCCTGTGAGGCACAATGGGGTATCTACGGACATGAAAAACAAGCCTCCCCGGCAGACCGACCTCGGACCTCTGATCCGAGAGATCGAGTCACGTCTGCCGGACGCCACCGGCGAGGCCGTCCGCGGTCTGGCGCGACGCCTCTTCAGCCGCGGCTACACGCACATCGCGGATGGTCGGCCGGTCCGGGCGCTGGCCGACGATGTCGCCGCTCTCTACCGACTCGTCGAGGGTGCCGCGGACGGCGAAATCGCCATCCGGGTCGCCTGGGACGAGGAAGATCCCTCGTGCGGCGTGCTCCAGACGGTGATGGAAGACCGTCCCTTCATCGTAGACACGCTTCGCGAGTACCTGCACTCCGTCGAACTCGACATCCCCCACCTGCTCCACCCCGTTCTCGTGGTGGACCGGGACGCGTCCGGCCGCGTCGTCGACATCCGCGATCACTCCGCCGACGGCGCGCGGATGTCCGTCATCCACATCCTGCTCGACGACGCGCACCACGCCGAGGTCCGCGAATCGCTCGACGCCGAGGTGCGGCAGCGCCTCGAACTCGTGCGAGCGGTCACCGAGGACTTCTCCGCCATGATCGAGCAGGTGGGAACGCTCGTCGGCGAACTCGAAGCCAAGCGGCGGGAGACGCCCTGGCGCAGCGCCGAGCTCGAGGAGGTCCAGGATCTCCTCAAGTGGCTCGTGGACCCCGGTTTCGTCTTCCTCGGCTATCGCGCGTACCACATCGAAACGGATGAAGATGGTCGCGACTGGATCCACGTCGACGAGGGGAGCGGGCTCGGGATCCTTCGGGATGACGGCAGGTCCAAGTACCACGAGCCCAGGCCTCTCGACGAACTTCCCGCCGACCTCCGCGCCCGGGTACTGGGCGGTCCGCTCCTGATCATCTCAAAAACCAACGCCCAGAGCCCCATCCGGCGCAACGCGCGCATGGACTACGTGGGCATCAAGCGCCTCCGGCCGGACGGGACGGTGTTCGGGGAGTACCGCTTCCTCGGCCTTTTCACCGCGAAGGCGTTCTCGCAGGACGCCTCTTCGATACCGATCCTGCGCCGAAAGCTGCGCGAGATCCTGCAACTGGAAGCCGCTCCGCCCGGGTCGCACGACTACAACGTGATCCTGGGGACGTTCAACTCGATGCCGAAGGAGGAGTTGTTCCTCGCTTCCGTCGAGGAGATTCGTTCCGTCATCGACGCGGTCATGGCGGCGGGTGGCGGTGACGACGTCCGGGTGACGGCGCGCCCCGACCAACTCGGGCGCGGCGTTCAACTCCTCGTCATCCTGCCCAAGACGCATTTTTCGGGGCAGGTCCGGCGAAGACTGCAGGCGGCGCTGATCGAGGCCTACCAGGGAACGCTCCTCAACTATCACCTCGCGCTCGGGCAGGGCGATCAGGCGCGCCTCCACTTCTACCTCACCCACGACCCGGACGAGGTCGGGCCGGTCGACATCGAGAGGGTCCAGGCCGAAGTCCGATCGATCGTCCGCACATGGGAGGAGCGTCTCGAGGACGCGCTCGACGCCGTGCATGGCCCCGCCCGGGGCCACGAACTCGCGGCACACGTGGTGCGCTTTTCGACGGGATACCAGGCTGCGATGGAGATCGACACCGCCGTCGAGGATGTGGCCGAACTCGCGCGGCTGGCCGAGACGGGCGACAGCCAGGTGCTCCTCAAGCGATCGCCCGACGGGACGGACGCGCGGCACTACCAGCTGAGGCTTTATGCCCGCAAGGGGCACTTCGTCCTGAGCGACGTGATCCCCACGCTGGAGAACCTGGGTCTCCGGGTTCTCGACTCGCTCCGCTTCACGATCCAGCTGAAGGACGAGGCGGCCGACGCCGGGCAGGAGACCGTTGCCGCCCGCGTCCAGATCTTCGAGGCCGACGCCCGTCGCGCCGAGGACATTGACATCGCGGCGGCGCAGGACCGGATCGGGGACATGCTGCGGGCCATCCGGGCGGGGATTGCGGAAGACGACCGACTGAACGAACTCATCGTGACCGCCGGGCTCTCATGGCGGGAGGTGTCGGTCCTCCGGGCCTACGCCGGCTACACATTCCGCACGGGCGCCGTTGCGAGTCCCACGGGCGGCCAGTTCCCGCTCACGGCCTATCCCGACATCGCGCGCTGCATCTTCCGGGTCTTCGAGGCGCGTTTCGATCCCGGGGCGCAGGACGGCTCGGCCGATACCATGCGGCGGCTCAAGCGCGAGTTCTCGCGGGGGCTGGCTTCCGTGCGGGGGATCGAGGATGACCGGACGCTCCGGCGGATGATGGAACTCGTCCACGCCACCGTGCGCACGAACCATTACCGGGACGACCTGCGGCGGTCACCTCTTCTCGCGCTCAAGATTTCCAGCCGGTCCGTCGAATTCATCCCGGAACCGAAACCGAAGCACGAGGTCTACCTGCGGGGCCCCCGAATGGAGGCGGCCCACCTTCGCATGGACGACGTGGCCCGCGGCGGCATCCGGTGGAGCGACCGCTACGGGGACTTCCGCGTGGAAGTCCTGGGCCTGGTGAAGACGCAACGGGTGAAGAACGCCGTCATCGTGCCGGGCGGTGCGAAGGGCGCCTTCATCGTGAAGGGGCTGCCGGACGATCGAGAGGCGCAGCTTGCAGCGGGACTGGACAGCTACCGGGACTTCATCAGGGGCCTGCTCGAGATCTCCGACAACGTGGTCGAAGGCGTCGTGAAGCAACCGGGCCGGGTGGTCATCCACGACGCACCCGATCCCTACCTGGTCGTCGCGGCGGACAAGGGCACGGCCAAGAACTCCGATACCGCCAACGAACTCGCAGCGGAAGCGGGCTTCTGGCTCGGCGATGCCTTCGCCTCCGGCGGATCGCAGGGATACGACCACAAGAAGGAGGGGATCACGGCCCGGGGCGCGTGGGAGTGCGTGAAACGGCATTTCCGCGAGGCGGACATCGACTACGAGAACGAGCCCTTCACGGTCGTCGGCATCGGGGACATGAGCGGCGACGTCTTCGGGAACGGGATGCTGCTGAGCAAGCAGATCCGGCTCGTTGCGGCGTTCGACCACCGCCACATCTTCCTCGACCCCGACCCGGACCCGGCGACGTCGTGGGCCGAACGCCAGCGGCTGTTCGAACTCCCGGCTTCGTCGTGGGAGGACTACGACGCCGAACTCCTGAGCGAGGGCGGCGGGGTCTTCGACCGCACCGAGAAGCTGATCGCGCTCCCGCCGCAGGTGCGGGAACGGCTGGGGACCGACCGCGACACGGTGAACGGAAACGAACTCATTCGGGCCATCCTCAAGGCGCCTGTCGACCTGCTCTGGAACGGCGGCATCGGCACCTACGTGAAGGCCGGGTCGGAGCGCCACCAGGACGTGGGCGACCCCAGCGGCGACGCGGCCCGTATCGATGCCACGCAGGTCCGGGCGCGGGTGGTCGGCGAAGGCGGCAATCTGGGCTTCACCCAGCGCGCGCGGGTCGAGTTCGCGCTCGCCGGCGGCAGGATCAACACCGATGCGGTGGACAACTCCGCCGGCGTCGACATGTCCGATCACGAGGTGAACCTAAAGATCCTCCTCGACGCGCCGCGCTCGCGGGGGGACATCGATGACGCGACCCGCAACCACCTGCTCCGCGAGTGCACGGACGAGGTCGCGTACAAGGTCCTCCGCAACACGTACAGCCAGAGCCTGGCGATCAGCCTCGACTACATCCGGGCGCGCCGCACGCCCGCCTCCTTCCGGGAAGTCATCCAGCGCTTCGAGCGGGAAGGGATCCTGGATCCGGTGCTGGAATACCTGCCGATCGGCGAGGAACTCCTCGAACGGGAGGCCGAAGGGGCGCACCTCACGCGACCCGAACTGGCTACGGTGATGGCGTACTCGAAGCTCCACCTGAAGCACGCGATCACGGAGTCCAGCGTGTCCAGGGACCCGGCCATGATGGAACTGGTGGAGGATTATTTCCCCTTCGGCGCCCTCAAGGAGGTCGGGGACGCGGACCTCGAGGGGCACCGGCTGCGGGCGCACATCTCGAGCATGCTGCTGACGAACCGCTACGTCGACCGCATGGGCGCAACGAGTCACATCCGTCTCATGGAGGAGACCGGACGCGCCGCCGCCACCGTGGCGCGCACGTGGTACATCGCCTCACGCGTCGCGGACGCCGAGGACCTGTACGAGCGCCTCCGCGTCGGCGAGACCGGCATGCGAAGCGGAGCGCAGAACGAATGCTACCTGGCAATGGCGGACGCGCTCACGCGCGCGACCCGGTGGCTCCTGCAGCGCTGCGATCCGGCGCAGCCGGTCGCGGCGGCGATCGAGTGGCTGCACGAACCCGTGCGGGCGATCCGGGCCGGGCTGCCGGAACTGCTGACGGCGGAGCGTCTCGAGCGCTTCAGGTCCACCTGTTCGCTGCACGAGATGGACGGGCTCGATCCGGAGGGTGCGGCCGCGCTGGCGACGTTCCGCTACGTGGACGAACTCCTGCCGATCGCCAGCCTCATGCGCGAGACCGGAGCGGATACAATGCGGGTGGGAGGGGCGTACTTCGGTCTCGCCGACGACATCGACTTCCCCTGGTTGCGGGCCAGCATCTACGAGACGGCAACCGACGATCCGTGGGACCAGCGCGCTTCACGGATTCTGGTCACGCGGCTCGAACACGCGCGCTCGCGGATGGCGGCGCAGGTCATCGCCGCGGCTGAAGGGTCGGGCCTGGACGACGGACTGCGGTCGTTCCGGCGCCGCAATGCGGTGGGATTGACTCGGATCCGGAACGTGATCGCCGACATTCGCGGCACCGGGGTCGGGCTCCCCGGCCTGGTGGTGGCTGTGGATACCGTCAACGATCCGGGGATCCTGGAATCCCCGGACCGCTGAGCGGCTCAAGCCGATCGCATCACACTGCCGGAGTGCGCCGAGCGGAGATCAGTAGTTGATGTACTGCTCGAGCTCCCACTCGGAGACCGACGCCACGTAGTCGCTCCACTCCGCCTTCTTGCGGCTGATGAACTGCCCGGCAATGTGGTCGCCGAGCGCGTCCTTCATGACTTCGTTCGCCTCGAGTTCCTCGACCGCCTCGCCGAGGTTCGCGGGCAGCACCTCGAGCCCGATCTCCGCGCGCTGTTCGTCCGTCAGCTTCCACACGTTCGTGTCGAGCGGCGGGCCGGGATCGATCTTGTTCTCGATGCCGTCGAGGCCGGCGGCGAGCTGGACGGCCGTCGCCAGGTAGCCGTTGCAGGACGGGTCGGGCATGCGGAACTCGAGCCGCGTCCCGACGCCGCGCTGCTCCGGGATGCGGATCATCGGCGAGCGGTTGCGCTGCGACCACGCGATCGAGATCGGCGCTTCGTAACCCGGAACGAGCCGCTTGTAGCTGTTCACGATCGGGTTGGTGACCGCGGCGATCGCCCGCGCATGCTTCTTGAGGCCGCCGATGTAGTGGAGCATGACCTCTGCCAGCTCGTAGTCGGCGTCCGCATCGTGGAAGATGTTCTTCCCATCCTTGAACAGCGACTGGTGCGTGTGCATTCCGGACCCGTTCGCACCGAAGATGGGCTTCGGCATGAACGTCGCGTGGAGTCCGTGCGCAAGCGCGATGTTGCGCACGATGAACTTGAAGGTCATGAGGTCGTCCGCGGTCCGCAGCGCCTCGGCGTACTTGAAGTCGATCTCGTGCTGGCCCTCGGCGACCTCGTGGTGCGCGGCCTCGATATCGAGCCCCATCGCCTCCATGCCGGTGACCATCTCGCGCCGCGCGCGCTCGGCGAGGTCCGACGGGGTGAGGTCGAAGTACCCGCCATCGTCGCCGGTGACGAAATTGCAGCTGCCGTCCTCGTTCGTGTGGAAGAGGAAGAACTCGGCCTCGACGGCGGAGTACATCGTGTAGCCCATCGACTCGGCCTTGGCGACGACGCGCTTGAGCGCCGCTCGCGGGCAGCCGCCGAACGGCTTGTTGTACGGGCGCCGGACGTCGCAGTACATCTGCGCCACCCGGGCGTCCGGGTTCCCCCACGGGAAGATCCGGAACGTGTCCAGGTCCGGCCTCAGGAGCATGTCGCTCTCCTCGATGCGGACGTATCCGGCGATCGACGATCCGTCGAACATGACCTTGGCGTCGAACCCGTCCTCCAACTTGCTGGCCGGGACCTCGACGTTCTTCGCGAAGCCGTTGAGGTCGATGAAGATGAGACGAAGGAAGCGGACGTTCAGCTCCTCGCAGAGCTTCAGGATCGCGTCCCGGTCTCCCGAGGCCACGGTGCTCCCGTAATCGTCGTATCGAACGTGCGAGGAATGCTCACTGGGTGCCGCAAAAACGGCGTCGGACATGGTGCGACCTCCGGGTCACTGGGGGCGTACTAAAGGGGGGTTCGTACGTCCGGTTCCGCGCCTGGCGGTCGGGCACGACCCGCAATGTCGCGAGGCACTATGGGGAGTGAATCGGCCATCGTCAACCTTGCACCGCGCCCGCGGACGATCAGCCGTCCGGGCCCGGCCGGGGCCAACTCCATTGCCGGACGGTTTCGGGCGCGCTGGCGCACGCCACGGCAGCGGTGAAGCCCCCCCCGGGGGAGAGGTCCAGCACCCACCAGGAGCGTCCGTCGAGGTGCCCGCGAATCGTGTCGACGCGGCTCAGCGGCCGCGACAATCCGAGCCCGGCAGCTTTCAGGATCGACTCCTTTCGCGCCCAGATCCTGAAGAACTCGGGCCGGGCGGATTCGCTGCTCCAGTCGTCCCGAAGCTCCCGCTCCTCGGGAGAGAGGTGGTCGCGGGCGAGGCCTCCCGGATAACTCAGCGCCCGGATTCGCTCGATGTCGATGCCGACCTCGCCGAGTTGCCCCACCGCACAGAGTGCCACACCGCCCGAGTGGCTGAGGTTGAAGAAGAGAGGCAGCGTCTCGCCCACCTCTCCGCCCCCTGGCGCGGCCGCCAGCCGGGGCTTGCCCTGCTCGCCGTACTCGAAGGCCAGATCGCCGGGGGGGATGTCGAGGTACTCCGAGATGAGACGTCGCAACGCGATGCGGGCGCAGCGGAACCTGCTGCGTGCCCGTTCGCTGACGAGTCGCCCGGCGCGGCCTTCTTCGTCCGGACTGAGCAGATCATCGCCGTCGGTCTCCCTGATCAGGGAGAGATCGATTCTCCAGACGTGAAGATCCGAGCCGGGCAGTCCCGGAGGGTGAGGGCCCGAGGGCCAGCTCCCCCGGTTCAGAGGGCGGCGTACCAGTCGAGGGTGGATTGAAGGCCTTCGAAGAGCGTCCAGCCGGGTTCATATCCCAGCCGCTCCCGGGCCTTCGAGATGTCCGCGTACGAATGCCGCACGTCACCTGTCCGGAAAGCCTCGTAGACAGGTTCCACGCCCCTCACGTCCGAGTGCCTCTCCACGAGCCCCGATCGAATGAGCGCGAACAACTCGTTCAGCGTCGTCGGCTCTCCCGCCGCGACGTTGTAGACGCCGAGCGCGGCCTCCCGCGCCACCGTGGCGGCGAGCAGGTTCGCCTGCACCACATTGTCGATGTAGCAGAAGTCCCGGGTCGTCTTTCCGTCGCCGAAGACCCGGCAGGGCTCCCCGGCGAGCATCGACAGCGTCCACCGCGGGATCACCGCGGCGTATGGCCCATCGGGGGCCTGCCGCTTGCCGAAGACGTTGAAGTAGCGGAGCCCGACGATCTCGAGGCCGTAACTGCGGCGATACATCTCCGCGTACAACTCGTTGACGCGCTTCGTGGCCGCGTACGGCGAGGCCGGGTGCCCGATCCGGGCCTCCACCTTCGGGAGGTAGGGCGAATCCCCGTACACCGAACTCGAGGAGGCGTAGACGAGGCGGGAGATGCCCGCGTCGCGGGCCGCGTCGAGCACGTTGATGAACCCCTCGACGTTGCAGTCGTACGTTTGCAACGGCTCCTTGACCGATCGCGGCACCGAACCGAGCGCCGCCTGGTGGAGGACGATGTCGACCTCGCGGCACGCCTCGACCATCGCCCCGGCATCGACGACATCGCTCTCCAGGAAACGGCACCTGTCCGCCGGGGCGCCCGACGCCTGCACGGCATCCGCGATATTGCCGCGGTGTCCGTTCGAGAGATTGTCGAGCGCCACGACCTCCTGCCCGAGAGCCAGGAGTCGTTCGACGAGGTGGGAGCCGATAAAGCCGGCGGCCCCCGTGACGAGCCACCGGCGAGGGGCCGCCCGGATTTCTTCGCAGGCGAGATCGTAGGCGGTTTTCACGCGCTACATGTTATGCTTCCCCTGGCTGGGGACGGAAGCCCCCGCGTCGGGCCCTCCACGCCGCGTACTTGAAACCTGCCCCGTGTCGGGCAGAGTATTGGGGGAACGGGCAGAAACCCCGCACGGGAGGCGGGGGGACACGGAGTCGAAAGGCGCCATGGCCGAAGAAGAGATGAACGAGATCCTGAGGAAGAAGATCTGGAGGAAGCTCCAGGCTCTCCCCGAGGACAAGCAATACGAGGTCGTCGATTTCATCGATTACCTGTCCTCGAAGTACGCCTCCCGGCCGGCCGGGGGCGCGGATCCGTTCCAGCACTTCGCGGAGTCCGTGCATCGGGGGCTGCGGAGGACGAAGGCCTCGACGACCGCGGTCAGGGGGACGATGAAGGTGCTCGGCGCGGCCGACAGGGTGATCGACTCGTTCCGGGAGGCGGGGCGGGGGTTCCTCGCCGAACTCGAAGCGGGCAGCCCGGAGCCGGAACCGAAGGAGGATCGCCCTCCGCCCGAGAAGCGCGAGATCGTCGTCGATCCCTAGTGTCGTGGCAAAAACCCCCGCGTCGGCGCTTGAACGCAGCGGGGCTCTTGCCACGGGCTGCTGGCAGCCGGTAGCCGGGAAACGCGTGCCGTTCGTTGACGGCGCGCCGCCCGCCGCCTACGATGGCGCATGGAAGCTCCCATGACCCGCTCCGTCCGCGACGCGCTCACCTTCGACGACGTCTTGCTCGCCCCTGGTCATGCGCTCGTGCACCCCGCGGATGTCGACGTTTCGACGCGTCTCACCGCACGCATCCGACTCCAGATTCCGCTGCTCTCCGCCGCCATGGACACCGTGACGGAGTCCCAAATGGCGATCGCGCTCGCCCGCGAGGGCGGGATCGGCATCATCCACAAGAACATGTCGATCGAAGCCCAGGTCCAGCAGGTCGACCGGGTGAAACGGTCCGAAAGCGGGATGATCCTGAACCCCGTTACGCTCGGACCGGAGGCCACACTGGACGAGGCCCGAGGTCGCATGCGCGAGTTCTCGATCAGCGGAGTCCCGATCGTGGACGATGGCGGCTCGCTCGTCGGGATTCTCACGAACCGCGACCTGGTATTCGAGACGGATCTCTCCCGCCCGGTGCGCGACGTAATGACGAGCGAGAACCTCGTTACGGCCCCGGCCGGAACTTCGCTGGAGGAGGCCGAGGAGATCCTCCGCCACCACAAGATCGAGAAGCTCCCGGTCGTCGGAGAGAATGGGCGGCTCGCCGGGCTGATTACGGTCAAGGACATCTTCAAGCGGCGACAGTTCCCCAACGCGACCAAGGACGGCCACGGGCGGCTTCGCGTGGGGGCGGCGGTCGGCGCGAGCCGCACCGAACTCGAACGGGCGCGGGAACTCGCGGGAGCGGGCGTGGACGTCATCGTCGTCGACACTGCGCACGGACACTCGGAGGCCGTCCTTCAGGCGGTTGGACGGGTGCGGGAGGCACTCCCGGACATCGACCTCATCGCCGGCAACGTGGCGACTCGCGACGGCGCGGCGGCCCTCGTAGAGAGGGGAGCGGATGCGGTGAAGGTCGGCGTGGGGCCGGGATCCATCTGCACGACGCGCGTCGTGACGGGGGTCGGCGTGCCTCAGGTCAGCGCGATCGAGGACAGCGTGGCCGGGGTGGAGGGCCGGGTTCCGGTCATCGGTGACGGCGGCATCAAGTACTCCGGGGACCTCGTGAAGGCGATCGCGGCGGGTGCCGAGGCGTGCATGCTCGGATCGATGTTCGCGGGGACCGACGAGAGTCCGGGTGAGACCTTCCTCCTCGAGGGCCGGCGGTTCAAGGTGATCCGCGGAATGGGTTCGCTGGCGGCCATGCAGGCCGGCTCGGCGGACCGGTACTTCCAGGAGGGGTCGGCGGCCCAGAAACTGGTGCCCGAGGGGATCGAAGGCCGGGTCCCCTACAAGGGGCCGGTGTCGGACACGGTTTTTCAACTGGTCGGCGGTCTGCGCAGCGGCATGGGCTACTGCGGCGCCGCCGCGATCGACGAGCTGCGGACCGAAGCCCGCTTCCTGCGCATCACATCCGGGGGACTGCGCGAGTCCCATCCGCACGATGTGGTGATTACGCGTGAAGCTCCCAACTATCACGAATGACCGCAGGATTTCGGCGACACGACGCTGGCTCGCTCGACATCCTACTTTACCGGGGGTATCATTGTCGCCGGTCGTCCCGGTCCTGCTTCCGGGCGATCCAGCGAGGGAGCGGCGAGCGGTTCGAGGCGTAGTTGTACTGGATCTGTGGTGCCGAGGGGGGGATTCTGCCGCGTATGACCAGTAGCTCGTCAAGAGCGCACTTCCGCGCGCTCGCTCAAGGGCCCGGCCTGTTGCTGGCGGTGCTTCTCGTAAACGGGTGTTCGTCGACGCGAGGCGGTCCCGAACTCGGTCCGGCGCCGGAAGACCTGAACGTCGAAGCGCAGATGCCCGCGCCCTCCGCCGGGAGTTTGGCGGCATCGGGCCCGGGGCCGGCTCCCGCGTCGGACGACGAGTTGATGCCGGAGGACCCGATCGTTCCGGAGCCCGCCGACGAAGCGGAGGCGGGTCCGACCCGGGAGGAGATCGACCGGGCAATTCGCGACATGCTGGCCGATGACCCGATGGGACTCGTCCATGAAGGGGAGGACCCCAGGGTCTTTCGCCTCGAGATGAACGAGCGGGTCCGGTCGTGGGTTCACTATTTCGAGACCGCAATCGGCGACCGCTTCGCGACCTACCTGGGGCGCAAGACCCGCTACGAACCCATGATCCGCCGCAAGCTGCGCGAGGCGGGACTGCCGCAGGACCTCATCTACCTTGCGCTCATCGAGAGCGGGATGAACCCCAACGCCTACAGCCGGGCAGCCGCGGTCGGCCTGTGGCAGTTCATCGCGAGCACCGGACGCAACTACGGCCTCGAGGTCTCGTACTGGATCGACGAGCGCAGAGATCCGGAGAAGGCGACTGACGCCGCGGTCCGGCATCTCAAGGATCTGTATGAGGAATTCGGTTCGTGGTATCTCGCGGCGGCGGCCTACAACGGAGGCCCCAACCGGGTCCGCCGCGGGCTCCGCGCGGTGCCGGGCGGGACGTTCTGGGATCTGGCGGACCGGCGCCTTCTGAGGCGCGAAACGCGTGACTACGTCCCGAAAATCATCGCGGCGGCCATCATCGGACACGACCCTGCGCGCTTCGGGTTCCCGGATCCGGAGGGAGAGGCGCTGCCGGAACATGCGACCGTGCGCGTGCCGGACGCGACGAGCTTCGACGTGCTGGCCGAGGCCGCCGGAACCGATGAGGAAACGATCAACCTCCTCAACCCGGAGTTTCCGCGCGACGTGACCCCTCCGAATCGTGAGGTCGAGATCAGGGTCCCTGTCGCGGGGGCGGCCCGATTCGCAGCGAGGTATGCGGCGGTACCCGTGGACGAGCGCGTGACCTGGACGTTTCACACCGTCCAGCGGGGGCACACGCTCGGTTGGATCGGGCAGCAGTACGGCGTGTCGGTGGCCGCGCTGCGGGCCGCGAACGGCAACGTGAACCCGCGCCGCCTGCAGATCGGTCAGGAACTCGTGATTCCAAGGTCCGCGCGAGCTCCGGCGCGCTCGTCCACCGCCTCGATCGCGCGTACTTCGAGGGCCGCTCCGCTCGCGGCGCGGACGAATGCGGAAGGGACGACGGTTGTCACGGTGCAGCGCGGACAGACGCTGGACGTGATCGCGCAGCGGTACGGCGTGTCGGTGGCCGCGCTGCGGGCGGCGAACGGCAACGTGAACCCGCGCCGCCTGCAGATCGGTCAGGAGCTGCTCATTCCCGGGCCGGGCGGAGCGGCCGCCGGGTCGTCGGCCGGGTCCGCGGGCAGCGGCGGGCCCGTGACCATCGTGGTCCGGGCGGGGGACTCCCTATGGCTGATCGCCCGCCGACATGCGGTATCGACGCGCGAGCTCATCGAGTGGAATCGCCTCTCTTCCACCCGGATCCACCCCGGCGATCGTCTCCAGATCCGGCGCTGAGCCTTCTCGGGGAGGGCCGGAAAGCGGATAGAGCGCCGCGCCGCCCGGCTCCGCTCGCTGTCCGGGCCGCTGCCGCAGGCTGTTCCGCGTATCGACGATGATCCGAGCCCGCTCCAGCACGAGACCGTAGTCCACCTGCGGGTGATCCGTGATGACGACGACCGCGTCGCTCCCGGCGAGCAACGCGGCGGTCAGCGGCCGGGATTCGAGGTCGCCGCCCTCCAGGGCCAACCCCGGCACGAAGGGGTCGTGGTACGCGACCTCGACGCCCTGCCGGCGCAGGAGTTCGATGACGTCGAGCGCGGGGCTCTCGCGGACATCTCCGACTCCCGGCTTGTAGGCGGCGCCCAGTAGCAGGACGCGGCTCCCGTTCAGCGGCAGTCGATGCCGGTTCAGCGCCTGCGCAACGCGATCCACGACGTAACGGGGCATTTCCGCGTTGACTTCGGCTGCGAGTTCGATGAAGCGGGTCCGATACTGGAGCGTCCGCATCTTCCAGGCGAGGTAATGCGGGTCGATGGGGAGACAGTGACCACCGAGCCCGGGCCCGGGCGTGAATCGCATGAATCCGTAGGGCTTGGTGGCCGCCGCTTCGACGACTTCTCCGATGTCGATCCCGAGCCGGTCGGCGATGACGGCCATCTCGTTCACGAGTCCGATGTTCACCGCCCGGAACGTGTTCTCCAGCAGCTTCGTGAGTTCCGCGACCTCGGGAGACGAGACGCTCACAACCTCCTCGATGACGCGCTCATACAGTGCGGCGGCGAGTTCGCGGCAGGAGCTCGTGAGGCCGCCCACGACCTTTGCGGTGTTCGTGAACGTGTGTGTCGGGTTGCCGGGGTCCACGCGTTCCGGGCTGAACGCGAGAAAGAAGTCCTCGCCGGCCACGAGTCCGTCCCGCTCGAGTTCCGGCTGCAGGAGTTCACGCGTCGTGCCCGGATAGGTGGTCGATTCCAGCACGATCAACTGGCCGGGACGGAGGCCTGCGCCGATGTGCCCGAGCGCGTCGAGTATGTGGGACACATCGGGATCCCCCGTCTTCCCGAGCGGCGTGGGGACGCAGATGATGGCGGCGTCGATCTCGCCGATCCGGCTGAAGTCCGTCGTCGCGTCGAGGAGACCGGCTTCGACGGCGGCGGCCACGGTCCGTGACGGGACATCGCCGATGTGGGATTCCCCGCGCCGCACCCGCTGCACGACATCCTCGTCGATGTCGAACCCCAGCGTCCGGAAGCCGGCTCCCGAGAACGCGGTGACGACGGGAAGGCCGACGTAGCCGAGTCCGAGGACCCCCACGCGAGCCGTCCCCGACTCGATCTTCTCCCGGAGTACGTCTTCCTGTCTCACGGCGTCCCCCGTGTCCGGCGTCACGAGTCCGCCGTCCAGCTGCCCGAACGTCCTCCGCGCTTTTCGAGGAGGCGAATCGGCCCCAGCGCCATGCCGCGGTCGATCGCCTTGCACATGTCGTACAGCGCGAGCAGGCCGGCAGCGACGCCGGCCATCGCTTCCATCTCGACGCCCGTGCGCCATTCCGCCGAAGCCCGGACGGTCAGCCGGTAGCCCGGCGGCGTTTCCTCGGCTTCGAGATCGACATCGACCGCGTCGAGCGGGATCGGATGGCAGAGAGGGACGAGCGCGGACGCCGCCTTCGCTCCCTGAATCGCCGCGATACGAGCCACGGCGAGCGCCTCTCCCTTCTCGACCTCGCCCGCGCGGATGGCACCGAGCGTCGCGCGGCGCATCCGGATCCTGCCCTCGGCCACCGCCACGCGACGCGTGACGGCTTTCTCGCCCACGTCTACCATCCGCACGCGTCCGTCCGGGTCCAGATGAGTGAGTCCTTCCACGGAATTGCCTCCCGTCACAGGCTTCTCGATACCCCGACAAACTGCGGTGTTCCCGCCGCTCGGCCAGTGGAGGTGCCGGCGAAGGCTCCGGTCATGTCCTCGAGCAGGAGGGCGACCGTCGCCTGCGGATTGAGGTTGCGGCCGACCCCCTCCGCGGCCGCATCGAGGGCCGCGAGGGCTGCCAGGACCGCTCCTTCCGGCGGCCCTCGGCTCGCTCCGCGGCCGACCCGTGCTCCGCCGACCGCCTTCACGCGCTCAGGATCGAGGGTCGTATCGGCCGCTCCCGCGGCGACGCAGAGCATATCCCGCAGACGGATGTGCAGGGCGGCCAGAGTCGGCTCCAGCTCCCCGCGTGCGCCCCGCGCGGAGTAGCGGGACGCGGCGCGATAGCGTGCCTGCGGCGTACCGTCGAGGGCGGCGGCCAGCAGACCATCCGCGGCGGACTCGGAGTCGCCGGTGTCGGATTCGAGTAGCCGGCGTGCCCGGTACACGGCACCGCCCGCCCGCCGCGCCACGGCACGCGCCCGGGCGTCGTCAGTCACACCGAGGTGCTCCGACACGAAGGCCGCCACGCGAGCCGCCGGCAGCGGCGCGATGCGGAGCGGAACCGTGCGGGAGCGGATCGTCGGGAGGAGGGCGTCCGGACGGCCGGTGGTCAGCAGGATGTATGCGAACGGCGGTGGTTCCTCCAGCAGCTTGAGAAAGGCGTTCGCCGCCTCGGGGCTTGCACTCTGCGGCACCATCCGTTCCGCATCCTCGATCACAAAGACCGACTTGCCGGCCATCGAGGGACGCCGCGAGGCCTGATCCCGGATGTTCTCGACCGCGGCCACGTAGAGTCCCGTGACCGCGTCCGGGTCGAGCCGTGCGTCAGGATGTTCGCGGAGAAGTGCGAGACGCTCGTGCCGCTGCGCTTCGATCGCCTGCCGCAGCCTGGCGCGTGAAGCGGCCCGTTTCGGGCGCGGCATGGGGAAGTGGAGGTGGATGTCGGGGTGCTCGAGCCGCGCCGCCATGCGGCAGTTCCGGCACGCCTCGCAGGGGCGGCCCGCCGCTTCCGAAGCGCTCGCGGCGGCGGCAGCCTCCGTGATCTCGCACTGAAGTGCGCGTGCGATCCACAGGGCAAGCGAGCGCTTGCCGACGCCCTCGGGACCGTGGACGAGGAGCGACTGCGGCAGTCTCCGATCCGCGACGGCGGCTTCCAGCCGTCGCAGGAGGGCTTCCTGCCCCCAGGGGCGATCGCCGCTCACCCGCGTTCTCTCAGCCAACGGACGGGATCCACGGCACGGGGCCCCACCGCCCCCGGCTCGTAGATCTGGAATTCGATGTGCGGCCGGGTCGCGTCCCCGCCCACGTACCCGATCGCCTGTCCCTCGGCAACCGACTGCCCCTCGCGGACCGTCACGTCCCGGAGCTTCCGATAGGACGAGTAGAAGCCGCCCCCGTGATCGACGATCACCGTCTGTCCGGAGGCGCGAACGGCGACGGAGGCGACGGTGCCGCGTTCCACCGCGTTCACCGGGGTGCTCCGCGGGGCGGCGATTCCGATCCCTTCACGCGGGATCGTCGTGCGCCCGTCCCGTTCGGGCCCGAAGTGCCAAAGGACATCGCCTTCGACCGGCCAGGCGAGGCGCCCCAGATCTCCGGTCGTGAGCGCCGGGACGGAGGCCGCGCCCGCCTCGCGTTCCGCCGAGCGGCGCCGATCCTCCAATGCCGCGATCAGCCCGCGCAGCTGGGCCTCTTCCGTCGCGAGCCGGCCCAGGCTCGACTGCGCCTCCACGCGGCGGTCGGAGAACCGGCGCAGCCGCGCCTCCCGCTCCTGCTCCAGCCTCCCCAGCTCGTCGTATTCGCGGAGGTGCTCCTCCCGCACGCGGGCGATACGGTCGGACTCGCGGCTCAGCCCGCTGCGCTGGTCCGTGAGTCTGCGCTCGAGGGTCCGCACGTCCTCCAGGAGGATGCGGTCGAAAAGGGCCACGTCGTGGAGATACCGGTAGCGGTTGAGCAGGTCGGAGAAAGACCGCGAGGAGAGGAGTACCTCGACGGTGCGCAGGGGGCCGCGCTTATAGATCTCCCGCAGCCTTTCCCGGAGCACGACCCGGCGGGCGGTGAGTTCGTCGCGCGTGAGCAGCATCTCTCGCGTCATGGCGGTCAGCCGGTCCGAGAGAGCGAGCCGCTGAACGTCGAACTCCCCCAGGAGGCTCGCCGACGCGGCGATCTGCCGTTCGATGTTCACGAGTTCGGCCGAGTCCCCGCTGACCTGTCCGGCGATCCCCTCGAGTTCCAGCCGTAGCCGCTGTCGCTCCTCCCGGATGAGCGCGAGTCGTCCTTCGCTCTCGTCGAGGCGCCGCCGCACGTCGGGGGACTCCTGGGCGATCGTGGGAGCGGGCGCCGCCCACGCCGGACTCATTCCGACGACGACGGTCACGGCCGTGAGGAGGCGCCGCACCTATGGACCTCCTGGACGGGCATGGACGCGGCCCATTTCGCGGCGGACGGAGAAGGCGGCGGCGAGGATGCCGAGCGCCGCGGCGCCGGCCACGCCGCCCCCGGTCCAGGCGTGAGGGAGCCACGCAAGTTCGATGGCCGCGAAACGTCCGGGGAAGACGAAGTACGCGAGGCGCGTGACGCCCAGCGCGAGCAGTCCGCCCGCGAGACCGGTGATCGCGCCTTCGAGGAGGAACGGCCGCTGGATGTAGCCTTCCCGCGCGCCCACGATCTGCATGATCTCGATCTCTTCGCTGCGCGCGAGGATCGCCATGCGCACCGTCGTGACGATCAGGAGTACAGCGACGAGGGCGAAGCCGCCGCCCAGCGCAACGGCGATCCCCACCGCCGCGCTCCGAAGGGCGAAGAGTCGCTCCACCCATTCATCCCCGAAACGCGCCTCCTCTATGAACGGATAGGAGGCAAGCAGGCTGGCCGTCTCCGATACCGCCTCGGAGGTGCGAAAGTCCTCGCGGAGCTGGAGGTGGAACGAGGCCGGGAGCGGGTTCACCCGCAACTCGCCGTAGATGCCGGAGAACTCGACGAGATCGCGGCGCGCCCGTTCCAGCGCTTCATCCTTCGACACATAGCGCACGGCTTCTACCGCCGGGAGTGCTTCGAGTTCGCGCCGCGCCGTGAGCACCTGCTCCGGACCGGCGTCGTCGAGGAGATACCCGACGACCTCCACCCGACGCTCCACGTCGCCGATCACGCCCCGGACGTTGTACGCGACGAGCCCGAAGAGTCCGAGGATCACGAGGCTGAGTCCGATCGCCGCGATGGAGAGGCCGCACAGCAGAGGCGTGCGGCGGAAACCGGCGAACGCTTCCCGCACGCTTCTCACGCGGCCGAGTCACGGACGAGGCGTCCGTCCTCCAGTTCGAGACGGCGAATCTTCGGCTGCCGCTGCACGAAGTCGGCGTCGTGCGTGGCCATGAGGACGGCCGTGCCGAGACGGTTCAGCGTGAGGAACAACTCGAATACGCCTCGGCCCGCGTCGTCGTCGAGATTGCCCGTGGGCTCGTCCGCAAGGAGAATCCGCGGTTCCGTGGCGAGGGCGCGCGCCACGGCGACGCGCTGCCGCTCTCCGCCGGACAGCTCCGACGGTCGCGAGCGGGCACGGGCAGCGAGACCGACCTGGCTCAGCAGTCGCTGGACCCGCTCGCCGATCTCCCGCTTCGGTGTGCCGATGACCTCGAGGGCGAACGCGACGTTCTCCGCAGCGGTGAGCCGTTCCAGCAGCTTGAAGTCCTGAAACACGTACCCCACGCGCCTTCGCAATTCGGGGATATCGCGACGCCGGACCCGCCGGGAGTTGAAGCGCGAGACCTGGACTTCTCCGTCCGTCGGCCGCGTCCGGAAGTGAATCAACTCGAGCACGGTGGACTTGCCCGCCCCCGACGGCCCCGTGAGGAAGGCGAACTCGCCCTTTCGGAGACGAAACGAGACCTCCCGCAGCGCGGCTCCGGAGGGTCCGTACACCTTCGAGACATTACGCAGCCAGATCATCTCGCGCCGGTCCGCGCCGTGCAGAAGCGTGCACAAAGCTCGATCGCGGCCCGCATCGCTCCCGGATCGGCGACCCCGCGGCCGGCGATATCCGTCGCCGTGCCGTGGTCCGGAGACGTGCGCGGGAAGGGCAGCCCCGCCGTCACGTTCACACCCTCGCTCATCGCGATCGTCTTCAATACGGCAAGGCCGACATCGTGGTATGGCGTCACGACGAGGTCCGCCTCCCCCGATAGCGCCTTCAGAAAGACGGTGTCTCCGGGGAATACCCCGAGGACCTCCACGTCGGGATCGGCCGCGAGCCTCGCCAGCGCCGGCTCGAACACGTCGATCTCTTCGTTGCCGAAGAGGCCGCCCTCGCCCGCGTGAGGATTGAGTCCCGCAAAAGCGAGGCGGGGCCGCTCGATCCCCCACCAGTCGCGAAGCGCCGCGATCGCGATCCCGGACCTTCGGGCGAAGAGGTCCGCATCGAGGACGGAGGGTACATCGCGCAGGGGGAGGTGCGCCGTCAGGAGCGCGAGGCGAAGTGCCCCGCCGAGGGGCGTGCGCTCGGCCGCCATCATCATCGTGACCTCGCGCGCCCCCGCCAACTCCTGGAGAAGCTCCGTATGTCCGGGGTGCGGGTACCCGGCGGCCCGCAGGGCTGTCTTGCTGATCGGGGCCGTGACGATCCCGTCGATCTCCCCCGACCGCGCCATCGCGACGGCTCGCTCGATCGCCCGTCCCGACAGCGCACCCGCGAGCCTCTCGCCGCCTGCGGAGTCCCAGTCGCCCACCGTCTCCCGGCGGATCCCCTCCAGGGGGCCTTCCGGTTCGCCGAGCGACCGGGGTCCCACGAGAACCGCTTCGATCTCGTCCCCGCCCGGCAGCGAGGAAAGCGCCGCCGCGGTCACCTCCGGCCCGATCCCGCGCGGATCTCCCAGCGTGATCCCGAGCCGCGGCCTGTGGGTCATCCCCTCAGAATCTCACGTCGATGTACGTGTTGGAACGAACCTCCCCGAGGATGATCTCGATCTGCTTGCGGGTGCGGATGCTCTGCCGGATCTGTTCCCGCACGTCATCGATCTCGATCGGGCCCTCGGGACGGAAGGTCAGGATGTGGACGAGGCCGAACTCGGTGGGGCCGCCGCGCTGCATGGGGAGCGGCCCGTACACCGTTCCGGGCGTGGGGGCGGTGAGTCCGGATTCGCCGCCCGCGCCGGTGAACTGGCTGAGGAGGTTCGTGAGCGGGACATCGTCGAAGCGGATCGCCTCGTCGGCCACCTGTCCCCGAAACAGGGCCACGAGCCGCTCGGGGTCGGCGTCCGCCCGGAGGCTGTCCGCTATCTGGGTCGCGAGCGTCCGGGCGGTCTCAATGTCCTCCTCCTTGATCTCGGGCCGCAGGAGAATATGCCGCAGAAAGCGCTCGGCCCCCCGCTGCCGCTCGATCTTGATGAAGTGGAGGCCGAACTGCGTCTGCACGGGACCCACGGTCTGGCCGGGCCGCGCCCCCCAGGCGGCGTCCCCGAAGGGCTTGACGAGCAGCTGGCGGCTCATCCAGCCCAGCTCGCCGCCCTGCTCCCGGGTGCCCTCGTCGTCGGAATGACGGCGCGCGAGGACCGAGAAATCCTCTCCGTTCGCGAAATCGTTCTGGACGCGAAGCGTACGCGCGCGGGCACTGTCCATCGCCGCCCCGCTCGGAGACGGCGTGACAACGAGCCGGTTGAACGAGACGAGGGCGGGGCGCGGAGGCTGGTTCTGCGCGAACTCCTCGAACGCCCCCTCGACCTCTTCCTCGCTGACGATGACCGGCGGGAGGTCGGTGCGTCGCTCCAGTTCGAACCGGTAGGCCTGGCGCATCTCCGCGGCGTGCGCCTGCGAGCGCTGCATCTGGCGGAACTGGAGCATGTTCATGCCCGTTTCCTCCACCGCGAGCATCATCTCTTCATCGGAGGAGAACGAGGCCCGTGTCTCGGCGAAGTAGCCCTCCGCCGTCTCGGCCACGCGGTCCTCCGGCACCGTGACTCCCGCGTTTCTCGCCTGCTGAAGGAAGATCAGGTCGTCGATCATCGCTTCGAGAACCTCGGCGGTAAAGGCGGTCCAGCGCTCCGTGCCCTCCTCCGGGACGCGCGCGCCGCGAGCCTGCAGCTGGTAGAGCGTGATCTGCAGGTCCGAGAACAGGACGGCCGTATCGCCGACCACGGCGATGACCCTGTCCAGCGATTCCACTCCCGCGGGGAACCCGGCTGCCGCCACGGTGTCCGGCTCCGCCGGGTTATTCTCCTGAAGCCCGGAAAGGGGGGCGACGAGGGCCAGCGCCGCGGCGAGCAGGCAGACGCCGGCGCGGAGGGCCTTCACGCCAGGACGAATCTCGATCATGCTAAACTCCTCCCACGGTCACCGGAGTCTTCCTCTCCGTCGCCTCGGTTCGCCCCGGCTGCGCCAGGATCCCCAGGGCTTTCACGAGCATCGGCAGGAGGGGTTCGGTTCCCGCTCGTCTCAGGACCAACGATAACGGTTCCAGCCGCCGTACTTCAACGTGCAATTGGCGGTCCGCGAGGGCGTTCGTCAGGAGCCCGAGCTGCGGCGACGCCGTCGCTTCGAACGAGATTCGGGCGTCGTCGTCGGAGGCCCGGATCCAGTCCGCGCCGACCGCTGCCCCGAGGATCCGGAGATCCGCCGCCGCCAGGAGACGCGTGGCGGGAGGCGGGAGTCGGCCGAAGCGATCCTCGAGTTCCTCGCGGAACGCCCGCACTTCGTCCCGCGCGGTGAGACGCGCGAGACGGCGATAGAGGTGCATCTTCACCGGGGATTCGGCGACGTAGGTATCCGGCAGGAACGATTCCCCATCGACGGAGACCCGGGCGCGCGGAGCGGGGGCCGAAGACTCCCCCTTCAGTCGCCGGAGCGTGCGCTCGACGAGCCGCTGCCAGGTCTCGATCCCCACGGCGGTGGCGAAGCCGCTCTGCTCTCCCCCCAGGAGGTTGCCGGCCCCCCGCAACTCGAGGTCCTTGAGCGCGACCTCGTATCCCGAGCCGAGTTCCGTGTGGTGTTCGAGCACCCGCAGGCGCCCGGCCGCATCCGGGGCCACATCGGAGGGGACGAGGAGGTAGCAGTAGGCCCGCCGGTGCGAGCGGCCGACCCGGCCGCGCAACTGGTACAACTGGGCGAGTCCGAAGTTGTGGGCCCGGTGGACGATCATCGTGTTCGCGGACGGGACGTCGAGTCCATTCTCGATGATGGACGTGCAGATGAGGAGGTCGATCTCGCTGCGGACGAAGCGGTGCATGACCTCCTCGAGTTCGCGCTCCGGCATCTGGCCGTGTGCGATGGCGGCGCGCGCCTCGGGCATGAGTTTTTGCACCCGGCTCGCGAGCGCGCCGATCGTCTCGACCCGGTCGTGGACGAAGAACACCTGGCCGCCGCGGTCGAACTCGCGCCGCAACGCTTCCTCCAGAATCCCGTCGTCCCACGACAGCACGTGCGTGATGATCGGCATGCGGTTGCGGGGCGGCGTGCGGATCGTGGAGAGGTCGCGCAGCCCGCCGAGCGCGAGGTGAAGGGTCCGGGGGATCGGCGTCGCGGTGAGGGTGAGGACGTCCACCGTCTCCCGGTATTCCTTCAGCCGCTCCTTCTGGCGGACGCCGAAGCGCTGTTCCTCGTCGACGATGAGAAGTCCGAGGTCCCGGAATCCGACGTCGCGCGAGAGGAGGCGGTGCGTCCCGATGACGATGTCGGTGGTCCCGGCAGCGAGTCTTGCGACGACCTCGCGCTGTTCGGCCGCCGTGCGGAAGCGGGAGAGCCCTTCCACTTGCACGGGAAAACCCGCGAGGCGCTCCCGGAACGTCGTCAGATGCTGGTCCGCGAGGATCGTGGTGGGGGCGAGCACGGCGACCTGCGCCCCGTCCTGTACCGCCTTGAAGGCCGCCCGGATCGCAATCTCCGTCTTCCCGAAGCCGACATCCCCACACACGAGGCGATCCATCGGAGCGGGCGACTCGAGGTCCTGCCGGACGGCCTCCCACGCGGTGAGCTGATCGGGCGTCTCGTCATAGAGGAAGGCCGACTCCATCTCGCGCTGCCACGCGGTTTCGGGCGGGAAGGCGCGGCCGGGCGACATCTTGCGGCGCGCATGGAGTTGGAGGAGTTCGACCGCGGTGGCCTCGATCGCGGCGACCGTCCGGTTCCGGAGCTGTTTCCATTTCCTCCGGCCGAGCTTGTGGACGGCAGGCGGGCGCGCGTCCGAGCCCGCCGCGCTCCAACGCTCGACGAGGTCCAGCCGATAGTGGGGGAGTCTCAGGGTCTCGCCGTCGGCGTACCTGATCTCCATCGTCTCGATCGTCTCGCCGCGCACCTCGACCCGCTGCATGCCCATGTAGCGGCCGATCCCGTGCTCCATGTGGACCACGTAGTCGCCCGGTTCGATGGACGCGATCGATTCGATCGTGGCGGCGCCGCGGAGCCGGACGCGGTGGCGGCGATAACGGCGCCGGAACACCTCGTGATCCGTGAGGACGAGCAGGGTGCCGGGGACCCCGACCCTGAAGCCCCCGCTGAGCGACCCGATCGCGAGGCCGACATCGCGCGCGAGGGAAGCGCCGCCGCGCTCGGTGAGGATTTCCTCCAGCCTCTCGACCTGTCCGTCGTTGTCGCAGAAGATGATGAGGCGCTCGCCGCGGGCTCGCGCGGCGCCGATCTCGCCGACGAGCCGCTTCATGTCGCGGTCGATGGCGGGTGGAGGCTCCACCGGAAGTCGGATCGCGTCCGGGACTGACGGGCCGTCGCCCGGCGTCGGCGAATCCTGCGCCGGGTCAGGCGAGGTCCCGCGCGGCGCCATGAATTCGACGGTGCGAAGTGCCGTGAGCCGGCGTTCCGCCTCGGCAGGCGGGAGAACCAGCGATTCTGCGGGCTCCGCGCCGGACCCGAGCCGCTTCCTCGCCTGGCGGACCTCGTCCCATAGCCGCTCGCGAACCCTGACGCCTCCCTCCGGGTCGAGGATCACTGCGAGCGCTGTCGGTGGCAGCGTCTCGAGGAGTGCCCGCCGCTCCACCGCGCCCGGCGTCTCCGCGCCCCGCAGCGCGATCGGGAGGACATCCACGCTCTCCAGGGTTTCGGTCGAACGCTGCGTGAGCGCGTCGAAGCGGCGTACCGACTCCACTTCGTCGCCCCAGAGTTCGATCCGCAGCGGCGCGGGATGTCCGAACGGGAACAGGTCCACGATCCCGCCCCGGATCGCATAGTCCCCCACTTCGCGCACGGTGTGGGTGCGACCGAATCCCATGTCGTCGAGGCGCCGGCCGAGTTCGGCCAGGGGCTGCGCGGCGCCGCGCCCGATCGTGAGGACGAGCGTCGTACCCGGGCCGACCGGCACCGGCGCGCGCTCGGAGAGGGCCCGGGTCGTCGTCGTCACGATGCGGCACTGTCCCTTGAGCAGCGCCCCCAGCGCGTCGACGCGCTGCGCCTCGATCTCGATGTGTGGATCCGCGTCCTCGTACGGGAGAGCTTCGCGCTGCGGATAGCAGCGGGCGCCGGCGGCGCCGAGGGTGCGGAGATCCTCGTGGAGCGCGTCGGCTCGCTCCGGGCTGTCGGCCACGAGAACGACCGGGGCGCCGACGGCCAGGTCGTCGAGCGCGAGCGCCAGGGCGGCGGGCCCCGCCCCCGGGAGCGGGTGCACCGGCGCACGGGTGCCACGCCGCGAGAGCGCCTCCGGAATGCCGGAGGCTCGCACGATCTGGAGGAACGACGTTCGAATCAGTTCGACGCGCCCGATGTGGCCTCGCTCCCTTCACCGTCCGCGCTCGGGCGGCGCGACCGGCCCGGCGTCGCCAGGTACAGCTCCACTCCAATCAATGCCAGCGCCAGCGCGATCAACCAGGGGGCCATGTCCCGCCCGCGCCGCGCACGGAAGATACCATCCTCCCAGGCGCTCGCGTCGGGGCCTGCCGTGAATACCGGCCGGCCGGCGAACAGTTCCTCCAGCTGTCGGCGCGATATCGGGGCGGGGTCGGCCTCGACCGCCGGCACGTTCACCGCAAAGTGCGCGTCGGCGCTCGCCCCGTCGCTTCCCGTGCCCCGGACCGCATACACGCCCGCCCGCAGCGGCGTGAACCGGCCTCCGCCCTCGACGCCGCGAACCGTTCCGTCCGGGGACTCGACCTCGCTCGCCCATTCCGGGAGGGTCAGCGGGCGCCCCGCCCCGAAGTCGGAGAAGGGCCACGTGGCGAGGTGCGACCAGTGCACGAGGAGCGCCTCGAGGAAGGGAACCATGGCCGGATGCGCCGGGAGGTCGCTGGCCGCGGGGTTGAGCGGCGAGGCGAGGATCAGCGCCATCCGGTCGTCCGAATCCGTCCGGATGAGCCACGGTTCTCCGTCCTCCGTGCGCAGGAGCGCCGTGTCGGCGGCCGATCCGCCGCCGGTGGCACGGAGGAGGTAGCGCTGCCGGACCCGTACCCCCGACAGCGAGAACGCGGCCTCCGGCTCCAGGAGTCCGAGGTCGCCCGATCCCGCATCGACCCGCGCCTGCCACCCGACCCCGGAGGACGCCAGCCCCTGGTTGAAGGCGGCGAGATCGACGGGGTCCGTCGGCGGAACGAAGATGATGGTCTGTGCTCCCTCCCACGGGGCGCCGAGGCTCACGTCTCCGTCCACGACTGCGACGGAACCGCTTCCACCCGTCCCCAGCCGCCCCCCCTCGCGGAGCGTTTCGATCCCGAGTCCGATGAACCCGGCCGCGTCGCCATGGAGGAGGACGGTGGGAGGAGGCACGACCCGGATCGCGAAGTAGCGCAGGTCATCGGCCCGGGCGCCGGTGGGGTCCACCTGCAGCCGTCCGTGGTGAAGCCCGGGCCCGAGTTCGGGGAGGCCGAGGATGGCCCTCGCCCCCCAGGGGGCCCGGGCCGCCCCGGCGAGCCGGCCGTCGAGTTCGAGGCGAATGTCGGCTTCGGGACCGGTGTCCTCCCCGGAGTTGGCCGGGTCGGCCGGCCCGGCCGGAGTGCGTGCGCTCCTGACGATGACGCCGTGCCCCAGCCCCGACGGTGCCGTCGTGCCGCCGGTGAGCTGGACATCGACGAGTGCTCCGTTCGGTTCGGCGGGCGGGCGGGGGGTGTAGGCTACGAGGG